>UQWD01000001.1 GCA_900544555.1 uncultured Eubacteriales bacterium
AACAAAGAAATTCCTATGGTAATGATAGTAAGGCTTAAGAAGGTAAAACGTGATACCTTACAATAAATTCAAGTTTGTCGGGTAAATAGCAAAGCCAGCCGAGCCAGCGGGCGGTCAAGATGAACGGGCTTCGCCCACCGTTGACAGCCCCGCCCGGTTTCGCAGTTAGGCAGTCAAGGAGCGACAGCAAGGAGTGCTGCCGCCCCGCACTATTATTCAGAGAGGGGGAATTTCCATGACAGACCAGAAAGCCTATCAAGAATATATCCAGCGCAGGTACAACGCCTCTTGCAAGGCTGTTATCCGCTGTGCCTGACAGCGTCCGTCCGTGCCGGAATTATGTAGAGCTCCACATAATTCTGTTGTATTTCCCAGCCTTTTGTGATACTATTTTGATACTAATAAACTTTACAGCCGAAAATAGCAGGTGGAATATTAACATATTTGCGAAAGTTTTTCCTGCGAAATCACCTCAAATACACCCTACTATATCTGAATTTGCCGAGTGGGAATAATTTGTAAAACGGTGTAAAGCCTTGATACAAGCAGGTTTGTAAGAAGCTAATAGGCTTTATGGCAACGTTTTGGCAACAGTATTATATAATTCATAAATAAAGAGCTAACTGATTATTGAAAATCAGTTAGCTCTTTTTTGTTAGCTCACCTAAACGATATTTTCTCCAAGTAGTATTTTAGGCATTGTAGTCAAACATCGATTCCAACGTTTATAGAATTTTTCAAGCCCGAGAACGGCCAGCTTTGCATGAGCTTCTTCATCTTCTAAAGCCAAGTAGAGCATATAAGTTACCTTCCCCACATAACGAGTCAAACGAATAGGAACTTCCCCACTCTTTACAGCGTTAAAATCCTTTTGCCGATGGGTTCGTTTTATGTATTTGACGTCTATCACGCCTGGTTGCAAAAGATAAAACTCGGCGACTTCTTTCATCAAGGTTTCTATTTCGTCCTGCTTTTCAATTTTGGCTTCGTATATGCAAATTTCATTAAACATTATGTTTCCTCCACAATCAAACAAATTCCGTTTTGTAGCTCAATCGGTTTTGGACTGGTCTTTAAGAGCATCCACAATAAAATCGCTTAATTCCTGTGAGGGAACTTTTGCCCACCGCTGGGTAGTATCAAATTCAGGATATCTGTAACGCCATTTGTCGTATTCTTCCTTAGTGATGTCCCCTGCATCCAGTTTTGCAACCTGCTCTTGCCAAGCAGTAAGCATTTTTATCATATCATCATAGGTTTTGCCCCGTGTCTTATCAAGCCGTAGGCATATCTCTCCGTCAATCTTTCCAATCTGCAAGCCACGCAAATTCTCTAGTGCAAACAGAGTGTGCATTAGGCCAATATCACTGTCAATGTCCGGCAGCTCCAACGCTTTGTGCGATACATCAAGAGTATGCGCCAATGCTTTGGTCAAATCGGCTTTAGGAGTGCGTGTGCCGGATTCATACTGTTCCATGCGGACATCAGCGTTTTTCTCGTCAAAGCCTTCTGCTTGTCCAAGCCACTTTTGGGTCATACTCGCGCAAGTTAGCAGAGAAATCAGATTCTTTCACCGATTGCCATATCAATCAACTCCCATGTAAAGATTTGTCAAGAACAGTATAACACATTGTCTAAGAATGGTCAAGACAAACTAAGCAAAAAAGGTTTAATTATTTTCATCCAAACCTCTTGACATTAATAATCTACAAGCGGCAGGCCAAATAGCTACCTTGCCGACATTGATGAGCAGGCAGAGGATATGCTTTGTCGGCTGGTAAAGCACATGGTGGAGCGGGAAGGTGCGACGGAACAGTTAAAGGCAGAAAATCAGATGGAATGGGTACGGCAGATGAATAATTTACGGGCGTGTGTGATGGAGATTGTGAATGAGAAACTCATTTTCACTTAAAGTAATGTAACGCATACAATCATGAAACTCTGGCGGGTAGGGATAACACCTTGCCCGTCCTGTTTTATGCTTTAAAAGTTGCTAAAATAAGGTGTTTTGACACCGAAAAGGGTTACATATTATGCTGGTTTATCTTATTCCATTGACTTTTTGAACGCCGTTCAGTATAATGTATTTGAACAATGTTCAATAGGAGGTGCAGCATGGATAATAAAGAAGCGATAATGCAGACAACGATTGAACTCATCGAAGAAAAGGGTGAACATATGGAAGAAATCACGGTTCGGGAAATATGTAAACGAGCAAGTGTTGGATTAGGGCTTGTGAATTATCATTTTGGAAATAAAGATAAACTCATTGAACTATGTGTGGAGCGTATGATAAACAGGATTGTCGGAAGTTTTCAGGATATACGGGAGAACACAGAGGGGCTTGCGCCTTTTGAAAAATTGGAGTATCTCGGCAATATGACGCTTGATTTCATGTTCGAACATTATGCCGTGTCCAAAATTTCTGTTCTTACCGATATGCAAACACCAAAAGATAATGACAATACCAACAGAACTTATACGGCATATTTGCCGCTTGTCGCAGCCTGCCTCCCTGACCTTGATGAACAAAGCGTCAGAAGAAAAACTTTTTGTCTGATTACGGTTATGCAGCAGATGTTCCTACGGTATGACACAGTATCAAAGCTGATGAATATTGATTTAACGAAAAAAGAAAACCGTAAAGCGTGGCATACGCAGATTCTCCACGATATTTTGGAGGTATAGAGAATGAATATTACTGTCATAAACGGAACAGAAAAACACGGTGTCACCTACCGCTTGAAGGAGATGTTTTTAGCAGAGTTTAAGGATAAAGCGAATGTTACGGAATACTATCTTCCTAAGGATTGTCCCAATTTCTGCAATGGCTGTATAAGCTGTACGATAAAAGGTGAAAGTACGTGCAAAGACGCAGAATATGTAGGAAGAATTGATCAATCGCTTTTAAAAGCGGATTTGATTGTCATGACCTCCCCTGCATATGTGTTTCACTCTACGGGAGCCATGAAAGCATTTCTTGACCATTTTGCTTACCGCTGGCTGCCCCACCGTCCTGCCCCAGGAATGTTTGGAAAACGGGCGGTGATTATCACCCAGTGTTTGGGGGCGGGCGCAAAATCTGCGGCAAAGGATATTAAGCACAGCTTATCTTGGTGGGGAATTTCAATAAACTGATAACATTAGCCCATATAGGCAGGATAATATGGATTTATCAAATAATCAAAAGAACCACGAACACGGCAGAGAATAATCTATAAACAAAATTGTTTTGTCTTTGTCTAGCGGGAGTAGAGCCTATAAGTCGGAAACCCGCATAGATAAAAAAGATTTCAATGCAATGTTGCATGACAGTAAGGATATGCCGAAATTTCAGACAATAACAGATGAAAAAAGCATAGAAAAATATGGTGGAGACAGAATGTATTTCGCACCGCCAATTGATTATGACGGAATTATGAAAAGGGTTTCCGACTGAGACAATTCCTGAATCTCCTCCGGGAGGGGTAAGATAGAAGCACCCAAACGGAGGTATAGTTGTGGAGAAAAAAGACACACGAACGTAGGGCAGAGCGGAAAAGCTGCTTTTTGAGAAGATTTGTCGGCGGCATGTTTTACTTGGTATAGGCGCATCATCGCTCACTTCTTGAATCCTCCGGCAAAATAGAGGCGGTTTCTTTGGTCGCGGACGACGGCGTTCCGTCCATCAACTGTGCTCGTAATTGTTCGAGCTCTTCTTTCATTCTAAGCGTCTCCATCCGCTCTGCCGCCACAGCGGCCCGCTGTGCTTCGATTTCTGCCCGCTGATCGTTTTTGTACCGCCGCACCAGCCGGAAGAAATTGACGGCCTGCAGCGCGATCAGGAGCAGAAAGGGGAGCAGGATGACGGTGAAGTATCCGGCTGGGGACTTGAGGAACTGGAAGAAGTACCCCATTTTCGGTAGCCGGAACGAGTATTTGCCGATGATGCTGTCAACCGGTACCGGGTAGGCGTCGTCCGCGCCGGTGGTGGTTCCGTAGGTAATATAGGCAGGTTTGCCCTCGTGCGTGGTGGCTTCCCTAATTTTATGGGTGACAACCTCGCCGTAATTTGCAGGATCGATAGAGCGGAATGTAACGATATCTCCGGCTTTTAATGTGGAGGCGTCCACCTTTCTGCTCACGGCGATGTCGCCCACGGCAAACTGCTCCCGCATGGAGTCGGTGAGAACAATATACGGCTTGTAGCCGAAAATGTCCGCTTCGTCCTTGTTGACGGTGTTGACGGATATAATGGTAAAGACCATTACAAAAACGGTGAAAACCATAATCAGGATCGTCAAAACTCTTCCTGCTATATTCCATGCTTTTTTCATATCTTTTCCTCCATGTTTCTTCTTCCAAACGGAAATCAAAGGGCATAAACAATGCTTATGCCCTTTGATTTCCGGCCCCTGCGAGAAGGGGCGGAAACGCACAAACGAATTCAATACAGGTTAGGGGATCTTGACCGCCTAACCATCATCAATAAATGCTCCGCCAGGTAATGGTACAATCCACCAGCGCCGTCGAGGCATCCGGGAGGGCATTCCGGCGAAGCCTCCAAGAAGACCGCCGTTGCCGCCGAGTTCCTCCTGTCACAGTGAGCTTCCCGCCGGCGCTCTTATTGTTACGGCACATAGAATGAGCTGACGCCGGTTGCGAAGTAATTGCCGCTGTTGATAATGATTTGGCCGGCCCCGTCATCGTTCCGAAGCTTCCAATAGCGTAGGAAAATCTTGTTCCGGTACCCCACCGTCCGGAATATCGCGCGCAGCCGCTCTGCGTGCTCGGTATTCGTATTGATTCGGTCGGCATCGTTTTGTGCGAAGATTTCGCCATTGATTGTCAGCATACTTAACTTGCGCACCGCGTTATGGCTGTATTCGTCTCCGACAATCTAACAATACTTCAAACAATGCCGATTCCCGCGCTGTCGTTAATGGTGAGGGAACCGCAGTTGGCAATCGAAAATCCGGCATAGCTACTGGTTTTTTTTAACCCGCCAGGTCAAGCGTCGCAACGGAATCGGCGGGTATTGCATGCTAAGCGCCGTCACGACCCGGTGTGCCGTTAACACATATAACAAATTTTATAGTTCAGAGCAAGGCTGCCTTAGCTCAGTACCGCCAGATATACAATTTTGGTTTTGCCCTCCCCCAAAGGGTACCGTTCCTGTCGCTTTGATGATTAAGTCGCCGGCGCCGTGTGCAATGGAGAAGTATAAGCCTCTTCCATATTTTACTGTTAACAGGTTTATCCATTATCCCCCTGAAAACGGTCGCCCCGATTCTCACGCTGACGTTAAACTAGGCGAATGCAGTCTCAATCAGCCGTGCGCACAAGCGCGACAGAGCGGCGGTTTGCCAAATCGATTCTCTTGTGCTTTTCACAAGTTTACCCCTTGTTTAAATTCAGCTAAAAAGCATATGCTTTTTAGCTGAAAACAGACTGCCAATAAGCCCCGGGATTCGGGGGTCATACCTTAAGGAGAGGCTTTCAACCAAATCGGATGACATGTGCGTCCGATTCGGAACGCCTTGCGTAGAAATTTTTTTCACGGGGCGCTGACCGCGTCATAGGTGCAAGCGCCCCGTGTTAACTCGAAATAAGTGGCGTAGCCATTTTTCCCGACAGGCTCATTTCAGCTAAAAAGCAAATGCTTTTTAGCTGAAAATATGGCTTAGTGCTTATAGTCGATGTCTTTGTAAGTGGTGTCTCCCACCGGTATGAAGGTGCAGTTTGTGCAGGTCAGATTCTCTACCTGGGAAGCGGTTATAGTAGGCGAATACAGAATGCCGTTACCGATATGGGTAATCTCCGCGTCCGCTATATCGAGCGCCCCCTGATAACGGATGGTGGCGCTCAAAAAGCCGTCGTCCGTCTTTTTATCGGTGATAAAGGAGCCGCCACGAATTACCGTGCTCGCCGAAGAAGAGTTGAAATCCGCCGCCATGCTGTAATGTCCGTAAACCGTTACGTTTTCCAGGCGATTCTGTGATGCGTTTGAGTGAATCCCTTTGGAATTCATAACCGAATCCGTACCTACATCAATTACAGCGTTATTGATTATCAGCGACTTGCCCAGCATGTAAATCACTCCGCTGCCTTTTTCCGCCGAAGTATAAGTACCGCCATTTATCAAAATGGTCGACCCCGCCGAGCCGTACACAGCCCAGCTTTTCGGGGAATTCACCTGGAAATTGTCTCCGGCGTTGACCACAATATGGCCGCCCGCATTAAAATTCTTATCCGCATACAGCACACCGTTAATGGTGCCGTCTCCCGTTACCGTCAACGTCGTGTTAGGAGCCGCTTTGAGGGACTGGTTCCCATTGATGGTCAGGGTACTGCCGTTCATATTGAGGGTAGTATCCTTTGTAAAAACAGGAGTATCGGAAAGGGTGATATCTTCTTCGAGAATGATCGCGTCCGCCTTGTTCAACGCATCGTTAAATTGATCGGCAGTAGAAACGGAGGCGAAATCCAGCGTTGCGCCTTCGTCATAATCGGAATTCCCAAAGCCGTCCGTCTCTACGGTATCCTGCGTCGCCCGAATCACAAAGTCGGCGGCAAACGTTTCTTTTTGATACTCGTTGCCCGTATCCTCGTTCATACCATAGACCAGGATAAAGGACATCTCCTGCCCTGCCGCCAACGACGTCTCACCGCCGTTGAGCGATTCTGCCGCCGCTGCAAGCGTACTCATCGGCTTTCTCTCGAAAGTGCCTACAACTCCGTCCGCATTCACCGTGACCATATCGAACCAGAGGACGTCTACAAGACCGTCATCGGTCACAGTCATGGACAGCTTGAGCTTTACCGCCAGCGTGCCATCGTTCCGAATGGTAATCAGCTTGGCATTGGATTTACCCGGCTCCCACAGGGTTTCACTGATTATGGGGGTGGTTTCAGTTTTCAGATTCTGCGCGGTTGCTTCAAAAGTGATCGGATTTCCCCCGTTCAGGCCGGGGATGGTATAACTGGCCCCGCCAGCTCCCACATCGAAGGCTTCCGCATTGATGAATAGGCTGCCCGCCTCGATCTTGTTTCCCCGATTACTTACGCTGTCGGTATACCAGGCGAACGTTGTGCCGACCAGCAGTACGCAGCAAAGCAGCAGAGACATTCCGCTAGCCCATAGGGCTTTCTTTGTAATTTTCACGTTGTATTCCTCCCTGATTATTCTTATTGATTAACGTCCACGCAGCCGTTAGGCTACTCGAACGCTTGATCCGGATTGTTGCGGGCCTGTACCGCGTCCGCGGTTATATCGAAATGGACGCCGCAGTTCTGAAAGGCGCTATTCGCATCCTCCCGCATTTTCACAACCGCCGTCAGCATCCTCTTTTCCCCAGCGGCAAGAGGGGTGTTGTCCCGGCAGGGATTTTCCTTGCTCAAGTCACCCGCATTGCCGCTGTACAGCAGCTTGTCACCGTCATAGAGTTGGAACGTCAGCGCCTCCTGCAGGGAGCCGGTGACGTTTTCCAGATATAGGCGGTAATATACATCTACCGTGCTTTTGTTCTCCACCTCGAAGGATCTCTTGACAGAACGCCCCGGCTCCAGATTAATATCCGTACCGTCGAAAACGACCTTCCCGCCGTTCAGCTCAATGTCCACCCGCGCTGTTTCAAACAGGTTTCCGTCCACCGAAACAAAAGAAGTCATCAGCGCATAGGTAGTCGCGGCCAGCATGGCGGCCAAAGCGACAATTCCGATAATGCATGCGACCGCCTTTCTTCTGATCCGTTCCGGTTTATGGGGTTGGTTCATGTGCGGCGCCCTCCTTTCTGCGTTTGGCGTACAAGAGGATCATCAGCACAAAGGACGACAGCGCCAAAACCGTCCACAGCAGGATATTCGAGGCGTCTCCGGTTTGAGGCGGCGGGGTCAGCCCGCCCTCATCCTTGACGGACCAACAAAAATCGGCATTCAACATAGCGGCCTGATATTCATTTCCTACCGAAGTATCCACAGATACTTCGATTTTGTAATACGCAGTGCTTTCGCCCTGCGCGTTCTCTGCAAGCAGTTCGGAGAACTCCCTGCCGTCCGTTTCCGAAAAGGACGCGCTGCACAACGCCTTACCGGTTTCCAGATTGGTTACTCTTATATGTAATGCGTCGCTCAGACTTTTGGTTTCCGCCGTTACCTTCATCCCAAAAAACAGCGGAATATCCGCGTTATGATACACCTTGACGCGGTAATACCGGGTCAAGCTGTCGCCGGGCAGCAAATCACGGACTTCAAATTTGATATTGTCCTCCGGGTGGCTACGGTACAGCTCCAAGCCTACTGCATCCTGTTTGCCGGCGCCTCCAGAGGATACCGTGGTGCTCTTTGAGCCGGATTCCGTGTGGGGGCCGCTTCCCTCACCGCTTGCAGCACAACTTTCCATGGCTTTAAAGGTCTTGAGTCGGGACCTTTCAGGTTCACGGATCAGATTGTCGCGTACGGTTATAGCGGTCCCTTCCGGGGCAAAAAAACTTTGATAGATGGTTCGTACCGCCAGACCGCCCGCGCTCAGCACCAGCAAACCGGTAAGAATTAAAACTACGATTTTCAATCGTACGCCTTTTTTTTCGTCTGAAGCCTCCACGCTATTATCACCACCTTAAAAATCAGCCTGTATATCGACGATATAGTACAGGCCAACACTATTTTATTTTTATTCTAACACAAATCGACTGTTTGTTCAATGCATACTAAAAACTATTCGACATATTATTATAATATAGGGTGCAAGGACTAAATCGGAGGGAAAGTAATCTTTTTCCGGTATAATATATTTATTTGGTATCTGCGGGCTATTCGGTTATTTGCCTGGCGGCCTACAAACACAGGGATTGAAAATTAGTATGCTTCCTGCTTTTCAAGAGGGGCAAGTTATTGTAGAATGTATTATTATAAAAAAGTGGCAAGGTCCGCTTTAGGCGGAGATTTCGCAACGAAAAAACAATAAGATGATGGGGAATTTAATGAGCAAAGAACATCCTGCTTTCAGGTTCATAAATATGCGGATGCAAGATAGTGACCTATTTAATAGTGCAAAAGAACGCAAGCATACACCAAATGCAATGCTTGGCATTATAATCTTCTTTTGTTTATGGGGAGGGTCTCTTATCTTAGGGCGATTCGTAACAATCCCAATTATTGAATCATTACCTAACGACACGCCTCTTTGGGTTTCCTTTGCCCTGGCTTTGCGAAAAATTCTTATATGCGGCTTTCAAATTCTCGCGTTTTTTGCATGGGTAAAGTTTGTGGAAAAGCGAAGAATAGCAACATTGGGATTCACTTGCAAACATAAAGCAAAGGCATATTGTATTGGTTTTTTATTTGGTCTTGGTTCAATATCTGCAATAACTTTTATATTGGTTGCTTTAGGCGCAATAGAAATTGAATTTAATAATTTATTTCCGGTAGAAAATTTAATCAGTTCACTGTGCGTCGCTGTATTTGGATGGGGGATTCAAAGCGCATCAGAAGAAATTGCAATCAGAGGTTGGCTCATTCCCACACTGGGGATACGCTATAATCCTTTAGCCGCCGTGCTTCTTACTGGCGGGGTGTTTGGCCTCCTTCATTTATTGGGTAATGGCGCAACAGTTCTCTCGTTCATAAATTTAACGCTCTCCGGCTTTTTCTTCGCTATGTACGCAATAAACGCAGGTAATATATGGGGAGTTTGCGGTTTACATTTGAGCTGGAATCTCGCGCAAGGAAATGTATTTGGGTTGAACATAAGCGGTGAGCAAAGCACCAACCTCTCACTATTTATCACAAGTAATGCAGGTACAGACCTACTGACAGGCGGAGATTTTGGTCCCGAGGGAGGATTCATTACCACAGCGTTTTTGGTCTGTGCTATTATTCTAATAGGTCTTAACATGTATAGTAAACACCTAGCACTAATTCCAGGCGACAATTAGCCGTTGTTGAATTTTTATTTTTTACTATACAGTATAGTCCGTTACAGTGGATTCATAGAATACGCCTTCTTGGACTAGGCGTATTAGTAAGTTTGATTGTTTTTTCATCGCCAAAGTGCGGTAACTAATGGCAACGGATAATAGGACAGCTTTTATGAGTAATGGAAAGAACGATATAAATCACGCTAAAAAATTCTAGAAGAATCGTTTAAGAAAACATCTGTTCAGAGTGAGTGAGAATATGAACTGAGTACATCTAACCCCCAAAAAATACTTAGTTTGTAGCGTATCAAATCAGGTGTTGATACTGATTTGATACAAGATCTTATTTACAAAATATAATCAGATACGGTGAAACCCTCCGTCGGAACGCTGATTCCAGGCGCGAGTTTTTGTTTTATAAATGCAAAACAAAAACCGCTCAAATGATAGATCGTCTTGCCTGAAATATGTTAGAATTTGTTAAGGATGATGGCGAAACAAATCTTAACATTTGATCCGAGGTAATAATATGTTTGACAAAGAAAAACTTCTAGCTTATATGGGCAAAAAAAACGGCAGCTTCTGCGCCGGCGGGCTTTCTCTTATTGAAACAACCTATGCCGTAAGCATTGATGATGAATTTCAAAAGGACAGTTGTACTCGATTACTTGACAAGCTCAGTGATGATAAACGTAACGCCCTGAGCAATGAAGAACTAACGCGATGTGACGAATTAGTCTCACACCTAAAAAAGTATATTGAGCTTATGAATCGCTTTATCGCTTTTGAGGGGCGGCAAGACTCCGCCGGCAATTCACCCGGGGATAAATATGAAAGTCTGGCGCCGCAAGATACTCACGCTGATTATTGGCCGCCTTTAAAGGAATATGATCCTGGTATTACAAGGGAAATGTGGTTAGCAGTTTTAAAAGACAGAACGATTACCACACCGGATAACCTCGCCATGTTTAAGATGATGCTGGAGTTGGGCGGCGAAAGTACCTGTTCCCATCTTGCTAAGGCGTACGGGAATGTTCATAGTTACTACAACAAGCTGGGAAGCAGTTTCGGGGAGAAGGTTAAGAAAAAGCTGAATTGCCCGGACTATGATGATAATGGCATTACCCGCTGTTTCACGATTCCGTTTGTTGGCCGGAATATAATGGAGGACGGACGCAAGCGGTATTCATGGAAGCTCCGCGACGAATTGAGAGAGGCGCTTGCAACAATGGGTTTAACTGCCACTCCGGCAGTTACAAATACCGATATAGGGTTGAACACAATACTTTATGGCCCTCCGGGAACCGGCAAAACTTATCATACGGTGATTTATGCAGTCGCAATTATTGAAAATAAAGAGCTTGCCGCGGTTTTGAATGAGGAATACTCCGCCGTGCTGGAACGCTTTAACGAGTATAGAGCCAAGGGCCGGGTTGAGTTTACTACATTCCATCAATCTTATAGTTATGAAGAATTTATCGAAGGTATAAAGCCTGCGATTGTCTCTGATGATGATTCTTGCGAAGCAGGGGAAATTCAATACAGTATAAAGCCGGGGATTTTTAAGCGCTTCTGCGAAAAGGCTCAATTCACAGTTGCCGGCGCCACGGATTATGGTATCCGTGACAGCCCGAATATTTGGAAGGTTTCCCTGTTTGGCACGGGTGAGAATCCCATCAGAACAGAATGCCTGGAGCATAACCATATTCGTATTGGTTGGGGCGATGAACATGGGAAAACGATATTGGATAAGGCGGACTTTTCAATAGTTAAAGGGAAAAGAGTCCTCAACGCCTTTTTAAATCGTATGCAGATTGGGGATGTTGTTCTATCTTGCTATAACGCGTCTACTATTGACGCAATTGGTGTTGTGAGCGGTGAGCCGGAGTGGGATGACACTTTCGATAAATTCAACTGGCTCCGAAAGGTAAAATGGATAGTAAAGAATATCAAGGAAAATATCATGGGGGTTACCGGCGGCGTCTCCATAACGCTTGCTTGCGTTTATCGTATGAACGGCATTTCCCTCGCCGAGGTTCTGCAAATCATCAACAAATACCATTCCGTTCCCTCCGTGGGAGCCGGTAACAGGGATAAATATGTTTTTATTATAGACGAAATAAACCGCGGCAATATTTCTAAAATTTTTGGCGAATTAATTACGCTGATTGAAGACGCCAAACGTGTTGGCCGTCCAGAGGGTATGAAAGCTGTATTACCTTATTCGCTCAAAGCTTTCGGCGTACCGGAAAACGTTTATTTAATCGGTACAATGAATACGGCGGATCGCTCCATTGCGGCTATCGATACCGCGTTGCGCCGGAGGTTTTTCTTTAAAGAGATGATGCCGAGGCCCGAAATCCTATCGGAAATCCGCGTTGAAGATCTATCAATAAGCGTATTGCTTTCGCGTATCAATAGGCGTATTGCCGTGCTTTATGACAGAGAGCATACGATTGGTCATGCATATTTTTTACCTCTTAAGAATAGCCCCACAATAGAAATGCTCGCGGATATCTTTGCCAATAATATCATGCCGCTGCTTCAGGAATATTTCTACGAGGACTATGAAAAAATCCGTTTGGTACTCGGCGATAATAAAAAGAAAAATAAGGATGAACAATTTATTATTGCCAAGGACAATGATTATGCTGAACTGTTTGGCAATATTGATTTGGAATTGGATGATAGCCGCAGCTATGAGATAAACTCTGCCGCGTTCGGCAATATTGAAGCGTACCGGTCTATCTAAACCGAAAGGAAGCGAGCTTATTAATGGGAAAGACGCCAATTTATCAAATCAAGGAATACGGATCCTTTATTACGGGAAAGAAGCATGATGCGTTTGTAACTTTACCAGAAAGCACCTTTCAACAGCTTGAGGGATTCATTCTGAGTAAGCGGGGCAAGGATACCGACGCCCTTGAACTGATGGGCCTTTCAGCCAGAAAAGGTATCGGTAAGGTTATTACCGCGAAAAATTATGTGGGCGTCATCGCGCTCAACAATCGCGCTATCATTGAAATTCTGCCTAAAATTCATTCCGATACCGAGGATGGCGCTTCTGGAAATAGAATTAAGCAAATACTGTTAGTGATGATGAAAGCTTTGCGGAAGTACCCGTTTAAATCTCTTCAGGCCTCGAATATGGATATAGTTAAAATGAACATACTGGAGATTTTCATTCGTATGTTTGTGGACGAGGTGCATTTCATTGTAAAGCGCGGGCTGAAACGCGGTTATGAAACCATGGAGGAAAACGCAGCCTGCTATAAAGGAAAGATGATATTCCACCAGCAAATCAAATTGAATCAAACCCATAAAGAGAAATGCTTTGTGGAGTATGATAACTACGCCGCCAACCGTCCTGAAAACCAACTGCTTAAGGCTACACTATTATATTTATATAAGTTTTCCTGTTCGTCTAAAAACAAAAATGATATAAAAATCCTTTTAAACGTATTTTCAGACGTGGAACCCTCTTTAAACCATGAGAAAGATTTCGCAAAGTATATTCCAAATAGGAATATGAGGGATTACAGCAACGCGTTACACTGGAGCAGGATATTCTTAAAGGGTAAAAGTTTCTCAGCTTTTGCCGGATCGGAGGCAGCGCTTGCGCTGCTATTTCCAATGGAAACACTATTTGAAAACTACATATCGGTTTTAATAAAGAACAGTTTAAACTTGATGGATTTTTCAGTATCGGCGCAGGATAAGTCCCATTACTTGTTTGATGATCCGGCAAAGGGGTTCTTGTTAAAACCGGACATTGTGGTTAAGCGCAAGTGTGACGGCGCACTTTTTGTCGTCGATACAAAATGGAAGATACTTTCGGATAATAAAGCAAACCATGGCATTTCTCAAGCCGATATATATCAAATGTATGTATACCATAAAAGATATGGCGCTAAAAATGCTATTGTGATCTATCCACAAACAGATAAGCTTCCGTCTTTTGGCATAAAGGAGTTTAAGTCCGCCGATGGCGTAACCGTTCAGGTCAGATTCGTGGACCTTTTCGATATTCAAAGCAGTATTTCGGATCTTACGGACATGTTCTCCAAGATATAAAAAATCAGGAGCATATTTAATTGAAAATTATATCAAAAAATGCGTGCAACGTATACGTGTTTTGAATAATTAAAAGGTATGAAACATTGACGCCGGTAAAATATGATAATACAATTTTAATCAATATGTGGTTTGGCTGTGATATACTTAATTTTGTGATGTTGGTTAACCATATTTGTTGTTCGAGGTATAAGCGCAGCGCAGCTCCATTTCGTAGACGTTAACCCCTGAACCATAAGCCGATTGGCAAGCTCTAACCAATACAAAGGCTTGTCGTTGTATCAAAATAATTACATATGCTATAATACAGTATCAGGCTTCGCTGATAAAATCGGCGTCGCTTGATACTTTCTTTAAGTTACGCGCCAGCCTTTACTAGCAAGGCGCCAATATACTTAATAAAAGGGGCGGCCGATGAAGCAGCGATTTAAAAGCGTAAAGAAAAGAAAACGGCGCAGAAGCCTGCGCGCAAGCAGATGGTGTCCTTATATCATCCTGGGAAGCGCGGTCGCTGGAATATTAGCCTTTATCGCCTTAATTTTGTTCGTCGCGCTACCATATTTCTTACCATTAATCGGTATCGAATACCGCGCGCCATTTTCGCCGGATCCTACCCCCGCGCCAACGGTAAAGCCTTCTCCCACGCCGCATCCCATTGCAAGCTTTGACCCGGAAAGCGGTCAGACGGAAATTGTATTATCAGGTGAGAATGAATACCGATGGATAGCGGACCCTTATTTCTATAATGATACTATGCTGTTTACAGGCGGTAAGCTGGTTGATAACAAATTAATAATGGAAGCGCTTCTCCAATACGACGTGACGGCTGGAAGCGTAACCAGGTTGCCGTACAAACCTGAGTACACACACATTCTTTTCCCGGCGTTTAACGAGAGATGGCTTGTATATCTGGATGGAAAAGCGGACGGCGGGGGCGCTATCATGGTCGTTGATCGCGAGCAAGACGACGCAAAGCCGAAAAAGCTTAAGGATGTTTATGTTGGGCAGCCGGTTCTTTTGCTTGACGGGGATTATCTTTGTTGGATGGAGCGTACTGGTACCCGAATGGATAAGCTCTTCGTTTGCGATCTGTCAACCTTTGAATCAACGGCGTTACAGATGTTTAACAATTCTAAATATGGTACGAGCCTGCCCCATATTGTAAACGGCGTAATCATTTGGGCGGACGCCGATTATAATACCTCCGGCAAAGGCGAAGCCACCAGCGCTATCAACTATATAACCGTTGCCGATTCAAAGATCTATTCCTACTCCCCCGGCACCTACGTGCATGATCCAAAACGCTGCGGAAACCAATTTATATGGATGGATGGGCTCCACGGGCCACAAACGTCGCTGTATTACTCAACAAGCGGCGGCGAGCCTGTTAAAGTGGAAAGCGGCGTTGTTGATTTTGGCGTTGGAAGCGACTTTATTATTTATTCTAAAAACGAAACAATATGGGCCTACATGTTTGAAACCCGAGAGCGCTACCGTATAACGCCTGAGCGCGAACGCGTTCAGCTTCTCGGCGTTTCGGGCGATTGCGTAATGTGGATGGACGTTACCTCTCGCGAACGCGATATATTAAAATTTACAACCATCCCATAATATTATAGCCGGGACGTTGCCCGCTTACATAATTCAGGGAGGAAAAGCTATGTCAAAAAGCGCAAAAACCATATATATCTGTGGCGAATGCGGCTATGAAAGCGGAAAATGGCTTGGCCGCTGTCCGGGCTGCGATAGCTGGAATACGATGATTGAGGAAGCTGTCGGCCACGTTCATGACGCCTCTAAGTCCGAATGCCCAACTGTCACGCTGGAGCAAATAAAAGCTGATGATGTGGAGCGCGCATTCACATCTATAAAAGAGCTGGACCGCGTATTGGGCGGCGGAGTTGTGCCGGGTTCCGTAATCCTGCTTGGCGGCGATCCCGGCGTAGGCAAATCCACGCTGCTTATGCAGGCCGCTTCTGAACTTGCGCGGCATGGAAGGGTTCTTTACGTTACCGGGGAAGAATCAGCGGCACAGCTTAAACTGCGGGCGCAAAGGCTAAGTGTAAACGGCTCCATGCTTATACTAACTCAAACCAATCTTTCAGCGATTGAGGCTCAGGCTCGCCTAGTAAAGCCTGATTATTTAATTATTGACTCTATCCAAACCATGTACTCTTCCGATCTGTCTGGAGCGGCGGGCAGCGTCAGCCAGGTTCGTGAGGCGACCTCTTTACTCACGCGCTATGCCAAATCAACAGGCTGCGCGGTTTTTATCGTAGGCCATGTAACTAAGGAAGGCGCCATCGCGGGGCCGAGGGTACTGGAACACATGGTGGATACGGTTTTATATTTTGAAGGGGAAAGGCTTGACGTCTTTCGCATACTACGCGCCGTAAAAAACCGGTTCGGCTCAACAAATGAAATAGGCGTATTTGAAATGAAGGATACAGGCATGCAGGAGGTTATCGACCCTTCCGATGCTTTCTTGTCACACTCATACGCTCCAGGCTGCGCGGTAACATGCGCTATGGAAGGGACGCGCCCTTTACTGGTCGAGGTTCAATCATTACTTTGCAGTTCCGTTTTTAGCAACCCCAGGCGAATGACGGCGGGCATGGATGTAAACCGCCTATCGCTTTTGCTGGCTGTTTTAGAAAAAAAGGCGAGCATGCGTATAGGTGGTTTCGACGTCTATCTGAATGTAGTCGGAGGATTTAAACTAGTTGAACGAGCATCAGATTTAGCCATAGCGTTGTGCGTTGCCTCGGCATTGGTTGACAAGCCTCTGCCACGGCAAACCGCCGTCATTGGTGAAATATCCCTTACTGGGGATGTGCGCCCAACAATTCGGCTTGAAAGGCGTATCCTGGAATGCGTTCGGCTTGGTTTTGAGAATATTATCATCCCCAGTTCAGACAGCCTTCCCGATATTGAGGGAGCGAATCTCCTTCCCGTTCGGCATATTGCAGAAGCGGTTTCTCTTTTACATGCCTGAACATAAAACGAACTGTCCAGCCTGTATTTTACCTTGCGCGTATAAAATCCTTCAATTCCCAAGACTTATTCCTGAACCTGATATATCACCGACTTTTTATTGCACAGTGTCCCAACATCATTTTTAAATCTGCTATTAGGCTCTATACTTTTTACGCGCGCAGTTCATAATGAATTTCTGTTTTTCTGCTTTAATAACTTTTATTTCTGTCTTGATTAAGTAGAATTCATATTGTATTTTAAGATTAGCTATTTTTATGCTTTTTTTCTCTAACTAAACAGCCGCGATCATAAATTTGGAAGGTGTGCTAAAAGCACACCTTCCATGCAGAGCATTGTAAAAATTCTTGTCCTTTAATGCGTTAAGATCCAACCCATTGCGCCTTTACTCATTTAGGACCAAACATGAGATAAGGTATTCCCACCATAAGGGCGATGACGATAAGCATTACCGGAACAAACGTTATGAGAGCGGCAATCATCATCGCCGGTACATCACCCTTTTCCAACTCCTCCGGTTTAAAATTTTCTTTAAAGCGCCTCTCAACCGTTTTAACGTCGAGCCTACGTCTCTCAGGCGCCCTTCCAAACAACATCGTCAATCACCAAACCTTTACAAATTTTATTCGCTCGTTCCGACCATATGATGGCACGCTACAAAATGGCCGGGGGAAACTTCCAGAAACTCGGGCGTAACTATTTTGCATATATCCGTGCAGTAACGGCAGCGGGTATGGAACTTACATCCCTTAGGGGGATTGATCGGGCTTGGAATATCGCCCTCAAGGAGAATTGCCTCCTGTTTTTGATCCACATCCGTCGTCGGTATCGCGGATAACAGCGCCTCGGTATAAGGATGGCGCGGATTATCAAAGATTTCCTCTTTATTCGCCAACTCAACCAGATTACCAAGGTACATGACGCCGATACGATCGCTTATGTATTTCACAACCGAAAGGTCATGTGAAATAAACATATAAGTCAGGTTTTCCTTTTCCTTAAGATCCTGCAGCAGATTTATAATCTGCGACTGAATCGAAACGTCCAGCGCGGATACAGCTTCGTCGCAAACAACAAATTTAGGCTTTAGCGCTAATGAGCGCGCAATGCCGATACGCTGACGCTGCCCCCCGGAAAACTGGTGCGGATAACGGTGAATCATATACGGCGCAAGCCCGCAATCCTCCATCACCTGCATGACGTATTCCTGCATGGATTCATCATTCTTTTTAAAGAAACTATGCGCCAGCAATCCCTCGCCAATGATTTGGCCGACGGTAAGCCTGGCGTTGAGCGATGAATACGGATCCTGAAAAATCAACTGAATGTCCTTACGCAGATGGCGCATTTCATTGTAGCTAAGCCGCGCAAGATCAATACCGTCGTCGCGATACGCTTCGTATTTCTGGAACTCGGGGTCGTCCGCATACTTAGCGCGCAATGCGTTAAGAGCTTTGTAAGAGGCTTTAAGCTCCTCTTCCTTTTTGGCTATCAGTGCCTTTTGCTCATTAATGCGATCATCAAATGCCTTGACGCGCTTTGCGAGGCCTCCCGCCGATTTCTCGTCCTTCTGCTTAACTTCGATTGCACACTCAATATCGCGCCTATTCATATCCAAATCGTTGAGCGTTTCATTGAGGTTGCGCAGCTCAAGGGCAATGCGGTGCGATTCCATATAAGCGTTCTTGCACTCATTCAAATCCTTTACGGATATAAAACCGCCTAAAATAGTAGCAATATTCAAAAACGCGTCATTAGCGGCCTTTACAGCCTGGTCGCGCTCATCCTGCTTTAGGAATTTTTCCTGGCTGTGCTTCTCAAGCTGCTCCTCGCTAAGCGCCTTTTCACGCTCGACATAAGCGTTGAATTCCGCTATAAGCTTATCACGCTTAGCGTTCAACTCTTGAAGCTGGCTGCGCAGTTTCTCCGCGTTCTGAACCGTATCTCTCACGTACTTGGGCGCAAGGGAATCCCTTGTCCGCCCATAGTACATGGTCTTGCCATCGGTTTGATGGTAAAGCTGAAGCAGTACGCGTCCAAGCGTGGACTTGCCGCAACCGGACTCACCCACAAGCCCGAACGTTTCACCCTTGTAAATATCAAGTGAAATGCCATCGTTAGCTTTAACGTACATTCCCCTCTTTTTCAACGGGAAATACTGTTTCAAATTCGTAATGCGAATCAAAACATTATTATTATCCATGACGCTCCTCCTTTGCCGGGTAGAAACACCTGATCTGCTGATCAGAGGATACATTTACCATTTCCGGCTCTTCGTTCTGGCACCGGTCAGTTGCATACCTACAGCGCGGCGCGAATTTGCACCCCTTTGGTAAATCCAGCGGGTGGGGAACAGCGCCGGGGATGGCGTCCAATCGTTTTCCCGCAGGCGTATCCAACCGAGGGATAGACGTCATCAACCCTTCGGTATAAGGATGTGAATACTCGTTTTTGCCAAAGATTATACGCGCAGGAGCAAGCTCTACCACCTGGCCGCAGTACATAACCGCAACATCGTCCGCCATCTGGTTGATAACGCCCAAATCATGGGTAATGAACAATATGCTTGTTCCCTTATCAGACTTGAGCTCATTCATAAGCTTAAGTATCTGAGCCTGTATCGTAACGTCAAGAGCTGTCGTCGGCTCGTCCGCTATAAGCAGATTCGGCCGGCACGCAAGAGCCATAGCTATCATGACGCGCTGCCGCATACCGCCGGAAAGCTGATGCGGATACTGCTTTGCAACGCTTTCGGGGTTCGGTATTTTTACGGAAGAGAGCATCTCAACAGATTTCTGCGCCGCCTCGCGCTTGTTCATCCCCTGGTGAATCATGAAGGACTCACCTATTTGACGGCTTACCGTATATACGGGGTTCAGGCTGGTCATAGGCTCCTGAAAGATAACGGATATCTCATTACCCCTGATTTTGTACATCTGCTCACGCGTAAACTTGGTCAGATCCTGATCTTTGAACATGATTTCGCCGCTTTTTATATATCCATTGCCGTCAAGCAGCTGCAGGATACTCATTGCGGATACGGATTTTCCGCTGCCCGATTCGCCAACTACGCCCAAGGTTTTTCCAGATTCCACGGAGTAAGATACGCCGTTAACCGCCTTGACGATGCCGCGCCGGGTAGTAAAGTAAGTGTGTAAATCGCGAAGCTCTAGCATTGCCATAGTACATATCCCTCCTATCTGTCATTGGACTTGGGGTCGATAGCGTCGCGCATACCGTCGCCAGCCATATTAATGGCTATGGTCGTAATGCTCAGCGCAAGGGCGGGGAACACCCAACGCCACCAATAGTTTTGCATAACGGTGGAGTTGTTTGTTGCGTAAAGCATGTTGCCCCAGGTAACGTTAGGCTCGGTAATACCAAAGCCAAGGTACGACATGCTCGACTCATTGAGCATGCTCAGAGCGAAGCTAAGCGTTAAGTTAACAAGCGCTATTGTCAAAACATTCGGCATGATATGCCTGAATATAATCCTGCCCTCTTTAACGCCAAGCGCTCTGGCTGCGGTAACGAATTCCTTCTCGCGCTCGGCCAATATCATGGCGCGGATCTGGCGCGCGAACCCAGGCCAGCCAAGGAATCCGAGAACAACCATTATTAACGCCATTCTTCCATATTGCGATACGCTTGAACCCAAAACCGCGGTCATAACCAACGCCAGCGGCAGGAACGGAATGGAATTGAACACCTCGCCCACACGCATGATGAACATATCCACCTTGCCGCCGTAGTAGCCGGCGAAGCCGCCCAACAAAATGCCGAGAACAGCGGAAATAATAACCGATATCGCTCCAACGGTTAACGTAACCTGCCCGCCGGTGATAAGGCGTGAAGCTACGTCACGGCCGTACTGGTCGCTTCCCATAAGGTAACCGCTCAGCCCCCATTTAACCACATTACCATTAGCGTCGATAGCATAATTCTGGTAGTAATCGCTGCTGATAGAAACAATATTCTCAGCTGACGGGCTATCCGCCTGCCCGTAGAAGTTCCAGCCCCAAGACTTTACTGTTCCATCATCCAGCAAAGCGGTAAAGTGTCCGCGGCCGGAGCTGATGCCAACAACATGACCTTGAATCTCCTCAGGTATGTCTTTTACGCCGTAATCGGAGCTGCCCCATATATGGACGTAGCCGTCGTCCGTTACCGCGGCGCCTGACTTATCGGTTACCGCAATATCAACCGTCTTCCCCTGAATAGCGTCCGGAACCGCCATAAGCTCGCTCTCGATAAGAGATAAGCAAACAACTTGTTTATCCAATGTAATCACAACGCCGGTATTCGGGTTTAAAACTACCTTATCAACATTTCCCTTAACCTCTAACTGCGTAATGCTTATAACATTGGGATTACCCCACGTATAAAGCTTACCCTCGTCATCAACAGCGGCGGAGTGCTGGTAGCCGGCAAATATCTGCTTGATATTCGCGTTTTCAACCTCCCGGGGTACGTTACAAACGTTAAGCCGGTCGTATCCCCACGAGAAAATCTCGTTGTCCTCATTAAGCACAACGATATGATCCAAGCCGCAAGAGATCTGGACAAGCTTACCCATATTCTCCGGGACTTTCTTGAGCGCCGGCGTCAAATTCCCCCACATATAGAGCTTGCCGTCTTTATCAATACCTGCCCCAAAGTAGGCGCCGCCGTCAATCTGCAAAGCGTTTTTGGCCAGCGCGTCCGGCACACTCATCAAGCTGAAGCCTGGTGCGATGTTCTGCTGCGAGGGATCCTGGAACGTGAGATCCAAGGGTTTAAAAATAGGGTAAATAAAGCATACGAGCAGAATCACCACAAACAACCATACGCCGAGCATGGCTGTAGGCTTTTGCTTGAAATTGCGCATAAATGTGCGCATTGGGCTTTGAACCTGCTCTTCCTCCATAAGGGAGTTAAGTTTGGCTGCTCTGCCGCCTAAGAACATGGTACGCAGCGCATCTCCAAATGTGGAGCCGCGTTTCTTTTTATTCTCTTTATTACTCATGCTCTTACCTCCTTAAGACAGCTTAACGCGCGGGTCGAATACGCCGTAGAGCAAGTCGATAATCAGATTGCCGACAAGCGCAAGCACCAGATAGAACATCAGCAGCGCCATCGCCATAGAGTAATCCAATTGCTTCAAAGAATTTATCATAGTCGCGCCCATGCCGTTGAGCAAAAAGGTCTGCTCAGTCACAAGTGAACCGCTGAATATCCCGATAAACCATGAAGCGACAACAGTTATAAACGGGATCATGGCGTTTCGGAACGCATGGCTGTAAATAACAACCTTTTCTTTCAAGCCCTTAGCCCGCGCGGTCCGTATGCAATCCATACTCAGCGCCTCAATCATGGAAGCGCGCACATACCGGGTTAAGCCGCCAAGCGATGTAAATACAATTACAATTGCGGGAAGCGCTAAGTACTTGAGGTAATCCAATACTTCCTCCAACGGCGTTCCGGAGAAGCCCGGCGTACCTGCGCCGCTTATCGGGAACCATGGCAGTTTAACGGCAAAGAAGAATATAAACATCAATGCGATAACAAAATAAGGCAGACTATAACCTATTATCGTGAAGATTTGCACGCCCGTGTCAAATTTGCTTCCCTTACGTACAGCTGTGGCAATACCAAGCGGAATTGTAATCAAAAAAGTTGGTATAAGCGTCAGCAGGTTCAGTATAACCGTGTTCTTCATAGGCGTGCCGATTACCTGATTTACCGGCTTCATATACTGAAGGGAATATCCAAGGTCGCCAGTGAGCGTATTATAGAGCCATTTTACATACTGCACCGGCAAAGGCTGATCCAGGCCAA
The DNA here is from genome assembly GCA_900544555.1 of uncultured Eubacteriales bacterium. Classification (GTDB taxonomy): domain Bacteria; phylum Bacillota; class Clostridia; order Christensenellales; family CAG-138; genus UMGS693. The sequence continues at coordinate 22,782 of UQWD01000001.1, forward strand.
GCTTTTCCCTGGCCGCCTGATATTTCCTTTCGTATTCCTCAGGCTTCATGTTAGCCTTGTTGCCCTCCATCATCATAAGCGCGGGATCGGCCGGGATCAACTTAAACAGCGCAAATATGACGATGGACGCTACGAGGAATACCACCACGATGTACAGCAGTCGTCTTAATACATAATTGAGCATGTACGCGGTTCCTCTCTTTCGAGTTTATATTATCATATATAAAAGCCAATCGGCTAATACTCAGAGTTGAACTTAAGCGATTCTTAGGTTTGAAATAGGGGCACGGCCTTTCGTGCCCCTATCCAAAACGTTATCGGTTTTTTGCGGCGCTTATCGCCGGGAGTTCGTTAATTTCCGTGGCCAGCGATGTTCGCGTAAACGATATCATACTGCCAACCCCAAGCCGAATCGGGATTGTAGTTCTCGAGTTTTTTGTGGAAGAAATCATGATAGTCGTCAGAATACAGGGGGATATCGGGAAGCAGGTAGTTCCAGCGCTTCTGGAACTCGAGCCACTTGGCGTTCCAGGTATCTTCGTCATCCATGGGGATGCCCTTCATTTCCTTAACTATAGCGGTCAACTCAGGATCATCAATGAAGTTCGTGTTGTACGCGCCATTGTAAGCGGGATCAAAGTAGTACCACATGGCCTGTATCTCGGAGAAGCCGGTACCCATGTTGAACATGCTGTATTCAAGGTCGTCTCCCGACAAACCTTCCTGATAGTAGTGCTGAAGCAGGATGGAGAAGTCCATCGCGGTCGCTTCAATCTTCATTCCAACCTTGGCAATTTCACTGGGCAGCATGGTGCTGAGAAGCTTAGCAACTTCATTGTCGGAAGAAGCCCATTTGATTATCAGGGGCATCAGTTCGCCGTCAACATCCTTGTAACGGATTTCATCCGTGCCTTCAACGAACGGTTCGCCCTTTTCGTTAAGGGTCCAGCCGCCTGCTATCAGAACTTCCTTAGCCTTGTCAATGTTATAAGCATACTGGTTCAGCTCGGCGTCAATAACATCCTTGTTATCGATATATTCTTTCATGGATGCGCCATAGTTGCCGTGTACGAGAACGGCATAGCCCTGGCTGAACTGGCGTATAAACTCATTGCGATCCAGGCAGTAAGCGATAGCCTGACGAACCTCAACAAACTGGGTGGGCGAGAAGTTACAGGAGAAAGCAATTTTGCCGTATCCGTAACGCGGGTAGTTTGCCTTGCTGGCGATTCCGTCGTCTACCAGGTCAAGTCCGGCGTTGATGGTCGTTCCGCCTGCGAGGCCGGCGAGCAGATCAACGGAGCCGGTTTTGAGTTCATCAATTTCAGTAGCTTCCTGAGTCAGCCTGATGATAAGGCGATCGATGCTGGGCTTCACTTCATCATAGGTTCCCAAATACTTCTCGTTCCTGTCGATAACGATCGTACGGGTATCCTTGTCAAAGCTGGTGAACTGATACGGTCCGCTGGTAACCGTGGGTTTATAGCGGAGGCCGTCGGTATCATCAAGATAAATGTCAATAAGCTCAGCGCCGTCAACGCCTTCAATCATTGCGGTGCCGTCTTCATCTGCTTTGATGGTGGCGCTGGGGGCGTGCACCTTCAATGACATCGGGCTAACCATAGCGACCGTCAAGTCATAGCGGTAAGGCAGTTCATCAGCCTTAACCGTTACGGAGAAGGTGTATTCGTCGATGAGCTTAACGCCCGCGAACTTGTTGGTTTTGTTCGAAGCGTAATCTTCATAGCCGACCAACATATCGCCTACAAGCACTTCGCATTCGAGCGCGTTGGGATACTCTTCCAGATATTTCTTCGCATCCTTATCGCCGCCCGCTACAGCAGCCGCCTTGGCGTCTGCGCGCGCATAAGCGGAATAAAGGTGGTTCGCGCCAAGCAGAAGGCTGGCAACGTAATCCTCAGCCTTTATGGGGTCGCCGTTGTTGTAGGTGAGGTTGTCATTGATGGTAAAGGTATAGGTCCTGCTGCCATCCGCATTCGCCTCCTCTTTAAACTCCTTAACCGTGACCTTTTCATCTACGATAAAGGTGTTTTCGCGAGTCCAGACAACGGTGGAATAGCCATTCAACAGCTGCTTGACATAAGCGTCAATCGCGCTGTTTCCCCAGCCGTCAACAAAGTTACCCTGGGATTCAGTCGTAGAACCGATGATAATCTGATTATCATACTTTTCAGGCTCAGGCGTAGCTTCGCCGGGCTTTTGGGTTTTGCCAGGATCTGGCGTTCCGCCCTGTTCGCCTGGGTTACAGGCAACGACTGAGAAGACCATGATCAGTGCGAGAAGCATTACAAGAATCTTCTTCATGTTTCTGTTTTACCTCCTTAATAATATTGGGTACAGGTGTATACCGCCCCATTTACTCGTATATTGTAGCAGAAAAAGTCTAAGGCCGCAAGCATTTATGTATGCAATTTTTATGTCACCGCGATTTTATCACAAAATCACGTGATATTTAAGTTCCACATATGGAATTCCCGTCCTTATCAGAAACATTATGCATGGAATTGGCGGTTTATGCCCTTTTATTTCTTAATATAATGATGTTTTAATCTTTCTACAATTCAAAAGCAGTAAGTTTTTATTAATATTTACGGTATTTTATTCAAATTTATATAACTTTATGTTTGAGAGATTTATGTTATAATGACCCTTCCATAAATTATCAATCGGCAACTATAAGTCACAGACGGGACGCGGTTAAGCCAATAAAATCTGATTTAAGTAAGTTAATGTTTGAGAGATTTATGTTATAATGACCCTTCCATAAATTATTAATCCGCATCTATAAGTCACAGATGGGACGCGGTTAAGCCTATATAATCTGATTTAAATAAGTTTATGTTTAAGAGATTTATGCTTTAATGACCCATCCATAAATTATCAATCCGCGTCTATATAAATCACACGCGGGACGCGCTTTAGTTCATATAATCAGATTTAAATGACTTTATGTTTGAGAGGTTTATGCTATAATGACCCTTCCATAAATTATCAATCGCGTATATATAAATCACAGGTGGGACACGCTTTAGTCTATATAATCCGAAATCGTTACCTCGCTATGAAATAACAAATAATTCTAATTTAATTTGTGGATCCACCCCATCTTCTTATACCCAGCCGATTGGCTGATAGATTAACAGGTAAATTATTATGTTTATTTAAATCAATATGCGCCCGACTTTTATCGGGCGCAAACTTCAGTTTAATATTGGTTTATCGACTCGGGGCGGATTCACGGTTTTCTGCAATAGAAGCGTCCTAGCGCCTCAGCGCCGCGGCCGCCTTGTCCGGCTTATTTGTGATTACGCTATCAACTTCAATTCTTGCGGCCTCTCGTACGGCAGCCGGGTCATCCACCGTCCACGCATGAACGGCTACGCCGAATTTTTTGCACCCCTCGACAAGGCCGGGGAGCCTTAGATTTAGATAATATGGATGAATAGCGTCCGCCTGAAGGTATTTTGCGTAAACCCATGGATCTACAAGCGCGCAAGAATACAGCAGCCCAATCCTCGCATCCGCTTTCGCCTCGCGGAGCTTCATCAGCGCATAATGGTTGAACGAGGAATAGATAACTCGCCCGCCCATATCCATCTCATTCTCCAGCTCAACAAGCCTAAGCCAAATATCTTTATCAGCCTCTGAATCACATTTAATCTCAACATTGACCGTCGCCGCCGTATTGCGGATAAGGCCATAAACCTCTTTTAAAGTAGGTATGCGGGCGTTCGCGAACTGTTCAAAGCCGTTTGAGGCGTCCAGCTGCTTAAGCTCCTGGCACGTCATATCCGACACGCGCCCCGTCCCGTTTGTCGTCCTGTCAACCGAATTGTCATGGATGACCATCAGCTTGCCATCCTTACTGAGATGAACATCCAATTCCAACCCGTCGGCGCCCATCTGCAAAGCAAGCTTAAATGCGGGAATCGTATTTTCAGGCGCGTAAGCGCTGGCGCCGCGGTGCGCCCAAATTTTCGTTGCCATAAACGTACCCCCCTATCTCGGTTTTGCCCATATTATAACATAATATCCCAGAGGTAACAAACGCGTTAACTTATATCGGTTCCCTATTTTAGAGCCCTTGAGTTTTCGAGAATAGTATGTTGCGCCTCCAACAATAATAAGTACATGAAGCCAACAGAAGCATTATTTTCATTTGCGCTCGGCGGCGCGCTTTATGTGCTTATCGAACTCCTTTACAGGGGTAGAAGCCATTGGTCCATGGCTATCGCGGGAGGGTTTGCTTTTTTAATCCTTCACGGAATTTTTACCCGTTTTCAACTAAATATAATCGTACAATGCTTAATTGGGGCCCTGGTTATAACGGCCATTGAGCTAATAATCGGGTATCTGGTCAATATACGATACCAGCTGTCCGTATGGGATTACTCGAGCCTGCCTTATAATTACAGGGGTCAGATTTGCCTTCGTTATTCTTTTTATTGGGGTCTTTTAACCCTGCCCATCACAGCGGTAAGCCGGCTTGTAAGCAGCGTATTCCGTTAGTATCCCGCGCCTTACCCCTGCGCTAGCATATATATAATAAGTAGTAACCGCCAGCGCCGCGCTAATAGGCGGCAATATTATAACTCGCTATCCACCAAACTTTTTGTTTGTAGATACCCCTCGTCGCGGTATGTTGATAGCACAAAGAACCGGCTTAAATCCCTGACGCGGAGCGTATAAACAGAATAAAACCGCGCGTCAGGCGCGGTGTCGTAAGTCATTAAAAATGGCGGCTATGCAATATGCGTTATAAAAGCGTTTCCGTTTGCTTATACACGTCCCCGCTGCCGAGCGTTACCACCATATCCCCGGGCTGGGCATGTTCATCCAGATAGTCGCGTATCATATCAAATGTGGGCAAATACATGGCGTTAACTCCGCTTTTTTTTATTGCCGCCGCCAAATCGCGGGCATGAACGGCCCCGTCGTCCTTTTCGCGCCCGGGATAAATATCGGGCACAAACACAGTATCCGCTTTTTTAAAGCATGTCACCTGCCCGCAAAAAAGCGTTTTTGCCCGCGTATAGCTGTTACACTGAAAAACGCAGTAAAGCTTGCCGTGCTTGCAACGCGAAGCGCCGCTTAATACAGCGCTGATTTCGGATGGGTGATGCGCGTAATCGTGAAAGTACTTAACGCCTAGGCGCTCGCCATAGAATTCAAACCTCCTCCGCGCGGGGCGGTATTGCTTAAGCGCGCCCGCTATCGTTTCAAAAGGCTCGCCCAGCGTAATCGCGGCAGCGGCAGCGGCAACGGCGTTGATGATGTTATGCTCCCCGATGACCTCCAGCTGGATACGGCCAACGTCCTCCCCCCGGTGCAAAAGGTTAAAACCGGGGTTACCAAACTCGCCATATGTAATATTAGCAGGGCAATAATCAGCGCCTTCCATACCGTACGAAATTTTTCTACCGCCATATTCACTCATCAATAATCTTACGCGGGGGTCGTCCGTGCAACCGATAAATACGCCGTCGGCAGGCAATAACCCTATAAACCTTCTGAAAGCGTCCGTTATGTGGTCAATATCCTTGAAATAATCGAGATGATCGTCGTCAATATTATTGATTATGGCAATGGTTGGCCGCAAGGTCAAAAAGCTCTCCACATATTCGCACGCCTCAGTTATAAATACATCTTGGGTACCCATGCGGACTCCGCCGTTGAGGCTTTCAATAAAACCGCCGATATGAACCGTGGCGTCCAGACAACCGCATTCAGCTATAAGCGCCAGCATGGATGTTATCGTTGTTTTCCCATGGCATCCCGCTACCCCCAATACCGTTTTATACTCCCGCGAAAGCTGTCCGAGCGCGACCGAGCGCTCCAGCTCTGGAACACCTCTTTCCCGCGCAGCCTTCCGCTCAGGATTATCCGGCTTGATAGCGGCGGAATAAACGACAAGATCCGCATCCTTAAGGTTATCCGCGCTATGGCCGACCATTACGGGAATACCCAGCTCCGTAAGCCGCGCGGTAAACGGGCTTGTCGTTATATCCGAGCCTTGCACCTGATAGCCCTTTGCGCTTAAGATCTGCGCCAGCCCATTCATGGAGCATCCCCCAATACCAATAAGATGAATCTTGCTGTAATCCGAAATTTGAGGCATAAATATCTCCTGTCGCATGATTAAGCCGGGACAGCGGCGCCCGGTAAAATAACATTATACTACCCTAACACCTTATGCGCAAGGAAGGTCAAAGCGTTACAAAGAGCGCGATTGGTTCGTATAATTATGTTAAATTCGCGCCCAAAGCTCCAAAATCGCTGTTAAAGCTTTAGCGCATGGGTGTTTGAATGAAAAAAATCGCTTACCGAGCGCTCGGTAAGCGAATAGCCTCAAAACTGATTGTAAAGCCTAATCCATCGCATCAACGCCATAGAGCCGTAGCGCTAGCCGTTTAATCAGCCTGGCGCGATTGCGGCGTACTGTTGTTGGGTCGCAGCATAAGCGTTCCGCTATCGCGTCGTCCGTTTTTTCGCGAAAGAACCTGAGCTCAATAATCATATAATATGGATCATCGCTAATCGATTTGAGCGCCGCCTGCATTTTTTTAACCTCACGCTCGTCAGCCGCTATGCGGGCCCGCAGCTCCGCGAGCTGCGCTGCATGTACCTCTTCCGGGGTAAGGCGGATACCCGGGCGGAGCAGGCGCACCATTGAGGAAGAATGCTTTCTTAACGCTTCAACGCCTAGGCATTCGAGCTCCTCAAGTTCCTCCTTGTTTTCCTGCACGCGCATGCTTAAGACCGGTAGAGCGTATAGCCTTCGCTCGGTAGCCGAGCAAGCTTCGCTTTTATGTCTTTTTCCGCCTTTGCCTTGGGAAACGTCCAATTTGACTCCGGCAGAGGAACCGCCATACCGCATAACATCCTTCATTTTTTAATCCCCCTTTAAGAACATTTGTTCGTGTTTTGTTACAAGAATACAGTAAAGACATATGTTAGTCAATACGTTATTGTATATCTGTACCATAAATGGTACAGATAAATTGAAACATGCACAAATCTATCAGGGCTTATCAAACATTGTGAAGAAGATATGTACTTCATTAAAATGTTGTGATAACCACTTGACATAATTTTAATAACAGATATCATAGTATCTTGAACTATATAAGGAGCTTTGCTTATGAAAGAAAAAATTGCGGTGCTTATTGACTCCTGTACGGATGTGCCGGAAGAATATGTTGAGCGTTATCATATGTTTAAAGTACCCATAATCATCCGCTATGCGGACGGGGAATACATAGACGGCGTGGACATCACCAGCGAGGAGGTATGCCTCAGGCTTGAACGCGAGGTTCCAGCGACCTCTCTTCCTTCACCCGAAACCATACAGCATACATTTGAACGTATTAAAAGCGAAGGATACCGCAGGGTTATCGTCGTTACCATTTCAGCGGGCCTGAGCGGTACGCATAATCTAATCCGCCTTATGGCCAGGGATTACAACGGCCTGGAATTTTATATGCTCAACACCAAAAATATCGGAATAGGCAGCGGTCTTTCAGCGATACTTGCCGCGCGGCTTATTGAGCAGGGGCTTGATTTTGAAGAGATAACACGCATATTGGAAGAGTCGGTGACTAAAAATCGCGTTTTCTTTTGCGTATCCACGTTGGAATACCTCCGTAAAGGTGGGCGGATTGGGCTTGTCGCCGCGGTTGTAGGCAGCGTTTTAAATCTCAAGCCGATTATATCCTGCAATGAGGAGGGGGTTTACCACTCCGTCGCGAAGACCCGCGGCCGCCGGCAATCGCTTGAAAGGGCCGTGGAGCTGGCGTCGGATTTCGCGCGCGGCGCTGCTAAATACAATCTCGCCATTGCCCACGTCAGGGCTGATGAGGAAGCGGGGCGCGTTAGGGAAATGATGCTTTCTCTTCGCCCGAACGCGGAACTTATACTCGATGGCGGTATCAGCCCCGCGCTTACGGTACATACCGGCCCCGGCCTGGTCGGGATAGGCGTTCAGCTTTTATAATGTGCGAACGCGCCTGAGAACCCATGCGTTCTCAAGCGGGGGCAAAGTGATATATATGTACAAAAAGGGCGCGGTAACTCCGCGCCCTAATCGCATATTGAGTATTTAGCCGTTACTTTTTCGCTTTAAAAACGCGGTTAAAAAGCGCAATGGCCGCATAGATGACCAAAATGACGGCGAAAATGCCGATCATCCCCTTGAGCATTATCATCAGAGAAACTTGAACCGTATCCATCAACAAACCCTCCTTAACCGAGTATGCCCTCTACCAGGGAAATGATCATACCGCCCGCGATTACCGAGGCGATTTGGCCGCTGACGTTCGCGCCCGCCGCATGCATAAGCAAAAAGTTGTTCGGATCCTCGGCGCGGCCCATCTTGTGGACAACGCGGGACGACATCGGGAAGGCCGATATTCCGGCCGCGCCCACCATGGGGTTGATTTTTTTCTTGGTAAACAAGTTCATCAGTTTAGCGAACAGCACTCCGCCCACCGTATCGAATATGAACGCGAACAGGCCCAGCCCGATGATAAACAGCGTATCAATTTGAACGAACAGCTCAGCCTGCATTTTAAACGCGACGGAAAGGCCGAGAAAGAGCGTAATCAAATTCGCGAGCACTTTCTGAGCCGTTTCCGACAAGGAATTGAGAACGCCGCATTCGCGTATAAGGTTGCCAAACATCAAAAAGCCGATAAGCTCAGCGGATTTTGGCGCGATGGCTCCGGCGATGATGGTGACAAAAATAGGGAATATGATTCTGGTAACGCGCGAAACCTCGGCCGCCCGGTAATCCATTCGGATCCGGCGCTCCTTTTTGGTTGTGATGGCCTTGATAACGGGCGGTTGGATAATGGGCACCAGCGCCATATACGAATACGCCGCCACCATAATCGGCCCTTGATAATTGGAGTTGAAGTAGTTTGCAACATATATGGAAGTCGGGCCGTCCGCTGCCCCGATAATGGATATAGAAGCGGCGTCCTTAAGATCAAAATTAAGAGCGGAGGCCAGCACGAGCGTGATGAAAATGCCGAACTGCGCCGCCGCGCCGAATAACAGCATTTTCGGGTTGGACAGCAGCGGGCCGAAATCGATCATGGCCCCGATGCCGATAAACAAAAGCAGCGGGAACAGCTCGCTTGCGATACCGGCATTAAAAAGCGTTTCAATCGCCTCGGTATTGACAAACGGCAGATTGACTAGAATCGCGCCGAACCCCATCGGCAGGAGAAGCGCGGGCTCCATATCAAACTTAATAGCGAGGAAGACAAGCGTTGCGCCAATGAGCACCATCAGCCCTTCCTGCCATGTGAACTGCGTGACGTTTGAAAAAACGTCAAGCAACTCGGTAAAAAACTCCACAGTCCTAACCTCCTCTTTACGTTATCATGCCACAAAAAAAGACTTTTCCACCGCTAAAAAGCGGTAAAAGTCTCACTTGTTTCAGATATGCAGCGGGCATAAGCCGTATTGACGCCGCATATCGTGCCGCTAAGCACAGTTACTCCCTTTTACGCAAATCAGTATATCGGATTTTGTTAAAAATGTAAACACCATCCTTATATTTAATAAACTAGCAATTAATTGGGTATCTGTGCGGGCTACCTCGTCATATCCCGGAATATAAGTCGCGTTGACGATGGTTGCGCACATCCTCAGCTTTCATTATAATAAGCTTATGTATTAATAATTGGAAGGGGCGTTGGTAGATGACGAAAATCCCCTATATCTTTATCGGCTCATCTCGCCACGCAAAAAAGTATGTCGAGCTTATTGCGGGCTGTTTGGGGAGCGACGTCATATGCTCCCCATGGTGGCATGAGGACAACTTTCCCCTCGGGGAATCCGCTTTGGAAGCGCTGTGCAAAAAAACCGTGCTGTACGACTTTGCCATATTTGTGGCTACTGCCGACGATCTGCTCTTATCCGAGGATGCCTCGCATAGGGCGATGCGCGATAACGTGCTTTTCGAGCACGGGCTGTTCACGGGCGCATTGGGCAGGAGGCGGACATTCCTTTTCGCGCCGGGCGGAATCAAAATACCGACCGATCTTGCGGGGATCACCATTATCTACTATAATCCTTTGGATTACAAAGCCAGCGTTTCCGACGGCTGCGGCAAAATCCTCAACCATATTCAGCGCGAAATGAGTATTGCCCGCTTTTCCCTTCTGCCGTCCGCTTCAGTTGCGGTGAATTATTACCAGAATTTTTTACTTCCCGTATGCTGCTCTCTGCATATGGCCTCCCTACCCATCATCATAGGCGAAGTACAACGCAATATCAAAGGGTTCGTATTTAACGCGATAGTACCCGAAATTCTGGAACGCGATTATAAAAACTTCGCCGAGCTTGAGCGCCGAAAGCGCGGCTGGCGGGAAGTTCAGGTTTTCGGCCCGCTTCATCGCCGCTACTGCGTTTCCGGAAGCTATGATCGCGGGCATTTGAGCCTGTATGACGTGCCGACCGGCCTGAGCGCCTCGTTTGAGGCGGTGCGGTTGTTTCTGGGCTCGGATCATATCGGCGCGGCGGAGGATTTTATGCTTTGCATGCGGCGCGAACTCGAGTGCTTCAAGGCGACGCTCAATATTTTGATACAGGAAAACCCCAATACAAGGCGTAACGCCCGGATTCTCGCGGATCCCGACAGCGGCTCTGAGCCTATCGGCGCGGTAAAATAGCGCCGTCAAAATAGGCCGGGTTCATCCGGCGTTTTGATTCCCGATCCTAATTAAAAACGCTTTCGCGCGTCATTTCAGAAAAATCGGGCTGTCGGGTGCATCTTCTTGCTCACGACGCCGGCGTTTATACATACCGCCAATTGCGCCGTTTATGCGTACGCCGTGATTCCCTGGCTGGTCAGGCGCAGGATCATTTCCGCCATCTCCACCGGCTTTTTATTCAGCCCGTTTTTGAGCCAGTTTTGGATCAGGCCGATACTCCCTTTCACCGCAAAAAGATAAATATATTCCGCCGTCTCCGGATCGATTTTATTGCTGGCGGTCCATTCACCCACAAGCTGCTCTTTTGCGATACCCAGAAGGTTTTTTTGAAACCCGGCGTCGCCCTGCTCGCTTAAAAGCATCGCGCAAAACGCGCCGTTTTCAGCGACGTAAATCAGTATCCGCTCTATCATCTGCATCGCTTCGCTTTGAGCGGTGTTAAAATGATAGCTTCCGAGCTTTTCATTCACCTCGGCTATGATGTCGTTTTCAATCTGCGTCAGCAGATCATACTGATCGGTATAATAGGTGTAAAAGGTGGAGCGGTTAACATCAGCGTTGTCGCAGATTTCCTTAACGGTGATTTTCGTTATCGGGCGTTGAAGCATCAATTCCATCAAGCTGTTCTTTATCAACGCTTTTGTGTATTTCGTTCGCCTGTTCTCCCTTGTTTTTTCCATCATTCGGCCCTCCCATTTCGCTTCACAAAAAGTTCAAATATTAAAATGTCGCAATTCCGACAATAACACAATGGCGTGTTGGAAACACCTCAATCCACATCATACTGTCTGCTGCAATTCCGTCATGGTGTCATTATAATATGAAATAATAAGAGTAGCAAGTAAAACTGGAGGGCGCTGAATAATGGACAGGATAACCGGGGCGATAATCCGGCATAGAAAATGGATAGTAGCGCTGTTTTTAGCTGCCGCGGCCGTTGGCGCCGCGCTCCAGCTTCTCGTCGGCGTTAATTACAGCATGACGGATTATCTCCCGAAGGATGCGCAATCGACCAAAGCGCTTGCCATTATGGAGGCTGAGTTTCCTGAAGCCATTCCAAACGCGCGCGTCATGGCAGATGCGGATACGCTGCCCCAGGCGTTGAAGTATAAGGAGCTTTTAAAAGAGACGGAAGGGGTAGAAAGCGTTATGTGGCTCGACGACGCGGCGGATATTGCCAAACCCCTTGAAACGCTCGATTCGAGCATTGTGGAGGCGTATTACAGGGATGGAAAGGCCCTGTTCTCCGTCGCCATATCGGGCGGCATGGAGGTTGAGGCGGTGGACGCCATCTATGAGGTTATCGGAGAGGGCGGCGCTGTCAGCGGCGAGGCCGTCAATACCGCTACGTCGCAGAAGCTGGCGAAGTCGGAATCACTCAACGCCATGCTGGTGCTGATACCCCTGATAATCCTAATACTTCTTTTATCAACCGGCTCATGGGCCGAGCCATTGTTTTTTATGCTCGCGATCGGCGTCTCCGTGCTGATTAGCCTTGGTACAAATATCTTTCTCGGTGAAATTTCCTTTGTAACGCAATCCATAAGTCCGATACTTCAGCTGGCCGTGTCGCTCGATTATGCTATTTTCCTGCTTCACAGCTTCTCGCAGTTCAGAGAGCGCGGCGAGGACGTTCCCGAGGCGATGCGGCTCGCCATGAAAAAATCATTCCCCGCGGTATGCGCATCGGCAGCGACCACCATGTTCGGGTTTGTCGCCCTCATATTTATGGATTTCGGCATCGGCTCTGATCTGGGCCTGAACCTTGTTAAGGGCATTGTATTGAGCTTCATCTCCGTCATGGTTTTCCTCCCCGCGCTCACGGTCTGTCTGTACCGCTGGATAGATAAAACAGGCCATAAAAAGCTTATGCCCGAATTCAAGCGTTTGGGCGGCATTGTAAACAAGCTGAGGATTCCATGCCTGATACTGGTGATCGCGCTTGCCGTTCCGTGCTATCTGGCCAAGGAGGAAAATGAGTTTACATACGGTATGGGCGAGTTTTCCCCCGGCAGCAGAAGCGGGGACGACGTGGCCGCCATAAATGAAACGTTCGGCAAATCCACGGCTATTGTGCTTCTCGTACCAAGGGGCGCTCCCGCCAAGGAGTTGGCGTTGAGCGAGGAAATAGAAAAGCTCGGGCTTATAAACAGCGTCACCTCTTACGCCAATACGGTGGGTACGGCTATCCCTCCCGAATATTTGGATGCGGCCATAGCAAGCCAATTCTACGGTAAAAACTTTGGCAGGATAATCGCGTACGCGGATACGGACGAGGAGGGGGACGAAGCGTTTGAAACCGTCGAGCAGGTACAGGCTGCGGCGCGCAAGTATTATGGCGGCGAGGTTTATTCCCTGGGGCAGAGCGTAAACCTTTATGATATTAAGAATACGGTAACTTCAGATAATACGCGGGTGAACGCCATAGCCATCGCGGCCATCGCCGCCGTGCTTCTGCTGGCGTTCAAATCCGTATCCTTCCCCATATTGCTGCTGGCCGTTATTGAAACGGCCATATGGATTAACCTAGCCGTGCCTTATTTTACGGGTTCAGCAATATGTTTTGTTGGTTTTCTGGTCATCAATACGGTGCAGCTGGGCGCAACCGTGGACTACGCGATTCTTTTTACGGATAATTACCGGGAGTTCCGAACGGCGGCCCCTCCCAAAAAAGCGGTTGAGCGCGCGATGCGCGCGAGCTTTTCATCCATCCTGATCTCAGCCTCTATCCTGTCGGCTGCGGGCTTTTGCCTGTACTTCACCTCATCCAATACCATCGTATCGCAGCTAGGCCTGCTTTTGGGCCGCGGCACGCTGCTTTCCATGCTCATGGTGGTATTCTTCCTGCCGGCCGTTTTGACCCTGTTCGACAGGGTGATTGCTAAAACTACGCTTAATGCGAATTTTTATAAGGAGGAACAAAAATGAATTGCAGACGCTTAATTATTCCGTTGGCCGCGTTTATCGCCGTATGCGCTCTCGGCCTTTTCATACTCGGTCCAGCCAAAGGCGCCGGAAGCGAGGCCGGGAGCGCGGGCGAGGCCTCCCCGGCAGTTGAAGACGGAGCCCTTGCCGCGAAGGAGGAGGTCGTATACGCCACGCTTTCCCCGGAAGGGAAGCTCAAGGGGGTTTATATCGTCAATATGCTCGACGTATCCGCGCCCGGAAAAATCGTGGACTATGGCCAATACGCTTCCGCCTCGATCCTTACTGGCCTGTCGGATATTTCGCTTAACGGGAACCGCGCCCTGATTGATGCGCCCGCCGGCAAGCTGTATTATCAGGGGAATATGAACGAAGCCGACTTGCCCTGGCTTATTGACGTTTCCTATTATCTCAACGGCCAACGCGTGCCGCCGGATGAACTGGCGGGCGGCAGCGGCGAGCTGGCCTTGAATATTACGATTAAACACAACGAGCGGGCGGATCCCCAGTATTATCAAAACTATCTGCTTCAAGTATCCCTAACGCTCGATGCGGATAAATGCGGCAACATAGCCGCAAAGGACGGAGCCGTATCAAGCGCGGGCGCGTTGCGTATGGTAACGTTCACCGTCATGCCGGAGCACGACGCCGATTTAACCGTTACTGCCGACGTAACGGATTTTTCTATGGCGGGTATTGACTTTGCCGCGGTGCCGTACGGCGGTATGGGGATTGAAATGCCGGATACGACCGAGTTAACGGATCCGCTCGTAGAGCTTACCGGGGCGATTGAACTAATTAACGGCGGCGCGCTCTCGCTTAAGGATGGGATATCGGCAGCGGCCGGCGGGGCGCAGGGCCTGCAAAAAGGCTCCGCGCAGTATCAGGCCGGGCTAAACAGCCTGAATGAAAGCGCTTCGGGCCTTCTCTCGGCGTCCGAAAAAATCAATGACGCGCTCGGCGCCTTCAGTGAAAACTTAAGCGCCGGGGATTTTGATTTAAGCGGACTTGTACGGCTTCCCCATGCGCTTAACCAGTTCGCGCAGGCTATGCGGGAGGCCTCTGACGGCCTTAAACGGCTTGCGGACGCCCATGCGTCTATCCTTGCCGGCCTGGACTCGGCAATGGACAAAATACCGGCGCATATGATAACACAAGAGGAGATCGACGCGCTCTATGAGAGCGTACCGGAAAGAGAAACGCTTGATAAGCTCGTGGAAACCTATCGCGCATCTATTACAGCCAAAAACGCCTATGCTTCCATAAAAGAACAGTTTGCCGCCGTAAACGCAGGCATTGAAGAGCTTTCGGCGCAAACCAGCATGATGGCTTTGTCCCTTGAAACGGCCGCGCAGGAGCTGTCCGCAGGTTTGGAGCAAATCGATCCATCCGCATTGAATGAATTGGCGTACGCGCTTAAAACGCTTCATGAAAAATACGCGCTCTTTCATGGCGGGCTGGCTGAATTCACCGGAGGCGTATCCGAGCTTCTCGGCGCGTATAAGGAGATTAATTCCGGTATCGGCAGCCTTTCGGGCGGTACGGACAGCCTTAATCAAGGAGCGGGAGAACTGTTTGAAGGTACGGATAAACTATACGATAATACCAGGGACATGCCCGGAAAAATCGAGGAGGAAATCGATAAGCTCATGCCGGATTACGGCGGAGAGGGCTTTAAGCCTATCTCCTTCGCGTCTCCTGAAAACGGCTTTATCGACGCGGTGCAGTTTGTAATAAAAACCGAACCGGTTGAACGCGAAAACATCGAAACGGGAAAGCAGGAGCAGCCTGATGGTCCCATCAGCTTCTGGCAAAGGCTGTTGGCGCTGTTCGGCTTATAACCCGGCTTTCCTTGTTTGGCTTGGCGGGGCGCAATAAGAAGTCTTAGATTTTCATATTCATATTGCTCCCCGCCCGTACGCCGCCTTAAAGAAGATGCGCTCCTTTAAAGCCGTTTCTTAGATTTCGTCTTTTGCGCTTTTCTGCTTGCAATTACTAGGTTTGGCGTATCACGGGTTTTAAAGAGCGCGGGATCAAGATTATAAAAGCAAGGCCAACCGCCGGGCTGCAGGATAATATTCACATTCTTTTCACATGCTGCTATATTATGGGCCGCGATATACATGATATAATATTTTATTAACACATTATGGAGGGTTGGGGCTTGAATGCTTATGGCACGGTGCGCGCGGCCATTATCAACCTATTCCGGGAGGCGATTTCCGTTGAGATTCCGCCCGATGCACTTTGCTTCAGGTGCAAATACGCGGAAATCTCAACAGCCATTGCCTTAAATAGGCGGGAGGATGCGGAGGCTTGGGCCGGGGCGCTTTCAGCTCACCTTATTGATAGTCCCTCGGTCGCTTACGGAGAGCCTTTGATCGATACTATCTTGTGTACCGGCGGGCATTTGTGCTTTGTGCTGACAAAACGGTTTTATAACGCGGCCGTTAAGCGCGTTATCGCATCCTATCCCTTCCCTCCATTGATACCTAATCCGTCCGGGACGGCGCAATATGCGTGCGACAGAATGCTTATGCTTGCGCGAAAGGGCGGCTCCGGTTGCCCGGATAATCCGCTGGCGCGGCGCGCCCTCTGGCTTGCGTTTGGCATCCCCGAGGCCGCTGTCTGCCCGCGGCGGCTCCGCTCACGCCTTAATGAGGCCGCAGAGGCTCTTTTGGCCTTTCCCCGTTCGGTAGATCCTAAGATGCGCCCTCATTTGGCGAATGAAAGCGGCGAGGCGGCGGACTGCGCGGCGAGGCTTCTGTGGCTGGGCTTAAATAACCCCGCCGCTCAAGCGCGCTAATTGACATGCAGAGCCCGCTTCCATAACCAGCGGGTAAATTCTATCTTACATTGAATTAGGAGGAGTAAGTATATGGATATTAGGTGGTATGGCCATTCATGTTTTAAAATCACCAATAACCGCGGCGAAGCCGTGTTGTTTGATCCGTGTGATCCCGATACGGGCTACAATCTCAGCGGAATTAAGGCGGATATCGTGTTATGCAGCCACCAGCATCATGATCATAATTATGTTTCAGCGGTAACCGGTTCCCCTATCGTGGTTACCGAACCGGGTGAGTATCAAATAAACGGCGTTTCTATTCGCGGCCGCCGGTTTTACCACGACAACAAGAAAGGAGCGCTGCGCGGGGCGAATACTGTCTTCTCAGTATGGATGGAAGGTATGCATGTCCTTCATCTGGGGGATTTGGGCCACATACCTTCGGAAAGCGAGTTTAAAGAAATTGGCAGCGTCGATATTTTGTTCCTCCCCGTGGGCGGCGTGTATACCATAAACGCCCCCGAAGCCGCTGAAGTGGCGGGCCGAATCCACCCCCGGGTTATCATACCGATGCATTATCAAACGCCTCAGCTAAGGTTCCGGCTGGACGATTTAGCCCCATTCCTTCGATATATGGGAAGGAGCCGCATTCACAGATTAAACCAGAGCGAGGCGGCCATATCCTCCGAAAGCCTTGGGAATAGAAGAATTCTGGTTTTTTCAGTATGATGAATAAACTGCACCGTAATTTCTAGGTACGCGTATATAAAAGCGGATTTCCGTTTATCCGCGGAGTTTCGTTTATCTTAGGTTTATGTATATTTGCGTTCAGCCGGCGTTTGATGCGCCTCGCCGGTAATGGCGCTTACGGTAACGGACAAACGCGTACGGGGTAACTGCCTGCCTCTTTTGTTGCGTCGTTTCTATAGGGCGTTTCCACTCAACAAAGATCTGGGCCGCCTTTTTATAGCGGCCCATTCTTTTTATCACAACCCTGTTTCATTCAACGGAGCCATAAGAGAGTGTGCATTTTTCGCTTAAAGGATTGTACTAAAGCGGAGAAACGGCGTTTCAATGCCGCGTGGCATAGCGGATAAAAAGCTTAAGCCCTTGTCAGGCGGTATACAATGGTTATCTGGCCTGAACATTAACCTCGCCGTTTCCCTTTAGCGTTAGAACATATTAAAAACAATCATGTTTCTATACGACGTCCTAATTTCGATTCTGCAAAACTGTTCCGCCATAGTTTTGAATTACCCCCTTTGTTTGCCCCAATCATTGCGCCGTGGTTTAAGCCTTCTTTTTTTGCCGTTTCCCCGGCAAGATTACCGTTATACGAAGCAATAACGTATTTAACGCGTTAATAATGGGGATAAAACCGCTAAGTTATCCACACCTTCCACAGGGTTATCCACCATATCGGCATTTACGGCCTTTTTGGATGTGAATATGTTGTGAACGGCGTATTGAACGCGCACTTGTTAAAGCAGCCGTGCTGAGAGTTTCAAGACCCATATCTAAATAGCGTTTTGCTGAAGCTGCTGGTCATTTTTGTCACGTGAATCCTCCATAATCAGCTTGTCCGCTACAAGCGCGATAAATTCGCCGTTCGTAGGTTTATCATTCTTGCCATAGATATTAAACCCGAAAAGCTGGTTGATATTCTCTATCTTTCCGCGAGTCCAGGCAACCTCGATCGCATGCCGAATGGCCCGCTCCACCTTAGATGCGGATGTGGAAAAACGCTTGGCTATGCCCGGATACAGCTCTTTGGTTATGCGGTTGATAATTTCCGGTTCAAAATAAACCATACGAACAGCTTCCCTCAAATAATGATAGCCTTTGATATGCGCAGGTATACCAATTATCAGAAATACGGAGGTTATTTTCTCATCCAGCGATTTCGGCTGGTTTCCAGCGTTAAATACCTGTGAGCGCGCCGCGTAAGAGTTTTCCATCAGATCCAGCATGCGGCGGAAAATGGTTTCCGGCTCTACCGGCTTCACCATAAAGTACTTCGCGCCCATAGCGCATGACTGGCGCACCATTTCCTCCGTGCGCATAGCGCTTACAACAATTACGGCGGGGCTGCTCTTGACGGTTTTGGCATTGATATGCTCTAGCAGCGCGAAGCCGTCGACGACCGGCATGATGAGCTCTGTGATTAGCACATCGTAATCCTCGTTACGCAGCTTCTCCAGCGCGGATTGCCCGTCGCTTACGCAGTCTACGCGATGTATTTGCTGTTGAGCCGTGAAATAGTCCTTGATTTGCGTATGAAACTGGACGTTGCTGTCTGAGATCAGTATTTTATACTTCATATATTCCTCCTACAAGTAATAAAAAATGAGTTGTTACGAATCCGTTTACAGTTAACTAAATAAAAAACCGTTCCAGCGATTAAGCGAAACATCGATCAAGCCATTCATCACCACCTCCCTTTTTCCGTAATTAATTCAAGTTCTTTCGTTGAATCAGAGGTATTTATAAGTTTAACTCTACTAAATTGTAACATTGCAATCTACGCAGTGGAAGGGATTGAAAAAGAAGTGTTTTGTCATAATTTCAACTTCAAAGTATTTTTATTGTCATAATATATCGCGGTGGAGAAAATTAGCTTGTTTTTAAGGTAAAACAAGCGTTATCGCGTCATCCGCGAAGCGGCGCCAATGCCGTCCGAAGCCGCCCGTCCATGCAATTACTCCCAAGCGCATTACGGCTAGTATTTATTGCTTGAAACAATGTAAGGAATGTGTTGCATCATAAAAAACAAGAATGATATAATGACCGGGGCAAACTAAAGAAAAATAAGCGGCAGGAGCGGTTGGCGGATATGGGTTTGTTTTGGAAAAATTCCCGGCTTAAAAAGCAGCAGGATATGACCGTTAAGCGGGCTATCGGCTTGGAGGGGTTCATATGTATCCTTGTTTTGTTTGCGGTGTTCGGCGCCCTCGGGGGCGTAATGGGCTTGGCAAATATGGTCAACACCCTTCTCAATACGGCCTATTCACTTTTAATGAATACGGTATTTTACATCATGGCCATAGCAGTTGTTGCGGGCGCAATCGCCGGGCTGCTTACGGAATTCGGCGTTATCGCCATACTGAACCGGTTATTCAGCCCGTTAATGAAACCGCTTTACGGGCTGCCCGGCGCCGCTGTGCTGAGTATATTCACGACCTATTTATCCGACAACCCGGCCGTTTTAACCTTATGCGACGATAAGAATTTTAAAGGCTATTTTTCGCCAGCGCAGTTACCGGTTCTTAACAACATCGGCACGGCGTTCGGCATGGGCCTTGTCATAACGGTATTCATGCTCGGGCTGGCCCCCGCCGGCGGCGGAAGCTTTGGCGCGGCCGTTCTGGTAGGCAATTTGGGCGCAATAGCGGGCAGCATCGTTTCCGCACGGCTGATGCTTTGGAAAAGCAAAAAAACGCTTGGCAACTCCCCCGCCAAACCGGAGGGCGAGCGAACGTTTGATATTCTGCATTATCGGGTAGTGCGTGAGGGCAGCGTTATGCAGCGCTTGCTCAGCGCAATGATGGACGGCGGAGCTTCTGGCGTAAAAACCGGCCTATCAATTATACCCGGGGTGCTGGTTGTGTGCACCATTGTGATGATACTCACAAACGGCGCGCCTGAAAGCGGCGTATATACCGGCGCAGCGGGCGAAGGCGTTGGCTTTTTGCCCATCGTCGCGGATAAGATAAGCTTTTTGCTCACGCCGCTGTTCGGCTTCTCCTCGCCTCAGGCGCTGTCCGTGCCCATAACCGCGCTTGGATCCGCCGGCGCAGCGATTGGCCTTGTTCCGGATCTGGTATCCGGCGGCATAGTCCAGGCGGGCGATATCGCTGTGTTCACCGCGATGTGCATGTGCTGGAGCGGGTATCTTTCAACCCACGTCGCGATGATGGATGCGCTGGGGTGCAGGAAGCTTACTGGCAGCGCAATCCTGTTCCATACCCTTGGCGGGCTTGTCGCCGGCGTTTCCGCCCATTGGTTATATAAGCTCATCTCCCTTATACTCTAAACGAGCAGCAGCTTATCGGGGTAAACGTCACCCGCGTTCAAACCGCTTAAAAACAACGCGCCCCCCGGAGCGCGCGGTTGTGCGATGCTGTACATTTGCCGCAAACCTGATACGCTCTTTTGGGCGGCCAGGGCAATTAAGCCCCTGGTTCTCTTGTGTTCACGCATGCTCGATACCGGCCGGGGGATTCTTATAAAGCCTTTCCTAATACCGCGGTGGCGTTGACCGTTCAAACATGCGCATGAAAGCGCCAGATTAAGACCGAACCACTGTTAATGACCGACGGCGCGCTCGCTCTTTTGCCCCCTCGGCCGTCGTAAAACAGATATCAGCCGCACGGCATGTTTACCGGCTTAGAACCCCACGGGAGCCGGTGCTTGTTTACATCCGGCTCATCAAAAGGAAAGCGCGTCGTTTATAAACCGAGGAAATAACGCGGTTAGGATAATTCCCTATTGTGTCGGCTTATTCCATTAATAAAACGGCATAGCGTTAAGCTATGCCGATACCCCTCTTTGGAAGCCTAGCCAGGGTAAACCGGAGCCCAAAGACTTTCGATGCACGGGCCGTTGTATGCGCCAAAGGCGCAAGCGCCCCAATGTAACCCATAATAAGTGGCATGATTACTCTTTGGCAGTAAACTACGCCAGTATCCAAAAACCCTTTTAACCGCCGCTTAATTTTCCGGCGTAATCGTTACAATATCTTTCCATACCCATTCGCGTGCCGTATACTCGCCGGAGGTTCCTTCATACTGAGCAACACACCTTTCAACAGTAAGGATCGTGCCATCAAAGATATAAATCTCGCCGATATCCTCCCTGTCGCCTTTTGCCCATTCCTTGTCGATACCAGCATTTTTGCCAAAAACGGAGTCCGTGTCGACGTCGTACAGCCTTGTGTCCGCTTCTATCCCGCCCGACTCAGTATCGTTTTTACTGATTGTATAGACAAACTCAGTTAGCTTATCCCCGTCCATTTTCACATATGCGCGCTCGGTTCTGCTTTGCAACGCGTAGGCTCCGCCGCCAAGCGCGATATACTCAAAATAGTCCGAAGTCTCGGTCGTGCCGTTCTCAGTTTGCCGCGCAACATATCGCATGGAGTCCGTGGCGGGATCCCATTTGCAGTCCATACGCATATCCGCCGCGCCGTCCTCGTCGTCCTTAACGGTGAAGGTAAGCGTATAGTCGTTCGCCGCGTTTTTTACAAGCTTGATGTTCTCCGCGCCGAAGAAGGACAGCGCCAGCTCAATACCCGCCATGTTCTCAGTTTGCGTGCAATTTTCGTTAAAAGTCGCTGTAAACGCCCTGTCGATGCTGAAAAAAGGTGCTAAAGAACCGCCGATATAATCACCGTTGAGGATATTATAATCCTCATCCTCCAACTCCCGCTTTTCATTGTAAGGCGTAATGATAGCTTCGAGCTTTTCTGTGAGCTTATCTATGATCTTTTTTGATCGCGTATACGCGCCGGCATAGCTTTGCTCCCCTTTTTCATTATTAGCCGGCGGTTGCGTGTCGCCATCCCCCTGTCCAGGCGTATTTTGTCCGCCCTGCTTTCCAGGAAACGCGGGATCGCCGCACGCGGCCAGCGTTAAAATGATCATGACAGCCAATATAGCCGCCGTCACTTTTCTAAACATATTCGCTGCTTCCTCCTCATACCTTTTACGGCACACTTACATGCTTATTTATTAGTTCTCCATATTTTTATTATATCATATTTGCCATCCCCACGCATAAAAAAGTCCCGCTCGCACATCCACGCTATTGTTTGTGATTTAGCTTCAGTGCATTTTTAAGCCGCAAGTATTCCCGGCTTGCGTGGAACTCAACCGCAGCTTAACAGATAAAAACACCAGCGGTTACACTCCGGTGGCTTCCGCTATCGCCCTGGCCAGATAAGGTACGGAATTAAGCGCTTCCTCCAGCGTATTGGCGTTATGGCCCAATTCTACCAGCAGGCTTAGGCCCATATGCTGGTTATACCTGCCGATTTTTAACTGCGTCGGGCGGGTAAGCCCTGAACGGATATTCTCGAGCCGGCTTAATACGGCTTGTGCAAAAGCATAGTTCTTCTCCCAAACGGGAAGCTGGTCATATTCGCCCTCATAAGAGCCTATTCCGGCGCCGACCACAAAAAATATTCTGGCGCAGCGCTTGCCGTCTATCACCGCCACATCGTCCCGCTGAGTTTTGATGTTGCCGGCATTACGATGTAAATCGACATAGACGTCAACGCCCTCATAGCGTCTCATCACCTCAAGAGATCTTCGATATGCGGTGTTTAAATCCGGTTCTTCAACGTTGGCCTCGTCATGGTATACTATGAATCCCACCGCCCTGAGCGCCTCAGCAAGAGCGCGGCCGACCCTGGCCATGTTATTTTCAGCGTCAAGCGTACGCCATTTTTCCGTCTGCTCATATTCGGACGAATCTTCAGGGTAATACGCCTCCGTCACGTGCGTATGATAGATAAGCGCCGTGGGCTTTGCGCTTAACCGCTCTGTGAACGGCTCAATAGCTTCTTTCTTCCATTGGGCCAGCTCAATATTACCCCGCCCGTCAATCTCGGCGAATGGGCTGAGAGTGGGCGCAGGCTGCGAATAAAGCGGCTCGGCGTTAAGCGTCGGCTCAGGGCCGCTTTTTCCGCAAGCGCATACCATCCCGGTTAATAAAAGCAGAGTAAAATAATAGAAGGTTTTTTTCACATTGCGCTCCTCCGCTGTTATACTATTGTTTAGATAGGGCTCCGCTTTTTAGCTGGTTGCTTTTGAACGCGTTAAAAAATCGCGGCCGCTCCCGGCTCAAGCTCGCTTACGCGCTTTAAGTATGCGCTCATTCTCGCGTCGTCCTCCTCGGGATAGGCGTAGCCAAAGTGAGCGGCCAGGGGCCGCGCAAGCGTTCTGAACAGAGCGCACGCGGTAAAAACCGCTTTCCAGGCGCTTCGCGCCGTGCCGTAACAATAGGTTTCGGCATACGCCTCATAATGTTCCGCGCTCATCAGCCGTTAAAGTATTTTCCGAGCTTACCGACGGAAACCGCGTAGTTATACTTCAGCCCGATATGCCACGAAACCAAATCGTTCAATTCCGCGCGGACATATGCTTCAAACATTCCTATCGCGTACGGCATTTCATCCCGCCAAATCCCCTTCGCTACGTTTTGCATGCACCACCAGAAATTGTTGCAGCAGGAGTCGTATTCCTTCTCGTCGGGAGGGCGTACATGGTATCCGCTGTCGCTCGCGGGCGGAAACGGTTTGAATAAGCCTTCCTTATCCAGCAGCAATATACTCTCGCTGTCCTCCTCCAGAATCTCCATGCGATCCGCGGGGATAAGCTGAAGATCGATTCGGTTTCCGTCGTCAAGAAGCGCGAGATAGGTAAATCTGCCGTCGCCTATTGGATCGCGCATGGTTTCAGGCGTTTGCAGCATAATCCTTCCGCCGAAGGCGTTTATCAGCTCATCGCCGTTTACAAGCGACGGCAGATCCCGAACAATATAAACGATGTCGTAATCCTGAAACATATCTTGCGGCGCGTTGGGATTGGCCCGCGATCCGTTCATCACCACCGCGCGTATCCGGCTGTCGTCACACGCTGTCCGCAGGATTAAATCCATCATCTGCCGGTAATTTCTCATCGCAATTCCCCCCTCTGTTTTGAGCCTTGCTCAATAATAACATAATCGGGCGGATTACGCTGTAAACTCATCAAACTCCATTTATCACAGCTTTATCCGGCCGGTTCTATAAATTTTATCATCCAGAGCTTCTTTAAATCTATAAACACGCCGCAGATTAAGCGCCGTCTCGTTACATCCATCAAATCGTTTCATTATCTAACAGGCGGATAAAAAACGTTCCGTTCGCAAAAAATCGTATCTCGACCTTGCATGATGCGGCGCAACAACTTACAATATAAGTTGAATAGAAGGCTTGTTAACAGCTGGCGCTTCATAATCACGGAGGTAAACACAATGTCGATTCTAAAACGCTTTGCGGATATCATGTCCTCAAATATCAACGCCCTTTTGGATAAGATGGAGGATCCCGCAAAAATGATAGACCAAACCATGCGTGAATTGCAGGACAGTTTGGGAGAGGTTAAGTCGGAGACCGCCGGCGTCATGGCCGACGAGCAGCGCGCCAGGCGGCAGTTGGACGCCCTTAACGCGGATGTGGAGAAAATGCGCGCGTATGCCGAAAAAGCCGTGTTAGCCGGCAATGACGAGGACGCTAAGCTTTTTTTAGGAAAGAAGTCCGATCTGGAAAGCCGGCGGCAGGGCCTTCAGGCGGCATACGACGCGGCTGCGGAAAACTCGGAGAAGATGCGGCTTATGCACGATAAGCTCGTAGAGCAGATAAGGGATTTGGAAGGCCGCCGGGAAACGATTAAAGCTAAGCTCGCAGTGGCCAAGACGCAGGAGCGCATCAATAAAATAGGTTCCAGCGCCGGCGCTGCGGCGGATTCCATCGGCGCGTTTGAGCGCTTAGAGGAAAAAGCCAACCGCAAGCTGGACGAGGCGAACGCCATGGCGCGGCTCAATACAGACGCGGCCGCGCAAAAGCTGGACGATGTCATGGCAAAGTACGACAGCGCTCCGGCATGCGATGTTGATGATGAACTGGCCGCCCTTAAAGCCAAGCTCGGAAAATAGTTTTTTCCCCGGCCAGCGGCCGGCGGTATGCCGGAAACGCCGTTGCCGCTGCGTTGTTTGGGGTTAACCTTGAGGCGCCCCGGCGCGAACCAGCGGCCATATTACCCTTTTGCACAAACGGCGCTTTGAGCAGCCGCCTCCGAATTAATCATCCAGCGGCGGCGAAATCAGCGAAAACGCTTGAATATTGGGAATAGCGGTTTAACCAAGGGGCGGGGCTTGATTAAAGGAGCATACGACGGTTTGCATAAACATGGATTTATTCCTGGCGGTTTTCCGCGAGCTTCACCGCTTAAGCGGCTCTGTCGGGTTGCATCGCACAGGCTTGTTTTTGGTTTTGGAGTTTCGCCGGCGCTGCCATGAGTGAAACGCAAGCTCACATTTATTTAATTAGCGTTCAGCTTTTGGATTCTTCAATCAAGTAATCCTCAGCCCGGAATAAGCGCGAAACACTATCTGATGGGGGCGGATTGGGTAAATGGAACAATATTCAGGGGAGAAAAGGGTTTTCATCTGTAAGGGATGCGGCGGCGAAGCGTCGTTTGATATTGAGTCGCAGGCTTTTTGCTGCCCCAACTGCGGGCGAGAAGAAGCGCTCGATACCGACAGCGAAGTTAAGGAATATGATTTTCGCGGGGATATTCCCAAGCCCGACGAACAGTGGAGCGATGCAACGCATGTGGTTGTATGTGACTCGTGCGGGGCGCAAATGGTGGTTGAAGCGGCGCATACGACGGCGAACTGTACCTATTGCGGCTCCTCCCACGTGCTGGAAACGCGCCAGATGGCGGGGGTACGGCCGGAGGCGCTGGTGCCGTTCCAGATAGACGAGCACGCCGCCCGCAATGCCGTTAGAAAATGGCTCGGCAAAAAGCTTTTCGCCCCCCGCGCGCTCAAGAATCTGTATCAGCGGGACAGGTTGACCGCAGTATACGCGCCTTATTGGACGTTTGACGCGGACGCGGCCGCCACTTACACAGCGCAGGGCGGGCGCGTTTACTATGTTACAGTGGGTTCGGGGGAAAACAGGCGGCAGGTACGGCGCGTGCGATGGACCCCTGTGAGGGGAAGCTTAAGCCGTTTTTTTGACGACATACTGGTTAGCGCCCGAAAAGAGCGGGATCCGCTCGCCCCGCCGCCGCAGGGTTTCGCCACAAAAGCGTGCGTCCCGTTCTCATTAGCGTACCTTTCCGGCTTTCATGCGGAAAAGTATACCATAAGCGCTCAGGAAGCTTTTCCCGAGGCTAAAAACGCGATGGAAAGCGTACTGCGCGATATGGCGCGGCGGGAGGTGCTGAGCAGGTACGATCAAATCAGCGGATTGAATCTCAACGCAAAACTGTTCAACGTGAAATTCAAGCATATACTGCTCCCGTTATGGATGTCCGGTTTTATGTACGGAGGTAAAAGCTACCGCGTGGTTATCAACGGGCAAACGGGCGCGGTCAAGGGGACCTATCCCAAGAGCCGCGTGCGCGTCGGAGTCGCCGTGGCGTTATGCATCGCGCTTGCCGCTGTGCTAATATGGTACGTACTGAGCGAGGGCGACGCCCCCGCCGCGCTTTATTGGTAAGATGTGCAGGGAGGATAATAGTAATGGGTATATTCTCAAACCAAATGGCAAATGTGGTGGAATGGCAGGAGTTCCGCGACGATGTGATATTCTGGAAGTGGGCGAACAGCGTTCTTAAGAAGAACAGCAGGCTGGTTATCCGCCCGGGCCAGGACGCGATATTCCTTTATAACGGGCGGATCGAGGGAATTTTTACAGACGAGGGCAATTATGAGATTTCGAGCCAGATTATCCCCTTCCTCAGTTCATTGAAAAACTATCAATTCGGCTTTAAAAACAAACTGCGCGCGGAAGTCTTATTCGTTAACACCAAGGAGTTTAATGTAAAATGGGGTACGAAAAACAGCATCAATATTCCCGCGCCCGGGCTTCCCGGGGGTTTGCCCATACGCGCGTTCGGCACGTTTCAGATGCGCGTTAGCGATTATGTCAACCTGATTGACCGCGTGGCCGGAATTAAACGGCAGTTCGATGTAGACGATGTTAAGGAGCGCGTCGTGTCCATGCTGGATCAGCTTTTGATGCGCTGGGTTGTGAAAGAGGGCAAGGATATGTTCAACCTTCAGGCCAACGCCGCTCAAATTGCCGCGGGCGTTCGGCAGGATCTCGATATGGAGATGGTTAAGCTGGGCCTATCCATCACGGGCTTTACCATTTCAAGCGTAAACTACCCGGAGGAGATACAGAAAAATATAGAGCGCACGGCGGGGTACTCCATGGTCGGCGATATCAACCGTTACCAATCGGTAGGCATGACGGACGCCATGATAGACGGCGGTGGAGGTGAGCCGAACGCTATGTCCGGCGTTATTGGAATGGCGGCTGCGCTTAAAATGAGCGATAAGATGTTTAACCAGCAAGGCGCTTCCGGCGAAGCCGCGCGCACATGCCCAAAATGCGGCGGTATTTTGACTGGGCAGGGCAAATTCTGCCCGTTATGCGGAGCCGATACTTTAAACCAGCAAGCACGGACTTCAGATCACAAACCGGCGTTTTGCCCCTGGTGCGGGGCAAAAATGGAGGCCGGCCATAAATTCTGCGCATCATGCGGAAAGCAAATCTAAAAGGGGAGGACACCATGCAGAAGGAAAACAGACTCAAACGCTATTCTCTTGCGGTTGTGTGCCTGGTTCTGGTGGCGTGCACGTTGTTTTTAGCAGCTTGCGGCGCTCCCAGCTCGGCGCAGGATCCGGATGAAATCGCCACGCCGCCCGCTACTGAGGCGCCCGCTACGCCCACGCCTGAGCCAACTTCCGTGCCAAGCCCTACGCCCACGCCGATAATGGAGGGCGTAATGATTAAAACCGCGGATATGACCAAGGAGGCGAAAACGGGTTCGGAAACGGTACCGGGCGTCCGCAGCATCGCCTCCAAAGAAAAGGTGCTCGTCATTGAGATGGCGGCGGGAGGAATAAACTTCCATCTTGTGCGCTACTGCCAGATAGAAGGCTATGTTCCCGCGGACGCCGTGGAGATAGTAGGCGCCGCCTCACAGGAACTTATCGACGGCGCGCCGCCCAAATATAAGGATACCGCCGAATATGAGCTCGACGGACTTACGATGAAGCGCGTATTTCTGCGCCAGTTTCCATACCATACCTCCCCTCGCGTAGAGGGCTGCGTAGAGGTATCCGCATATACGCGCGTAGCGGTTACGGGAGTAAGCGGGGATTATTATAAGATTAAACATAAGAATTATACGGGCTACGCGCCTAAAAAAGATATTGTACAGTACGATCCCTCCCTCATTCCAACCCCCAAGCCCACGCCGAAACCGAAAACCATAAAGGATAAGTATGAGGACGCGCATAGGATAAACGAGCATGTTATGGGCTGGATAAAGCTGAGCGGGACAAACATTGACTACCCCATACTATACGATCCCTCCGGCAAGTATTATTATAACAACCATGATATGTACGGTAAAAAAACGACCAGGGGGTCCATTTACCTGTACGCTCAGCCCACGTCAAAAATTATCTCCGTAACCGGGCATAATTCCAGGCAATCCAAAACCATGTTCCATCAGCTGCATACGCTGCAAAACAAATATAAAAAGGATCCTGCCAGGAGCCGTACCTTCAACATTTATTTCAATACCATGAACCGTACCTCTTGGGAGCTGTTCGCGTTTTATGAAACCAAAGCAAACGAGCCGTCCTCAACGCGCCGCTACAACTCAATGAGCTTCAATCTCAAGGGTGAAGCGCTCCAAAAATGGATAGACTATCAGCTAAAGCGTTCCGAGGCCGATCTCGGAGTTAAGGACGTTACCCCCGATAACCGGTTTGTCGTTCTTGTTACCTGCGGGGACAACCATGACTCGGACGACGCAGAATCCCGCCTGTATATGTTCCTGCGCGGTAAATAATTGGGCCATTTATCAATATATAACACACGCGCTTTACCGGAACGGCAAAATGCCTTTCCGGTTTTTCTTATGGGTCAAAACACAGCTAATCTTAATCAGCCGCCAAAAGACATTTTTTAAAAGGCGGTCCAGACTTCAAAGCGCGTTTAGAGAAACCGCCGGCTATCCTACAATACGACGTGCTAGGATTAAAGGTATGGTTACAGCATAAACACGTATTTTATATCTGGTGTTAGGCGGTATAAACGCGCTGACTCTTTTTTCCGGTTAATGAATCATCCGGGCCGAGTACAAT
Source organism: uncultured Eubacteriales bacterium (assembly GCA_900544555.1). Lineage (GTDB taxonomy): Bacteria > Bacillota > Clostridia > Christensenellales > CAG-138 > UMGS693. The sequence goes on from UQWD01000001.1 coordinate 52,173, forward strand.
GTTAGAATAGAATTAAGCTTTTGCCGCTTATAATAAGCTATATTAATATGGGGGATAATAGGAATTTATGGCGACGCAAATGGAACAGATGCTCTCAGGAGAACTTTACAACGCCCAAGATGAAACTCTTTTGACCCTATACAACAGCGCTAAAAAGCTTCTTGGCCGGATTAACGCGTCAAGCGAAGCGGAGCCGGGGTATCGAACAGAGCTTTTCAGGGAGCTTTTTAAAAAAACCGGCCCTGCTTTATGGATAGAGCCGCCGTTTTATTGCGATTACGGCTGCAACATTACCGTGGGCGACCGTTTCTACGCGAATTATGACTGCATCATAATCGACGTTTGCGACGTCGTAATTGGCGAAAACGTCTTTTTTGGCCCGCGCGTGAGCGTTTTTACAGCTTCTCATCCAATCGACGCGCAAGTCCGCAATATGGGGCTTGAGTTCGGCAAAAGGGTATCCATCGGCAATAACGTCTGGGTTGGGGGGAACACGGTAATCAATCCCGGCGTAACAATTTGCGACGGCTCGGTCGTCGGATCGGGATCGGTTGTAACCCGGGATATCCCCCCGGGCGTCGTCGCAGCGGGAAACCCCTGCAGGGTGTTGCGCGCCATTACAAATGAAGACGCGCGGTATTGGGCGGACCGGGAGCGGGAATACCGCAAAAACCGCGGGAGATGAAAGATAAGCAAAATCCAACGATCGCGGATAGGATTAACGCCCTTCGTGCCGATTTTTTATAGTAGTACACAATACAGTATACCGATTTACCGCACGGGGAAGATATGCGGAATCTTGATACGTCGCACCTTGCCACGCTCAATCCCGCGTGAAATGAAAAGTTTGTCGGGAACGCGCTTTTCTTAGCCCTCCGCTCTAAGGCATGGTAAAACACCCCCCCCAGCTGGTTATAGGGCTTACCGCTCGCGGCGCCGAAGAAAACGCCAAAGGCTGTAAGCCTACGCCAAAACCGGCTCTATCCTAGCCGCAGCGCCCGGGACTGCAAATCCCATTCGGCGGCTGCGGCGGCGGACGGATTATCCGGCAAAATAATACTCCCACCATAGCTCGGCCGAGGCAAGCGCGCCGTCCCAGATATTCACTTTAAAGTACAACGGTTCGTCCTGATACGTTTTGCCGCAGTTCTTGGCCAAAAACTCAAGGGTGGTTGTGTAATCGCCGTCCTCGTCAATATCGCTGTTTAGCGTAAAAATATCCGGCATGATGATAACCGTACGATTGTCAGTGCGCACCATGATGCTTTCGTCCGGCTTTTGAGTGATCTCAAGCCAATCGTTCCCGTAAGGCTCTCCGTTTTCATCCAGCTCGTCCGCGGCGTGCCATAGCGTATCAACATAGCTTAACGAAACCGTATCCTGCCCAACCTCGTTTATCACCGCTAGTTCCATGTAAGTTTCTGTAGCGAACTCCACCTGAAACGGGAACTGCGCGCCTTTAACGGCGGGCGTTTTGCATTCAAGCGCGTACAGGCCCAAAAGCTGATTATCGGCCGCGTTGATAAGCGCTACGCGGGCTTTATACAAGCCATCCTCAACCTCAATATAATCCATCAGGCTAATTTCCATATCGCCCGCATCGGAAACAGGTACATGGTATGTGTCCGAAGCCTCGTCGTACGTGACGGGCGATTCGCTGTCGGGCTTGGCGCTCAACTCAACGCCCAAAAAGCATGCGGAGGCAAACGCCCGCATCCTGCTGCCCGAAACGACCGCCTCGCTGCCCGTCATCTCAACGCCTTCCCCCGGGCCAATATGGCTCGAACAGAGGTAAAAAAGGGTGCTCCAGACAAAACCCATATCAGCCGCATCGTAATGGGCTCCATCCTCCATGGCGCTGATAATGCTGAAAAATACCGGGTACATTTTTTCCAGCTTTGCTTCCGCTTCGTCCGTTTGTTCTGGGGTGGGCGCCGCGGTGGGATTCCCCGTCCCTTCGGGCTCGCCGGTAATCGGGCCGCAACCGGAGAAGAGGGCGCACATAATCAGGATAACGGCGGCCAGCGCGGCCGGCAATCGGGCATTTCGCGTCATTTTGTTAACCTCCACACTAATCTATTTATTTGACGGTATACTCTGCGTTAAGGTTGCAGCGCTCTCACCGCGCTTAGTTAATTAGGTTTTGTTCCGTTTCCGCGTCAAACAGGTTAACAAATCCGGCGTGAAAAGTAAAGGAAATCTCCCTGCCGATTACCTCCTTTGCCTGGAATCCGCCGGAGAATTCCAGCGCCGGCGCGCGTATTATGGTTTCGTCCCCGCCCGCGCTCACATGAAGGTGTACCTCGCTGCCCATCATCTCCGCAACCTCTATCCGGGCGGTGATGGAGCCGTTTTCATCCGCTTGCGTTATTAGTATATGCTCGGGCCGGACTCCCATAATCACCGGGCCGGGGCGCAGTCGGCCCCGCTTTTCCATAAGCGCGGGAATATCGCTTATAGAAAAACGCGCTCCGTGCGTTCGCGCGAAATATTCCCCTCTTTCCTCAACAAGCTCAGCATTAAAAAAATTCATTCGCGGCGTGCCGATAAAGCCTGCTACAAACAAATTCGCCGGGCTTGTGTAAACTTCGAACGGCGTGCCTATCTGCTGTATTCGCCCGTCCTTCATGATAACAATGCGATCCCCGAGCGTCATTGCCTCCGTCTGATCATGAGTTACGTAAATGAACGTGGTGTCTATGCGCTCGCGCAGCTTAATTATCTGCGCGCGCATTTGGTTCCTGAGCTTTGCGTCCAGGTTTGATAATGGCTCGTCCATCAAAAAAACCTGCGGCTCGCGTACGATGGCGCGGCCAATCGCCACGCGCTGGCGCTGGCCGCCCGACAGGGCTTTGGGCTTGCGTTCAAGCAGCTCAGAAATATCCAGTATACGCGCAGCCTCGGTAACGCGGCGGTTTATCTCTTTCCTGTCAAGCTTTCTCAGCTTGAGGGCGAACGCCATGTTTTCATAAACCGTCATGTGCGGATAAAGCGCGTAGTTTTGGAACACCATGGCGATGTCCCTGTCCTTAGGCGCGACATCGTTAACAGTGCGCCCTCCTATTTTCAATTCCCCGTCCGTTATGTCCTCAAGGCCGGCGACCATACGCAGAGTGGTGGATTTTCCGCAGCCGGAAGGGCCAACCAGCACGATAAATTCCTTATCCGCTATTTCAAGGTTAAAATTCTGCACCGCGACCACTTTTTTGTCGTATACTTTTTTGATGTTTTTGAGCGTTACATCTGCCATAATTACCGGCTTTGCGGGTATTTGCGCGTCTCAGCACGCCTGCTCTTCCCGCGCCTAACGCGGGCGGTTTCCCTATCAGCATTTTACCCCTCGGGCGGAACACGCCCTTTGCGGCGTACTCCAAGCCGCCGCACCGCAAGCCGTAGCGGAAAAAACCTCCTTGCCTAACGCCGGGGCGGTTATGGGTTGTTGGAGTTCCCGCCCCTCGTTCATCTCATGTTGAATCGGAAACGGGCCCATAAGAAAACCCGCATATAAAAAGTATCCTCCATTTTACGTTTTTTAATCCGATTGTACATCGGCTCAAAACTGTTCAAATGGCCGGCTATAATATAGATGTTTCGCATACCCCCATAAGTTCCCGCCGCTTGTGTCAAACCCCGTAAATTTCCCGGGCTGAGTAAATGCGTGTTTTATGGGTTCATTAGCGATAAGGCGCGCACAAGCGCCGTATACGCATGTACGAATATATATTCCATTCCTTAACAGTCATGTATACAGGTATTTTTCTTGCAGGCTTATTGAAAAAAGACGGATCATAAGCTAATATGTAAGCGCAGCGGCAAAACCGCGTTTTATCCGAGCGTCAACGCGCGCCTAAACGCGCTGAGCGGCTGTATCTTCAAATAATTGGATGTTTAAAGGAGTCAAGGAAATGATTGAGCTGACAAACCACGGCGTATATCTGGTGAACGGCATACCTCAAGCCCACCCTGATAACGCGCCGGCGCCCGGCGAGGCAAGGGAAAACACCATCGCCTATTCTATCCTGCGCGCGCACAACGTATCCGGAGACGCACAAAAGCTGAAAATCCGGTTCGACGCGCTCATGTCGCACGACATCACCTACGTAGGCATCGTCCAAACGGCCCGGGCCAGCGGCCTCAAGGAGTTCCCCCTTCCGTACGCCATGACCAACTGCCACAACAGCCTTTGCGCCGTGGGCGGCACCATCAATGAGGACGATCATGTGTTCGGCCTCTCCGCCGCTAAGAAATACGGCGGAATCTACGTGCCCGCCAATCAGAGCGTTATCCACTCCTACGCCCGCGAAGCCATGAGCTCCTGCGGGGGGATGATACTCGGCTCCGACAGCCATACCCGTTACGGAGCGCTGGGCACAATGGGCGTAGGCGAGGGCGGCCCCGAGCTTGTAAAGCAGCTCCTGAACAACACATACGATATTAACGCGCCGGAGGTTGTGCTGGTTTATCTGGAGGGCAAGCCCAAAAAGGGCGTCGGCCCGCACGACGTTGCCATCGCGCTTGTTAAAGCAACATTCTCAAACGGCTTTGTAAAGAACAAGGTGCTCGAGTTCACCGGCCCCGGCGTAGCAGAACTGCCCGTGGAGTTCCGCAACGGAATTGACGTGATGACGACGGAAACCACCTGTTTGTCGTCGATATGGCAGACCGATGATGCGGTTCGGGAATTCTACCGCGTACACGGCAGGGAGGATAAGTACCAAGCGCTCAAGCCAGGCGATATGGCGTATTACGACGGAATGATCCGTATCGATCTGTCCAAGGTGGAATCCATGATAGCGCTGCCCTTCCATCCCAGCAACGCTTATACCATTCATGAATTTCTAGAAAACGCGGATGAAATCCTTGCGGGCGTTGAGGCTGAAGCCAGGAAGAAATTTGGCCCCAAGGTGAACCTGAACCTCCGTGAAAAAATATTTGACGGGCGCGTAATGGCCGATCAGGGCGTTATAGCGGGATGCGCGGGGGGATTATACGATAACATCCAGGAGGCCGCCGCCATACTCAACGGCGAATCCATCGGAAACGATACGTTCAGCCTTTCCGTTTACCCCACTTCGGTTCCCGTGAGCCTGCGCCTTACGGAAACCGGTGCGACTCAGCATCTGCTCAAGGCCGGGGCCATCATTAAGCCCAGCTTCTGCGGGCCGTGCTTCGGGGCCGGGGACGTGCCGAGCAACAACGGCTTTTCCCTGCGTCACACCACGCGCAACTTCCCGAACAGGGAAGGGAGCAAGCCGGGCGAGGGCCAAATCAGCGCCGTCGCGCTCATGGATGCGCGTTCTATCGCCGCCACAGCCAAGAACGGCGGATTCATCACCGCCGCTACGGATGTTGAATATGAAATACCCACGGAGCCGTACAAGTTCGACGCTTCCGTATATGAAAAGCGCGTTTATAACGGATGGGGCAAACCGGATCCCAGCGTAGAACTGCATTTCGGCCCCAATATCACCGATTGGCCCCAGATGCAGCCCATGCCGGAAAACCTTTTGCTGAAGCTGTGCGCCGTTATACGCGATCCGGTCACCACCACGGATGAGCTCATCCCCTCGGGTGAAACGTCCTCTTACCGCTCCAACCCCCTGCGGCTGGCGGAGTTCACGCTCTCGCGCCGCGCACCCGAATATGTATCAAAGAGCAAGGCCGTTAAGGAAATGGAGAACGAGAGGCTCTCGGGCGGCGCTCCTGAACAGGCCGTCGAGGCGCTAAGGGCCGCAGGTGTGCGAGAATCCGCTATCAGGGATACGGGAATCGGCTCCTGCGTGTTCGCCAACAAGCCAGGAGACGGATCCGCTCGCGAACAGGCCGCGTCCTGCCAGAAGGTACTGGGCGGCTACGCTAATATCTGTTATGAGTACGCGACCAAGCGTTACCGCAGCAACTGCATCAACTGGGGTATCGTACCCTTCACCCTCGCGCCGGGCGCGGAGTTCCCCTATGAGGAGGGTGATTTCGTGTTCGTTCCCGGCGTTAAAAGCGCCATTAAGGAAGGGCGCGAGGAGATACCGGCCGTGGCCGTGAGCGCATCGGGCAAGACCGCGCCCGTCACGCTGTACGTTAAGGGGCTTACGCCGGACGAGAAAACCATCTTGCTTGAAGGCTGTTTAATTAACTATTATGCGGCCGCCATGAAATAGCGCGAGTCACCGCGGACGGGATTTTAGATGATAAGCTTAGCGCACCCGCCGATTGCTCGGCGGGTGCGCCGGCCGGTCAAAAAACCCGGGCTAGGGTCGGAGCCGTAACCCCCATAGAGTTTCAATCGAACCTGACGATATGTGCGTCAGATTCGGAATGCCCTGTGCAGCAAGGGTTTCTTTGCTCGGGGCGCTGACCGCGCCAATGTAAAAGCGCTCCGTGTTAACTCGAAAAACTTGGCGCAGCCACTTTTTTAGATACACTGGCGCGCGCGGTAGAACTTGCGTACAAACCGGAATGAGTTTCGCGCGCACACTCCGTCCCCATAGCTTGGGAGTTTTGCCCCATCCATAGTAGAACGTGGATTCGCAGGTTCTTCCCTTCTTTGTGCACGCAATCTTCTTTAGCAATAGTTTGCGCTCCCGCCGGTTACCCGGCGGGAGCGTGCGTTTTAGATGGTTTAGGGAGGCGAATGCAACGAGCTTATAAAAGATTGAAAATTTCAGTCTCCTACTCGTTTATCCAGATACCTATAATGGCGCAAGATGCTCCTAGCGACGCTTATACCGTTGGCCGAAGCCTGCTGAAGCCCCCGCGTGACGGACGCGCCGTCGCCAATCGCGCGAAGGCCCTTGACGCTGGTTTGAAAATCCCTGTCTACAACCACCTTGTTGGAATAGAACTTCACCTCAACGCCGTAAAGGAGCGTCTCGTCGCTGGCTATTCCGGGCGTGACCTTATCGAGCGCCCAGACCATCTCCTCGATATCCACCATGATGCGGTGCGGGAATACCAGCGATAAATCGCCAGGAACCGCGTCCTTAAGCGTAGGCAGCAGGTTATTGCGGCAAAGGCGCTCCTCTGTCGTGCGCCGGCCGCGGCGGTAATCGCCGAACGTCTGAACCATGATTTTTCCGTCGCAGAGCATATTGCTCAGCTCAGCTATTTTCTTGCCGTAATCAATCGGCGTACTGAAAGGCCTCGTAAAGTTCTTAGATACCAAAATCGCGAAGTTGGTGTTATCCGTTTTAAACTCGCTGGATTTATAGGCATGCCCGTTAACCACCGCCAGCCCGCCCTCGTAATATTCCGTAGCTACTTCCCCGCTCGGGTTCGTGCAGAAGGTGCGCACCTTATCGTCAAACGTAGGCGTATGGTATACCAGCTTCGCCTCGTAAAGTGCTTTATTGAGCGCATCCATAATCTCGTTGCGAACCTCCACCCTTACGCCGATATCCACGGTGCCAACCTTAGTGGCTACCCTATGCCGCCTGCATACGCCCTCAAACCACTGGGCCCCTTCCCTGCCGACGGCGGCTACGATCTCGCCGCCGCGATACGCGCGCCCTCCCGCGCGGACGCCCACGGCGCGTTCATTCTCAATGAGAATATCATCCACCATCGTGTTAAAAAGTATCTCAACGCCCTTATCCAATAGATGCGTCTGAAGCGCGCAATAGATTTTGTACCCTTCTTCCGTGCCCAAATGGCGTATTGGGCAGTTGATAAGCTTCAGGTTCGCGTTTATGGCCTTGCGGCGTATACGGGCTATCTCATCCGCTTTATCCAGGCCGTATACGCGCTTATCCGCGCCAAATGCCAAATATACCTCGTCGGATTCCCGCATCAGCGCAAAAGCTTCGTCATATCCGAGTATATCGGGCAGCGCGCCGCCCACGTCCGGCGAAAGGGAAAGCTTCCCGTCAGAAAACGCGCCCGCGCCCGCAAATCCCGTCGTAATCGCGCATGGCTTGCAGCCGACACATTTTCCGGCCGTCCTCTTTGGGCATTGACGTTTTTCAATTGAGCGCCCTTTCTCTATGATAAGGATACGGCATTCAGGCTGCTTGTTCATCAGCTCAAAAGCGCAGAATATACCGGACGGCCCGGCCCCGATAATGATTACATCATATTTTTCACTCATAAATTCCCCTCTGCTTCATCGCTTCCGTCTTATTTAATTCTATTATATTTTACGGTTTTTAGCCGTTATAGTAAAGAGTGTCCTAGGCGCGGCTTTCAGCTCTCCGTTCATATGCTTGACTATCGTGGTAAATCCGTTTTAAAAGCTTCGGGCGGCGGGCTTTAAGCGCGGGCAGTCAGAAAGCTTCGTATTATAACCATCTATTTCCAAGGATTGTTTAACTGCGTTTCTATCGCGCTTCCAGCCAGGGTATTTACATTTTTACATATTCACGATAATATTATTGATGGTTCCCGCCGTATTTTTAAGTGCGGTGGTCATTTTGGAAAACCCTTGTAAGTCGGGCCGTATTCCCTGGGGCTTTACTCGCAATCTGCGGCTTGGCCTCTCGGCTGCCTTTGAAATAGGGGCTATCATTGTGGCGCTGGGCCTCAAAACGGCGCATGCGCCCTTAAATCCGCTAAATTATGGCGCCGCCGCTTTTCCGGCGGCCTCATAATGCGGCGCGGGAGCGCCGCAGTTCAATATATACCGTTTGGAGGATACTTATGGCAACCTGTGCAATCGTGGGCGTCAACTGGGGCGATGAAGGGAAAGGGCGCATGGTCGATTTAATCGCCCAGGGCTACGACGTGGTGGCGCGCTACCAGGGGGGCAGCAACGCCGGGCATACGGTCATTAATGAGCGTGGAAAATTCGCGTTAAACCTCATACCCTCGGGCATATTCAGGCCCAATGTCGTAAACGTGCTGGGCAACGGCACTGTTATCTGTCTAGAGCACCTGTGCGGCGAGATGGACATGCTCACGCGCGCGGGCGTTACCATAACCCCGGATAATTTTAAGATAAGCGAAAGGGCCATCATTGTTTTCCCCTTTCATAAAGCGCAGGATTCGCTTGAGGAGCAGCGCCTGGCCGACGCCAAATACGGCTCAACCAAGCGCGGAATCGCCCCGGTTTACAGCGATAAATACCTGAAGAAGGGCATAATGATGGGCGAGCTAATCCATAGCGCATCCCTCCGAGAGCGCTTAAAGGGCATATTGGAATGGAAGAATCTGACCATATCCGGCGTATACGGCGCCGAGCCGTTCACGCTTGAGGATATGCTGGAATGGTCCTCGAAATTCGGCTCCAGGCTTATCCCATTCATATGCGATACCGGCGCGTATTTGCGCGATGCGGCCAGTCGTGATCTTGATATTTTGTTTGAAGCGCAGCTCGGCGCTTTAAGGGATATTGATTTTGGCATCTATCCATACACGTCCTCCTCCTCGCCGCTTGCCGCTTACGCGCCGATAGGCGCGGGCGTGCCGGATATGGTTGTGGATGATGTGATTGGCGTCGTCAAGGCATATTCTACATGTGTCGGAGAAGGCCCCTTCGTTGCCGAATGGTTTGGCCCGGAAGCTGAAGCGCTGCGCGAGGCCGGCGGCGAATACGGCGCGGCGACGGGCAGGCCGCGCCGGGTCGGCCCCTTCGACGTGGTCGCGACCCGCTACGGCGCGCGCGCGCAGGGCGCGAAGCAAATTGCGCTCACAAAGCTTGACGTGCTTTCCTATATGGATAACATCCCGGTATGCACAGCTTATGAAATCGACGGCGTTCGGACGGAGGAGTTCCCATTTACCGCGCTTTTATCAAAAGCGCGGCCCGTTATCGAGTATCTGCCCGGGTGGGGCTGCGATATAAGCCGGATACGACGCTTTGCGGATTTGCCCGCTGCAGCGAGGGACTATGTGCTGTATATTGAGCAAAAGCTTGGCCGCCCAATCACATATATTTCCGTAGGGGCGGGCCGTGACGAGATTATTGAAAGGGAGAGGGCGTAGGATATGGAACATGCGAAATATGAAAGCCCGCTATCGTCCCGTTACGCCTCGCCCTACATGCTTAAGCTGTTTTCAGCGGATACGCGTTACCATACCTGGCGTAAGCTTTGGGTTGCGCTGGCCGAGGCCGAGCATGAGCTTGGCCTTCCGGTAACGGCGGAACAGGTTGAGGAACTGCGCCTCCACGCTCATGACGATATCGATTATGAAACCGTAGCCGCAAAAGAAAAGGAAATCCGCCATGACGTGATGGCGCATATTTACGCCTACGGCCTCTCCTGCCCGAAGGCGGCGGGCGTCATCCATTTGGGCGCGACGAGCTGCTTCGTTACGGACAATGCGGATCTCATACTATACCGTGACGGGCTTTTGTATCTGCGCAGGCAGCTCCTGAGCGTGATGAAGGCGTTAAGCGGTTTTGCCGCCCGCTATAAGGCGCTTCCGACGCTGGGCTATACGCACTTCCAGCCCGCCCAGCTTGTAACAGTTGGCAAGCGCGCCTGTTTGTGGCTTGAGGATTTGGCGCTCGATCTTGAGGAAATGGATTTTACGCTAAAAAGCTTTAGGCTGCTTGGCAGCAGGGGGACCACCGGCACGGAGGCAAGCTTTTTAAGCTTGTTCGACGGCGATGGAAGCAAGGTGGACGCGCTCAACGCGCGAATCTCCCAAAGTTTTGGTTTTCAAAGCATATTCCCCGTATCGGGTCAAACCTACCCACGCAAGTTTGACAGCCGCATATTAAACTTGCTCTCGTCTATCGCGCAGAGCGCATACCGGTTCGCGAACGATTTGCGCCTTCTTCAGCACCTCAGGCAGGTTGAGGAACCATTTGAAAAAAACCAGGTCGGCTCGTCCGCCATGGCTTATAAGCGCAACCCCATGCGCTGCGAGCGTATCTGTTCGCTTGCGCGTTATGTGATGGCCGATGCGGCAAACGCGCCGATGACAGCCTCCGTCCAGTGGTTTGAACGCACGCTGGATGATTCGGCAAACCGCCGCATATCCATGCCTGAGGGCTTTTTGGCGATAGACGCGGTATTGCGCCTGATGCGCAACGTCGCATCCGGCCTCGTGGTAAACGAAAAAATCGTGGACAGGGCGGTTCGCGAATACCTGCCATTTATCGCTACGGAAAACCTGCTGATGAGCGCCGTTAAGAAGGGCGCGGGCAGGCAGGCCATGCACGAGCTGATACGTGCGCATTCCATGGCGGCCACCGCGAGAATGAAGGAAGGGGAGCCGTGCGATCTTCTGAGCCGGCTGGCCGCGGATGAACGGTTCCCGCTGTCGGCGGATGAAATCACGGCCGTGCTGGAACCGTCAGCCTTTATCGGCCGGTGCCCGGAGCAGGTGGATAAGTTCCTATCCGTTCTGCCTTCGTTTGACGATGTGGATGACGTTGAATGTGAATTAAGCGTTTAGCTAGATTCCCTTTATCCTCGTCGGGCAGGTCTATTCAGGTAAGGTAAATTATCTGCAATTTTAGATTTCACGGGTCGTTCAATGACCGGCGGCTTTGTTTGGCTGATAAGGTTAACCAAGACGGGCGGAGGGCATACCGCGTGAAAGCCTTCCGCCCATACGCAGTTTCGCAAATTGGTTATCATTGGCATATTAACCATTATGGCTTTGCAGATTTTATATAGGAGATAAATTATTTTACGGCAAGGCTTGACATCCATTAACTCGTATGCTAATATAGTCTTTGCCGTTGAAAAACGGACGTCGCGGGGTGGAGCAGTCTGGTAGCTCATCGGGCTCATAACCCGAAGGTCGTTGGTTCAAATCCTTCCCCCGCAACCAAAGGAATGCGCGAATCTGAGATTCGCGCATTCAAACATGGCGGCGTAGCTCAGTTGGCTAGAGCATTCGGTTCATACCCGGAGTGTCGTAGGTTCGAGTCCCACCGCCGCTACCAAATCAAATTCCATCTATTGATAAAGTGACATTTATCCGTAGGTGGTTTTTGCTTTACCCAAAAGTTCAGTAATGCTGCGGTTTTACATAATTGATCGTTCTGTATTATAGCTTTTCTTGATAGCTTTAAGAGCCGTTTTGCGAAGAATACTTGACCGCAACCTCGCTTGCTTTCGAGGTTGCGGAGGTTCGCTCCGCATCATTCCCAGCAGATAATCCCACGAAACTCGCCGAAGGTCCGCTTGCGGTGCATTCAATGCGTGTTTCTCGACCCCCGGATTCTAGTAGCAGAAGCGAGGATGAAGGATATAGTGCGAGCATTCGTGGATTATTAAATCAGCATAAAGACCTGGAAGCAGAAAAGCGGGGTTCATCATCCCCTTGATGAACTCCCGCCCTATTATAAAGTGTTTCGGCGCCGCCAAGCTCCGCTGTCGGTCAAAAATGACATAATTGTAAATGCAGCCGTCCGCGTAAATTTACAACCGCTTTGCATACCGCGTTTGACCCTTCATGCAATAATCATCTCAGGTCAGAAATTATTAAAGCCATTTAAAAAATTTACGCCAAATCCGCTAATAAGCGAAGCACACCGTTTTGGGCCGTGAGCGCATCATCTCAATAACGTCCTCCTTCACCTGCCCAGCCTGCCCCAGATGCAGCGTTCGGTGCAGAAACTCAGCGCACATCGCCATGTCGGATTCCACAAAACCCTGGCGGGTTACAACAAGCGTTCCCGGCCGGATATAGGTATGGTTTTCATCGCAGGGGACAGTGCTTGAGAGGATATTCGCGCTCTCCATTAGCTTCACAAAACCGCGCCGGTCGGTCCCCTTCACCTTTGTTGCCACCAAATGCGTTTGCGTATATCCCTGATCCTTAAAGCAGACATCAAAACCGCGCTTCTCCATCTCAACGGCAAGCGCCTGCGCGTTGGCGAGGAGCTGGCGGGCATACTCGTTAGCATGAAGTTTGAGATCCGTAAGCGCCATCGTAAGAGCCGGTATATAGTTGGAATTGAGGCTTGCGACGATACGGGGCATAGTTTCGTGCACGCGGTCGTAAAGCTCCTTATTGTTGCTCAGGATAATCCCCTTGCAGGGACCGTTAAACGTTTTATAAGTTCCGCCTACAATAGCGTCTATCCCCTCGTCCAGCGGGTTAGGCAGATAATCAGAGCAAAGCAGCCCGAACGTATGCGATACGTCGCAGCACACAAACGCGCCCACCTCATCCGCGATAGCGCGGATTTCGCTAAACGGCTCCATGAACAGGTACAGGGCGGAGCCGATGAATATCAGGGATGGGCGCTCTTTGAGCGCGCGCTCACGAAAAGCGTTGAGGTCGACCGTCAGCGTCTCCCGATCATATGGTATCCCAACGATTTTCCTGTCAAGAAAGCCCGCTATGCCCTCGCCGCGCAGGGAGTTGTGCCCAAGCGGATCCATGAAGGCCATCAGCGTATCTTTGGGCTTAGTAAGCGCGCATATCAGCACCATGTTCGCGTTAGCCCCGGACATCGGATTGAGGTCAACATATTTGGCGTGATAAACCTCCTGAAAAAGCTTTATGCATAGCTCCTCAATGTCATCGTAATAAACCGTCCCCGCATGCATGCGCTCATATAAATAGTTGTCCGGGCTGAAGGAGTACATCCAGCCGCGGTGCAGCGCGCCCGCCCGCTCGCCGATGATTCCATGCCCCGCGTCCAAATTCAGCTGCTCGCCGCGCCACTTCTCCAGCTTATCCAGCGATTCATTTATGAACGCATAGATTTCATCTTGTGTCCATTCGTTATTCACGCTCAAGCCTCCAATCATTTATAGATAGATTCTTGATTAAAAGATACTATATTATGAATGATTTTGTCAATAGAGGCGCATTAAACTATCCTTCAAATTTCTATTTTTGTTCAAAACGCATCCTGTTATCCCCTGTTTCTTTTGGTCGAACGCGAATTTTGCATCAAATCCCTTGTTTATATGAACATAACATGATATTATTAATCAATAACAGCCTGCCGGCTCGCAGGCCGGCAGAACCAATGAAATGAATGATTGGGTAGAATTATATGAAAAATAGCGTTGTACTCGTTGAAGAAAGGCGTTCGCGAATTCTTGGAATTTTAAAGAGAGAGAAAACTGCGACTGTTTCGAGAATCAGCCGTGAGCTCAAGGTTTCCGAAATTACAATACGGAGGGATTTGGATATTCTGGCGCAGACCGATCTCGTCGTCCGGTTCCGGGGCGGGGCAAAAATCGCGCCCAGTTCGCGCGATCCTTTTCCACGTTTTACGGATAAGCAGGTCGTCAACATGAGAAAGAAGGATCTGATCGGAAAGCGCGCGGCGGAGCTGATTGCGGATGACGACGTGGTGTTTATGAATTCGGGCACAACGGTATTATCCGTAATCAAGCACATTACCCGCAGCAACGTGCGCATTATCACCAACAACGCCGTGGCCCCCTCCGTTGAGCGTTCTTCCAAAGTGAGCGTTATCCTTACCGGGGGGGAATGCTGCCCCGACACACAGTCCATGTACGGTGATTTTGCCATGGCCAATATCTCCAAGGTCTACGCGACAAAATGCATTCTCGGCGCAAACGGCATTATGGCCGGCGCGGGAATAACCACCTCTATCCATCAGGAAACCACTATTAACGGCATGATGCTCAACCGCTGCTCCGGCAAGCGTATCGTCGTTGCGGATTCATCCAAAATAGGGCGCAGCGTCGATTTTTTGAGCGCTGAAATCGGTTTAATAGACTGCCTTGTAACGGATTCCGACGCAGACCCGGCTCAGGTACAGCGCCTTGAGAGCGTGGGCGTACAGGTTATCCTTGTGGATGCGGGCGAGCTTGGGCAGGATATGCCTTGCGAAGACGCGGCGTTGGCGTAAGCGCGGCGGAACGCATCGATGAGGCCGTAACTTTCGGATTGCTCCCGGCAGAACCGTGTGATTTGCGAGGCGCAGAGAAAAATGACGATGCGCGCCTGGGCCTTTTCGTAGATATATTTGCCACAGGCAAATTTATAAAGCGTCCAAAAAAACAGAATCTCAAAGATACCTGCTCATAAGGCAGGTTTTTCATATTGAGTTAATAGATTATGTATTCAAATGAGGCGAGCGATTAATCAGGAAAAATGGGGTATGGACTTTAAAGCTTCATAATGCAGACCATATCCGTTGACAGACTATATCCCTCTATGCACGCCGGTGACGTTTCGTTAAAATATTTAAACTACAGATTCTATAACCCGCTAACCTAAAAGAAGGTAAATAAAGCTAGTGAAATCGAGGTTTAAGCCTTGGCTTTTTGTCATTGCGCTAATTTTATATTGTCATGGCAGAAAGCGAGGTGGCGTGATGACTCCCAGCATGGGTCGGCCTAAGTCCGAGCGGCCTAAGAATATCAAGCTCCAGATACGCGTTGATAAGCAAACGCTGGATGATTTGGATGACTGCGTAAGAAGGGAAAAATCTAACCGGAGTGAAATCATTCGGAAAGGCATAAAATTGGTAAAGGCCGAACAAAACGAAAAAGAATTGTAGCTGCTACACTTTGTCGAGTACCGCAGCTACTATTCCGCCCCACCCGATGAAAGATGGTAAATTTATAACATGCCTTCATCGGGTAATCAACAAATTACAACGACGGAGGTATTCTATGTTCGACGCGCTTTTGAATATCGAAATGGCCGGATTTAATTTTCGGCAGGTTCAAATGATTACGGATCTCATATTCAGCTGTGATTCGCTCGCCCCAACCCAGAATGCGGCCGAGCAGAAGAAGGCCGTTCTTAGCGGTGCAAAAACCATGCTTGATAGTGCCGTTGAGGAGTTGGATAAAGCAGCAGTCGACGCGTTTATTACGTTTTTTGAGCGGAAGAAGCAATTAAGATCGCTTGCGCCGATGGAATAATGCTACGCATTCACACCGTATGGGGACGTTGCTTATTATTGTATAGCCATTTATATAGCTGCGCAATCCACTTTATGGTATAATCCGTGTAGCACGAACCGTAAGCGAACATAAAAACGCCGGTGGGTTCGCACCGAAATACGCACGATTTACACGCTATATCGTTCCGTTAACAATGCGTAATTACGATATCTGGCGGGATACGCATGCTTAACCACAAGATATAGCGGTCGCCCCCCTCACGGGGGCGTGGATTGAAATATGGGGAAGCTGCCGGTTGACCAATGGCGCTGCACGTCGCCCCCCTCGCGGGGGCGTGGATTGAAATAACCGTGTTCAACAGCTATTGCATAAGCCGCTAATGTCGCCCCCCTCGCGGGGTGGCGGCCTCAGCCTGTCAAAAAAACCTGGGGTTGTGTCGGAGCCGCAACCTCCCATAGGCTTTCAACCGAACCTGACGACATGTGCGTCAGGTTCGGAATGCCTTGCGCAGCAAGGGTTTCTTTGCGCGGGGCGCTGACCGCGCCAATGTGCAAGCGCTCCATGTTAACTCGAAAAACGTGGCGCTGCCACTTTTTCGACACACTGAACCCGCGCTGGTTAGCGCGGGTCTTCGTTCGCATTTAATACCGCTGTTACTTCGTAAGGTTCAATGTTCTGCAAATTAATTAACCGCTTACGGCTGGTGAATAGGCTGCGGCTGCACATGCGGGTTTCCCGTACATAACAAACTAAAAACTGCCTTGCATCTTGAGCATTGGAACCAATGTTTGCTTGCAGCAAAAGACTCTAAGCTGTCATCTGCATGCTTTAACTCCGGTATTGCAGAGCACCCGCGATCCATCCAAGGCCCATAGCCGCAGCAAACGTCGTCAATTCTTTGGGCTGACGCCGTTATTGGGAATATGGCTAATAACAAAAACACCGTAAGCAACGCACTGATAAATTTTTTCATAAATATTCTCCTTTTTTAATTTGGACGCATGAAACCTCATAGATAGTTATTAACGTGCGTCCAATATAGATAGTAAATATACCCGCAATCCTTATTTGGTAACAAATGATAGCATTAATCGAAGTATTAAAATTTAATACAACAATATATGCATGTTTTGTAAACGCATAACTTTTTACGAAGCGATTCAATATTTGCCCTACCAATGCAAATCGTATGCATTGCCAAGTATATTTTAATCCTTTGCGGCAAAAACTCTTGTTGTGGAGGGATACGACATGACAGACATTAAAAAAGAGTTAAAACAAAAAAAGATAATCAATGGAAGCGGTGACAGGCCCATCTCTAAGATATATCCTGTAATCGATACAGATCTCGCCAGGGATAATATAGAAAATGATCTTTCATCCTCTGATTTACAGGACCTGTAGGATTAACCGGGATAAGATCACTGTCGATACAAAAACCGCTTACTAGCCGTCATATGCTTCCAAACACCGGATCAGCCGGTGGGTGTATTTATGCGCGCAAAGCATACAATAACGCAACGCTTTAAGGCGCCGCGCCGTAAAGGATCATCATCAAATGCTCCTATTGAGGTTAGGTTACCTATCAAACTCTTTGTAGTTCACTTGATCAATCATTGATAATCCTGGATTTAGGCGCGGGTATATTTAATCTTACGTATTTTTAGAATGTCTAAATACTACCTCAGCAGCAGAAGTTCCTTAGTTTTTAAATAAAAAAATCTCTAATTGCTTAGAGATTTAGGGGTTATCTGGTCGGGGCGATGTGATTTGAACACACGACCTTTTGGTCCCGAACCAAACGCGCTACCAAGCTGCGCTACGCCCCGATATGGAGCCAATGTGGGGACTCGAACCCCAGACCTGCGCATTACGAATGCGCTGCTCTACCAACTGAGCTACATTGGCATTCCGCATCAACAGTTAGAAATTATAGCACATCCCGTATGCTTTCGCAATATGTTTTTGCGATATATTTCCCTTAAGAATCAAACGAGTAATATTAAAATAAACCTCCTGTTATAAACCATAAACCCAAGTTTCCTTTTCCAAGCGCTCGGCATCATCTTGAGAACTTATGGCTGTTATCCGGTATTGGCCCGGGCGCATGCCAGTCAGCGCGCGGATATAAAGGCGCTTGCCTTCACGAACCTGCAATATAGGCTCTTTTTGCGTGGAACTACTTTTAATTAATGCAACGACATCCGGGTGCGCTTCCACCAAATATCTGCTGTTAACCTCGTCCCTAAAACGTTGTATAAGCTGCTTTTGCATTTTCAGCGCAACCGTCTCCGGCGCTAGGACTCTCCCATCCCCATTACAGCAAGGGCAAACCGTCTGCAGCGACCCGCTTAGACAGCGCCGCGTTTTCTTTCGCGTCATTTCAACAAGACCAAGCTGCGTTATCCCCAATACCGCCGATCGTACCCTATCCTTCTTTAACTCCAGCCGAAGCATTTCAATTACCTTTTCCCTGTTGAGCGCATCATCCATATCGATAAAATCAATGATTATGATACCGCTGACGTCCCTTAGCCTGAGCTGGCGCGCAATCTCCTTTGCGGCGAGGCAGTTTGTGTCCGTTATGGTTGCCTGTAAATTATGACGGCCCACAAACTTTCCTGTGTTTACGTCAATGATAGTCATCGCTTCCGTCGTGTCGATAACGATATAACCTCCGTTTTTAAGCCAAACCTTCCGGGAAAGCGCGCGTTCAATCTGCTCCTCAAGGCCGAGGGAGTGAAACAGATCCGCGCCATTTTCAATTAACGCGATACGATCTCCAAGCGTATGGGATATGCTCTCAGCCATGTTTAATATGCGCTCGTAATAGTCCTGATGATTAATGATAAGTTTATCAATATCCGGCGTAAACAGATCGCGGAGCGTTCTAAAAACAAGCGGTTCCTCAGCATGAATTAGCCTTGGGGCGCTTGCATAGCGGCTTTTATCCCTGATCTTTTTCCATAACTCCGATAAGTACAAAAAATCCGCGCGGATATCCTCCTCCTCCATGCCCTGAGCCGCCGTTCGGACAATAACGCCCCCTTTGTCCGCATTTATCTCCGTAATCAGTTTGCGCAGGCGCGTTCTCTCCCCTTCGTCTTCAATACGCTTTGAAACGCCGATATGCACAACGGTAGGCATGAGCACCATCGTTCTTCCAGGCAGCGAGATGTTGGTTGTAACGCGCGCGCCCTTGGTTCCGTAAGGTTCTTTTAGCACTTGAACTAGAAGTTCCTGACCGGGTCGGATCAAGCCCGCAATATTTTGGTCCGATCGGTTAAAGCCGTCCGCCTCGCAAAATTGAAAATCCGCCCCGCCCCCGGCGATATCGCCCGCGTATAAAAACGCGTTTCGCCCTAAGCCGATATCGATAAAAGCGGCCTGCATGCCCGGAAGCACGTTTTGCACGCGCCCATTATAGATGTTCCCGGCCAGCCTCTCGCAGCCTCTGCGTTCAATGTAAATCTCGCTCAGCTCATGGTCCTCCACCAAGGCTACTCGCGTTTGATAAGGGTTGATATCGACTACAAGCTCCTTATGCATTGTTTCTCTCCCCGTTTAAAGGCCATTGAGGCATGATAACCCCATCGTTGGAATACATCCGTTCACGGTGCGCCATATATTGCAGCTTCTCTCCAATCAACTCCTCAAGGCTGCCCATGAATAAGTCGATACGCATTCCTCCTTGTGCGTCTAAACGCCCGATAATATCCAGCGTCACGTTGCCTCGACGCCTCGAAATTACGGAGGCTCGATACACCATCGGCCGGATATCAACGCTTTTAATCCCGCCCTTAGTCTTTTTTTGAACGATTATCGGGTTTGACAACAGCGCGGGTATAGCCGCCTCAAGCGCGCTGAGAGCGCGCTCGTCCGCCTCCGCAACCACCAAGTATTGAGCCGCTTTTAAAACCGAGGTAAGCGCAGGATAGCCCTCGGGCGCAGCAACGGCTTTTAGCGCCTTCACGCACGGCGGAAGCGAGGCGTTTACACGTTCAATGAATTCGTCGCAGGAAACATGCTCGCTTAACCTTACGTCCAACCATTCCGCGCCACTTGAGAACCCGAGCGACAGCGCCGAAGCAAAAGACATTATAGGGTGAGGGTTAAATCCCTGAGAATATGCCAAAGGTATATCCGCCCTGCGAAACGCCCTTTGAAAAAGGCGCTGCGTGTCAAGATGTGAGATAAAACAGGCTTCATCCCTTTTTTCAAACTTTACAATAATCCGCATAACACGCTCCAAAGCAGCCGTTACATCCGCCGCGGCAGTCTTTCGTTGTTTCCATTTTAAGCGCGCGATCATATTCGCGTGCGAGATAATCCTCCGTCACAATCATATCCAGATGGCTCCAGGGCGTTACGACTCCCGGTTTCGTTCGCCTGTGGGCGTAGTATGAGGGGGAAACGCCCGCCTGCTCAAACGCTTCGCTCCACGCAACGGGCTTAAAATGCTCATCCCATGAATCGAAGCGAGCGCCCTTTTGATGGGCAATCATCAAAACGTCCGCCAGCCTCCGATCTCCCTTTGCAAACACAGCCTCTAATACGCTTATATCCGGAGCATGATATGAAAATTCAACCCCTTTTATCCCCTTGAGCGCGTTTTTGACATAGCGCTGTTTTTCAATCAGCTCCTCCCTGCTGTTCTGCGGTTCCCACTGAAAAGGGGTGAAGGGCTTGGGTACGAAGGACGATGCGCTGACCGTCAAGCGCAGGCCTTTTCCGCGCTTTGATTTGGGCATGGCATAGAACATTTCCGAAACCTTGCGCGCCAGATCCGCTATGCCCTGTAAATCCTCCTCCGTTTCAGTAGGCAGCCCTATCATAAAGTAGAGCTTAACGCTTGTCCAGCCAGATTCAAACGCGTCGCCGACAGCGCGCATCAGATCCTGCTCGGTGACGCATTTGTTAATCACGTCGCGAAGGCGCTGCGTGCCGGCTTCAGGGGCAAACGTAAGGCCGGCCTTGCGCACGGACTGCATCTTTTCTAGATCGTCCTTTAAAAACGAGTCAATGCGCAGAGAAGGCAGGGATATGGAAACCTGCTTAGTCTCAAATTCCTCCAAAATTTCCGGAACAAGTTCGTGTATACGGGAGTAATCGCCAGAGCTGAGGGAGAATAGGGAGATTTCATCGTACCCCGTGCAGGCGATTAAATCCCTGGCCTGCGTCAAAACGGTTTCCTTTTCCCGTTCGCGTACCGGCCGGTAAATAAAACCCGCCTGGCAAAAGCGGCAGCCGCGCGTGCAGCCGCGAAAGATCTCTAACGCTATCCTGTCGTGTACGATGGATAAAAAAGGAACTATCGGCTTTCCTATGTACGCGGCCACGTCCAGATCCCGGACGATGCGGCGGCGAACCCTGTCCGGAGCGCTTGGTTCTGTTTTTTTCATCCCGGTAAATAATCCGTTTTGATCGTATGCCGGCTCGTAAAAGCTCGGGATATACACACCTTCAATCCTGCTAAGCTCGGTTAGCAACGCGCGCCTGTCCGCCCCGCGCTTCCTGCATTTGGCATAAGTCTCCACCAATTCGCCTATCATCTCCTCACCGTCTCCAATCATTACGGCGTCCATAAAAGGCGCTATTGGCTCCGGGTTGCAAGCGCAGGGCCCGCCGCAAACAATAAGCGGATGCTCTTCGCCGCGATCCGCGCTCAACGGCGGTATGCCCGAAAGCTCCAGCATATTCAGTATGTTGGTATAGCACATCTCATATAATAGGGAGAAGCCTATGATATCAAACTGTGCGAGCGGGCGCTTATTCTCAAGAGAAAAGAGCGGAATTTCATTCTCCCTGAGCTCATTTTCCATGTCGGGCCAGGGCGCGTATACCCTCTCGCAAGCGGTATCAGCCCTTGAGTTAAGCGTATGGTATAAAATACGCGATCCAAGATGTGACATGCCAATTTCATAAACATCGGGGAACGATAGCGCGAACAGCACGTCCGCGTCTTTTTTTATTACGCAGTTCAGTTCCCCGCCTGAATACCGCGCCGGTCTTTCAACCTTCGCAAGAAGCCGCCGAATATCATTATTATTCAAACAATCCACCTCTAGTAACTTGCAATCTCATTTTGGCGGCCTGACGGAGCCAAAACGTTAAACGCCTCACGACATACTACAAATCATGAGTTTAGCATTTATTGAAGCGCCGGTCAATCGCGCTTTACAAGCTTCCCCAGCAAAACGTCCGAACCTCTCTCGGCGATGCCCTTTAAAAGCTCACCCTCGTCCAGCTCTCCAATACGTAGCATATTGTCGTCTACAACAATAATCAGGTTATATCTGTTACCAGAAAAGCTTTTAAGCGCTTCACAAGCGCGCATGCTTTTATGCGCAACAATCTGCTTCATGTTTAAAACGCCGCCACCGCTGAAAATATCCTTACGCTTGAACATGGCCGTCAACTGCGCCCC
Organism: uncultured Eubacteriales bacterium; assembly: GCA_900544555.1. Classification (GTDB taxonomy): domain Bacteria; phylum Bacillota; class Clostridia; order Christensenellales; family CAG-138; genus UMGS693. The sequence continues at coordinate 74,334 of UQWD01000001.1, forward strand.
CTGCGCGTTTCTCATCTCTTTAAACGCAGCCGGTATTAAAAATACCCCCACCAGAAAAAAAGAGAGGTTAAGCATGCCTTTTGACAGAAAAACCGCGCCCGCGCCGATGAGAGCCGCACCCGCGGCCACGCCAATCCATGCGCCGAGCAAGGTAGCCGCGCGCGGGCGGAGCTTTTTTGAACAAAGCGCCCGCAATATTCGACCCCCGTCCAGAGGAAGCGCGGGCAGCAGATTAAAGAGCGCAATCGTCATATTAAATTTGCAGAAAAGCATAACAACGGCGTGCGGATCCTCTATAACGCGCAGGCACCCCACCGCGGCGGTTCCAAGAATCAGGCTGCAAACCGGCCCCGCAAGCGCTATTGCGAGTTCATCGTCGCTCCGGCTCGTAATCGAGTTCATTCTGGCTACAAACCCAAAGGGCTGTATTTCTATCTGAACGGTATGATAGCCCAGTCTGCGCGCGACAAACGCATGCGCCATCTCGTGCGCGCTCAATGAAATAAACGAAACCGCAAGATAATCCCACGCCTCGGTTATACAGCATAAAAAAATCAAAACAAGAATAAAGGGACTGCAAACTATCTGCGTCCCTCCAACGCTGAACAGGCGCATTTACGCGTCCTCTAAGTTCACGTCAAAATAATCCTCTGGGTTCTGCGGCCTCCCTTGAGCGGAAACCGTAACAGTAAGTGAAGCGCTTTTTGATAGAACACCCAGATGATCCAGCTTTTGAACCGGCTGCCCGCGCTCTACCTTAAGCTCCGATAGCCCCGTGTAAGTTACGGCTATATCATCTTCATACATAACGCATACAAAATAGGTTTCTTCCCCACTGCTCAAGCCCGCGTCGCTGATATAGCCCTTGCCTGAAGACTTAACTACGCTGTTATCCTTTGATGAGGTCAGTGTGAGCATTGTTTTGGCCTCATTGAGCGAAACATTCGCATAGTCGACGGGAAGCGCGAATTTCGCCCCGGTTGAAAACACATCCAGTATGCCGGGCAGCTGCACGAATTTAAGCTTCCCCAGCATCTCATCAAGCTCCTCGTCCGTGGACGTTACGGCGCTGCGTATCTGTTCATAAGCGCCGTTGGTAAAGGGCGTATCAATCCACTTGAGCAGCAGCACCAGTGCGAACGCGGCCGAGCAAACGCCCAGCTTAATCAGCATGGATGAAGGGGAGGCGGCGGGCTCCGCGGCGCTCACCCTGCGCCGCTTGATCCTGCGCCTTTTATCGCCTCGTTTTTTCCCTGTCCGCGCGGTTTTCGGGCGGGCCTTTTCCATATATGCGGGTGTGGACACAAACTCGGCCACTTCGATACGTTTTATTTCATCCATACATATTTCCCCCTATATACGCTATTGAGATTATATGACGGCAGCGCATGGTTCATCACATTTTTCACATAAAAGAAAAAACAAACCGGGCTTACATCAAAGCAACCCGGGTTTACATGCCGGCATAAATATCGCCCGATTTAAGCTTCGCCGAGTCTGCATCAGCCGCCGGCGGGGATGATGCTGTAAATTTAGTTGGGCTTTAAAGGCATGCCGGACATAAAATGAAAAGTATAACTATCGCAGGGTCATCTATCAATGTAAACAAATTGTTTTGCACTAAAAACAAACTCGCGTTCGGAAACAGTTCGTCGATTGAGGCAGGAAACAATAAACGATGCTTTATGGGTGGGTTCAGCCTAAGCTGTCGTCTAACTCAACCCCTCTGTGCGCGCCGCATCCATACGTTCATCACAAGCCCGACCGCGATCATATTAGTCAGCAGGTTTGATCCTCCATAGCTGATAAACGGAAGCGGGATACCGGTTACGGGCATCAGGCCGATTGTCATTCCGATATTTTCGAAAACATGCGCGAGAAGCATCCCCATAGCGCCAATCGCAATACAGCGGCCAAACGCGTCGCGAGCCTTTATGCCCACCCACAGCCAGCGAAACATCAGTACAAAGAACGTAACGATTAACAATACGCCCCCAACGAAACCCAACCCCTCGACTATACCCGCGAATATGAAGTCCGTATGCCTTTCGGGTACGTACTTAAGCTGGGCAAGCGTCCCTTCCGTAAAGTATCCTTTACCCCACATCTGACCCGACCCTATCGCAATTTTTGATTGCGTAACATGGAAGCCCGCGTTTAAAGGATCCAGCTCGGGGTTTAAAAAAACGTCTATTCGCAGCCTTTGATCGTCGTTCATCAGGAAAAAGTAACCAAGAGGGAGACCTGCGGCAATCGCCGCGGCGGCCGCGACGATATATTTCCAACCTATACGCGCCACAAAGAATACCACAGCCATAATACAGATAAAAACGAATGCCGTTCCAAAATCCGGCTGTAACATGACCAAAGCTGTTGGAAGAGCTACAATCGCAAGGCAAACGATTATATCTTTAAAACGCTTTAGGCTCCCATGCTTTTCAATAGACTTGGATACATGAAGCGAAAGCATCAAAATAATCGAAATTTTACATAACTCCGCCGGCTGAATAGCCCTGTCTATCGCCTCGAGGATAAACCAACCGGCCACGCCCCGTGAAGTTTTCCCTGCAATGATAAGCACGAGCAAAAAGGCTACGTTGGCTCCATAAACAAAAGGGATTATCGGTTTTAACAGCGCGTAATCCACAACCATAACGACCAGCATAGCCGCAACGCCAACAAGGAAATTGATAATTTGGCGCTGTACGTATTCCATATTCAGCCTGCCGATATAGTCGCTCAGGCTGTCTTCTTCACCTGTGAAAGGCGCGGCCATTGTATTGGCAATGCTGACAAGCCCGAATCCGACCAGAAGCAAAACCAATACAACCGTTATCCAATCGATCCTTTTCCAAATCTTCGTTTCGGTAGGTTTCATACAATCATTCCTCTGCTTTACGGCTTACAAATGTGTATACAGGTATTTAACCTGCCATGCGAAGCCGCAGGCATAAATTATAACCTGAAACCGTATACGGCGTTAGCGCATACGCTAACCAAGCGTTATACGGCGTGCATTACACGCTTTAAGATGATCCACATAGATTTAATGCGTATCATGGCTCCTTGCCAGCAATTACACTCACAGGTCTTTAAATACTGTGCGTTATCTTTATGGCTGCTCAAACCATTCCTTCACCTGTTCATATCGCGCCGCATACTTTTCAACGGTATCGGTACGGACAATCGGGCGGTTAACGCGCATCGTTCCGGCAACCGTCTCCCCCTTAAAGAGCTTATCAAGCATCATAACGGATTGTGCGGCCGATTCATAATAAGGCTCGATGCATAATGCGCTGATATCGTTGCTATCAAATAATTTTAGATTGCCTTCACTGATATTCGTGCCAAAAATCGTTATAGAAATTTTATTTAGAAGCTCATCATTCAAAGATGATTTCCCGTTCGCATCCGGCGTAGCGGAAGGCTCCGGTTTGAACGTTTTAAAGATTTCCTGCGCTCGTTTTCTGGCGAGTACGCTGATAGCCGCCCCGTCCGCGTCGATTGCGTATATCCCCTTGACGTCCCTGTTGTGAAGCAAATATTGCGCAAGCTCATCAGCCGCCTCATTTTCACCCGCCTTTGTGCGCCTGAACACGGACGCGCTGTATTGCGGATAGTAACTTAAAACGGCGCGCTCGAATTCGGGCGCGAAGGGCGCGGGATCCGTACCATATACCAGTATACGCCCGGCGCTCAGATTGCGCTCCTTCATACGCTCGGCTATGCCCCGGGCAAGCTCTTCAATATATTCCGAGTTGTCGGCCGCGACATTCCCATTGAGCCCTTCAACGGCGCATACGTCGTATGGCACAACGACAAATACGTCCTTTGACAACGCGGCTCTGACCGCATCGTCATTTTCTCCGTTTGCATTTTGTATGACAAGCCCCTTGCATCCCTCGTCGATTGCTTCATCAACCGCGCTTAACGCGCTTTCGCCCTCATCGAATCTGAACAGCCTGGAAGGATAGCCAAGATTCTCCGCGGTCTTTAAAAAACCGTGCATCGACATATAGCTGTTTATATCGCCGTCATCCCCTATGACATAGCCTATAATGTTGTCCACCTCTTCGGGCGGCGCGCTAATAGGGGCAGGGGACGCCGTTTCGTTGAAATCGCCGCCCTCGCCCGTATTGTGGCATCCGGCGATTATGATAATCAGCGCGCACAGCGCCGACAGAATAAAACGCTTACTCATTGTTTTTCCTCCGTACCCAGCCATTGTAACGCATACCGGACCGAAATGGCCGTAAACCAGCCTGATTTCACATTTTCGTTACAAATTTTACGCCATATAAGCCTCATTTTTCGGCGGGCGTGCCTGTAATTCCATCCTTTTTAAATCATATCCCGGCTTCCCGAGCAGGGCGTAGGTAGCATTTTTACCTTCCTCAACGCCCGGTTGGTCAAACGCGTTTATTCCCAAAAGCTCTCCCGCGAACGCGGTTTGCATTTCAAGCAGATAGAGCAGCTCGCCAACGGTAAACGCGTTAACTTCAGGAAGGATGATGGTTTTACTCATGCGGCCGTTTTTTTGAAGAGCGTATTCGGTAGCAGCCTGCTCAGCGTGATACAGCTCGTTAAACGTATGCCCGCCAAGAAAGGCAATGTCCGGTATATGCTCAAAGCCGCGGGGGATTTCCAGCTCAATGCGGTATCTGTCCACGCCGAGGAACGTTATCACTTTATCAAACGGCCCTTCGGTATAGAGCTGTACCTGAGAATGCTGATCCGTTACTCCCAGCGCCTTAACCGGGGTTTGCCCGTAAAAAACCTCTTCCCCATTGTTGTTATATCGTTTTCCGAGGGATTCCGCCCAAAGTTGGGCAAACCAATCCGACATATACCGCAGCGATTCCGCGTATGGGATCATCACGTTAATATTGCAGCCGCTCTCAAAGGCAAACACATCGAGCGCGCCCAGCATGTAAGCCGGGTTTTGTCGAATCTCCTCCTGGCTGCACAGGCCGTCCATATATGCGGCGCCGGCAAGCATTTCCCTTATATCGATTCCGCATACCGCAGCGGGAAGCAACCCCACCGGACACAGCTCGCTGAAGCGCCCGCCCACGCCGTCCGGAACGTAAAAGGTTCTCAGCCCAAGCTCCCGTGCTATTTTTATCAGGTTCCCCTTGCTCTTATCGGTGGTTGCGATAATATGCGATTGATACTGAGCGCCGCAGGATTTAGCGAGTTCATCAAATATCAGCAGAAGCTGGGACATCGTTTCAGAAGTGCTCCCTGATTTAGTTATTACGTTAAAAACCGTATGCTCGACTTCGATTACGTCAAGCAGCGCCCTCATCCTCTCCGGATCAATATTATCTTCAATATAAAGCTTTGGGCCTTTGCGCTTTTCCCCGCTCAGCTCGTTGTAACGGGTATGGTTGAGCGCATATTGCACCGCCATAGGGCCGAGCGCGCTCCCTCCTATACCCAATACCACGAACGCATCCGCAAAGCCGCGTATTTCATCCGCAGTCTCCAAAATACGGTTGACCGCCTCTTCCTGTTCATATGGAAGCTCGCGCCAGCGCATATTCGAGCGCTTAAGCCTCATGCTTTGTGCCGCGTTTTTTAACCTGGGGCTCTGCTCCTGCAAAAGCTCCTCGCCTATGCCCTTAGCGCCGATATTTGCCTGCATCATATTGTTGTAGTCAACGCGTATCCGCATGGACTGCATCCATTTAGGGTCTTCATATCTTTTCATACGGCGGCCTCCATAATAAAACTTATTTTTTTATTATTATAACACAATTATTGTAAAATTTAACGCATAAAGTGTATAAAAGCGATTGGAGGCATGGTTATGGAGCGAAAGAGTGTAAAAAAGCGGAATTTCATTGCGGCCGCCGTTATAGTATTCGCGCTTATCGCCGGGGTCTTATCGGCGTGCGGCAGTCCTGCCACGATTAAATATGAAAACGGCAGGCTGCAGGTTACAGTGCTCGACGGCTTTACGGACGAGCCGATTAAGGGGGCGCAGGTCGTTATCCCTGAAATTGACGAATGCCTTGAAACGGATGAAGAGGGACGCACGCCGGAAATAGACGTGCCTGTAATAAAGGATGAGCATTATGAAGCGCTATCCCCCGCTGCATACGGAAGGATTACCATACTTGTTTATTGCGACGGGTACGTGCCGTACGCGCTATTTTATGTGCACACCAGAGAGGGCGAACTGCGTAACGGCCCAACGACTTATCTGTTTAAGCCTGATTCCGCGCATAGCATACCCGTGATATCCATTATAGAAGGCCCGGATCAGGATTGGGCTGAAAAGGTGGTCGAGAAATACAGACCCTAACCGGGCTTTAGCGCGTAAGGGCGCAAACGCGCCTGAAGGATCGTTCAAGCTCGGCCGGTTCCGCGTATAAATCGCTGTAAACCTCAATAAACGCCGGACCGGTATAACCGGCGTTCTTGCAAGCCTGCTTAATTTTTAAAATATCCTCCTGCCCATCCGACGGCAGGCAGAGCGACAGGCCTCCGTCCGCCTCAACATGGTAGCCGCAAAGGTGTACGTTCGCCAGCTTTGGGCCGACGGCCGTAAAATACAGGCTGGGATCAAACCCGCTTCTGACCGCCTGCTTAATATCCAACGTAAACCAAAGGTCGTCGGTCTTGGCCGCGTCCAAAACCCTAGGGGCGAACTCCGGCGTTGAAAAAAGGCACCAGCTCACATTCTCCCATGCAAGCCGCACCCTGTAACTTTTTGCCAGCGCGCTCAGATCCCTAATAATAGGCCCAATACGCGTTAGCTCAAGGTTCTTCATGCTGTTTTTCATATAAACCGGGCCATGCATGACATACACGCCGGCATTAAGCCGTTTTGCGGCCGCAAGCACTCTTTCGTACAGCGCCCACGCGTCGTCGCGCTGGCGGCTGTAAGGCGAAAAAAGCTGCGGCTCGAATTGCGTACCCATAGGATGAACGGAATAAACGTTTAGCTCCAACTCTTTTGCCCTGCCTGACAATAGTGAAATATAGTTTTCGTCATATTCGCTGAAAGTATTTAAAAAAACCTCGCATTGCTGCGCGCCCATGGCGCGAATAGCCGTCAAAGCGTCTTCTGGATAGCTTTTGGCAAAAAAACTCGCCGTTGAAACGCCTATCTCCAATTCAATCACCTGCCTTCATGGATATTATAGCATTTTATTCACAGCGATTATGAAACGCTATAAAATCATGTTATAATCTTTTATATCTTGCCGCGATATACTTCGCGGCGGAAAACACGATTCTTGCGCGGCGCGTAGGGCGCGCGCCGGTCAGCGGGATAGAACAAGGGAGCTTTCATGAGAAAAAACGTAAGCATAACCGAAAAATCATTATACAGTAAAAAACTAGTCCGCCGTTTGCCATGGCTGGCGTTAATACCACTAGGTTTTCTTTTACCCAGGCTTGCGTCAAGTTTTCCAGAAGCTACGGAGGCCGTTTACAGCCGCATCATCTATCCCGCTGTACATTTTTTATTAAGCGGCTTTTCCTCGCTGTTCCCCTTTTCCCTCGCGGAATTTATACTGTATGCCCTCAGCGCCGGCGTCATCTTCTTAACCCTGTATCAGTGCATACGCTGCATTTTCAGGCGTATCGCCCCCATACGCCTCGCCGGTTATTTTCTTTCCCTTTTTATCGCGGCGGGCGCAATGCTCAACCTGTTTTACTTTTCATGGGGCTTTCAATATTCAAGGCCGCCCTTGAGCCAACTCATGTCCCTGCCGGTGAAGGAACGCCCGGTGGAGGAACTTGAGCTTCTTTGCACAGAGCTCGCGCAAACGGCGGCCCGGCTGCGCGATAAGGTTACGGAGAACGAAGACGGCGTTTTTGTACTGAGCATGCCGCTTGCTGCATATTTTGACGCTGTACCGGACGATTATGCGCGCTTGTCGCAATCCGAGCCGTTTTTTAACGGAAAGGTGTTCCCGCCCAAGTGCGTTACCGCGTCGGTTGGCCTATCGTATGCAGGCATCGCGGGGATATTTATCCCATTCACCGGCGAATCCAACGTCAACGTGGATCAGCCCGCTATGCTCCTAATCTCCTCCGCGGCGCATGAAGCCGCCCATTCGCTCGGCATAGCCCGTGAGGACGAGGCCAATTTCGCGGCGTATCTCGCATGCAATTCGTCGGAGAACCCGGAAACCGCATACTCGGGCGTTATGCTCGCGCTGATCCATTGCGGCAATCAACTTTATGCGGCCGACGGCGATAAATATGCCGCGCTGTACTATTCTTACAGCGCGGCGATGTTGCGCGACATGAACCATTATAATGCGTACTGGAGTTCCTTTGAGGGCCCCGTTGACGATACCTTTTCGCAAATAAACGATAATTATCTCAAGTTCAACCAGCAGGAGCTTGGCGTAAAAAGCTACGGGGCGATGGTCGATCTCATGCTCGCCTACCGCTTCCGCTGAACGCGTTTTACAGGCAGCAGGGTGATGGCGTACAGTACGCATATGAGCGTGGCGCCCACATCCGCGAATACGGCCATCCACATCTGAGCAATGCCCATTACGCCAAGCGCCATCACCGTAAGCTTAACCAGCAGCGCAAAAGCGATATTTGTGGAGGCCACGCGTTTCGTCCGCCTGGATATCCGAATGGCTTCGGATACCTGCGCAACCGAGCCGCTCAGCAGAACCACGTCGGCGGCTTCGACAGCCGCGTCCGTACCTGTTTCCCCCATAGCCATACCAACATCCGCGCCGGCAAGCACGGGCGCGTCGTTAATCCCGTCACCCACAAACAACACGGAACCGCGCTCTTCGCGCATACCGCGTATAACCTTAAGCTTATCCTCCGGCAGCAGCGAATGATGTACTCTATCTATGCCCGCCTCGCCGGCTGCCGCCAGCGCTGATTTTTCATTATCCCCGGTCACAAGCGCCACAAACCCGGTTAACCGTTGTGTTTGCATCACAGCTTCCCTCGCGCCTTCCTTAAGCTGATCCGCAATCGTGATCGCCCCGGCGTACACGCCGCACACGGCTACGTATATGACGGTTCCCGCCGCGTCGACCTCCGAAATTGTTATGGACTCATCACGCATCATTCTCGCGTTGCCCACAAGCACGCGTTTACCATCCACATTACCCTCAATACCCCTGCCCGAGCGCTCTATAATTTCGCTAGCTTCCGTTTGCTCCGCACTTTCCCCCGCCGCGGAAACAATGGCGTGCGCTATTGGGTGAAGGCTCATTTTCTCGACAGCGGCGGCAAGCCTTAAAATTTCGGCCTCTTCCCAGCCCTCAGCCGCGTGTACGCCCGTAACCTCAAAAACGCCACGGGTTATCGTACCGGTTTTATCCAGGGCCACCGCGCGAATGTTTGCCAGCTCTTCCATATAGCCGGCCCCTTTAAAAAGAATACCCGAGGCGGAAGCCCGCGCAAGCCCCGCGAAAAAAGTCAGAGGCACGCTAAGCACCAGCGCGCAAGGGCAGGAAATCACCAAGAACAGCAGCGCGCGATGTATCCACATGCTCCAATCCCCAAGGCTCAAAAGCGGTGGGATAACTGCGACAAGCACGGTAACGGCAAGTACGCACGGCGTATATATACGCGAAAAGCGCGTAATGAATTTCTCAACCTTTGGTTTATTTGCGGCCGCTTCGTCAACCGCGCGCATGATACGCGAAGCCATGGATTCTTCAAGCGGTTTTGTTACCCTGATAATAATTGGGCTGTTGAGGCATATGCCGCCGGACAGTATTTCATCCTGCTCGCCAAGGGTGACAGGGACGCTTTCCCCCGAAATAGCGGAGTAATCGACAAGGCCGCTTCCTCCTTCAATTATACCGTCCAGCGCTATGCGCTCGCCCGGCCTGACAAGTATACGATCGCCCGGAGACGCCTTGTTCGGCTCAACGGATATTTCTTCTTCGCCCCTAAGAAGCGTTACCCTCTCTGGTATCAACTCCATCGCGGATTTAATCGATTTTTCGGAACGCGCAACCGCTATCCCCTGAAGCGTCTCGCCTATCCGATAAAGCAGCATTACCGTAACGGCCTCGGCTGTGTCGCCAAGCGCGAGCGCGCCGATGGTCGCAACGCTCATCAAAACGTTTTCATCAAAAAACCTTCCCTTTAAGAGCCCGGCGGCGGCACGCCACAATATCTGCCCGCCCAATACGGCATATGACACAAGCAGCAGAATAAGCCGTGGCGTATCCGCCAACAAAAGGCCAGGGATAAAGGCGAGAATTCCGGTGGCGATAACTATGAGTTCCCATTTAAGGTTAAAGCCCCCATGCTCTTCCCCGCACCCGCATGAAACCGTGTGCGAATGCGCGTCCAGGCCGCATTCCCCGTCAGTGCAGCAGCTATGCGCACGCCCGCAATCGCGTCCATGAGCATCGTCATGATCGTGGCTCTCATAATTGCTGTTGCAGCCGCCGTTCTTCGTTGAACAACCGCACCCGTCATGACTATGAGCATGAGTGCTATTGTCATATATTTTTCGGTTCTTGCTTTTCATCCTCGTCCCTCCTGTCCATAATGTCTTGAATTATTGTTCTGAGCAGCCGTCCCCCCGGGCTGTCGGAGATGCTGTATTGTACCTGCTTGCCCTGTTTTTTATAGCGTACAAACCCGCTTTGCCGCAACATCCTTAAATGGTGCGATACCGCCGGCTGGCTGATGCCGAGCATACCGGCCAGTTCGCAGACGCATATCTGATCCAACGCCAATATGCTTAATAGGCGTATCCGCGTTGGACAGCTCAGCTGACTGAACAGTTCAGAGGCGTCAATCGCCTCGTCTTCCGTGGGTACCTTTGAGAGGATTCGCCCTTCCCGCTCCGCGTCGGTATGCGTATCAAGGCATATAAGCTCGCGCTCATTCTTCTCCAATATTTCACCTCCCTAAACATATAAATATGTGTTTATATTTATTATAATCATTAGATGTGAAAGATGCAACAGATCAATTGAATGGGATACATATAAATTTATATATGCCGATATATTGGTAATGTCTACATATTATGTATGTTTAAGTGGAAATAAACGGTTTGCATACAATTTATTCCCTGGGGTCTATATGCTTAAATATCAAAAATATAGGATAAACCTCTGGAAAATTCGGTTAACCTGTTATATAATGTTAGTAAATATAGTGTAAAAATATACAGGTGGAGAGACAGCGTGAATAAGGCCGTCAGAAAAAGCAGAAAGAATTTTGTTAAAATATCAAGTATAATCTTAGGATGCGTATTTGGCGTTACAGTAATTTGTTTCGCTGTATTTCCTGCCTTTTATACGAAGGCTTCGGCCCGTGGCGGTGAAAATGACTTAGAGGAAACGCCGTCTTTTTCACCCCCTCCTACCCAAGCAGCTTTCATAGCGCCTACACCGAAAGTTACCGGGCCTGTTACAACAGCCGGTCCTTTAGCCGCATTTGAAGAGTATCGGATTGGCGATGAAGATGAAAGTATTAAGGAAATTCAGATAAGCCTTATGTCGCTAGGTTATTGCGATACGGATGAACCGACCAGCATGTATATGCCTTCCACTGAAAACGCCGTAAAGCTATTTCAGCGCAGCCATTATATGTTACAGACCGGTGTTGCGGACGCGCTTGTGCAGAGCGTATTGTTTTCCGGCTCCGCAAAGCCCTATGTAATAGAAGAAGGCAACAGCGGCAACGATGTTGAGATGCTCCAAAAGCAGCTTTTGGATTTAGGCTATTATTACGGTAAAACAAACGGCTATTTCGGTGCGGCAACAACACGGGCCGTTAAATCCTTTCAAGCTATAAACGGGCTTGTAGTGGATGGTAAGGTGGATAGGGAAGACCAGGATATACTCTTTTCCCCTTCGGCCTTAACCATGAATGGCAGCGAAGCCTCCCCCGCCCCTACGCCCGACGCTCACAGTACGTCGGAGCCAACAAACGATACCTCAAATACGCCGAAACCGGAGAGAACGCCCAAGCCCACCGCCACACCAAAGCCCGACGCTACGTCGAGGCCGGGGGTTACGCCTTCTCCCCGTCCCAGCGCGGCCCCCACGCCAACGCCCAAAGCAACCCCCAAGCCCACTCCCAAGGATACTCCAAAACCTACGCCCAAACCGCAGGAAGGCGATGTGGAGGCGTTTATCGCGGTCGCTATGGATCAACTGGGCAAGCCTTACGAGTGGAGCGAGGAAGGCCCTGACAGCTTTGACTGTTCTGGTCTTATCTATTATTGCCTCAGGCAGGTAGGCGTATCGACCAGAAGATACAGCGCGCAAGGGTTTTCAGAGGTTGAGGAGTGGGAGCGTATCAGTTCTCAGTCCAGCCTTAAGCGCGGCGATCTCGTGTTTTTCTATTCGCCCGGAAGCTCGCGCATCGGCCACGTGGGGATCTTCCTTGGCAGCAGTAAGTATTTGCATGCGTCTACTTCCGCCAACGAGGTCATTATCAGCAGCTGGAACAGCTGGGCCAAGGAGTATTTCGCCCTGGGCAGGCGTGTTTTCTGATGTTGACGGCTTACCTGATTTGTAATTTTTGCAGTAAGTCCGCCGCGGCCTTTTAGTTAGATAAAACAAAAGGCGTTATGGTATGCGTCAAATGGTTCTATTTCATGTGAAGAACCCCAATACGCCGCCGTTACGCTTTTAATATCAATTTAATATCACGCGCAATCACCCGGCTTTGAATTCGGGCAGGGGAAAGAACAACGGCGTGTTATCCGTTTTTAAACGGTTTAAATCATAATCTTCCCGTTTAACGCTGTAAAAGTCCGCGATGAAGGAAATACCGCAGTCGGTGAACGAGTTGCCGACGGCGCATACTATGGGCTCCGCGGTTTCGCATCCGCCAACCATCATGCCGGATACCTCCGTACCATCATCCGCAAGAAACGAAATGCTTACGTCGTAGAACTGAGGATTGTCCTCTCCAACGTATTGAGCATAAATAATAAAAGCAGGGTGGAAAGCGTCTGCATCCTGTTCGCTGATAAAGTATGTGTATTTAACGTCGTCGATCCGTTTCTCTGTTCTGCGATACCCTTTATTTTCATTTACGGAATATTGGCGCAGATATCCCTCGCGCATTTCTTCGTGCGAGAAAAACCGCGCGTGATACGTCTTTAATTGAGTTTGCCCATCCCAGGGCGCGGAATTGGCCGCATACTGAACAAGGCATATCGCCGCAAATACCGATAACACGCCGATTACCGACGCGAGGCATACCTTAAGTGGCGACCACAGCTTTTTATCGCCCGCGCGACTCGAATTTAGCCGCTTGTTAACCTCGGCCCGGTAAAAGAGGTAATATGCCCCGCTTGTCAAAACGGCCAGTACGGCCAGCGCCGCTGCCAAAGTCGTTAAAATGGGGTCGCTCATAAAATAACCCTCCTAAATCCCTAATGATTCTCTGAAAACGTAGTAGTATGTCCGCGTTACATCTACGCGGTTTCCGTCAGACATCGTTAAGATAAACTTCTGCGATAACGCCGGCTTAATGCTTTTAATATGGCTTCTCGCTGCGATAACTGAGTTGCTAATGCGAAGGAACTCCTTCGGATTCAATAGGTTTGATAGCCGCCAGAGCCGCTCCCCCGCTCTGAAAACGCCCCGTTCGGTGTGTACGAGCACATCATGATTGAGGCTTTCAATAAATATAATATCCTCAGTGGAAATACGATGGAGCTCGTTATCCTTTTTACATATGAGGCAGCTGGTAAACGCATCCGTCTCCTGTAATACAAGCCCGGCATTTTCATCTATTTCAATACCATGCCTTTCAAGCTCGCGCGCCAAATCCGAATAATGCTCGCTATTGGCGACTAATTTTACTTTCAAGCGCGATCCCCCCTATAACAAATGTGCTTTTAGCACACCTCCGTGTTAGTATTCTATACCGGCGGGCGCCGCCATTACAACCATTTGGAACAGTTTGCACGGACAGTCGAACAACATGCAAATTTCATTCAGGCTTACACTTTCCACAATATCTGCTTTTAATTAAGAATCACCATATGAGCAAGATGCTGTTGCGGCGACTCCTGCGAAAACACTCATATCATCAATTCCGTGATCTAAGCGGGCAGCTGGTTAAGCCTCAAGTATGCATTATTTAGCTGGCGCTAGATGTTTGACGGGTCAAAGCAATCGCCTAAGAATAAAAAAATCCGCCGGTCTTTAATAAATCGATCATTGTTTTTCTGAAGAACGTTATGCTTCAGACATGTAATCACATACAATTCATATGCAGTACAATAATAGTCGGTAATGGCGGGATGAAAACTTTGTTCATCCCGCCATAGGAACTCTAGGTTAAGCGTTAATTAGAAGCCTATCAGCACACTTGAATTATATGTTTACGTATATGCGGCCGAATGCAATAGCTCGAACTACTATCTTAACAGCTTTTCATAGCTGAAATTTCGTATCCCACCCTTCATTAAAAGTATGGACGCAAGCGCAAAAACAGCGCCCAAACCCAACAACAGCCATGCGTTGACCAGAAGCACGCCTGTAAACTGACCGATAATCAGCATCAGCATGGGAAGGATTAGAAAAACGGCTTTCTGCTGAGCCTCCTCCATGGTTTGCGATTTTGCGGAGCCGCGTACAATGATTGTGATCGCCATTAATGAAACGGATGGAGCAACCAGCAGCAAAGTTATGAGCCAATTGACGTTTGGCGGCATAAGGTTTCCGGCCGTCAGCAAACACCCCGTTTGAACCACGAGCAGCAATATGATAAAAGAACCGAGCGAAACCAGCATACTCAGGAAAAACGAAGCGAATACTTTCGACTGAAATATCTGCTTGAGCGTTAACGGGCAGTATAGTAGCGTCTCCAACGTCCGTTTTTCCTTCTCACCGACAAATGAGCTCGCCGCCATAATTGTTGCCGCCATAATCGGGATAATCATGAAAAATACGGGCATAATGTTGTTGAAAAATATCCCCATGAATACATTACGGATATCGCCCGTCTGAGCATCAACGGGCAGCATTTCAAGCAAAGGCCGCAGTTCGCTCAGGTCGTCCGGCCCAAAATGAATTACCAGTATAAAAATTACCGGCATCACTACAGTAAACATCAAAGGAACAATTAACAGCGCCGGAAAGAGCCGCTTGTTGAAAACCAGGCCCTTTAAATCTTTCTTGATAATCGCCTGCTGCATTGAATTAATCATACTTTGCCTCCTCTGTGTGCTTTGCGCTTTTCCAAAAGAGCAAAGTAGATTTCCTCTAAGGATAGTTTGCGTGCGGATACGTGGTATATCTTTCCGCCGCTATCCACAATCTGACGGACGATAGCCGGAATTTCATCTTCAGAGAACACATTTAATTCAACTTGCTTTTCATCAATTTTCTTAAATGCGTAATTCTCCGGTAACCGGTCCGCGGCGATTGTTACCGTCATACCTGAGAAAACCATGGCTCTCAATTCCTCAAGCTTACCCGATGCAAGCAGCGAGCCATCGTCTATCAGGCCGTAAGCGCTGCATATTTCCTGAGCGTACCGGAGTTGATGCGTACACAAAAATATCGTTATCCCCTCGTCGCGCGCAAGGTTTTTTATCATGTTGTTTACATTGAGCGCGCTTTCGGGATCAAGCCCCGACGTTGGTTCATCTAAAAACAAGATTTTGGGGTTATGTATCAAAGCGCGCGCCAGTGAAAGCCTTTGACGCATACCGGTCGAATATGTCGCTAACTTTTGGTTCTCCGCATCGATCAATTCCAGCCTCTTAAGCAGTTGTTTGGCTATTATTTTACTTTTAACGCTGCTCAGGCCAAATGCGGTACCATAGAATATCAGGTTTTGGAGCCCCGTCAAATGATCGTACATCTGCGCGTGCTCGGTAACAACGCCGGAGATCTGATGTACGCGTTCCGGGTTTTGGTAAGGCGAAAAACCATACACCTCGCAAACCCCATCCGAAGGCTGGAGCAGACCGTTGAGCAGCTTTACCGTAGTAGTCTTGCCCGCCCCGTTCGGCCCTAAAAAGCCATACACCTCTCCCTGTTCCAGCGACAGGTTTACGCTATCTACGGCTTTTTTACCCTGAGTATAGGTTTTCGACAGATTCTCGGCTGTAACCACTTTCATAATATCACCTCTCTTAACCTCTTTTATATCAGGCTGCTTTTTAATCTGTTCAATATTTGATTGAACCGGTAATCCTCAGCAAGCGGCGCGAACGCCGTATTTAGCTCCACGGCCTCCAGTATGCATTTCCGTATCGTTTTTTCATCGCGCGGCGGCATTATCCCCAACGCGAGTTCGCTCAGCCAGCCATCCAGAAGGTTAAAAAAATCATCTCCATGAAGCTTTAGCGGAAAGATTTCCCCATTGACAACCTCAGCATACTTGCTAAGAGCGTCCAGCGCGGATGCCTGGTCGAAAACGGCCATATACGCCTCGGCTGCGATTATGTAAAATTTCATCATAACAGCCGGATTTAGACAAGCAAGCTTAAACGCTTCCGATATTGAATTTACGCGCCGGCAGCTCTCATTTAAGCAAGGCGCGTCATCCTTTAAGAGCGCGGCATAGCAGGTGAGTAACTCAACCATGCTCAAAAGATGTTGATATATGCCTATCTGCAATACTTTTTTTGCCCGCGTTGTTTCACCGAGCATTTGACATGCGGAGGCATAGATAGTCTCCGTAATCATAACCTCCATTGTCGTTTCATCAAGTATACCGAGCGTCTCTCTCGGTTTGCCGAGCGCGAGCAGGCACATGGCCTCCATGTTCTTCGCCTGTTTGGCTAAATCCGTATCGCCGCTCTCGTCTTTTACTCGTTCAAACAGCGCCTTTGCTTCAAGGACGATTTTGGCGGTATTGTCTTCCCCCCCGGATAACGCGCTGTGGTTCAGCATTAGTATACCCATATAAAAGAGCAAAGGGAAGCATGAATAATACCTTCTTACTATATCATGACATTTCGACAGCACTTCATCAAAAGGCATAGCTGCAAAGTCTGCGGATAACCGATGATAAAGCTTTTTCATATCCTCTTTTGTCATTTGCGCTTCATAACCTATCAGCTCATCCACGCTGATATTAAAATAAGCCGCTAGCTGCGGAAGCAGTGAAATATCCGGGTAGCTTTGCCCTGTCTCCCATTTCGATACGGATGCTTTGGTTACGCCGATATAACGGGCAAGCTCCTCCTGCGTTATCCCCTTTTCTTTACGCTTCCTGACCAGTGCGCGAGCAATATGGATTTCTTTCATGTCCTTACCTCCATATATTATTTTACCGATTTCATCCTGTGTTTATCAATGGAATCATTGTTGACTTTAGTTGATATAATCAACCGCTGCGAAACACCTTGTATTACTAGAATTATTTACATATTTTATTTCGTTTATCTTGAATACATCTTTATACTTATCTCGTAAAGAATAGAATAATTGCCTTATACTTAAGCAAGTAATATCTCTAGCGGCAGGATTTTGAAATTCATCCGGGTTAATAGAAAACCGCATTCTTCTTTTGAACTTGATTCATCCTAAATTTTGATAATCTATCTAGCGCAATATTTTCTGAATCAATTCCTGAACGATAAACAAATTGTGGCGCCGACGAAATACTAACTTAAGATTAACAGGAACAAAGGGAGCGGCGGCTATGACCTTAGTTCCTTGTTTTCTTGAATTGAAAGTTAAGAAATAATGTCTGTATAAGGTACATTAAGTGCCTTGCTATTTTTTGAACATCAAATGCTTGCAATTAGCACCTATAATTATTTATTCTAAAGTTATTTCGGTATACTCAAATGAATAGGAAATCCCTTTATATCCCATAGCTTGTATCTTTCCGGGAGCAATCCGACCACACATTTGGCTCTTTTTCATCATCATATTCATCGTGAAGCTATATTTTCTTTATCGCAGTTTATTAAATCTTAATTTCTCCGAAGTCACGGCAAATGAGTATTCCAGTCTTAGCATTACAGACAAATAACCTTTTCGTCATTCTGATGGACGAATACTATATACATTATTGCCCCCGTAATTTTTAAGAGAATTTGATAATGGGCGTCGAAAATTAATCATTCCGACAACAAAACTGTCACTTTGTCTTACTGCTAAAAACACTTCTGTGGAATATATCCAACTTTATACTTTTACTTAATTTCCCTTAAATCAATCCATTCATCAAATGAATGAACATCTTCAAGCCCTGCACATCCATCATAGCTATCTCCATTTGGGTGCGGCTTCATAAACCAGCTTAAGATTGTTTACGGAAAACGGCGTAGCTTCGGCTATGCCGTTTCTCCGTTTTGCAGATCATTGAGCAAGATACGGGGAGTATTCCCACAAGGTCATAGGAAATGTCAATCCCCTGTTCGATATTCCTTTGACTTGTCCGGCGCGTGGACATACACCGCCTTTACCATGTCATTCAAGACAGTGGACGTTAATTCTTCCAAATCGAGATAATTCGGCACCTTGTCGATAAACCTGTTAATGTTCTCTACCTGTTCTTCCTGCTTTGTAATTTCTTCATCCAGTGGCAACAGCTGTAGTCCCTTATAAACTGCACTTTGTATGTACTAAGCTCTTCACATCATCCATTGGATGTCCTCCTTATGCTTTCTTTTACGGCTGGCTAGACCGCTTTGAGTATAGCAAAGGTAGGTTTTTCAACACCGCTAAAGCTTTCTATGAACTCACCGGCTCAGCGGTGGTTTTCCGTTTACAAACGAGATAAGGAGCAGCCCTATCGGACTACTCCTTACATATGAATGTTCAGTTGCGTTATGAACACTCAAACTGGTGCGAGTGGCGGGATTTGAACCCGCAAGGTTTCCCCGACGGATTTTAAGTCCGTTGTGTATGCCGTTCCACCACACTCGCGCGCTCAACGGTATTATACGTGTTTTTAGCTGCTCGCGTCAATAATGAAATATCGCTCAATGATGAAAACCTTGAATAGCGGCCGGTTATGTATGCTTAAAGGCTTCTTCTGTGCTTCAAACCTGATTATAACTCGAATACCCGGCCGCCGTTGAAAAGAGCAAATTACATAGGTTCTTCGTTCAAAAACCTTAATTTAAGGTTATCCATCTATGATCATTCCCATTTAAAAAACCTTATGGATATGCCGATGCAAATTACCGCTATAACAGCCATTAAAATCAGCGGGAGTATGATATTGTCGGCCGGCAGCCCGAGCGTAGCAGCCTTTAAAAGTTTAACGCCCTGCGTCAAAGGTAAAACATCCGCAATTCTTTGAAGCGTTTCAGGCATTATTTCATAGGGTAAGGTTGCGCCGGAAAAAATCAGCATGGGGAAATATAGGGCGCTTGCGATTACGCCAGCTATTTTGGTGTTGGGCGCTATCCCTCCCACCATCATACCGATGCTGAATATCGATAGCATCACCAACAGATAACCGCCCGCAAAAACAAGCGGAGAACCTGCGAGCTGGATATCAAAAAATAACTTCGCGGCTAGATATAACAGCGCCAGGGAAGTCAACGAGTAGAGCGCGTAGATGGCTACCTGCACAAACAAGACCATTGCCGGGCTGACCGGCGTGACTTTAAGGCGCTTGAGAATCTTCCTGTTTCGATACTCGGAAACGACTAGCGGAAGCCCCATCACGCCTCCCGCGCAGATTGCGATTGAGGATAATGCGCCGAAAGACAGTTCAAGAAACGTATATTGGGCGCCTTCAAACGCCGGCTTGTTTCCGTAGATAACGCCAAGCAAAACCATTACTGCGAGCGGCATCAAAATCGCGAAAATGAGCATATCCATTCCCCGAAGCGACAGCTTGAGTTCCGTTTTAAGCATTGTGCGAAATGTTTTCATTATCTTTATCCTCCTCATCCGTATACCACAGGTAAGCGTCTTCAAACTTATTATAAGGGCTTTGTTTTACGGCCTCGGCGACGCTGCCGTAAAAAACGGTTCGGCCTTTTTTCAAAATGCAGATGACGTCGCAAAGCTCTTCAACTTCATCCATAAAATGCGAAGTCAACAGTATGGTTAGTCCCCTTTCCTTAAGCTCGGATAGGATTTTCCAAACGTCCCGGCGAGCTCTTGCGTCTAAACCCGTGGTTAACTCATCAAGAAAAACGGCTTCGGGGTTTGGGATTAAAGCAAGAACGATGAAAAGACGTTGGCGCTGCCCGCCGGAAAGATCAAGAACAGGACTTGTGAGCTTGTCTTTAAGGCCAAACCGTTTAAGCAGCTCACGATAGCTTGAAGGCGCTTTATAAAGCGATGCGGTTACTGCGCAAAGCTCATTCACCGTAATTTTTTCTTGAAAATTAGCCTCCTGAAATTGTACTCCCACTTTCTCAAACAGCGTTTTTCGTTCGTTCAGCGGGTTTTTACCCATAATGAACGCAGCCCCGCTGTCCGGCTTTTTTGTTCCGAGCATACATTCAATCGCAGTGCTCTTGCCCGCCCCGTTCGCCCCCAACAAACCAAATACCGTTCCCCGCTTAACTTTCAGCGTAAGATCATTTAGCGCAACCAGCGCTCCGTAGTTTTTTGACAGGTGTTCAACCCTGATAACTTCCATACGCATACCTCCTAACATGATACTAAAAGGGTATCACTAATCGAAAGGCTGGTGGTATAGTGTAGGGTTCAAAATCTTTTTTTCATAGCTTCAAGCATAAAAATCATCTTTAGTGCGTTTTCTTGCGCCTCGTCCAGGGAGATAATAAGTCTATCGCACACGCTTATTATATCATCATCCGCCTTTGGTGCGTTTAATAGGTTTTCAATATCAGCTTGAGGGTTTTTAGATAGCGCACAGAGCATACGCAAAACCGACTCAAGGGAATAGTTCGCGCAACGAAGCGTACGAATGATTTTTAATCGATGAATATCTTCATCAGTATATATTCGATAACCATTTAATAGACGCTTAACGTCAAGCAAGCCGTTCAATTCCCAGTTTCGCAGCGTATCGATAGATATGCTTAAGTATTCGGAGACTTCCTTCCTTTTCATCGATAATTGGTTGTTCTGCTTCGAATCCGACAACATAAGAAGAACGATTTCAATCGCTTCTTTGGCGTTATGCCTCTCCCGCCGAACTAATGATATATACTCGTTTGCAAGCAAAATTGCGCGATTAAAGTCCTTGCGGGCCGATGCTTTTACCATATCAATAATCTTTTTCCGCAATCCATTTTGCGTAATTTCAATTTTAAACGCAAGCCGGGCAAGCCGCATTTGCTCAATGTGAAAATCCGTATATATCCGATATGAATTTGCTTGCCTCTGTGCCTCTGGAATGAGGTTCCATTCCTCATAAAGGCGCACCGTATTGGGATGAACGCCAATAATCTTTGCGACTTCGGCTGTCAGGTATACTCTCAATTTTGCCACCTCCTATTCTATCATAGTATAACGCTATTTTATACCTGGTGTTATAGTGGAAGGTTTTAATTATATAATAAGTTTTATATATTATAAAGGATAAAATGATATTAATGTATGTAATAATTGGATAATAAGATTTGTTCATTAACATACAATCTGCTTACGACTGTTTTCTCATATAGTAAGTAACTTTAGTTTGCGGTTATCTACTAGGGTTAACTAGATCGGCTAATTTATGTTGGTGATTTATGTTCAGCCTAAGTTTGATAATTGCTCAGTATTCGATAAAGCGTGGAATTTGCTGTTTCTAAGATTATATGTTAAGATTATATAATTATAAACCGACTGTATTTGGGGATATTCGTGAAATCCATTATGTTAAATTTATATCGCGCGATAATCATCATTATTCTGACTCTTGGGT
The DNA here is from genome assembly GCA_900544555.1 of uncultured Eubacteriales bacterium. GTDB lineage: Bacteria > Bacillota > Clostridia > Christensenellales > CAG-138 > UMGS693. The sequence continues at coordinate 96,075 of UQWD01000001.1, forward strand.
TTTTGCTCCTGACGCTGTCGGCAGGATTATTCCTCCTTCTTCGATTTATGGAGCTATACCCGCCTTATACAATGTTGCTCGGTATACTTCTCTGCTTAATTGCGGCTGCTATAACGATGTATATAGAAACTCGCAAGAAAAGAAAGCGCCGTTATATTGCGCAAAGGCCAAGTCATAAAACCAGGCTTTCCATTAAGCAAAATGAGAAAGTACTCAACTCTTTACTATCGCATTTCCCGCATGCTAACGTAATAAGCGACAACGTATTTAGAATACATATTATCAATCCGGGGCATTACATTGAATGTACAGCGAACGATGGTTATATTTCAGTTGCAATTGTCTTAGAGGATTATTGTAGCTATAATTGTGAGGAGGAATCTGAAGAGCTTCAAGCAATCAAACTAAGCAATGAACTGGACGACCTTTTGAATGACAGGCTTATTCAGATTAACTATCTTGATATAGATGACAACCGCTTGTTTAGCTCTCTGTGCACGGTAGATAAATTGAATGAAGTGCTTGATATACAGTTTAATGTATCTCCATCTAAACCGCTATGGATACGCGTTATCTCCACGATATTGCTTATACCCTCTTCCAATGTTTCTAAAGCGGTGATTCGCTCCGCATATGGAACGAGAGACTGCATAGTATACGCTAATTCACATAAGAAACAATAAAAGCAAAATGTTGAATGTATTGTCCTTATCATTCCTTAATTGGTTTATGAACTCATACCGGGCTTTGGGATCTGTATAAATAAGCCTGTACCTTAGGCTGCAAAATGGATATAACATGTTTAACTATAATAATGAATTGCTAACATATGCACATGAATCTGCTTTACTCTTCGTTTTATCAAACCTTTATAAGTTCGTATGATTCAATATAAATGATATAGAGGCGCATATACCCTCTGTTAATAAATATATGTTCAGGAAAGCAGCGATAAATACTCTCCATAACCTTCTTCATTCATTCTTTCCTTCGGAATGAACCGTAAAGACGCGCTGTTGATGCAGTAACGAAGGCCCCCCTTTTCCGCGGGCCCATCGTTAAATACATGCCCAAGATGCGCGTTGCTTTTTTGACCCCTTACCTCAGTCCTGAGCATTGAATGGCTGGCGTCGGCTTGTTTTTTAATCGACGTTTGATTTATTGGTCTTGTAAAGCTGGGCCAGCCGCAGCCGGATTCGTATTTATCCGATGATATAAACAAAGGCTCTCCCGAAACAATATCCACATAAATCCCCTCGCGGAATTCATTATAATATTCGTTTTGAAACGGCGGTTCCGTGCCGTTCTCCTGCGTTACCTTATATTGCATATCGGTTAACCTTTCCCGCAGACCATCATACGAACTTGGCGGCACGGGCTCCTTAGCGCGCTCAAAGGCCTTTGCAGGGATATGACAGTATCCGCGCGGATTGTTATCCAGATATTTTTGATGATATTCTTCAGCCGTGTAATAATTTTCAAGAGGAGCCGATTCGATCACGATCCTGCTATTATGGCGTGCCTGAAGGCGGTTAAGCGCAGCGAGTATTTCCGTTCTATCCTGTGGGTCTGTATAGTATATGCCGGTGCGGTATTGTGTGCCGACGTCGTTACCCTGCCTGTTTTTCGATGTAGGATCGATTATATGAAAGAATCTTTCGAGCAATTCCTTAAGACGGAGAATATCGGAGTTAAATAAGACCTTAACTGTTTCGGCATGCCCGGTATTAAGGCGGCACACCTCCTCATAAGTTGGGTTTACCGTCTTTCCATTTGCGTAACCTGCCTCAGTTTGAAGTACGCCAGGAATAAGCGAAAGATATTTTTCAACACCCCAAAAGCAACCGCCGGCTAGATAAATCGTTTTGATCATTTTTATCACCTCATAGAATAGTATAAGCCTTTCGAGCCAAATTAACTAGGATTCGTCGTTCCGACGCATAAGTTACATCATGTACTCTACACGTATTCGAGGTATGCTGTAATTATGGTAAACTGTATGCCTTTTGTATTGCCCTTCCCCATCATCCAATATATTTTTTTCGAATTAAGAATATAATATACTTGCACAAACATTATTATATGTTTTATAATATTATTGTTATAATCATATTTTGTGAAAGGAGTATACATTCTTTATAATTTTGAATGTAGCGTCTGATGATGAATAAGAAGTATTTAGCTCGCGCTGTCGCAATACTTTTGATGGTATGCATGATGGCAGGGCTTGCGGGATGCAAAGAACAGTCCGCTGGGCCTGATGAGGATTCCGGGGCTTGGGCTCCTCTGCAAAGGGAGGTAAACGGCTGATATTGCATATATCGCAGCCATTAGCATCGCATTTGTGATATGGGCCTATACGAAGCTTTAGCCCGATGAATTTCATGTCTGAACGAATTACGTATTCACTGGCTTAAACCTTGTTTTGCATACCCTTAAACACTCCATTAGGACTTTTGTCAAGAGGAACTTTTTTAGGGGTGGGAAAAAGGGGCGCGAAATGCGCCTGTATACGGTTAGAAGCCGTTTCCGGGGGTAAAACCCTTACCGCCCTTAAAACGTGGCTTTGAGCGTGACAAGAAGCCCATAACAACGCGGGGTTTGGGGCGGTGTAACAAGTCTAAATGTCCATATCGAACTGTCACCCTATGCCCTTAATTCTGTTCTTTGGATGAGGCCGGGCGCGCGGGGCGCGTAGCCCCGTAAAACCCAACGACATTCGCCACGCCAGTGGAGCCGGTTTTGCCGTAGAGTGAAGCGGACGGATACCGGGCAAGGATATTTATCCTGTTCTCTGTTTTCGGCGGCGAAATGTCACGGCAAAAATTCAGTTTGTCAATGGTTCAAGGGTGGAGATTTTTTCGCGCACTTTGCGAAAAAATACTGCCCGTCCATTGACAGGCTGGATAGGTGGAACGGACAAAATTAAAATAACTTTCCATTGGCTGAAATAGGCAAATGCAGTATAATGTGATTATTCAATTCGCTTCGGCGAAATCGACAAATTGAAAGTTGGAGAAAGTCAAAAATGGAATTAACATATAGAAGAGCGGTAAAAGAAGATGCGGATTTACTGATTGATATTTATAACGCTTCATTTTATGAAGATTATGTTCGGTATGGGAAATGTCCTGGTTATGGAAAAACAAAAGAAGAAATGGAATCATCTATTGAAGATTCTGTCAAATATATTATAATGAATAATACGATTCCTGTAGGGGTGATTTCTGTTTCCGAAGAAAAAAAAGGATACTATTATCTTGGTTGTCTGTGTGTGTTACCAGCATATCAAGGAATAGGGATAGGAACGCAGGCATTTCAATATATATTGTCTGTTTGTCCTGACTGGAAAAAGATTACTCTGGTTACACCTTCTGACAAAGAACAGAATGTAAAATTTTATACTAAGAGATGTGGCTTTAGTGTAGGAAGTAAAGAAATGGATGGGAATGTAGAAGTAGTAAACTTTTACATGAATCGTTAACTTCCGGATTATTGATTTGAATTCATTAACGGACACGAAAAAAAGACTACCATGCGGCAGTACCTTTTTCGTGTCTGTTATTCTTCTGTATGTATCGGCGAGGAGTCGAGTGTTTCAAGCATAAATCTCACGCCGAGCCGGAAACCATACATAAAGTTTTCAAAAAGCAAAAGCCGATGACCTTTGTAATACCATATCTCCTAAATCTTCAAATCATTCCCCATCTTTAGAGGAAAGTGCAGAATTGAAATATGTCTTTTCATCACTGATTTTTCGGTTTAGCTCCCTATACTCTGGCGTTCTTACAACGATTTTTTTAGATGGATAAATCTCACCGCTGTAAAGTTGTTGTAGGAGTGTTTTCATTCATTCATCCCCTTGGTGAGAATAAATTTGTCTTTACCAGCGGCGAATACCTCAAATAACATAAGTACGGCTATACGAAAACCCCGCTTAAATACGTCCAACTGATAGAGGTGGTTTTCATCTGCTTTTGCGTCACGAAACTGTACAAACAGTTTCTTTTCCTCGTCATTCAGTTTTGTTTCAAGTTCTTCAGCGGTTTTGTACATTGTGTCACAGCTTTCCTATTTTTGGGGGCTTCCCTTGTACGTTGACGGGTTGACAGACAGTTCATCATCTGCAAATGCGTCTAAAATATTTCCCATTCACATTCACCCCTTTCTTTATGTTCCGATATTGCTCGAAAGGGAAGGCGACGCATGACATAATATTTACACCGCTCTTGCTTTTGGAAAATAGGGCTGGGGAAGTGGTGTGTGACTTTTGTGAGAAGTGCGCCGCTTCATTCTATTTTTTTCTGAGGTCGTCATGTACCTTGTGAACAACTTCTGACTTTGACACTTCGATTTCTTCAATGCACTCGTCCAGCTTTTCCGCTGTTTCTTTATCGAAGTACACTATCAGCATAATATCTTTCGGGTTATCAGTAGGACGACCTTTTGTTATTCCCCAATATCATTACCTGACTTTACACGGTGCCTCCTTTTATATTCTGTTGTTGGTGTTATACAGTCTTAGTAACTCCCTTGCACGTTCTTTCCCGCGCCCGTCTGCCTGTGCCGCCTGTGGCGTGACTGCCTGTTTTATTCGGGGTGTCCCCGTTCCTTTACAATACTCTCCTTTTCGGTTTATAACCTTTTGTTTTTCTTCACATAAAGCATACGCGCTTTAGAAATAATCGTATTAAACCTGCAGATATTCCATAAGATGCTATATAAACAATATGGAGGGATATAAAACATGCAACGAATATGGAAGCAATATAAGCCCTTGTTCATAAGCTTGATCATAAGCCTTGGAGTTGGGGCATTGTCAGCGCTGTTTATTGGAGATGCGACCGCTTATTATAATTCCCTCAAGCAGCCGCCCCTGGCGCCACCATCGTGGGTTTTCCCGGTTGTTTGGACAATACTGTACATCTTAATGGGCATAAGCGCTTATCTCATTTACCGTTCAAACGCGCCGTACCCGAAGAAAGCAAAAGCGCTAATGATATACGGATTACAGCTTGTTGTCAATTTTTTTTGGAGCATTTTCTTTTTCAGGTTTCATTGGCTGCTCTTTTCCTTTGTTTGGCTTTTGCTGCTTCTCGCTCTGATAGTTATCATGATAGCGCTATTCTATCGTATAGATAAGAGAGCGGCGCTGCTGCAGATACCATACTTAATTTGGGTGTCTTTTGCTGGTTATCTGAACCTGGCTATATATTTACTCAACGGCTGATTAAGATTGTTAAGCGTTTTCACGAATGGGCCGGCTGCGTAATTTTCGAAAAGGCGCGTGCGTATAATTAAGCGAATAAACCAGTTTTTGTGTTGGTTGCGAGCCCCTCTGGTGGTAGAAAGATAACAAAACCTGGCATATTTCACAATACGCCAGGTTTTGTTGTTTTGGATAAACAGCGCTTTTAGTCCATACCATTTTTAAGGCTCCGATTGTTCTCAACTTTTTAGGAGCCTGAGTCTGTTAAAAACACCTTGGTGCTCGTAAAGCGTTTCCACAGATTTTAAAAATAATAACGAAATATGCTGCCTCACGCACGGGGGCTGTCCGCGCCAACAGCTTAAAGCGCCTCACGCGGCCCTCAGCTGAGCCGCTCTTTAATAAACCGTCGCGTCCAGCCTTTTTAATCCAAATTACTTATTCATTAAACGCGTCTTTAACCTTTTCAAAAAATCCGCGCTTTGAGGTCTTCGGCCCTTTAACCTTATCGCCAAGGGATTCGGCAAGGCTCTTGAGAAGTCCCTTTTGCTCCTCGTTCAGCTTTCTTGGGATTTCCACATTGACTTTGACGAGCAAATCCCCCTTTAAATTGGAGTTCATGCGCTTAATCCCCTGCTCTCTCAAACGGAACACCGTACCGGGCTGCGTTCCCTCCGGTACCATATACTTGACGGAGCCCTTGAGCACGGGCACCTGAATTTCCCCGCCGAGCGCGGCTACAGTAAACGGGATGCTCATATTCAAATGCAGATCGTATCCGTCCCGCACAAACAGCCTGTGGGGTTTAACCTGTATGGTAATATATAAATCTCCATTCGGCCCTCCCCGAAAGCCCGCCTCTCCCTCGCCGCGGATGTTCAGAGTGCGGCCGGTATCGATACCCGCCGGTATGCTGACCGATATGCGCTTTGTTTTGGTAACGCGCCCGCTCCCCCTGCAATCCATACAGGGGTTCGGTACGGTTTTCCCCGTACCATGGCACGCGTCGCATGTGCGCACGGTTGCGAAAGAACCAAATACGGTGTTTTGCTGTATGCGAACTTGGCCGCTGCCCCCGCAGGCGGCGCATTTTACAGGCTGAGTCCCGGGTTTGGCGCCGCTGCCCTTGCATGTGGGGCAAGCCTCCTCCCGAGGTATCTGTATCTCCCGCTGCGTGCCAAAGGCCGCTTCATCAAACGTTATCGTCATGCTGTATCGCAGATCGTTACCGGGAATAGGTCCGGTTCGCTGGTAAGAGGAGCCGCCGAAACCGCCGTTAAACATCTGCTCGAATATATCGCTGAACCCGCCAAAGCCGTAACCGGCGCCCCCGGCCCCGCCTCCGGCAGAAGGATCAAATGCAGCATGCCCGAATTGATCATACTTGGCGCGCTTATCCGGGTCGGAAAGCACCTCGTACGCCTCGTTCGCCTCCTTAAACTTTTGCTCGGCCTCCTTGTCGTCCGGGTGCAAATCCGGGTGGTACTGCTTCGCAAGCTTTCTGAACGCGTTTTTTATGTCGCTTTCCGAAGCGTTTTGATTCAGGCCCAGCACCTCATAATAATCTTTTTTAGCCAATTCCCCAATGCTCCTTTGCTGTGCTTGCCCGCGCATGACGAAATGCCGCTAGCACGGCACTTCGTCAATCGGGTTTTTTCTCACGCGCCGCGGAAAAGGCAAACGCTCTATCATACCATTTTGCCTCCGCACGCTCGATGGGCGTTATTTATTATCTTCGTCAACGACCTCATAGTCCGCGTCCACCACATGATCATCAGAGGGGCCGGATGCATCCTGCCCTGCGCTCTGCGATTCCCCGGCGTTCGCCTGCGCGTTTTGCTGATAGATCTTTCCAAACACATCGTAGGATACCTCCGTCAGCTTCTCAACAGCGTTTTTAATGGTATCCTGATTGGAGCCTTCCAACGCCGACTTGACCGCCGCTATCTCCGCCTCAACGCGCGATTTATCCTCGGCTGAGATCTTATCGCCAAGCTCTTTCATGGTTTTCTCGGTGGAATAAATCATGCTGTCCGCATGATTGCGCGTTTCAACCTCTTCCTTGCGCTGTTTGTCCTCATTGGCAAACTGCTCCGCATCGCGCACAGCTTTCTTTATTTCATCCTCGCTCAGGTTGCTCGACGCCGTAATCGTTACCTTCTGCTCATTGCCGGTTCCTAAATCCTTAGCGGAAACGTGAACGATGCCGTTTGCGTCAATATCAAAGGTCACCTCTATTTGCGGCACGCCGCGCGGCGCGGGCGCAATGCCCGCAAGCTGAAACCTGCCAAGCGTTTTGTTGTACTGGGCCATCTCGCGTTCGCCCTGAAGCACATGTACCTCAACGCTGGTCTGTCCGTCCGCGGCTGTCGAGAAGATCTGGCTCTTTTTCGCTGGAATCGTGGTATTTCTTTCAATAAGCCTGGTAAATACGCCGCCGACCGTTTCAATACCCAGCGATAACGGCGTTACATCCAGAAGAAGTATATCCTTCACCTCGCCGCCAAGAACGCCGGCCTGAATAGCCGCGCCGATGGCTACGCACTCGTCGGGATTGATACCTTTAAACGGCTCGCGCCCTGTTACACTTTTGACCATATCCTGAACGGCGGGTATGCGCGTTGAGCCGCCGACAAGTATTACTTTATCCACCTGCTCTTTTTTGAGCCCTGCGTCTTTGAGCGACTGATACACGCAATCCTTTGTTTTATCAACGAGATCAGAAGTCAGCTCGTTAAACTTTGCGCGCGTAACCGTCATATCCAAATGCTTCGGCCCGGAACTATCCGCGGTGATAAAGGGAAGGTTGACGTTCGTCTGTACCATGCTTGAAAGCTCTATCTTCGCTTTTTCCGCCGCCTCTTTCAAGCGCTGGAGCGCCATACGGTCGTTTCTCAGATCAATGCCGCTTTCACGCTTAAACTGATCGCAGATGTAATCCATAAGCCGCTGATCAAAATCGTCCCCTCCGAGCCGATTGTTTCCATGTGTTGCAAGCACTTCAAAAACACCGTCGCCGATCTCAAGTATCGAAACGTCAAACGTCCCGCCGCCCAAATCATAAACGAGTATCTTATGATTTGTTTCCTTATCCATACCGTAAGCGAGCGAAGCTGCCGTAGGTTCATTGATGATACGCATAACTTCAAGCCCCGCGATGCGTCCGGCGTCCTTAGTCGCCTGACGCTGGCTGTCGCTGAAGTAAGCGGGTACTGTAATAACGGCCTGCGATACGGCTTCGCCCAAATACGCCTCGGCGTCCTGCTTGAGCTTTTGCAGAATCATCGCAGAGATTTCCTGCGGCGTATAATTCTTTCCGTCAATGGTTTTCTTATAACCTGAACCCATTTCCCGCTTGATCGATGTGATCGTACGGTCTGGGTTTGTGATTGCCTGGCGTTTTGCCACCTGACCAATCATGCGTTCGCCATCCTTAGAGAACGCCACTACAGACGGGGTAGTGCGCGCGCCCTCCGCATTGGGTATAACCACCGGCTCGCCGCCCTCAAGTACCGCCACGCAGGAATTTGTCGTTCCCAAATCAATGCCAATAATTTTAGACATATCTATTTTCCTCCCATTTATCTCTTCTATTTATTATTTCGCAACCTTTACCATACTATGGCGTATGATGCGATCTTTTACCTTATATCCCTTCTGCAACACTTCCAGCACGCTTCCGCTTTGAGCGCCCTCCGCTTCCTCCTGCAGAACCGCTTCATGCAGATTCGGGTCAAACATACCGTCCGCCGGGATCTCGTTCAGGCCGTATTTTCTAAGCGTATCCATCAATTGGCGCTGAACCAGCACAAGTCCTTCCATCCAGTTAAGATCAATCCCTTCAGCATTGCTAAGAGCGCGTTCAAGATTATCAATAACCGGCAGCAAACCAGCGATAACGTTCCTTCCGCCCTCCTCAACGCTGTCCAAATGGATAGCGGCGTTTCGCTTTCTAAAATTATCAAAATCCGCCTGAACGCGCTGGGCAAGCGCCACCATTTTTTCATTTTCCTGCTTTAACCCGTCTATATGCGCTTTGACTCGCTCAAACTCTTCTTTAGTCATCGTAATTTCGTCGGGCAGCTCCTCGGCGGCCGCCGGCTGCTGCTCCAGCGGTTCATTTAGCTTCTTATCGTTCTTTTCATCCTTCATTAAAGCCACTCCTTTATTTATGTTCTTTCATCCTCAAGCAAATTCGTTAATATTTCGCTGAGGCTTTGACCAACATACTCAAGCACCGCGAGAATTCGTGAGTAATCCATACGGGTTGGCCCGATTACGCCCAGCGATCCAATAGGACTGTCTCCTATACGGTACGTTGCCGTTACCACACTGCAGTTTTTCATTTCAGGGTTCTGATGTTCAGAGCCGATGGTTACGCTGAACTCCAGCTTTACCGCGTCCCTGAGCAGGCAATATAACATATCCTTTGCTTCCAGCGCGTTAAGGATACCCTTCGCTTTATCTAAATCGCTGTATTCGGGATGATTAAATATATTTGTCGCGCCGCTCAGCTCAACGCCGGCGGCGTCCGGTTTAATGTCCCGCTGCAGCTTCTGGACAAGGGAAACGCAAAAATCCCGATATTCAGAGAACTCGTACGATAGCTCAGGCATAAGCCGCGAATGTACATCTTCAAGCTTGCGAGATGAAAGTTTAGCCGTAAGCATATTTGAAAGCCGTTCCATATCGCTATCGCGCATACCCGCTGGTATGCGTATAACCGCATCGCGCGTAATGCCCGCATCCGTAATAATAACGGCCAGCGCGCGCCCGCTCGATATGGGGATAAGCTGAATTTGCTTTAGCTTAATATCCGATAGCTGAGGCTTTAGCACCATCGAGGTATAATGCGTAACATTTGCCAATACCCAGGCCGTCTGCTTAATAATATCCTCAACTTCATCAACCCTTCGGTCGATATGCGTGTTGATAAAGCGCGCTTCCTGATCGGTAAGCTGCCAGCGCCTGAGCATATCGTTTACATAAAGCCTATACGCTTTGTCGGACGGGATACGCCCGGCCGAGGTATGCGGCTGTTCCAAAAGACCAAGCTCCTCTAGATCAGACATTTCGTTTCGTATTGTAGCGGAGGACAGGCCAATATCCGATCTTTTGGATATGGTTCTTGAGCCGACCGGGGAGGCGGACAATATATAATCATCGATAATTGCCTGCAATATCTTCATTTTACGCATATCCAAAAGCATGTCGTCTCCCCTTTCAGTAAAATTTGTCTTGTTAGCACTCTAAACCATCGAGTGCTAAGCAACAATAATAAAATAGCACCGCTGCCTTTCTTTGTCAAGCGTATGACCGGTTTCCATTGTGACAAAACCGTAACAAAGGTGTTATAGCGTTATGTTTTTTGCTACTGCTTGTAGTTTGTAGTTTGTTCATGACGGAAACCCATTTAAATGATTTTTAGTATAACGTATACAATACGTATTTCAGTCAATTTGATTGAGGTTGCGGATTCTATTATCGTCTCTACTTTTTAACGATTTTGTTCGTTAATTAAATATATTATTTATCCATATTAACATCGATGTTACTTTACAGCGGTTTAATAACTCTAATCACGTTTTTTCAGTGATTCTCAACATTTTTCTACATCTGGTAATAATAACGGAATCTTCCATACCGATATAATGGCATGGATTGAGTTTAAGGCTCACTCTAAAATCTTATAATAAGCCAAATTTATAACAAGAAAGGAAAAACATATGTCATTAAAGAACAATGTCTCGAGGACTTTAAAGAGATTGCGTATTGCCAGCGGTCTTTCGTTTGAGGAGTTCGCTAAAAACGCCGGAGTAGCTAAGTCCACCTTACAGAATCTGGAAGCTGAGAGCAATTCGACTCTGGACACGATCACTACGGTTGAGCAGAATTTATGTTTACCAGAGGGAGCTTTGCTTTCTGACGCGGGAGACGGAAATTTACCTGTTTTAACTGATACCGTCGCCCTAATATCCATTATTTCAACCATTTTAAAACAGGCCCCTGAGCATTGGCGTAAAATAAAATCGTTTCTGCTTGATTTAATATCGAATATGGACAATATGTTTAGCCGTTGATGAGCATAAACATTAAGTTCATAAGCTCCTTGCCGTAAAAAGAGGGCTTGGGGTTTAATTAGCGCGCCTTCAAATCAGGCAGTATAAAGATAGAACTAATTTAATCTTTGCACATGAGTTTTCCGACTTCTCGTTATAAATAGGTTGTATATTTTAAGACTAATATGAAATCAAAAGATATATTAATTATACTCCAATACTTAACGGACAATATTCTTTTAAAAAAATCGTTAATCGAATATATCATTGATTATTCAACAATAATTAGCAGTATAGCCACTAAGCTAGCCCATAACGCCATAATATGTTGGCATGGATTATGCATATAACTCACTTTAAAATTTAGTTTACAAGCCAATTTTATAATATTTGCCGTCAAGGTGTTCCTTATATTGTATGCGACATAAATAACCTTTTCGGTTGCAGGAACCCCATGGCTTGGCGGCTAATGCTAAGTGAAATAACTGACAGCATTGAGGTGAATATCATGACATTAATGGGCAACTTCTCAAAAAACCTTAAGAGGATACGTACTGACAGAGGTAAAACGGTCGAACAGTTTGCCAAGATACTCGGAATAGGAAAATCTACATTACAGAACTTTGAAGCAGAACGCGGCAACCCCACGCTCGCGACTATTTGCGTAATTGAGCGGAACTTGAATCTCTCGGAGGGGGAAATATTCTCTAAACCCGGGGATAAGGGTTTACCTGAGATCGATTACAACCGGGCGTTTTTATGTTCCATTATTGATCTTGCTAGTAAGCCTGAAGAGTTTGACAAAGCCGTGATGCATGCTAAGGAGTTGTCTTTATTGCTTTCAAATAAGCATGAGAATAAATAAAGGAGTCGTTTTTATGGAGTACAAAATCACGCTTATTCTGCGTAAAATCGGTCTGCGCGCGACTTACACAGGGTTTGGACGGCTTACATATGCCGTAGCGCTTGTGCTTAAGGATGAATCCTATCTAAACAACCTGACAACCCGCCTATATCCTGCAGTGGCAGAGAAGTTTCAGGTTTCCGCCTCATGCGTAGAGCGTTCCATGCGCACCGTCCTTGAGGTGCTCTGGGAGCGCGGCAACATCGCATTGCTTGAGGATCTGCTGGGGTATCATCTGCCGGACAGGCCGTATACCGGAGAGTTTATCGATATTATAGCGAGTTATCTGCGTGATAACGAAAGCCATATATAACTAATCCCCATACCGGTGAAAGAGCGGGCAAGCCTCAGTCCACCCCGATTAACGCGTTTAACCTGCTTTATTTGTCGCGCATTTAATGCGGCCTGCGCGTTATCGTTTAAAAATTTCAAGTTGAATACACGGGGAAGAAAAACCTTCCCCGTGCATCACGCTCGTGTAAAATCATCCGGCGATAACGCCCTTTATAGCTTCCAGTTATGCCTTCAAAGCCTGCTCAAGCTTTTCAACGTAGACGCGCTTGGGGTTGGAACCGATAATACGGTCGACAACCTCGCCATTTTTAAACAGGAATACGGCGGGTATGTTCATAATCCCGTACCTGCCCGCCAATGCCTGCTGTTCATCCACGTTCACCTTGCAGATTTTCGCCTTGCCCGCGTAATCCTGAGCAAGTTCATCCATAACCGGGCCGATCATGCGGCACGGACCGCACCAGCTCGCCCAGAAATCCACTAGCACAGGCATATCCGTGCGGACAGCGCTGTCAAAATCCTTCTCCGTCAAATGAAGCACCATTTTCATTCCTCCTTATCGTCTTCAATAATATCTATCATGCGCGGTTTGAACTCGCTCATGCGTTCAAACCGCGGCTCCAGCATATGAATAATTATGTATGCACATGCCGCAAACAGAACGCCGCCGGCAGCCGCCCAGATATTCCCTGCGCCGGAACCCAGCCATACGCCGGCTAATAAAGCCAACAGAGGGATTCCATACATGATTAGGCTTGCCTTAATCAAGCTGCGCGCGTGCAAAGAGATGGCAACGCGATCGCCAACCTCCGCGTCCAGTGTGTTTTCCATTACAGCCATGGCATGGTTCTCTCCCGCGCTTATACAGCCCCTGCATCTGGCGCATGCCTTCGCGCGCTCAAACCGCACCGTCGCCATGCCGGCCTCAACCTTTATCACTACGCCCGTTCTTTCCATGCCTTTGATCCTGACGCTGTCAAACGTCTATGCGAATGCTCAGATCGTGGAGCTGGTTTTTATCTACCGCGCTCGGCGCATCCGTCATCAGGCAGGATGCGTTTTGCACCTTGGGGAACGCGATAACATCGCGTATGTTCGCGCAGCCCGTCAATAGCATCACGATACGATCCAGCCCATAAGCCAAACCGCCGTGCGGCGGTGTGCCGTATTCAAAGGCTTCCAGAAAATAGCCGAACCGCTCCCATGCAGATTCTTTCGTGAAACCGAGCGTTTGAAACATTTTTTCCTGAAGCTGAGGCGAATGGATCCGTATAGAGCCGCCGCCTATCTCGTTTCCGTTGAGCACGACGTCGTAAGCCTTCGCTCGGACTCTACCGGGCTCCGATTCAAGAAGATGTAAATCATCGTCCTTAGGGCTGGTAAACGGATGATGCTTCGCTACATAACGGTTATCTTCCTCATCCCACTCCAGCAACGGAAAGTCTGTAACCCATAAAAAATCATAACGCCCAGGCTCAATTAAGTCCAATCGCCTGGCAAGCTCTAAACGCAGCGCCCCAAGCGAAGCATAAACCGTTTCCTCCCGTGCGTCCGCTACAAAGAACAGGATATCGCCCTTTTCAGCGCCCGCACGTTTTTGTATCGACTCTAGCTGATCCGGCGTGAGAAATTTTGCGAAAGAGCATTGCATACCATCGGGCTTGAGGCTCATCCAGGCCAAGCCCTTCGCCCTGTAAATCTTTACAAACTCGGTCAGCTCATCAATGTTTTTTCGCGTAAGCCGCGCCGCGCCGCCCTTTAAGTTTATCAGTCGTACGCTCCCGCCGCCTTCGACTGCGCCGGTAAATACCTTGAACCCGCACCCCTCAACAATGTCGCTCACGTTAACGAGCTCCAAGCCGAAGCGCGTATCGGGCTTATCGGAGCCGTATCGTTCCATCGCCTGCGCATACGTCATGCGCCTGAATGGCGTTTTAACGTCTATTCCCAGCGTTTCCTTCAACAGCCGTTTGAGAAAGCCCTCGTTAACGGCCATCACGTCTTCTTCCTCAACAAATGACATCTCAAGGTCAATCTGCGTAAACTCAGGCTGCCTGTCCGCGCGCAGATCCTCGTCGCGGAAGCACCGCGCTATTTGCATATACCGGTCATAACCACCTACCATGAGAAGCTGCTTATACTGCTGCGGGCTTTGCGGCAGGGCGTAGAAATCGCCCGGGTGTATGCGGCTGGGTACAAGATAATCCCTCGCGCCCTCGGGCGTGCTTCTGCAAAGGATTGGGGTTTCAACCTCAATAAACCCGTTATCGGAAAAATATGAACGCGTTATTCGCATAATTTCATGGCGCATCTTCATGATATGCTGCATGCGCGGCCTGCGAAGATCCAGATACCGGTATTTAAGCCGCACCTGTTCCTGCGCGTTCAATTCATCTTCAATATAGATAGGAGGCGTCTTAGCCGTGCTGAGTATTTTAAGCTCGCTTACGCAAACTTCGTACGCGCCTGTTTTCATGTTGGGGTTTACCATCTCATCCGAGCGTTTTTGAAGCTTACCCTTAACGGCCAGAACATACTCGGAGCGAATGGTTTCCGCCCTTTTAAACGTGTCCTCATCAAGCGCGCCCGCGTCAAAGGTTAACTGGATAATCCCCGTCCTGTCCCTAAGCCCGATGAATATAAGCGCGCCAAGGTTGCGCCATGTGGCCGTCCAGCCCATTAAAAGAACCTCTTTGCCAATATCCTGTTCGCCTGCCTCGGCGCAGTAGTGCGTGCGCTTCCATCCCCGCAGCAACTCAATCATAGTTACACTCCTATTTTAATAATATTTAAGGGCCGAGGCCCGTAGCATTTGCTCGCTCAATTCATCCGCCTGAGCTCTCGAAACCCGCATTATTGGGGCTTCATTCTTTGATATTTGACCAAGCCATGCCCGCATACAGATCCTGTTCAAGTTATGCGGTAGCCGCTTATAATTGTCAACCGCTTATCACGCTATGCTTTCACCGCCTGAGCGAGATCCTCAATTTCAACATCCCGCTCCTCGCCCGTATCCATGTTTTTAAGCCTTGCCACGCCGCGGGTTAATTCATCCTCTCCCAGCATGGCCACAAATCGGGCTCCGAGCTTACCCGCGTACTTGAACTGGGCTTTGGCGCTCCTCACCATATGATCGCATTCCGCCTTCATTCCGGCGGCCCTGAGTTCATGGGTAAGCTTGAATCCCGCGAGCCTCGCATCCCCGCTCATTGCCGCAACATAAACGCGGCAGCTCTCCGGCCTGGGTATTTGTACGCCGTGGCTCTGTGCTGTGAGCAGCAGCCTTTCCATCCCTAGGCCAAATCCTACGCCCGGCATTTGAGGCCCGCCAAGCTCCTCAACAAGCCCGTCATACCGTCCCCCTCCGCAGACCGTGCTCTGCGAGCCTATTCCTGTTGATACTATTTCAAATACGGTTTTGGTATAATAATCAAGGCCCCTTACGATACGCGGGTTAATCGTATAGGGTATCTTAAGCGCGTTCAGGCAGGACTGAAGATTATCAAAGTGCCCAGCGCATTCGTCGCATAATGCTTCTTTGATTAGGGGGGCGCCCTTTGCAACTGAGGCGCACCGCTCCTCCTTGCAATCCAGGATGCGCAACGGGTTTCTGTTCAGCCTATCTGTGCATGTCGCGCAAAGCTCCCCGCTCATTCGTTCAAAATACGCTTTGAGCTTTTCATTGTAATCCGGCCGGCATTGCGGGCAGCCGATGCTGTTGATCTCAACATTCAAACCATGAACGCCCATTTTCTCAATAAGCTCAAGCGCCATTGAAATGCATTCTGCGTCAACGCTCGCCTCTTTCGATCCGAATGCTTCCACGCCAAACTGGTGATGTTCCCTCAACCGGCCGGCTTGAGGTTTTTCATAGCGAAAAACGGGGCTGTTTAGATAATACATTTTTATCGGCAACGGCTCGTTGAAAAGCCTGTTTTCAAGCAGCATGCGTACCGTCCCCGCCGTGCCCTCCGGCTTCAGGCTTATTGAACGCCCTCCTTTATCCAAAAAGGTATACATCTCTTTCTGAACAACATCCGTCGTATCGCCGACGCCGCGCATAAAAAGCTCCGTATGCTCGATAACCGGCGTACGGGTTTCCAAAAAGCCGTATCGCGCGCAGACGTCTCGTATTATGCCCTCCAGATACTGCCACTTATAGCTCTCGCAGGGTACGACGTCTTTTACGCCCTTAGGCGCCTGCACCTGTTTCATACTTAATCCTCCGTTATAAAATAAAAGCCCCCGCCCTTAAATAGGGACGAGAGACCCGCGTTGCCACCCTGATTGAACTCATGTTGAATTCCGCTCATTCCGTTAACGCCGAACTACGTCCATGCCTACGAAAATCATTCAGCACGGCGGCTCCCGGGCGTCTTCACCAGCGGCGTCGGCGGACAGCTCTCAGCAACGCTATCCTCTCTTTAGCCCGTTTCGCAGGTTACTCTTCCGTTCCTTGCCTTTATTGATGCTATTATAGTTAGAAAGATTCCGCCTGTCAATCCTCAGAATGGATCTTTTTCCAGAACGGATATACATTACGCTCAATTAATCCATGCCAGCCTTTTCATGCTATACCGGGCGTCATTACGCAGCTGCCGCGTAAACCATCATAGGTTATCGTATAAACAGCTGGGCTTTTTCCCCGTTCAATTGAGTGAGCTTATTAATATATGTATCAATATCCTTTGGGTGCGGTATGCGCTCTACCCTACGCTGCCCGCCCAGCACGCGTTTTGTCATCGCGCCAGCGCCATGCGCCATGATGCTGGTGGTTTCCTCCATCATATCGATATTGTATATGCATTCATGTCCCTCCAGCGCGTAACCGACGTTCTCCAAATTGCCGCTCATGTATTTCTGGCGGTACATATAATAGGGGCGCATGCCCATAGACTTCGCCGCCTCAGCCCCTAAGGAAACCATCCGAGACGCTGTTTCGGCATCCGGCAGCGGGAACTCATCCAGCCGCGCTTTGAGCAGTGACGAACGCTTTACGGCCAGCGTATGCACGGTCAGGTTTTGGGGCTTTAGGCGCATAACCCTATCCAGCGTGTTGCGCATATCCGCTTCCTTCTCCCCGGGAAGGCCGGCGATTAAATCCATGTTCACACAGGCAAACCCAACGTCGCGCGCCATTGCGAACGCTTCCTCTATCTCCTCAGACGTATGGCTTCTGCCTATGAGCTGAAGGGTTTTATCGTTCATGGTCTGCGGGTTTATGGAAATCCTGCCCGCGCCGAGCCTACGTATGGCGACGAGCTTTCTCATATCGACAGTATCGGGCCGGCCCGCTTCTACCGTCAGCTCCCGGCCAAACCCGCCGTATGCGTCAAGAGCGAAGGATAATACGTCCTCCAGCTCCTCCGCGGTCAATACCGTCGGCGTTCCCCCGCCGACATACATAGCGCGAACGCGCATCCCCGCATCGCGCGCGATTTTAGCTCCGAAGGCGATATCCTGCCTGAGAGCAAAAAGATAAGGGCGCATATCCGTTTTCTCCCCGCGTATGCTGGATGCAAACGAACAGTAAAGGCAACGGCTTTTGCAGAACGGTACGCCGATATACACATCCACGTCCTTTTCATCCTGATCTTCAAGGATGGGGTGTTGGATGTAAACGATTTTTTTCGCCAAATCCAACTTCTCCTGATGCACGTCAAAATCTTGAAGCATCGTCTCAAGCGCCTTTTGTTCGCCCATTTCCTCCTGCAGTTCCCGTAAAAGGCGCGTGGGGCGTATTCCGGTCAGCGAGCCCCAAACCGGCCTGTTGTCCGTATACAAGAGACGCATCAAACGAAATACCGCTATCTTAACGCAGCGCTTTTTGTATCGTTTTTCAACCAACGCGGCTTCCTTATGAGCAGGCATGCGGTACTCGTAACGTGCCTCAATGGGTTTACCGGATACCGTCATGCGCGCGCTGCTCAGCGCCCGCCAAACGCCGCCTTCTTCATACATGAATACGCTTAAGCACTCTTCATCATGTACGACAGGCCCCTCATGTAGGATAATTTCAGCCTCTTCAATAAAAAGCCTGATTTCTTCACATATATCGTTATAGAATCCGGGCAGGTTTGTATACAGCCTTACCATTTGTTCATATTCCACTGCTTCATATAAGGGTTGTTTTTACGCTCATATTCAAGCGTTGTCCTCCCCATATGCCCGGGATATACCTGATAATCCCCGCTGAGCGCAAAGAGCCGGTATTGAATGGATTCATACAGCGCTTCAGAGCTGGAGCCCGGTAAATCACAACGCCCCACGCTTTGCAAAAACAGGGTGTCCCCGCTGAACATCACGCGTTCATCATTTATAACGAAGCAAACGCCGCCTTTCGTATGCCCCGGCGTAGCAATTACGTCTACCGTCAATCCGGCGGCCGTAAGCCTATCGCCGTCTTCAAGTAATAAGTCCGCTCTGCAGGGCGCAACGCTGATTCCAGCCATATTGGACAGGTTTATTCTAGAATCCCATAAACCGTCGGCGTCCTGTTTATGGATGGCGACCTTCGCGCCAAGCTCTTTTTGCAGGCGCGCAACCCCGAGTATATGATCAAAATGACCGTGCGTTAACAAAATGTGCGTGCATTTTAAGCCATGTTTATCAAGGTGCTCCAGCGCCTGTGACGCGTCAGCGGGATCGACGATAAAGCAATCCTTTGCCGCGCCTTTACGCGCGATGTAGGTGTTTACGCCCAAAGGGCCAGATAATAGCCTTACAACTTCCATTAAAACAGCCTCTTGCTTTCAAGTAATATAGTGACAGGCCCGTCGTTTACCAGGCTCACCCGCATATGCTCACCGAACGCGCCCGTTTGAACCGGTACGGAATCGGAAAGCTTTGCCGCGGCTCTCCGGTATAAAACCTCAGCGCAGTCGGGCGCTGCCGCCTGCGTAAAACTGGGCCTGCGCCCCTTTCTTGCGTCACCGTAAAGCGTAAACTGGGATATGAGCAGTATCGAACCGCCCGCGTCTTTTACCGAAAGGTTCATTTTTCCATCCGAATCCTCAAATATACGTAACCCTGCCAGCTTATCGCAGATATAATTCAGATCTTCCTCCGAATCCGCAGCGCCAACACCCAAAAATACCAGCAGCCCTTTTTTTATTCCGCCGATCAACTGCCCTTCAACCGTGACCTCGGCTTCGCTTACGCGCTGTACCACCGCACGCATACATTTCCTCCTTAATAAGCTATATCGTCTGCGCGCTGGACCGGTATACCTCTGAAACGGACTGAACCTTGCGCAGCTTCTTTATGATGGAATCAAGCTGAGAAGTATTCGATACATCAAAAGAGAGTTGGGCGGTTACGTAATTATCCCTGTCGGTTTTGGCATTAATCGTCCTTGGGCTTATGTTCATGCTCAATAGTGCCTGTGAGATATCCATCATAAGCCCCGGCCTGTCCACGCCTATAATCTGGATGTTTGCCGTATAGGAGGATTTTTCATTAGACGCCCATTTAACACCTATAATCCTGTCCCCCTCCAAAGCGAGCTTATTAAAATTCGTACAATCCCGCTTGTGAACCGAAACTCCCCTTCCTCGCGTAACGTAGCCGACGATTTCATCCCCGGGCAGAGGGCTGCAGCATAGTGCGAATCGCACCATCATATTTGGTTCGCCCTCTACGATAACGCCCCGTCCGGAACCGTGACGTATGGGCTTTTGCTCCTGTTCCTTAAGTTCAAGCCTCTGAGCCAGTTCCGCGGCTTTGCGCTCCTTGCGGTATTGCTCAAGCATTTTGTGCACAACCTGGTTGGTCGCTAGCCCGCCGTAGCCTATCGCCGCGTATATGCCTTCCATATCCGGTATATTATAACGCTTAAACAATTCCGCTAAGGATTCAGGGGTCAGCAGCTCGCCGAGCAGATAGCCCTGTCTGCGGACAGCGTCCGTGAGCATTTCCTTGCCCTTTTGTATATTCTCTTCCCGATTCGCTTTCTTAAACCATTGGCGAATTTTTGCTTTCGCCTGCTGCGTTTTAACAATCTTTAGCCAATCCCTGCTGGGCCCTTGCTGTGATGAAGAGGTGACGATTTCAACTACGTCGTTGGTTTTCAGCTGATAATCCAGCCTTGCCATTACGCCGTTTACGCGCGCGTGTTGCGTGTGGTGACCGATGTTCGTGTGTATGCGGTAAGCGAAATCCAGCGGTGTTGAGCCTATGGGCAGATCAATTATTTCCCCCTTCGGCGTAAGTACAAACACGTAGTCGCTGAAAAAATCCTTGCAGATGTTATCCACAAACTCGCGGGTTGTATCCGCGTCGCTTTCATATTCAAGCGCCTGCCTGAGCCAAACCAGCTTGCTGTCGAGATCATCCTGTCCAGTACGCCCTTCCTTATACATCCAATGCGCGGCAATACCGTATTCCGCGGCGCGATGCATCTCATACGTGCGAATCTGTACCTCAAAGGGTATTCCCACGCTGCTAAAGAGCGTCGTGTGCAGCGAACGGTACATGTTCGGTTTTGGCATGGCGATATAATCCTTAAACCTGCCGGGCATAGGCTTCCAAAGCGAATGGATAACCCCAAGCGCGGCGTAGCAGTCGTTGACCGTGTCGACGATTACGCGAACCGCCACAAGATCGTAAATATCATTAACCGTACTGTTCAGCTTGTTGATTTTTCGGAATATGCTGTAAATATGCTTCGGCCTGCCGCTGATATGCGCCTTGATATCAGCGCTCTCAAGCTGCTGACCTATGGTTTCCATGGCGCTTTGCAAAAGCTTTTCCCGTTCCTGCTGCTGAGGCGCTATAAGATCGTGCAGCTTCTTAAACTCATCGGGGTACAGGTATGCGAACGCCAAATCCTCCAGCTCGCCCTTAATCGCGCCGATGCCGAAACGGTGTGCCAGGGGGGCGTATACCTCAAGCGTTTCACGTGCTTTACGCATCTGCTTATCGTGCGTGCAGTACTGCAGCGTGCGCATATTGTGCAGGCGATCCGACAGCTTGATGATAACGACGCGGACGTCGTTTGCAATAGCTAGAAACATTTTTCGCAGGTTCTCAGCGTGCTGCTCTTCCCTTGTGGCGATGGTCGTAAAGCTTGATTGCGTCAATTTGGTTACGCCGTCCACCATTGTCGCAATATCCTCGCCAAACTCCTCCGCTATCATTTTTACGGTAATATTTTCGCCATCCTCCACCACGTCATGCAAAAGCCCCGCGATAACCGTTTGCGCATCCATGCCCATCTCAAACAGCAGAAGAGCCACGGCTTCCGGGTGGATATAATAAGGCTCGCCCGAAGCGCGCTTCTGGCTGGCATGAACTTCTTTCGCGAAACCCATCGCCTTAATAAGCAGCGACATCTCCTCATCCGTAAAACGGGTTGCGCATTTATTTTTAAGCCGATCCATAAACGCAGCCTCCAATCCGCATACAAAAAACGACCATAACAATTATAATATGAGTGCGGGCGTAAGAAAAAAATCGCGTCATTGCCGAAACGGCGCTGACAAACAATTTACCGAACTTTAAGCTTACCTATACTTAAAATTTCATTACAGATTCCACATCGTAGCCATTGAGGGTTTCCCGGCCCTTGAGCTCGGCAAGTTCAATAGCAAACCGCGCGCCCGAAACGATTCCGCCCGCCTTTTCAACCAATCGTATCGTCGCAAGCGCGGTTCCTCCCGTAGCCAAAAGATCGTCCACGATAACGACCCTCTGCCCCGGCAGGATAGCGTCCTCATGGATTTCAAGCGCATCCGTTCCATACTCCAGGCCGTAATCATAGCGGTTGGCCTTGCAGGGCAGCTTTCCCGGCTTTCTCGCCACAACGAATCCCGCTTTGAGCGCATAGGCAAGCGCCGAGCCGAAAACAAACCCCCGCGCCTCAGGACCCACAACGACGTCGACCGCGCGCCCGTTCAGGCTGTCAACCATGCGGTCTATCAGTTCCCGGTAAGCGTCCTTATTTTTAAGCAGGGTCGTGATATCGCGGAACAATACGCCCTTGGTCGGAAAATCCGGTATCGTTCTTATCGTGTCTTCCAGCTTCATTGCCAGCTCCTCCTCAGATACGGTTAATTACCGCGTTATATTCTTCCAGATACCCGTCGAGCGCCTGCGCCAGCGCGTAGGATTTACTCTCAATCAAAGGGCGAAACGGTGCGTTACGCAATATAGTAACCGCGCCGTTTTGCTGTACGTTCAGGAACGAAAGCTCTTCAAACACGCCTAGAGCAAACGCGCATTGGGTCTCCGTATATCCCGTATTTCGGGCCATGCGCCTTGTAAGCTCGCTTTTCCTAAGAACCCCCTCGGCGCCGATGCGCCGTGCCGCCGTGTACAGCAGCTTCATTCCATCGCGCTCCAGGCGCAGCGCGCGCACCATATCCGCGCATTGAGGCTGCGGACGGTTACCCGCGAAAATCCGAGCGTTCGGCGCAAGTTCGTGCAGTCGGCCCACAATACCTTTGCTCATCGCGCAGTCATATACGAGGATCCGCTCATACCGCCAAATCTCCAATTCATCAAGCACAGGCGCAAGCACAACGGCGTTGTATGCGCACGGCGACGGCCGCAGCTGTTGAAAACAAACGTCCGCTCGCGTATCTAGGCCAAGCTCGCGCAGCTTCTTGAGCAGCCTCTGCGCTCCATCCATTGTAAAGCATAATATCAGCGAGCCGCTGATGGATTGTTTTAAGCAAAGCGCCAACGCCTCCGGCGGCGCAACGGAAATAATGCTCGCTTTATTACACGTATCATTATATAGAAGATTACGATAAAATGCATCATAAAATTTATACGCGCGCGCCTTGATATATTCCTGCTCACAGACAGGCTGCTCCGCCCTGATTTCTTTTAGATGAAGCTGAAGGGCGCTTGTCCCGTTCCAATCGTTTACCTGCGGATAATATAAAACGCCGCACCTGTCCATATCCAGGATTTCATTAAAGCGCTCCCCCATTGAAAAACCAACAGCGTCCAGGCTGGAAACGCCGTCGGCGGCCCGGGCTTTTAGATGCTCTCCGTTAGCGCCGATACGCCTTAACGAATAGAGCCGTACGTTTTCCGCCCTTAACAGGGGTTGGGGGTTCCCTTCACCAAAAGGCGCAAGCAGGGCGAGTTCCCTTATGAGCGCCCTGTCAACTTTGTCGAGCTTTAAATCAAGCTCGTAGCGCCTTCGCGGAATAAATATTTCCTCCGGTATGCTGTCGGTTAGATAGCTGTTGAGCGCATTGATGAAACCCGCTAATTCTCTTTCATGCATCGTCAAACCGGCGGCGCGCGCATGCCCTCCGAACCGGACAAAATACCGCGCGTGTAAACGAAGGGTTTGATACAGATCCACACCCTCTATTGAACGGGCCGAACCAACCAACATCCCCCCGCTTCCGCCAAATAGCAGCACCGGACGGTGATATTTTTCCGCAAGCTTTGAAGCCGCGATACCAATTACGCCGGTATTCCATCCCGGACTGTACAAAACGATAGCGCGCTTATGCGCAAGGTTATCACCTGCTATCGCGGCCTCGGCTTCTTCAAGAATAGACTGCTCTTCCTTCTGGCGCCGGTTGTTTAGCTCGCATAGGCAATCCGCAATTTTCCGCCTCTCCGCCTCGTCTTGCGAACAGAACAGCTTCACGCCCAGACACGCGTCCGCAAGCCTCCCTGCGGCGTTGAGCTTGGGCGCTATTAAAAACGCCAAATCGCGCTCGCTAAAAACCCTTCCCGCGCCCCCGCTTTTGTCGGCTAAAAGGCGAAGGCCCAGGTTGCATTCCCCCCGGTTTAACGCTTGAAGCGCGAGCGCAGTCAGAACTCGGTTCTCGCCGGTGAGCGGCACCACGTCCGCTACGGTCGCAAGCCCCGCCAATGGAATGAACTCCTCTAACCGAGCCACGCCCCCGATAGCTTGTACCAGTTTAAGCGCCAGCCCCGCGCCGCAAAGGATGGATTCCGGATAAGAGTTATCCGGGCGCGTATGCGCAACAACAGCTAAACACTCTGGAATCTCTGCTCCGCACTGATGATGATCAGTAACAATAAGTTCGATATTAAGCTTTTTGCACAATTTTGCTTCTTCAATCGCCGATATACCGTTATCCACCGTGATAAGAAGCTTAATCCCGTTTTTATGCAGCCGCTCCACAGCCGCGCAATTGAGGCCGTAACCTTCCTGATGCCGGGACGGTATATAATAAGTAACATTCGCGCCTATTGACGTCAGATATAGGAAAAGGATGGAAGACGCACATATGCCGTCCACGTCGTAATCGCCGTATATACAAATGGGTTCCCCCCTATCAGCGGCCACTCTTATTCTGTCCGCCGCTATCTTCATATCATTGAGGGCGAACGGATCGTAAAGCGACTCAATGGAAGGATTTAAAAAACGCCGAATCTGCTCATTCGTTCGTATACCCCTGTTGTACAGTAGCTCCTGAAGTAAAGGCGATATGCCGGGCGCATCAACAGGCGCGCCCGGCTTAACAGGCCCATTCCACTCTTTCTTTATAAATAGCTTCATATTTTAAATCTTTTGTATGTAAACACATTTTTACCGGAATAACCCGGACAACATCGCTGTAAGCATGCCGGCCAAAACGCCTAGCAGCAGATCGCTCAATACCGCGACAGAAAAGGATACCTGCCCGGATAAAATCGAAAAAACCACAAAGGCCATTACGATATATACCGCTCCGGTTATCGCTCCGATTATCCATTTTCTTCTGCCGCAGCCTCGTATTGCCAGCAGGGCGGCCGCTGCCGCGCACAGCGCCTTGATTACTGAGTTTACAACGGGCATGCTGGCCTCGTCAAGCCAGCCCTGCATTAAAGCGACTGCATAAATGAGAATCAACACAATACTTAATACGGATGCTATCAGCGCGCCCTTTAATATTTTTACAGGCATGCTGGAAGCTTGTTTCGCAGTTCCTTTTGATGAACTCATGGGCGCACCCCTTAAATCTGAAGTTGTTAAAGAATATGCGCTGAAAATTAAAATATACCGGCCGTATATATAACATGGATAAACCCGAGCCCGCGGGCAAGCAAATTCCGCGCGTTCAAACCATATAAAAGTTTTTTTAAAAAGCTTACCCGCTTTTCAATGCGCGACTTAAATTGTTCGTGATATGGGCTCTGCCTGCCGCCTTCTTGTTAATCTGCTCAGAACAATATATCAGATCGCGATATTCTATTTCGTTAATCGTTCATGCGCTTTTTAGATAAATTAAAATGAAAGGCGATCAATAAAGCGACAATATATGGCAAAGGTTGTAATATTTAACCATCATGAAACTTCAAGCTATAATGTGTAAAATGGATACGAAATCCCAATATCCCAATCGTAACAAAGGTAACACATTGCCGTACATTAAACACTTGGAGTCAGTAGAAAAATATCGCCTGCTCGGTCCTTAAATGCCTGAGCGCGCTAAGCGAAAATCCGTCAGGTCGGTTATATGTGATATGGCTGTTCTGCGGGAATTTCAGAACCTTGGGATAGGTATGAGATTTTGAGAAGATGCAAAGAACATTTCCCGTATTAGAATGGTTGGTAGGACTACAAAGAACATTTCTACTTAGTAAATCTCTGTACCGCGCTGAAACAACTAATGTTGACGGCGCATTGAAGTTCTTAAGCTGTAAAGGGTGTTTGTACATGCTGTAACAAACACCCGTAGCAACCGCTTAAAAGCTCATTGTTCAATAAAACTCAAGTACGCACAAATCAAAGATCGCGTTAGGCTAAGTTATTTTGCTTCCTTAACCGCTTCATCGAGGGTGTTTTCAACCGCCACGTCCTCAACTGAAGCGATTGCGCCGCGAGCAAACACCAGCCGCGCATGATCAGGGCCGACCTTAATCGTAATAATATCGTCCTTTACATTGGTGACGGTGCCATATATGCCGCCGATTGTGCGCACCCGGTCGCCGGGTTTTACGGAGTTAAGCATTTCGCGCACTTTTTTCTCACGCCTGCGCTGGGGGATTATCATAATTGCGAACATTACGACCATCATGAGGATGATCAATACCATCGGATTACTGAAAAAGCTGCCGATCGAACTTATAAAACCTTGATCCATTTGTTTACCATCCTTATCCTAGATAAAACTTCAAGATTATGTTATATGATTATGCCGCCTGCGTCAAGCGTCAACGGCAAATAACACACATTCGCCACAAACGGCTTAGTATCTCTCAAAGGCGTACAGCGTTTCTTCGGCCGTGAGTTGTTCGGCCGATTTTACGGGAATATCGTTAAAGAACGCGCCGGCAGATAATATCTTTATCATATTAAACGGCTTGTGTGACTCTCTCGCTCCTTCAAGGCCTTCCCGGTTAAGCGGCCAAGGCGCGAATACTCTGGTGCAACCTGTTTTCAATGCGTTAATAAGCGCCATAGCGTCGCTTCTTTGCCCTGCAAGCTCCGCAATGTGAATAACGCCGCCTTCAAGTCTTTCGCCAAGCGCGTACGCATTTCCCAGCATGGCCGCCATCCCCCCGCACGTTTGGAATTCTTCAATCAACAGCCGGCAATCCTGCTCCGTTCGGATTGAAAATCCGTTTTGATCCCGCATAAACGAACGGTAAATATCAAGCATGCGATCTGGTTCAATACGGTTCGTATTTAACACTGCGCGCTCGGAATTTACCCCTTTCCATTCGTATTCCCTTCTTTGAACAAAAACTGAATAACTAAATTTTTGATAAAATTCAAAATTAAAGGGCTGGAGCGTCGCCGCTAAGACACCGTCCGCGAGCATACGTTTTTCGGCAAACCTCATCAGCGCGGCCGCTACGCCCTGATTCCGGTATCGTTCAAGCGTAGAAACCCCGGCAACAAGCGCGCATCTTTTCTCTCGTCCAAAAAAGCTGGCGCAGTACGGCAGCATATGCAGCGCGCCCATCATATCGCCGCACGGGCTAAACGCGGCTACAACGTTTTTCCAGGAGGTGCGGGATTGAAAATAGTAATCGCTAAATGCGCCTTTATCTCCCTCAAAGCACATTTCCCATACGTGTTTCGCGCGGCTGTACTCTTCCTGCTTTATCGATCTTAGCTCCATCACTCCCCCGCCTTTCTCGCCTCGAATTTCTCCAGAAGCATAACGGGGTGGTATGAAAGCTTCGCTCGGCGCAGGCCCTCTAGTCCCATGTCCTCCTCACGGTTAATCAGTTCCATCTGACTCCATTCATGTTCCACAAACTGCTGGTTAATCGCCGCATACAGCCCAGGTATGCCCGCAAGCGCTTTCTCAATATGGATGACGGCCATTCTCTCGTTAATCGGCTGACCCAGCGAAAAGGCCGCTAATTGACCGTCAATACGAATACCGCCGCCTTTTACGCCAAGATAATCCATGTGTTTTAAAACCGTCAGTATTGCCCGGCGTTCGCCAAGCACGCCCGGCTGCGACGCTTCCTTATGGCGCACCCACTGCTCATATACGTTCATGCACTCATCTACCATATCAGAATTTACCTGTACGTACTCAAAGCCTGGGTTCGCGGCGCGGAATTGATTCAAATGATTCCGCTTCCCGTGAAACTTCTTTCCCTTTAAATTGATTAAATCCGAAGCGTTGTATATATAATCGTGATTATCCCTGTCTTGCGTTAAACGGTAATCAGGGCATTCCTTTTCAAACGCGGTTTTTAGTTTGCCGCAAATTCCGCTGAATACAGGTTCTATTCCCTGTTCGCGTAAATGCGAAGCCGCCGCCTCAACAGCCGCGTGATATCCACGTTCTGGTTTTTCTGTTAAGGGCGCCAGCATAATAGGAGGCTTCCCTCCATAAGTAAGCTGAATGAACAACGTATTGTTCTCAAACGCCAGCTGAATATTTTCCTGCCTGCCCCACATCAGCAAATTGGTAAAGGTATACTCTGAATTCTCCAGTTCCCATTGTTGAATATGTTTTTCAACGGCCTCCTTATGGCCGGGCATTATATCCTCAAAATTTAAGCGCATGCAAATTATCTCCTCAAGCCGGAAGTTATACTGTTTACATTATTCCGCTTTATTGGGCTGAATAATCTCATAAGCTGTTAGAATCGATGCGGTAATCGGTATTGCGGGTACGCTTATCGCCCGAGAAAGGTCGCTTTCCAACGTAAACTCCATATCGGAAATGATCGTTGTGAGGTTTTGCGGCCCATTTTCCTCAATATAATACGGTTGTTCCGGTTTTATCGTTATCCCGGCCTCCTCGGCAAGCAAAGCGGCTTTTCGCGCCGCATCATGCGTCGCTTCAGATAAAGCCCGCGTATACGCATCCTGCGGGTCGTCAAGGCTGAACGTTAAATCCCGCGCTTCATAAGCGCCTGCCTTAAGCCCGGCGCTGATAACGCAATTCAATATTTCAGTACGCTCAACCCGTACCGTAACGCTGCCCGACATATCGTAACCGTCAACCAAAGCCTTCTGATTATCCTGATATTCGAACCGCGGGACCGAAAGCGGGGCGGATGCGCTTACGTCGCTGTTTTCAATTCCCAGCAGCGTCGTGCCCTCCTCCAATCTGTTCAATATGCCGTCATAAGCCGCCTGCGCCTTCTCCTGGGAATCGCCATAGGCCGTCAAATAAAAGGTTATGGACGCGGCGTCTGGGCTTAACAGCATGCGGCAGATTCCATCCGACTTTACAAGCCTTACGGCCCCAGTCTCCTCTTGAGTGATATTGATATCCAGAGGCGGGTATGTATTATTGAGATGCTCTTCAATCTGCTCCGGGGACTTGCAGGACGAGAGCAGCAGGATAAGCAATAAAACACCCGCTGATAACGCGGTAATCTTCCTCACAAAAAGCCTCCACAAATGAGTTAAATAACAAGCCGGGTAACATCTAACCCACACGGCTTGTATTCTCATTATATTCCACTAAGCGGTCCCAGTAAAGCCAAAAAAGCCTTTACAAGCGGATTTAGGTTATGCTAATATGTTAAAAACACGCCGGAGTGATGGAATTGGCAGACGTGACGGACTCAAAATCCGTTGGTAGCGATACCGTGTGGGTTCGAGTCCCACCTCCGGCACCATGAAGGGTTGACAAAAAAGATGTCAACCCTTTTTTCTTAGGATTCATGCGGGCTTGCTGGCTTTTTGGAGTGAAGTCTGAAAACTATGTTTACCGTGGATGTCCAACCTAAATAGCGGATTATAAAATTCGTACTGCACCAAAAGCGGGGCCGAAGTCTTAAAAAAGACAACGACCCCGCTTTTTTGTTTCTTTACTAGCTGGCATTTTGGTCGGACGATGGGGAAACCTAATAGAAATACTCAATTGGGGGACCTTTATGTTATCCGTATGCTTGCCAGGTACAGGCGGGATGCTGCCTTTGCCTCAGCGGTGGCTGTCCTGCTGTTGGATTGAATATCAGGGGGGCGCTCTGTTAATCGACTGCGGAGAGGGCACACAAATCTCTCTGCGTGAGGCTGGCTGCAAGCTGAGCCATTTGAAGATGATCCTAATCACCCATTTCCACGCCGACCATATCATGGGGCTGCCAGGCTTGCTGCTCTCGCTGGGGAACACTAGGTACACAAATTCCCTGCGTATCGTGGGACCGCCGGGTCTTAAAAAACTGCTGTCCGCGCTTTTGGTGGTCGCACCCATTCCCTTCCCGCTGACAGTAACGGAACTTTTACCGGGCGACGAGCTGCCCGGCTGGGAGGGACTGACCATAACCTGCCGGGCGCTAGACCACGGGACGCCCTGCTACGGTTGGCGTATGGAAGTCGCACGCAAACCGGTTTTCAACCTCGAAAAAGCGAAACAGCTCCACATCCCACAGCAGTATTACCGAATACTCCACGCCGGGGAACCGGTTACACTTGAGGATGATCGGCTGATCCTGCCCGAGCAGGTGTTAGATGGGGCGCGTGAACCGATCGTCGTTAGCTATTCAACGGACACCCGTCCGGTGAAGGCTGTGGAAGAGCTGGGAAGAAACGCCGGGTTGATGATCGCTGAGGGGCTTTATGGAGACAACGACCATGCTGAAAAGGCCCATGAAAAGGGGCATATGGTGTTTGGAGAGGCCGCTCGACTGGCACAGCGGGCCGGAGCGAAGCGCCTCTGGCTCACTCATTACAGTCCGGCGCTCACCGATCCGAAGGCAGCGGTGATATTTGCTGATGAGTGGTTTCCCGATTCTGTCGCGGCGCACGACGGCATCAGGCTTGAATTGGGATAAAGGGACATTGCGGGTGGAGTATGCTGGACGAAAGCATGTCATGGAACCACAGAGGAACGCAAGCCATCTATACTGAAGTAACCCAAATTTTTTCAACAGCCTTTAATATGATATTTTTTTGAAGCAGTGAAAGTCTGACCTTTGAACTGTGCGCACGTCCGACTATCGGCAGATGATTCGTGTTAGCAAGAAAAATTTGCCTGACCTGGTTTATGTGAGATATGTTTTATTTTGTGGCCGCGTTTTTCTCAAACTTTTTTAGGAGCCAACCTTTCTAGGGTTTTCATTGCAGTAAATAAGCGGCCGAAGGGAATCCCCCTCCGGCCGCTTGCTGATATCCTTGCTTTGAGTTTTTTTCTATACTATCGGTAGCCGCCACTTCACCTTTACATGAAAAAAACACCTGGAGTTTTCAACTTTTCTATGGTATAAATGAGTGATAAATGATATTTATCGCTTGCACGAACAGCAATTCCACACATTTACGGTTGCCGAGGACGTATTGTTCGAAAGATTGGGATCATGCGTTTGAGAGCAAACTGTCCCTGTGTTATAGATGCAACCTTTTGCGCACTGGCTGACAATTCCAGCCACTAAGATGGATACTGAGCTGTTCGCCGCCAGATCGCCAATTGTAAGGCTTCCCTCCCATTTGCTCCATGAGCTTCCGCCGTCCACAGAAACAATCGGATTGCACAATTCATCCGGCAGCAAATCGGAAACCTCCACTTGTTCGGCTGTTTCCGGCCCGGAGTTGGCAATGGCCAGCGTGTAGGTCAGATACTGACCACGAATCGCTTGATTGGGATAGGCTGATTTCTGTATGGAAAGATCTGCGCCTCTCTCCCCACCCTGCACAGGTGTATTGTCGGTATCTGTATTGTTGTCCGGATTGAGGTCCGGCGTGGTACTGGTAGCCACTGCCGTATTGGAAATCATACCGCAGGCAGAACGAGTAACCGTTCCGCGAATGAGAACCGTTCTGCTTTGCCCGGCAGCGAGCTCGCCCAACAAATAGGGATTTGTCCAGATGTTCCAAGTCGCTCCGCCATCTATAGAAAACTGCACATTCTCCAACTCAGGCGGAATCTCATCATAGACAATCACATTCTGCGCATCGTCCCGCCCGTTGTTGGTAACGGTAACGGTGTACGTAAGCAGTTCTCCCGCAGCGGCGACTGCCGGCTGGGCGGTTTTGGAGACGGAGAGGTCTGCCTCGGTGCTGATATTGGTGATATTTGTACTGGTGTTATTTGTCGTATCAGGATCAGGCGTATCGCTGCTTACCACGGCTGTGTTGACGATGCTGACGCTTGCCGTTGCACAAATCACAGCGCGTATCAAAACGACGATGCTGCCGCCCGCCGCCAGTGTGCCCAAAACATAGGAACCGGACCATGGCTGCCAGGTGACGCCGCTATTCAAAGAGAATTCCGCATTCAATAGACCGGCGGGTATCGTATCTGTCAGCACAATGTTCTGCGCGGCGTCCGGTCCGGCGTTGGAAATGGTCAGCGTATAGGTCAGCATAGCGCCGGGCTGCACCGGATTGGGATCGGAGCTTTTCACCACGGAAAGATCGGCCGACGGTTCAGCCGGTATCACCGGCGTTACAACCGTAGACGTGTTGTTATCCGGATTGGGATCGGGTGTGCCGCTGCTCACAACCGCCGTATTACTCAGACTCTCATCCGCATACGCAGGAACTGTGGCGCGGATCAGGAGCTGCTGAAAAGAACCGGGCTGCAAATTTCCTAAGAATATAGTGCCGTTAAAGGGAACCCATGTGGCTCCTCCATTGGTGGAAAACTCCGCATTCAGCAACCCAGCGGCAAGCTGATCGGCTAAATCGGTGTTTACCGCTACCGACGGCCCCGCATTTTGTATATCAAGCGTATAGGTGATGACCTCACCCGCAAAAATCGGGCTTGGATTCGCAGTTTTGACGACTGAAAGATCGGCCGACGGTTCAACCGGCGTGACGTCGGTTGAGGTATTGTTGTCCGGGTCGGGGTCAGGGGTACTGCTGCTCACCACGGCTGTGTTGACGATCTGGCCGGAAGCGGAGGGGCTGAGTGTCCCGCGGACGAGTATGGTTCGGTTTTCGCCTGCGGCAAGCGAACCCAATGCTAAGGAGCCGCTCCACGGGGCGAAGGTTCCGCCGCCGTTTGTGGAGTATTCCGCATTAGAAAGGCTGGAGGGAATGTCGTCTGTCAGTACCACGTTTTCCGAGGCTGAGGGCCCTGCGTTTGCCACGGTGACGGTATAGGTCAGCATATTGCCTGGTATCGCCGGGCTGGGGGCGGCTGTTTTCACCACAAAGATATCAGCCAGCGTGCTCACTTCCACAGGCACCTCATTGGAGGTTTCGTTGAAGATGCCTGGAATACCTCCCTCTATCGGCGTGTACGAATAGGTGATATTGGCGCTGTTCAGGGCCGGGTTGGGAGTCGGAATCTCGGTCACAAGTGCCGCGAACTCGACGGTGACGGTTTCCCCACCGGGTACGTCCGGCAGCACAAATCCGGCGTTTGGATCAGCACCCGGGTCGGTTGTTCCATTGACAACCACGCTTCCTGAAACGAAGGCCAGACCGTTGGGAATCGTATCCTGGAAATACACATCCGTAAGGGGGCTTTGACAGGTGTTGGTGAATGTCACCGTGTAGTTGACGGTCTCCCCTACATTTGCGGTTTGTCGGTCGACAGTTTTGACGGGGACGAACCGGGGTTCCAGAATCTCGTTAAAGGAGATGTCGTCGATTGCGTAATCGTTTCCGATTACTTCCGAACCTTCGCTCAAAAACTCGACAGTAAGGCTGGTGTTGTTCTGTGAGTTGATAACGCTGCCTATCTGTTTCCATTCCGGCGCATTGACGTTGACGGGAATAAGCGCGCCAAGGGTGGCGTTGTATAAAACGTCGCCGTTTTCGCCCAGGATGCGCACGCCAAGCTCCGGATTTGGATAACCGTTGACCTTAAACAGATTGAGGATCCAGGAGGTGAACAGATAATTGGTGTTAGGCTGCACCGTCACTGTATCCCGAAAAAAGACCGCGCCGGGATCAAATCCATTTACCACCATAAACCGACCGGTTTCGTTTCCCACCGTGTGATCCGCGATGCGCCACCACGCGCCGATTTGTGCGCTCATGGAGTTGTTCATAATGTTCTGAACCGTGTATTCCCCTCCCATTGGCGCAAAAATATCGGGATTGGGCAAAACGTAGGTAAAACCAGGCGTAACGCCGGGGTAGGGCTCGGTGGGCGCGCCGGTGTTGGCCGGAGTACCCTGTTCAAATGAGCCGAATGTCCCGTTGTCGGCGGCACTGATTAAATTATCTCCTGAGATGATGGCGCAGGGATCGAGAATTGCTTCTACCGGCGTATAGATGACCGGGCCATTGAAAAAGTTTAGATTGGTTAATGCGGTACCGGATACCGTGACCAGAAGCGTGTCCGGCGTCACGGAATCTAAGTTGGTGGAACCGGGCGGCGGGTTGTCTGCGGCGGTGATGGGCGGGTTGACGCCTGGAGGAATGGCCCCTGCCACAGCGTTTAAAAAATCGCCCGGCGTGGGGGATCCGCCCGAAGTTCCATAGGATTCTACAATCCTATAATTCCCA
Organism: uncultured Eubacteriales bacterium; assembly: GCA_900544555.1. Lineage (GTDB taxonomy): Bacteria > Bacillota > Clostridia > Christensenellales > CAG-138 > UMGS693. The sequence goes on from UQWD01000001.1 coordinate 130,343, forward strand.
TTGGGTACGTTAAGAAACGTATAGTATCCATCGTCATCCGTCAAGATGGTAAGCCTTTGGGTTGTATCGACATTCTGAAGGACGACAGGTATATTCGCAAGTCCCGAATCGCCGGCGGAAATCGTGGCGCTTCTGTCCCGATCGAATACTACCCTGCCTGATATGGTAGCCATTGGGTTTATGCACCTCCCTAAATATTTTATAAGAATCCCACAGGTAGCCTTGGTGAGTTAAATTATCACTTACATGATAAGCTGTCATGACCATGCTCCTATTTTCAATGTATGAAAGCTTGTGCGATACCGCTACTGGTTGGTATCTGAAAGCAGCGATTCCAGGGCGCCCTCCTCCGTTTGCTTGCACGTAGGCATTCGTTGCTTTTTCTTCTGCTTTTGATAGTCATTACCCGCCGAATACTCAATCACACAACACGTTGGATGCGGTATCTATTTCTCAACGCTTCCAATGCAATGTCCGCTTTGCTCCGACTTATTTTATATGAATTAGACATCTGCCCCGGAACCTTGCTCCTCCTTGTATGCAAAAGGTCACGCTCGTTTCGCCTGATCGGTTGTAAACGCCCTCGCAACTGCTCACTGTCGCTGCAACCTTTTGCGGAACCCTGCTCTTTGTTTGCTTATGGGTATCTTTTTTGTCAACGCTTCCTATCGTCTCGGACTATATATCTTTGCGGCGATTCTTTCTATTTGTCTATAATCTCTATTCCACATTGCCTATCCGACAAACCCAATCCAGCAACGACAGGCAATTCTGAATCCCTCTCTATTATCATATTACATATCCCTCAAAATCCCTTTGCTTTTCTTATTATACTATATTGGTATTTACGTATTAACTTGTTATATTTGTTATTAATTTAATATTTAAATTAATATAAATTGGTTGCTTTTATTTATTTTATTGCTCAAATTTTAATCCCATTTTGATAAGGTTAAATTACCTTTTTAAAGGCAAAGTTTACTTTAATTTATGTAGGTGTAGAGCCTCTTCTTGATGGGCACATGGAAAGCACCGTGTGAAAATGCCTGATAATATGGTGCTTTAGTTAGTAATAATGAGCGCTTGTTAACTAGCATGGTCCGAATATGCAGGATAATCATCTATATACGACTCTTCATAAATTAAAGCAAGTCTAATTGTCACTGCAAATGATAAAGTTTGAAGCGACATATATTAAAAAACTTGCTAATATTCGGCTATTATGATATGTTAAATTTCACAGAAAGAAGGTGATAATTTTGAAGTTCAGCAGGATGATCGAACTGTTAAAAAAATGCGCTCCGAACTTTAAACCATATTTTCGTCTAAATATTGCTTTTATTGGTCTTACACAGCTCAATGTTTTTCTTGGGCTTATGTTACCGCTCCTTATCCGATTTTTGATCGACGAAGTGTTGACGAACGGTAAGTGGGAGCACTTTACACAAACAGCTATTTTTATTAGTGTGGCTATTTGTTTAAACAGCCTGCTTGCTATTGTTACAAACATTGCTTATACACATCTAAGCGAGAACATCACCGCCACAAGTAGAGATTCTCTATTTTCATATATATTAAAAAAGAACCTTTCTTTTATGAACTCCGTTGGCAATGGGGAAATTGTTAATCGCCTGATAGAATCTCCTGAATACTTGCCTCGCGTTCCTTCCGTCTATTTAGAGCGTTTAATTACTTCAATTGCGACAATTCTTATCGTTTCAACTATTTTATTTGTGATTCAGCCGCTCCTCGCGGCGATTTCGCTTACTTCAATACCTGTTTTTGTTTTAATTTATTTAAAAACAAGGAAGGTTTTTTTTGAACATCTGCAAGTTGCGCGTCAGGAAATAGGGAAATTAAGCGCGTTTTACACCGACATCTTGAGAAATTTCATGCAGGTCAAAAACAATGTGACTGAAGACGCGGAATGTAACGTTTCTAAAGAGCGAAACGCCAATATCAGAAAAGCCGGAATGAAGGCGGGGTATATCGGTGCATTAACGCATAACGTATTAAAAATTGTGACTCAGTTCAATCAATTGGGCATATTGTTATACGGCGCATGGCTTATACATAGCGGCGGAGACGATATGACAATCGGAACTTTAATCGCCTTTTACACATATCTTGGCATGCTGTATAGTCCTTTGGTCAGTATAATCAACACATTAAATGATCTTAATGGCGCACTTGTTGACATGGAGCGTTATCTTGAATTTTATAACCATGATAACGAAGAAAATTATGAAGGCGGCATTATTGTTTTCCCTAAAAGCGCTGGAATAGAATTCAAAAATATATATTTTGCTTATGGTGAAAACAAAGTGTTAAGTGATGTAAGCTTTAGCGTCGTCCCCGGCGACAAAGTTCTTCTGCTTGGGCAAAGTGGCGTTGGCAAATCTACAATAATTGCGCTTATCAAGCGTCTATATGATCCAGACAAGGGCAGCGTCTTAATAGGAGGCAAAGATATTTCAGACTACAATCTTGCAACGCTCAGAAAGAATATAATGTATCTGACGCAAGACGATTATATTTTCCCCGCGACTATTCGCGAAAACTTTAAACGATTTAATCCGGAAGTGATGGAAGAAGAAATTTTCTCCGCGCTTAATAAGGCTCAATTGTCTAGGGACTTTTTAAAATCAAGAAATATTGATCTTGATTATATGATTGACAAGAACGCAATTGCTTTTTCCGGCGGTCAGAGAAGAAGATTAAGCTTGGCGTTGGTATTCGCATCAAAAGCTCCGATTGTTATTCTTGATGAACCCTTCACCGGTCTTGATAGGGTTACTCAAGATGATTTGTGGAGAGAAATGAAAAATCACCTTGATGGCAAGACTCTGATCTTGATAGACCACAACTTCACTGATCAAAGTTACTTTGATCGTGTTTTAAAGTGTGAGTCGAACGAGATTAAGTTTGAATCAGTTAAAAATTGATATAAAAAATACGCGTCAAGAACATCGGTGTATATGAGCTCATTAAAAAGTATGGTTACCTAAAACAAAAAGCATTACATACGAGGCGGCGCAGCACTATCGTATTTCAGAATTTGAAGCGAGTGTTAATATCGCTAAGTGCTAATCTTTTTATATTGAAGGATGTGGACAATTTGAAACAAGACAAAAAGAACAACGGATTATTCTTTCTGGCCTCGATAAGCCTGGTACTTTTTGGCGCAGTAAACGTGATTCTCGCGTTCTGCCTCAAAATCACGGTTGACGCGGCAATAGCTAAGGATCTTGCGGCGTTTGGTGAAGCGCTGCTTTTAACGCTTTGTACAGCGTTTTTAGATTTTGGTATGGGCGTTTTAAGCCGCCTTGCGCTGCAACAATACGTTAAACGCAGGCTTGTGCAGGCGAAGGCGCGCAGATTTGAGCAATTTTTAAGGGATGCCGCGGGCGATGAAACCGATATCGCCGCTTTTTCAACAGATGTTGATTTATTGTACGCGAACAATTATTTAAACAAGGGTATGCTCGTATACTACTTTGCCCAGTTCATCTTATCGGTAACCAGTATCGTTATATTGAATTGGAAGGTTTCAATCGTAGTATTACTTACCATGTTCATGCCGCTTATCGTACCGCTTATCATGCAAAAACGGCTGCAAAAATCAACCGCGAGTTATACCGAGGGAATGAACGGCTATCTCTCCTTTGTGCAGGATGTAATGAACGGCGTTCAGGAAATAAGAACATACGGGGTTTTTAAATTTTTCTCGAACTCGCACAGAAAGCTCAACAATCAGGCGGAGACGCTTAGGCTGAAAAACAAGCTGTTAATCTATCTTAGCAATATTATATCAACCTTTATCAGTACGCTTTCATTTATCGCGACAATAGCCATTTGCGGTTATCTGACAATTACCGGCGAGGTTACGATGGGAACGCTCATCGCCGTCATTCAGCTTATTAACAGCATTGTCGGCCCGGTCGGCAATATATCTTCCGCAGTAGGAGAAATATCCGCAACCAAAGTTCTCGCTTCAAAATACGAAACGTTTTCAGAGATGGCCGCAGAAGCCGGGGCTCGCCCATCCGCAGTATCAAGAATCGAAGTTGAAAACCTCTCCTACTCTTATCGCGAACAGCAATACGTTTTGAAGGATATTAATCTGATATTTGAGCGCGGAAAGAAATATGCCGTGCTGGGCGAAAGCGGCTCCGGCAAATCGACGTTGGCGAAATTATTGGCAGGCCTGCTGGATGGGTATAGCGGCAATATTACGCTGTTCGATCCCGACGGCAATTCAATCCATCGAACCCCTCCCGATAGATTGGTTCAATATGTGGCCCAGGAACCCTATTTATTCAAGCTATCGGCGATAGATAACGTTTATTTTGGCGATAAGGAAAATGAAGAATCAATGATTACCCGGATGGGCAGGCTTGGCATCAGCGATTTGTTCAACGATCCATCCGCGCTTCTTTCAAACCGAGATCGTATATCAGGCGGTCAAAAGCAGCGGCTGGTAATTGCTCGGGCGTTATATCATAATCCCGATGTGTTGATATTGGATGAGCCAACGGCAAATTTGGATTACGAAACCTCTATAAATACTATCAACTATGTTTCGGGTTCTGACTGTGGAATCTTGATAGTAATAACGCATAACGCCGATGCTCAGTTCCTAAATCAATTTGATGAAGTAATTACGCTGGCTGAAGGTACGGCGGTTCCCAAGTGTGGATTAAACTAACAGATAAACACGAACTTACGGCTGCATTGATAAAGTGCGGGGAAAACAGCGGATAGTCGTTTTAGCCTCGCGCTTATTGCATTTTTAATTTCATACCCGCCTATGTCCTATCATCACACCTGTTAAATCCAGACATAAAATTTTTGAAGGGCGCTAATGAAAAATGGCGGCTGCAAGCTTAACCCATACGTAAGCTGCATAGAAATATCAGCTTGCGTACCCTTAGAGCGTTTATCCAATCATTATGCGCTGATGAAATCCCTTCCGTGCATTTAAAACAGAAACCGGGGCAACAATACAGCAAAAAAAGTCGAGCGTTAATTTAAATAATCCTCTAAACTACATATAAGGCGGTGATTGAAACGGAGCATCAGATAAGGGCAGTACAGCGCATGCAGGATTATATTGAGGAACACATTACGGAAACAGTAACGTTGTCGGATTTGGCCGAAGCGTCGCTTTATTCGCCGTGGCATTCATACCGCCTGTTCGTAAAGTGGCTCAATATGACGCCATCTGAATATATTCGCCGGCTTCGCCTTTCAAAATCCGCCATGATGCTGCGCGACTCAAAAAGCCGGATAATAGAAGCCGCGCTCGACGCCGGGTACGGCAGCGTTGACGGGTATCAGAGGGCGTTTTCGCGCGAGTTTGGCTGCAACCCCGGTGATTACGCCATGCATCCAGAGCCTCTGTACCTATTTCGCCCCTATGGAATTCAATACAAAGAAATAAGAAAGGAGAATGTTGTGGAGAAAGTAAAAACGGTATTTGTTCAGTTGGTTAAAAAACCCGAGAGAAGGGTAATGATTAAACGCGCACAAAAAGCGAATGATTATTGGACTTATTGCGCGGAGGTAGGCTGCGAGGTTTGGGGCCTTCTTTCAAGCGTTAAATCATTAAGCGGGGAACCTATTTGCTTATGGCTGCCTAAAGAGCACATCCGCCCGGGTACTTCCGAGTACGTGCAGGGCGTTGAACTGCCATTGGTTTATGAGGGCCAAATCCCCGAGGGGTTTGAAATTATTAACCTTCCGGAATGTGAATACCTGATGTTTAAAGGCGAGCCTTTTGCGGAGGAGGACTTCAGGGAAGCTATAACGCAGCTGCGTCAAGCAATCGTCCGCTATGATCCCTCCTTAGCTGGTTATGCCTGGGATGACTCCAACCCTCGTATTCAACTGGAACCGCTCGGAACAAGAGGCTATATCGAGCTGCTGGCGGTTAAGCCGCTGTAAGCATCCGCGCCGATTTATCCCCTTATATCGGATAGCCCGCTGAATTAGCGGGCTATCCATCTTCAATACTCATCTTTTGCTAAGGTGAACACGAATAATCCTTAAGATGGTTTAACGCTTACGCATACCACGATATTCCAATTCTTCGTCAGCCAGTTAACGCTTTGCGGGCAGCGTTTTAAGCGTATCATTACAACAATAGCTTATGCCTTTGTCTCACGGTCAAATTTTTGGCATGTCGGACAATAATAAATATTTCCGCCAAGATACGCTTCCCTGCAAATAGAATCACCGCATACCGGGCATGGCTTTCCCTTCGTTTTGGAAGAAAGCTTGGTTTGATACCCGCCGGGGCGGCCGTAGAGATCCTTTTCCGTATCCCTCCCCCCTTTTTGCGTCATTTCCAGAATGGTTTGCTTTACGCTTTGAAATACCGCATGCCTTTGTGATTCTGTCAGGCTTTCCAGCTTGCGGCGCGGATGGACTTTGGCGTTAAAAAGGATATCCTGCAAAACGCCGTTGCCAAGGCCTGGGATGCGCTGTTGCGTGGCTAAAAAGGCTTTTATCGATAAGCTGGGTTTTACTTCATCCATAAGTAATGTAAAATATGCCTCGTCAAACGCTTGATCAAGCGGATTAAGCCTATGCTTCGAGCTTTTATAATAGCCTTCCTCCGCATTAATATCCATAAGCAACATACCGCCATACATTTGTACCGAGCAGAATATGACTGATAAATCATCAAATTCCATCAATAGCTGGTGCTTTTGGGGAAGTGGGGCGCCCGGTTGTAAAAACCGCACGTTTGTCCCATCGCAAAAAACCATTTTATAGCTTTCAATTCTTAGTTCGGCCATCCCGCCGTATGCGGCCGATCCTGTAACGGATTTTCCGGATAAAAGGTTACGATATTCATCAGGGTCGCCGCTAAACCATGCGAATTTATGCGGAGATTGGTTCGCAATTACGTTTTTAATGGTTTTACCATTAACCGTCTCCATCAGTTGATCCGACAACCTCGTGCTTTCAGGGATTTCAAGCATACTTCGCTCACCGCCTCTCTAGTTTATCTTGACTGATTTGATATTGGAATGCAAGCATTAAATAACCACGATATAAGCTAATCGATAAATTCAACGCATGCGCTCAACGCAAATTAGTAGCCTCTCTTGATAGAATGACTCACCGGCGCGTTTTAGCGCTCAGTAGATATTGGCGAATATAAAATTAAATGCGACTATAATAGACTAATTATATGTTTGACTTTAGCGTATTGTGTAGATATAATAGCATTATACATTAATATTTAATGTATTTAGTAAAGCAAATAAACGCTAAAGAATAGTGGACGTCATAACGTATCGCCCGCTCTAAGGGGGAAATCAAAATGAAGATAAGAATTGGTGACGGAACCATATTTAAAACACAATACTTATTATTGTGCAAGCGATTTAACGTTTTTTCTTGTTTAAGGGCTACATAATAACTTTATTATGCTTTCATAAACATCAATGCTTGTAATAAGCGTATTGATGCCGGTGGTATTTCGGTTGCTATGCAATGGGGATCCATAGCCGTATTTATTTACCCGAAACATATGTATAACAACATAAAAGGAGGAAGCTATGAATACACTATCCGCTACGCACTATAAGGACAGATCGCCCAAAGACACGGTTGATAAGCTCATTAACACGCTCAACAGCCTTGGCCTCGAGGTTGAGGAGGATTGGATGGACGCGAGCTATGTAAATACATACTCTTTAAGGCTTACGTTTAAAGGAACAAAACTCGGCACGAATGGTAAAGGCGTAACAAAGGATTATGCACGAGCCAGCGCGTATGCAGAATTGTTTGAACGATACCAAAACAACCTTTTGGCCGTAAGATGGTCCAGGCTTAAAAAGCCCTTCGGCTTTTACGACGATAAAGATGAAAAGCTTATGACCGCAGAGGAGATTATCGAACAGGGCGGCGCATTTTTAAATGAATATTTCAATATGCTCGGTATGAAGGACGCAAGCGCAAATGATAAAACACAGAAGCTGCTTAGTATCGAAAAATCCGATTCGGTAGAATTGGGTTTGAATAATTTGTTTGTGTGCCTTCCTTTTTACAGCGTTCGGGAAAACAAAATATATTATTTGCCAACCGCTGTTTACACAAAGTTGTATGGCAGTAACGGCATGTGTGCTGGCAATACACCGGAAGAAGCCATTGTTCAAGGAATAGCTGAGATTTTCGAAAGGGTCGTTCAAAGAAGGCTGTTTATGGAGTCGCCTTGCCTGCCTGATATTCCAGATGATTATATTGCTAAATTTCCATACATTGACGAAATGTACAGGAAACTAAAAGCAAAACCTGATTATAACGTATCATTAAAGGATTGCTCTTTCGGCGGAAAATATCCTGTGGCAGCTCTTTTCATTTCAGAAAAAAATTCAGGGTATTATGGGATTAAGCTCGGCTGCCATCCTGATTATGGTATCGCTATGGAAAGAACGTTCACCGAGGCGGCTCAGGGTAATGAAATATTCGATTTCTCGAAAAGGAGCAGAATAGATTATTATAATAAAGGTATAAAAAACGATACCAATATAGCCAACAGCTTTAAAATGGGGGCGGGCCAATACCCTTACCAGCTCTTTGGTTCTAAGCCTACCTACGCGTTTACGCCCGTTAAGGACGTAAGCAGCATGAGCAATAGAGAGATTCTTCATTATTGGATTCACGAAATCTTGGAAGATGGTAACGACGTATTGATTAGAGACGTATCGTCATTGGATTTTCCCTCTTACCATCTAATCATACCAGGTGAATCTGAGATGTATCCGATAAGCAAAGATTCCAATGAAACAATAGAAAAAAGGATACGCGCTCACAATACCAGATTTTACACGAGCAAATTGCTCATTGAGCATCAAGATATAAATAGGGATAATGTGAAATACATCATCAGTTCTCTTCAGTTTTATAACAACGGCGCGATGGAAAACACTATGGAATCGTATGTTCGCTTTTCGCAGGGCTGGCCTTATGCGGAAATATACTGCGATTTAACCTTTTTCCTCGCCATGTGCTATTATCTCATTGAAGAATATAAAAACGCCTTGATCTATATAGGAAAAATCAAAAAGGCGGCGTTGCACAAGCTGGATCAGGATGAAATGGTGTTTTTAGACGCCCTTTACTTCTATATTGAATTACGTGATATTTCAAAAACGCACGGCGAGGCGTTAACTGCACTAAAAGCTTTTTATACTGAAGCTGTAATTTTTAAGCTGGATAAATGGTTTGAACAAGACGGCGCGCATATTCAGAAAATATTCTACGCGAAAGTATTTTCCGACCAAGGCGTTGCCGCTATTCATGAGCAGGCTTCACAGTTAAACAACATCATATTCAAGCTGTATGAGGCTCGAAGCAAATCGCGAATCGATCAGGAGAATATCTCCCTATTATTCGCCGGTTAAAACCTGTTAGATAATCGATTTTACTCGATTGCTAAAATATTTTATGAAAGGAGGTTTGCACAATGAGCGATCTGGATAGATATGGGTTGTTTGAGGACGCCGATGTTGCGAATCTGGTTTCGCAGCCGAAGTTTGATATTCATGAGGAGAACGTGAATGATCAGCCTTTGGCCGCCGCAGCCGCGGCAGGCCCCGATGGTGTTGCACTGCTCGCGGAAATGCCTGCCATGTCGTCAGCCGGCCCGCAAGCGGCAGCCGCCGCCTAAAGCCAATCGGCGGCATTTGGGCAGCCAAATGCCGCCAACCCGCTATTAGATTGGTGAACTATTATGAGTATAGTTTCATTAAACCGTCATATTATAATTAACCCGCTGAACGACAGGGTTTTGATTTATAACAAGCATAGCAAGAAAGCATATTCAATTGGTAAAAACGAATATGAAGTTTTGGCTTTGATTGACGGCAAGAGAACAGTTGAGCAGATATGCGAGCGCGTTAATCACTATTCAAGCGCAGAGGTATCGCAGCTGCTCGCGCAGTTCGATAGCTTAGGATTTCTCAGCGGAAATCAAACGGCCAAAAACCGCCGCTTAAATCCTTTAATGCTCAAATTTGCTTTGGCTTATCCAAAGCATCGCCCCCCAAATGCCTTCAACACGATTTACACAGTATTTATTAAGTATATGGCATTTCCTCTATTCTTATTGGGAGTGATTGCATTTATACTGTACGGAGCGAACCCCCGCGCAAACATGATAGGATTACCGTTTAGCGTGAGCGCGGCCAGCATATTAATCGCGATTACGCTTCACGAGCTATCCCACGCCGCCGTAGCGAAAAAAGAAGGGGCTATTGTTGCTGAAATCGGCGTTGGACTAATGTGCTGCTTTATACCCTGTATGTATACAAGCATTATAGCGGTGGACAGAATAAAGAAAAAGTCTAGCCGTATATTGGTTTACGCTTCCGGTATGCTTTTAAATCTTGCGTTAATAGGTATCAGTATTCTCTTGAGTATGTTCACCAGTAAAACCCTATCAGGCTGTTTGATGGTATTCGCAAATTTAAATCTGTTTCTAATCTTAATTAATTTAAACTTCTTTTTTAAAACGGACGCTTATAGCATACTGGCCGAAATATTTAACGATCGCTTATTAAAAGAGCATTCCTTTTCCTACTTTATTGCGATATTTAAAAAAGGTGCGCGAACCCTTCCCAATATTCCTAAGAGCAGGAAAAGGCTCTTCCTTTCATACGCCATATCAAGTATACTTGTCCTATTGCTAGTGGTTTCTCTATGCATTGTAGCGCTTATTAACCTGATAATATTTCTCATATCAATGTAAAAGTAAGCAATCTACAAGGTATTAGGGTAGTCGGCAGCGGAACTCTCAGTAACTGATTAATCAGTCTGGTTCAAGGTAAACCCACCTTGAACCAGACAAATATCAAGAAAAGAAATGGAGGATCACAAATGGACGGTATCCAAACGCTTAAACCTCTCATGCTAATTATCATATTTATCTGTTTCATATTCTATCTGATTATTCGAAAAAAGAAACCTATAAATATTATTAAATATTCAGCCATATCCCTTTTTATTATTTATGTGCTATTTGTTATTGACGCTGTGTTCTTGCCTGCACCGACGTCAAGGTTTGGAATCGAGATTCAGCGCCAAGCGGTTGGGACTCTTATTCGCTATAATGTAATACCGTTTACAACAATATGGGGCGTTATGAAAAGCGGAGACTTCATGGGAATCGCTACTCAAATAGGCGGAAACATTGCGCTATTTGTACCGATGCCAATCTTACTTATACTCATGGGAAAAACTCCGAAATCCAGCTTGATTTGGAGCATTTCTATAGTATGCGTAATCGAGCTCTTACAGCTGGCTCTATCCTTGATGTACGGCTTTGCATATCGTTCGTTTGATATTGACGATATCTTGCTTAATGGTACAGGAGTTATGGTTGGCTACTGTTTTTATAGAATAGCAGCTAAAATCAAGCAAACAATGAACGTGCAAAATAACACATAACTTTTAAAGCATCAAAATATAAAAAATGCTTCGACGCACGAAAAACAGCAGAGAAGAGGCGCCATAGCTAAATGACGCCTCTTCTCTTAAGCCTTACTACCAATACGAAACGGATTCGACCATATAAACGCTTCCGTAGTTCGCATGGCCCCATTTTGGTGGAGCTTACCGGATTCGAACCGGTGATCTCTACACTGCCAGTGTAGCGCGATAGCCAACTTCGCTAAAGCCCCAAATAAAATACACGCGCGCTCCTTTCGGCAACCGACCGCATGGCGGCAGTTAATTACCGAACAGATGCTATTATACATGCAAAATGGAAATATGTAAAGCGTTATTTTATTTAAAATATTGATAAAGCGTACAAGGCATACCCCCGTTGGACAGCTTCCTTCTCTTATCCGCCCTTTTCCCGTATATGCGCTCAAAACCCGGGTGCGCTGCGATAATATTGACCTTCCAGCCGGCGAGGCCGTCAAATGTTTGCCGCATCTGCCGATAGAGTTTTTCAGCTTCGCCGCGCTTCATCATGCGTTCGCCGTAGGGAGGATTGCACAGTATTACGCCCCCGGACTCCTGAGTTGATAATTCAGACAACGGTTGGACATGCCATTTGAGCATTACGCCCGCCTTTTTCGCGTGGCGTTTGCACAGCTCAATCGATCGCGCGTCGATATCGCTTCCGGTTATATTTAGCTTGACGTCATCCCTACAGGAATCAGCAGCCGCCCGTCTTTCTTCCTTAATCATTTCTAGTGGGAAAAAGGGCCAAACCTCAAAGGCGAACGACCGGTTCTCACCCGGGGCGCGGTTTTGCGCGATCATCGCCGCCTCAATCGGCATTGTACCCGAGCCGCACATTGGATCGATTAACGGCTGCTCAGGCTTATGCCGCGAAAGCATCGCAACGGCCGCGCCAAGCGTTTCCGAAAGCGGAGCGGCGACATTATACGTTCGGTAGCCTCTTCTTGAAAGCCCGGCGCCACAGCAATCCAGCGCAAGCGTCGCCTGATCGCGCAGCAAGCCGACTTCAACAATCATTTCAGACCCGGTTTCAGGTATGACGCTTGTTTGATAGGCGGAAAGCAAATTTTCCACAATAGCTTTTTTAACGATACTTTGACAGTCCGAAACGCTGAACAGCGTGCTTTTCGCGCTCTTTCCATTAACATGAATATAGGCGTCCCTTGCGATATAATCCTTCCAAGGGAGCGATTTGACGCCCTCAAACAGTTCCTCAAACGAGCAAGCCGCGAAGGAACCAACCTCCAGCAAAACCCGCTCAGCCGTACGCAGCCACAGGCATGCGCGCGCCATTTCACGCAGCCCGCCTTCAAAACGTACGCGCGCGTCCTCAACGCATAGTTCAGCAAAACCCAAAGCGCGAAGCTCCATCGCAACAACCGCTTCAAGTCCCAGCTTGCATGTTGCTATCAATCTCATTTATCGCCGTCTTCCTCCACAAATTCCATGAGTTTTGTGAGCGCGTTATTCAGCCTAAGCACTGTTATGCCGTAGCTGTGGCATACCTCCGGTTTGGCCACCTTAATACTTGCGGCCCGGCAAGCAAGGTATTCGAGCGCTGCCGCCAGCGCCTGTATCTGCGGCCGTCGAATAACCGGGTAAACCGTTAGCGAGTTGACATACCTGTTCCATATTCGGACGGCGTTGACGAGCGTCTCCTCCGTGCGCGTCTGGTGCATGTTGTTAAAGCATAGCTCCATAACATCACGGTACGATTTGGGCACGTTCTCAGGAATCAGGCGAACCACGCTTACGTGGCTTTCGATCAGAGAACCATTCATGTATGCGATATATGGCTCGGCGACATTCATTTGCTTTAGCATGCCGAAAACGTCCTTCTTTAACTCGTCCGGCTGTGAGCGGCGCAGCAGAAAATCCCGAAGGAGTAATTCAGATTCCTCGTCGTTAACCGTTGCAAGCAGGCCGAGCATGGCCCGCTTAATATGAGTATCCGGCATATCCAGGCCCCATCGTACGAGCGACTGGAACTCCTCGTCCGAATTCCAAAGTTTTTTGAGTTCATCCGCGCTTTTATGCAAGTAATCGTTTAGTTTATGGATTCGATTCAGCATCTCATCCAACGGCACCTGGTACTGAATCAATATCCCCTTCTTGCGCGGCGCTCCTTCTGCCGCAAATCGGCAAATCGCCCGGTAATACCGGGCTATGCTATCATACCGGTCAATTTTCAACAACCTGTCATAATAGTATATCGCCCTCATATAGTCGCCAAGGTTGTAGCAGCATACGCCGAGTCGGTGAGTGATGCTTGAATCGTACGGCGCCATGCGGAAAAGCCGGCTGAGCACATCAAACGCCTCCCGATACCGCTGCATTTCCATCAGCGTGATGCCAATACGATTCAAATCATCCGGTTCGCTCGCGCCGCAGGCTATTAGGAAAGCCGCTTCCTTTTCAGCAAGCTCATCCTGTTTAGCCGCTTTTAAGAAAAGCGCCATATTGCAATGCGCCTGAACATCGTCCGGCGTTTCAGTCAGTACGATTTGCACCTGTTTAGTCGCCTTATCGTATTCGCGAACGCAGAAATACGCAAGCGCTAGATTGTTCCTAGCATGAAGCATCTGCGGGTTTTCCGATACGACCTTCTCGAGAACAGTTATCGCACCCTCATAATCGTCATGCTCTATGCGCTCCTTGCCCAGTCGAGCCAGGCGGTACGCCTCGGCCCTGTCAATATCGGGAAGCTCGTACAGTTCCGGGCGCTCCCAGTCTGAAAAAGCCTCAAGCGTTTCATACGCTTCAGGCGCGAACTCGCCCTCCGGATCCAGCTTCAAGTATTCCTCAAAGCTCTGGTACGCGTTTTCATACTCCTGCATGCCGATAAAATTGCACCCCATGCCAAAATGCCATTCGCTCGGCCTATCCGGTTTAGAGGGGAAAAGAGTAAAAAGAGCGCGGTTCGACTCTTCAAACCGGTTCATCTCGGATAGCACCTCGGCTATCGCAAGTTTTATATCCGCGTTAGCGGGATCTCTTTTCAACGCTTCTTTATACATTGCCAAAGCGTCCAAGAGATTGTTTTTATCCAGCTTGGACATACCCCGCCGAAAGAAAAAATCTCCGGATTGATTGAAGGATAGAACCTTCCCTGCTCTGACCTGCTTTTCTTTACCTGACATCTCCATCTCCTGATACGGTACTTTCCGCTAAAAGCGTTTTTAAATCTTCCTCGCTAAAGGAATATTTTTTATTACAAAAGTGACAAGTGAGCTCCGTTCCATGATCCTTTTCCATCATATCCTCCAGTTCTTCCCGCCCCAGTGAAATCAAAGCCTGTTCCAGCCTGTGGCGGCCGCAATCGCAGCTGAGCAGCGGAGCGCTCCTGTGCGTTAAGGATAACTGAACGCCCTCGAAAATACGCGATAGCGACTCGTTCAGATCCACTCCGCGCTCAAGCAGCACGGCTAGGCTTTTTATCGCGTCCACCCGGGATTGAAGCGCGTCCAATACTTCCGCGGGGCATTGCGGCAGGGGTTGGATTATCAGCCCTCCCGCCGCCAGTGTACGCCCTGATACGGCGTCCACCCGTACACCCAGGTAAACCAGTGAGGGCTGCTGTTCGCTAAGGGTGAAATACTGGGCGAAATCCTCGGCAATTTCACCTGAAACAAGCTTGCACCTGCCGATATAAGGCTCTTTCATATACAGGTTCTTTATCACGGTCATATCGCCAAACCAGCCTACCGCTGCCGATACGTTCAGCTTTCCGTCCGGCCCGGGAGGTAGCTCAAGACCCGGGTTTTCGATATACCCCTTCACCGTTCCGTCCGGACGGCCGACGCATACGATATTCCCCGCGGGCCCCCCTCCCTTAATGATGCAGGAAAGGCTGGCGGATTCATGCTTCAAACGCACCGCCATCATTGCCGTACCCATAAGCGTCCTGCCAAGGGCGGCAGTGCATACGCGGGACAGCGCGTGCGTTTTCCTAGCCTGTTCAACCATGTTCCCCGCGGATACCGCCGTTATGTTCACCGTTCCATCAGCCATTAGGCCGCGAAGCATTGTATCTTTCATCATTGACATTTCCTCAGCTTTTAACCCCGTCATAAGGGGCGTTTATTTTTTAGCGTTCGGTTTAACGGCGACGAATTGTATCCGTTCGCTGCACGGCCTCGGAGGCCTATCCGAAAACGCTTCGTAAATCCCTTTCATCTCGAATCCGGCGCGTTTAAGCGCTAAAGACAATTCGGCCTGCGAATGCGCGCGCTGCGTATGCTCCTCCGTAAATCGCTCGTAAAGATTCCCCCGGCGTATGAAAAAGCTTAACGACATTCTCACAAGCTTTGATTTATCATCATACGCGTTCAGCCATACATAGGCGCGCTCTGAGTCATCCTCTCCAAACGACCGGTTGCCCAGCACCTTCTCAAGCTTATAGCGCGAGGATACGTCGAACATCAGCAGCCCCCCCGGCTTCAGGCAGGCGAACGCACTATCGAAGAACCGTTCAACAGCGCTTAAGGATGTTAGATAATTGACGCCGTCGCATACGCACAATATAACGTCCGCGGGCTTATGCAGCTCAAGGCGGCTCATATCCTGCCGCACAAGGGAAACCCTGACCCCCGCCGCCCGCATGCGCTCCGCCGCGATTTGGAGCATATCCTCGGAACAATCCACGCCCGTAAGACGATGGCCGCGTTTAGCCATTCTTAGAGAAATCTGTCCTGTACCGCATGCGCAATCCACTATGGACAGCTCGCCGTCCGGCATCATCGAAAGAAGGTATTCCGCCCATTTATCATAATCCACGTCCGCCATAAGCGCGTCGTAAACCTCGGCAAATCTTTCATATGCGCTCATTAAACGTAACCTCCGCTACTATACTACATAACAGGTTCAGGCACAACGGCCCTTGAGCCTGTTATTCCGGCTTATTACCGTTTATTCACAGTATTGACACCATCTCCATAAGATGGACTATGACAACTTTGTATGTTTATAATAATCAAGCCGGACGGTTTGAAACGGTTAAGGATCCCTACGCAGGCCTTCCTTTCATCCGTTACAGCAAATTGACCATGCGCGATTTGCTGGGCCATTGGCAGCCGGAAATCGCCTGGACGGATCGCCGAGCGCTGGAGGCTTACGACGCATGCTGCGCGCTTTGGCGGGAAACCATACCCGTTAACTCAGCCTTCCGCCCGCTTTGCGTCTGCCGTACCGCTTACCCATCCGCACATTATGCGGGCTGCGCGTTTGATATGGGTAAAAGGTTCCCCGCCTCAAAACGGGAGAGGCTCCGCTTAGCCTGCATAAACGACGGCGAATGGGATTATGTAGAACCCTCGCATACAGCGCCCACATGGGTTCATGCGGAAATCCGCCCCGACTGCGGGAAAAGTCCCCGAAATCTATTTCCGCGGCTGCGTATCGGGGATAAGGGAGTATACGTTTTTTTGCTCCAGGAAGCGCTAAGTTTGCTAAACGCATCCCTTGAAGCTGCATCAGGCTGTTTTACGGCTAATACCAAAAATGCCCTGATCCGGTTTCAAAAAGAGCAAGGGCTTATACAGACCGGCGAAACGGATCCGCATAGCTGGGCAGCCCTTTTTCACCGGTCATGCGCCAAGAACGGCACATTATAACCGCTTTTTTATAAGCCCTCTGTTTGATATTACTTTTATCGCCTCATCGGTTATCTTGTCGGCTCCCATCATCCTACCGCCCTGCATGCAGGGGATTACAGCGACATTGTCAAACCGTGCTGCGCACTCCAGATATTTTAACCGCGCGCGCTGCTGGATATCGCTGGAGGCTTCATAAATATCCTTTCCGCTGCCTACATAATCCCTGAACCCCTTTCGCTCGACATTTATCCCGGCAGCATCGGCAGAAACGTCAAAAAACAAATGTACGTCCGGCTCGGGGATGCCGAAATGACGAAACTCCAAATCAAAAACCCACTCCACTATATCCGGTTTATTCAAATCACAGTCCCGAATACTCTGATAAACGGCGTTTGAAAGAACGTAGCGGTTAATCAGAAGAACATCGGCTGACCCATCCTGATAGGCTTTAAGATCCTCCCACCTGTCGAGGGCGAACCAAAGCGCCATGCTCATGCCGTCCACCTTATCCGCCTGCACGCCCTCCACTCCGGAGAGCAGCTTGCCGACCTGCCGGCCGAAAAAGCTGTGATATACGGGATATGATCGCGTTTGAACGGTGTAACCAGAAGCGCGAAGCGCTTGAGCCAGCCGATCGAATTGAACGCTTTTGCCGCTTCCGTCTATACCCTCTATCGCGATTACAGTTGTTTTATCCAACATCAGTGCTTCTCCGTTCCGCCTTTATTGTTCATATCAGCTCCGCCAATGATATTCTTAACCCGGCGCAGCGTCGCGTCGTCCATACTTGCGCGAATAAGCGTGCCGTCCTCTTCATGCCGTTCAAAGATCACACCTCCCTGTGCGCGCAAAAACGAAGCCGCTTCATATTTATCGTATGGAACGAAAACCTCCTCCTCAAAACTATTACTGTTTAAGACCTTCTCGACCTTTTCCAAAAGTGAATCAAGCCCGCTATGGCTGAGCGCGCTGACAAGCGCGTCGGTTTCCTTTAAATATGGCGCGTTGTTGGTTTTATCGGATTTATTATACGCGTTCACTCTCGGGGTATCGCCCGCGCCAAGACCTTGCAGGACGTCCTCGACTACATCTGCCTGAGCGCGGTAATCGTCAGCCGAGCTGTCGATCACGTGTACGATAACGTCCGCGTACCGCACCTCGTCAAGGGTTGAGCGAAAAGCCTTAACCAAATCATGGGGAAGCTTATTGATAAAGCCTACGGTATCGCAGAACAGCGCTTGCGTTCCATTTGGCAGTTCCACCATGCGGACTATCGGATCGAGCGTCGCAAAAAGCTTATCCTCCGCCAACGCGTCCGCGCCGGAAACAGCGTTGAGCAGAGTGGATTTGCCCGCGTTGGTATAGCCAACCAGCGCGACGGCGGGCGTTTTATTTTTTTCCCGTCGTTCTCGCCTCACTCCGCGCTGCTTTTCAATCTCCGACAGTTCACGCTCAAGCTCAAAAATGCGCCGGCGCAGCCTGCGCCTGTCGACCTCAAGCTTTTTTTCGCCGGGGCCCCGCGTACCTATTCCGCCCCCTAGCCTTGAGAGCGCCTGCCCCTGCCCGGTCAGCCTCGGCAGTCGATATTTGAGCTGGGCGAGCTCAACCTGAAGCTTTCCCTCGCGCGAAGCGGCGCGCGCGGCGAATATATCAAGAATCAGCGTCGTACGGTCGATAACGCGGCAGCCAAGGATTTGCTCCAGATTGCGCAGTTGCACGGCGTTGAGCTCATCGTCAAATATAAAAAGATCCGCATTGAGTTCGCTGGCTTTAAGCGCTAGCTCCTCCGCCTTTCCGCTGCCGATATAGGTAGCATTATCAGCAGCCCGCCTTCGCTGAGCAAAGCGACCTACTACCTTCGCGCCCGCGGTATCCGCAAGCCTAGCGAGCTCATCGAGCAAGGCCTCTTCTCCCGAACCGTACATACCCACGAGGATCGCCCGCTCAGGCCGGCCGCCCTCCTCTTGGGAATCTCCCCTCAACCTTAAGTCCGCCTCCCGTATCTCAGCGATTAGCGCCTTTTGCGGAAGCCTGTAAGGCTGCATCGGGCCATACACCAGCGCGGATCGCTCGCCCCCCTCCATATCGCCCAAGAACGCCGCGTATACGGCTATGGGCTTTGCGTCCGCAACGCCGACAGCGGCAATCGCGTCCAGCCGCATGGAGCGCAGCGTTCCGAGATCCACACCGGACAGGCATGCGTTCCCATTTGGATGCGTATGAATGCAGCGAACGCCGGACAGCCCGTGTTCACTGCGGGTCAAGCGCATATCCGGCATGCTCACCTTGCTTGCGTCACCTATCGATACGTCTTTCACCCGCCCGTCGCGGGATATGTATACGGAAACCTCTCGCCCCAGGCTGCCCGTAAATCCGGCCATTGCTTCAATCAGATCGTAAGGAACAAACTCATACTGCTGCGCGCGTATATCGTAAAGCGAAAGCATTTGATCAAGAACCGAATCCCTGATTCCAGCCGTATTTCCATTTATCTTTTTATCCATACTGTAGATCCTTTGTTGGTTTAAGTTCATTATACGTATTTTTCGGTAATTCCGTCAAGTCGAGCCGACGCGGCTTATACCATATCGCGCGGATCCCTGGCCCTCGTCTCCCGAATAACTGTGGGGGATAGCAGCAGCACCGCAATCAGGTTTGGTATGCTCATAAAACCGTTTACCGTTTCCGCAACGCTCCACGCCAGATCAAGCCGCATAACCGCGCCTACTATCACCACCGCAATATAAATAAATTGGTATGGGCGGCGGGCTCGCTCCCCGAACAAAAATTCCGCGCACCGGGTTCCATACAGCGCCCAGCATAAGATGGTTGAAAATCCGAATAACACCATGCAGGCCATTATTAACAGATTAGAAGCCTTTTCGGACAGCAATGTAGAAAACGCGCCGCTCATAAGCTCCGTACCGGAAATATCCGCCTGCCCAAAGGGTATTTTTACGCCGGAGCATAAGAGTGCAAGCGCCGTAATCGTACACATCACGATAGTATCGATAAACACCTCCGCAATCCCGTATAGCCCCTGCCTAACGGGATCCTTTGTATCCGCGCAAGCATGAGCCATCGGCGCGGACCCAAGCCCCGCCTCGTTCGAGAAAATCCCACGCGCCACTCCTGTTCGGAACGCGCGTGTAAGCGTAAACCCCGTTACGCCCCCAAGCATGGGCATGAACCCGAAAGCGTTCTTGATAATGCCTCCCAAAGCGTCCGGTATATTATAATAATTCACGCAGATTACGCCGACAGCCGTTAAGGTATATGCAAGACTCATAACAGGAACCAGCACGCCCGCGACGGAGCCTATTCTTTTTACGCCGCCCAAAACGACTATGGCAGAAACAACGGCAACCACAGCGCCCACCAATAACTTACAGGTCAGCTCGTTGTCAAACAACGCCGTATAGGTCATTACGGTTCGCGTTACCGCGTCGGTTAATGCGTTGGACTGAACCATATTCCCGGAACCGAAAGCCGCTATCGCGCCCAAGCCGGCAAACAGGCAGGCAAGCCCGCGGCCTTTTTTACCCAGCCCTCTCATCATATAATGCATGGGTCCGCCCGTCATTTCGCCCGCGTCGTTTTTACAGCGATACCGCACCGAAAGGAAAACCTCCGCGTACTTTACAGCCATACCCACAAACGCTGAAGCCCACATCCAGAATACAGCGCCAGTTCCGCCTATTACGATTGCGCTTGCCACACCCGCTATGTTTCCGGTTCCGACGCAGCCGGCCAGCGCCGTAGCCAGCGCCTGAAACGGCGTTACCGAGCCTTTTTGGGCTCGCTTGCGTTTTTTGCCGCCCAACCCGCCGAACACCGTTTTCATGCTGGCCCATAAGCACGAGAACTGTATCCCCCTCAAGCGGGCCGTCAGGTAAACCCCCAGGCCCAAAAGCAGCACGATTGTAAACGGTCCCCAGGCAATACCGTGTAAAAACTCGTTAATACTCAAAATAACGCCCATAATCAACATTCCCCCCGCAGTTTCGTGTATGCGGGAGACAACCCTGATTATGCCGGAAAACAAAGAAGGATACCTTTTTTCTATCGCGAAGCTGGATTTGATTAGCTTTAGTTTAACTTGAACACGCTTAAAATCATAAAACCAGAGCAAAGCTATCTACCAAAACGCCTCCCCGTCTCCATAATTTTAATAAGGATAAAATAGCCATACTTTATGGTATTGTAGCGTCAGCAAGAGCGCCATTAATCGGCGGCAGGATGCACAAACGCGCGGACGCTTAATGCCATCCGCGCGATTGAAACGGTTCATTTATTTAATCGGTATGCCGAAAATCCTGTTCTGCCTGGTCCCCACGACAATCATGCCGTTAAATACCGCCGGGGAGGCTTCAATATTGCCTCCGAGGTTAATCGTATCAAGGAGTTGTCCCGTTATGCCGTCAATAAGGTACATGTTACCGGCCTGGTTGCATTGTATGATGTAGCCGTTCCCTTCCTCATCATATATAATAACGGGTGAACTCCAGGGGTAATTTTCCATCTCAAAGGTCCACTTTTCCTCCCCCGTTTTTTTGTCAAGCGCTACGAGTATACCGCTGTTGCGGGACGGGGTTCTGGAAATCGGTACGAAGATAAAGTCGGAAAGCTTTCCTTTTCCTATTGCCAATGTACCTTGCACGCCGCCCGAAAGATCCGATACCGTGCCGCACATATAGTCTTTCCTCCACACTATCTCCCCCGTTTCCGCGTCGATCTTCCAAATGGGGACTGCCGCCTTTTCATCGGCCCCGGCCCGCCATCCCGCGTGGAATGATGTCGAAACATATACATAAGGGTGGCCGTCTTCAAATTCAAGCACCGGCGAACAGTTGGTGTCGTCAAGCGTATCCTGTACCCATACGATTTCGTTCGTGTTAACGTTCACGCACATCAGCAGCCCGCCGTTATCGGGGAAAATGATGTAGTCTTTAAACGCCGCTACGCTGGCCTCCACGCCGAGCCAATACTTTTCATTCTTATTGCTTCTATCGGCCTTGTAACGCCATTTGACGACTTCAGAAGGATGAACGGAGAGCGTACCCGCAGCCTCGTCGTACTGCGTGTTTAGCTTCATCATATAAACAATACCGTTTTCCCCGGGATAGATCAGCGTATCCGATTGAGCGCATACGATAGGTGAACTGTCGTACGCATGCCAGCTCCTAAGTGCAAAATCGTCCTTTTTGCCGAACTCATAAAGGATTTCTCCCGTAACAAGGCTTACCACAAACGCTTTTTGGCTGCTCGAACCCTCGGTCGGGCTCGCGTCGCCTGAACCGAGATACATCAACGGAATACCCCTTGGATCCAGAGCGCCGGCGCCCTTAAAGGGATGCTTCAATGCAATATTGTCACGGGTTTTCTCACCTGTTTCAATATCAATAAAGTAGATATCTCCGTCCATCGTTGCGTAGATAGCTTCGACAAGGCCCTCTTTTTCTTTGGCCCAGTCATACATGTTCATGATCTTTTTAGTTTCCTTGGGCCATTTTACAATCAGAGGCTGGCCTGTCCAGCCGCTGCCCGTCCACGAACCGCTGCCCACCATCTTGGGAAGGCTGCCCGTTGCTACCGCCCATTTAACTGCTCCGAATTTTTTGTTCGTTACGGTTGCCGTACCGTATGCGGCTGAATCCCTGAAATTATTACCGCGGAACGTAATAACGCCCTCTAATGCGGAGTATCTCTCGCCAACCCCAAACGAAACCCTATCTTTTCTGGTATACGAATCAACCTCTTTGCCGTCAACCATCATTCCCGTCAGCATGCCGAAATCCGACGGCCGCGTCCCTTCCACAGGATGCGGGCTGAACATCGGTTCAGCTGTAGGGTTGGCAATCGGCGATTGCTCCGGTGCGCCTGAAGCGCCTGGAGCGGGCGAGTTGCCTGGTTCTATGGGGGCAGGCGGGTTGTTTTTACCGCTGAGAATAGAGATAGCCAGCACAACCGCGATAATGAATAAAATCAATAATGCCGTAACCACAAAAAAGCGTCCTTTGGGTTTGCGGCGCATTCTCCCTTTACGTGCCATATTTCACCTCATCATTCAAAAAAAATACACTTATGCCAAACGGCATGCATCCAATGCCGCTTATTATATCTCAAATCCCACCGGCGGGCAAGGCTGTTCAGCCCGAAGGCCGCATGCATAATTTCAATTTATGCATGTTAACATGCATAAAAAGGAATCTAAAATAATTAAGTATGTCTTAATTTTTGATTAAACCTTTGCAAGGCGCAGCAACAACGGCGTTGCTTCAAATTTCAGCAATAGTCTATAAAAGGCGGCTATTACCATAAATCAATTATTCAAAACGCGCACAATGCCCAATAATCGCCATGCAACTATGTTTTTCGCCCGCGTGCGCATCCCGTTTTTCAAGCCTGATAGTATCACCCAAACTCAAAAGGGCGCTGCTGATAGCTGCGCCCAAATACAATTTTGTTCGAACATGAAATTCGTTATTCGTTTGTGTGTATCTCCAGCTTCATTCCGGCATAAATCAGGTTCACGTTCCTAATTTTGTTTATCGCCGCCAGCTTATCCAACGGCATATTAAACCGTCGCGCTATTCGGTCCAGCGTATCCCCGCGCCTAATTGTATAGAAGAATATCCTTTCTTCCGCGATGGGTATCCTGATTACCTCGCCCGCATAAATCAGGTTTGGGTTCTTAATATGATTGAACAAAGCGATTTCATTTACTCCTTCGTTCCATTCATCCGCAATTCGGTGCAGTGTATCCCCACGTTTCACCTTGTATTCTACGTATTTGACGCCCTCATCGCCATCCCTCTCAACGGGTACGAGCAGCGTTTGCCCGGCATAAATCCTGTCAGGGCTGTCAATATGGTTGAGCTTAGCCAATTCCGTTACGGTCGTGTTGAACTTTCGCGCTATTTTGTACAGCGTATCGCCTCGTTTTATCACAATTTGAACGAGATGCCCGTTTGGCGACGGCTCCGGCTCGGGTATCGGGTCTTCGCCGCTCAGATAAATCCCCTTAGTGAACTTATCCAGATCCACATCGCCTGACACGCCGGGTACCCGACCCGTATTGGAATACTGAAACCCTGCCCAGCTGTCCCAACTTCCGATATCCTTCGGTTCATCTACTCCATATTCGGCCACCCAGAGTAAAGCTTCGTCCGCAACTTCCTTATTCCAAAGGGTACGCGCGTTTGAAGCGTTGGTATATAGAACCATTTCCTTGCCGCTTAGCCGCTTTGCTTCACGAAGAAACGCAAGCGCAACCTCGTTAGTTTGGGCTTTCGTTCCCAGCCTGCTGAACTCGACGGCCAGCCTCAACTGCGGCTGAGCCGAAGATATGACCGTTATATAGAACCGGGCCTGCTCCCTGGCCTCGGTCTTGGTTTTCGCGGTGCAGTAATGGTAGAAGCCGATATCAAGCCCCGCCTTTCTGGCGCCGTTGTAATGCTCAATATAATAGGGATCGGTATAGTTTAAACCCACGCTGGAACGGATATATACCGCCTTCACCCCGCTTTGCTTTACACGGTTAAAATCAACACTCCCTTGCCATCTGCTCACATCAATTCCGTCCAAAATCTCGCAGGCCGAAGGCTCGTTTGCGCCCATGGCCGCTGGAATTACAAAAACCAGCAGTACGATTAAAACGCCCGCTAATACTTTTTTCAAAAGAAAGCACCCCCTAACCATACATTCTATGGTATATCTTTAGCGCGCGTTACGATACCTGCTCTATGCATTCCACAAAAGAGGAATAAATGACTAAAGCCGCTGTTCATCATACCTTCGTATCTTCTGTTTTTTTACCCAAACAACCGCGTACGCCGCAGCGGCGGCAGCCGCAACTCCAGCTACTGCTATCCACCAGGGAAACGCTCTGTTTTGCCCTTCCCCGTTATCTTCTGGAGCCTGGGTAAGAGCCGGGGCCGCCTGTTTCTTTTGAATCTGCGTGGAGAGCGCAATTTCCTTTTGCTGTTGTTCCCCGAATTCATTTTCATACCGGATAAGCAGCCGCCCTTCAAACTGGCCGGATTCGCCGTCAACAGAGGTAACCTGCAAGTTCGTCGCGCAGTCCTTCGCTTCGCCGGGCGCCAGCTCGCCTACGAACACGCTCCCCCCGTTATTCATGCCCGGCATCTCAAACGTAGCCAATACGTTATATATCATCCCCTTGCCCATATTCATCAGGTTTATGGAAAACGCCACATTGTCGCCTTCTGTCACGCGGGAAGGGAACGCGGGCGCTTCATATTCAAGCCGGATAGGCTGGCGCACGTTCATGATAATCGTATCCGACCCGGATGCGGGAATCGCGGCGCCATATTCATATTCCATGGATATAACAGCCGTATGCGGCTTGGAAGCGGCGGCCTCGATAACGTATACCGGCAGCTCCCACGTCAGCTCGCCGCCCTTTTTTAGCCGTTTAAAATACGAGCTGGAGACGCCCTTGGGTAGAATCTGAGCCTCCTGCGCCTCGAAATAGAGCTTAATATTGCTCACCTGCTCAGACGCGCTGGTGTTGCGAATTGTTATTCGGATTACCCCCTCCTTTCCCGGTTCGAGCGGATCCGGATTAACATAATAGGAATCAACCATCAGCTTTGGCAGTGAAGCCGGCCTCTCCTGCTCGGGATCCGCGTTTTTCTCTTTGCCGTCGTTAACGGAGACATAGACCGAAAAATCCCCGCCTACGGGCGTACCGCCCAAATCCATGCCCTTTACGGAGAACGTCACCGGATACGCGCCGATATAGCGTTCCTTTTTCAGCTCCAGGCGGAACACCGCCAGATAACACCATGCGGTTTTACCGCCGGGCAGCTTTTGCTCGGCCAAACGCACCGTTTTTTCATAGTTCCTAAATACGAAGGGGGCGGAGTCCGGCTCCCCTAAATTGGCTGATACCGTAAGCGCGCCGCCCTGCAATTGGGAAGAACAAAGAAGCGGCAGCACCACGACCGCCTCGTTTTTGTTCGCAGTCGGCAGATATCCATCGTTAAAGCTCCTGTCCATATTCTCATATACGTTCATCGCGTCTATGGATATGGACGGGGGCGCTTCCCCCTCGCCAAGCGCGCCAAAGCACAGGCTTACGGCGGTTACAAGCAGGATTAGGGCGGCGGTTAAGCGTTTATACATTTAAGTACCTCCTTATCACAGAACCCGGATATTTTCTACAATGCTCTCCTTGAGAACCTTCTTGAGCCTGCGGCGCATAACGAAGCAGCAGAACAAAAACAGCGCCAGGAAAAACAGGAGTGGTTCGGCCACCGGCAAATAAACCTCGGTTTTCAACATCGATTCTTCCATCATGGGCGCTAGGAAAAGGCTCGCGGCGTAGCCCGCTACCCCTCCCCAGACAAACATCGCGGCCAGCTGCCTTAAATAGATGCGCCCGATTTCCTTTTCGGGCGCCCCTACCGCGCGGAGCGTGCCAATGCCCTGCCTGCCCGCGCGTATGCGCGCGGCAAGCGCGTTGCTCACCATAATCGCCGTAGAAAAGAACAGCAGCAGCACGACCGATGCAAAAAACAGCATGTAATTGATTATCGTCGATCTCAGTTCGCGAGCCGATTCTATATTTGAATATGAATATAAATCATTTGCCCGGTAGGTCATTTGCTTTATCGCATCGTTGATATACGCTTCGGTCTGCGGATCGGGCTCCTCGGAAAGCGTCAACTCAAGTTTTTCATAATTCGCCTCTATACCCATGGATTTAAGCCCCTGATGGCTTGTGATAACGCTCAAGATATTAAATTGTGAGCCAACCGAGTTTCCTGCGCCGATCACCGCGCCGATACGGGCGGTATGATCCAGCCGCACCACATTCTCCGCCGGCTTTTCATAATCATGGGCTTCAAGCGTATAGAGCAGGCTCAAGTCGAGCTTGCCGCCCTCCATAAACATATCGTTTACCCCGTGGTATGTGTGTACGGCGTTTTCTTCGTAATCGGACAATTCAACTTCCGGGCCAAACGAAACGCTAGATCCACCGCTGTATTCGTAAGCCGTATACTCGGGCGCAAAAATAAGAATCTCATCCCCGGACGCCAGCGCATTGAGATCTACATCCCCTTGCTCGGCGTATTGGTTCAGCGATAAAAGCGCATCGTCGTCAAGCGCAATGATCTCAACCGTCAGAAAATCGCGTTCAAAGCCGTATTGCTGTTTAAGCTTTAGGTAATTATCATGTTCCCTCGCGAAATAATCGCCGTGATCCCCCGTTTCGTCACGCAAATATTCCGGTTCTTCTTTGAGCAGGTAGTGAAACTGGAATTCCATCCCGTTGGCTGTTGCATACGACGTAATTTCTTCCGGCGTCAGAAGCGCATTGTGTACGCATCGTTTGCCTGTAACCCTATGGGCTGTCGGCAGGTTTTCCATATCCGCCCTGTCCTTTTCGGTTATGCCCGGAGCGCGGTATTGGTATATGATAAATCCGCTCTCATATGAACCCAGCTGATATAATTCATAATGATAATCATATTCGTTATTGCTTAACCGATCTACTGCGCCCGGTAAAAACAGGCGCGCGATAAGCGTGAACGCGGTTATGCCCAATGCCAGCGTTATGGATATGACGACAAGCCTCCCCTTTTGCAGCATCGCCATGCGCTGCGCCACCAGCCGGGTGGGAGAGAACGTTTTTTTGCTTTTAAACATGCTGCGGCCGATTTTACGCGTCGAATCCGTATCGCGGATCGCCTGCATGGGCGGGATTTTGCCCACCCGCTTGAGCGGCAGATTGGTCGACAGCAAAACGCTCAGCACGCTTATTGCCGCCATGCCCGCGAGGACGATGAAATTGGGCGCGAATACATAACCTTCGCCTAATATTGCGATAAGCCTCCATACCGTCAGATAGGCAAGCCCGACGCCGATGGGCAGAACCGCCGCCATGAGATAAAGGGTTTCACGTAGGAGTACGGAACGGAGCTGTTTTACGGTCATGCCCACGGCCCGCAAAAGCCCGACCTGGCGCTTTCTCGCGTCGATTACGGATGTAAAAGAGCTTGCTATACCCGAACAGGAGCTGAGCATCAGCATGATGGATACTAGGCCCCAAATGATAATGGGCATAGCAAAATCCAAATCAATATCGTTAAACAGGTCGGGAGTTACATCAAGGCCCTCCACATACCATTGATCCGATATGCGCCCGTTTTCCTTATAAAATTGTTCCAATCGATTATAGGCGTTCCGGCGGCTCATCGAATAAGTCCCGCAAGCCGTCAAAACGCTTCTGCCTCCCGGCTCGAGCGGCTCTTCATCGCTTACGATTGCGCCAGGAAGATCATTGTATATCGTATCGAAATCCCTGTTCCGCCAGGACGGGAAATTCCTGGCCTTTAATATACCCGTCAAAACATACTCTTTTTCAACGGTTTGCTGAAGGTACCCTTCCCCATCCGGTATACGGAGCGTGAGCTTTATTTTAGAGCCAATCTCAAGCCCCTGCCGAAGCATGCCGAGCGCGCGCGTTTCTATGGCGATTTCACCGGCCTTTTCCGGCAGCCGTCCTTCGACGGGCCAAAGCCTGGTAAGCTCAATCGCCGTTTCATCCGCCTTAGCCAAGGAGAACAGGGGATTGACCGCATCGCCGTCCATGGCCTCCGCTATCTGTTCAATATGCCCAAGTTCTTTAAAAACGCCCTCGTCCAAGAGCGTTTGAACGGGCATCCCCTCAACGTCGTGCATAGCGGCGTCATACGCGCCGTAACGATCGTAATGATTCTCCATCGACGATGCATATACGCTTCCAATCATCAGTACGGCGGCTGAGGAGAAGAACACGGCAAGCAAAACCCCCGAGACAAGCAGCGCGTACTGCCTGCGCCTGTTTTTGATGTTCCCCGCCGCTATTCGGCCAATCGTGGGTAGTTTACGCTTCATTTCCCATCCCTCCCGCTTCCCGGGTATCCCTGATGATCCTGCCGTCCTCAAGCGTAATAACACGTTCCGCCTGTTCCGCGATGAATAAATCGTGCGTCACCAAAGCGAGCGTTACGCCCATCTCCCTGCCGGCATATTTGAGCAGGTTCAACACCTCCCTGCCCGTTTTTGCGTCCAGGTTACCCGTCGGCTCGTCGGCGAATAATATGCCCGGTTTATTCGCCAGCGCCCTCGCGATAGCGACCCTTTGCTGCTGCCCTCCAGAGAGCGCGCCGGGCAAATGATCCAACCTATCGCCGATTCCCAGCATTTCAATCAGGCGGTTTATATGCGCTTCGTCCGGCTTTTTCCTGTCCAGCGTAACGGGAAGCATTATGTTTTCATACGCGGTCAGCTCCTGCACCAGGTTGTAGGCCTGGAATATGAATCCAAAGCGTCTGCGCCTGAGTATTGAGAGTTGATCGTCGTTATATGAGTATAAGTCCGTATCCCCATAAAAAACTTTGCCTGAAGTCGGGTATTCAAGCCCGCCTAGAACATGAAGCAGCGTGGATTTGCCAGAGCCGCTCGGCCCCGTTATTGCACAAAATCCCCCTCTTTCAAAGGTTGTATCAACGCCGTTGAGCGCGTTAACTCGTATGGCGCCGTTTGAATAAACCTTGTTTAATCCCTCGCATCGAAGCACCTCCATTGCGCATTCTCCCTTCAAATCCTTGATATGTTCACTACTATCGTACCATATCGACCTTACGTACAAATGAAGGGCGCCTTACAATTTCTTAAGATAAGCTGATTCTTCAACGAACACTGATAATATCAAGACGCTGCATATAAAGTTATGATAAGCAAAAAGGGACATGCATTAACGCTTTTACACGAATCGGCCGTTAAACGGAAACCTTAAACACAGCCGGCCCAGCCGAATACTTTACCGCAATACTTTCACCTTTATGCCGTAAAATACCGTTGCCCGCATTTAACGTTTAAGGTTATAATAAGATTAATAAAGGTCAAAATGGCGGAAGGAGTGGTTTACCATGATACAGGTATTATTCGACGAGAAGGGCTCCGGCAAAACAAAACGCATCATCTCCATGGCTAACGAGGCGATACAAACAGCTAAGGGGAGTATGGTTTTTGTGGATGACGACAATTCATATATGTTTGATCTTAAACACACAATTCGTTTTATTGACGCTTCCGAATACGATATTGACGGCCCCAAAATGTTCTATGGCTTTCTCTGCGGCGTATCCGCGCAGGATTTTGACCTGGAATATTTGTTTATTGACGGTTTTTTGAAAATTGTACATCATCCGATAGAAACCCTTGAGGGACTTTTTGTTCAGCTTGAGAAGTTCGCTTTGCGCGCGGACATAAAGCTTGTAATCAGCATCAGCGGCGATCCGGCCGGCGCTCCTGAGTTTCTAAAGCCGTACCTGGTGTAGGCTGCGCTCGCTTAACTTGCATGTTAACTGAATTTTATGCATTAAACGCGGAGGAACCATGTTTTCCTCCGCTTTGTTATTTTTACGCTATGTGGTGGAATACTCAAATTAACCATACAAAAAGAATCAAGAGTGGTGAATAATACGTATAAATTTAACCTTAAACGGCAATAAATACCTTTAAAAAGCGCCGCTTGTTTGACGCGGCGCATCAAAGTTGATACAATAAGCATACATTGAAATCAGCGAAAGCTAGCAATGCCTTAAGGCCGGCGCCGTTATAGCGCCGCCGGCATTGCGTTAAATTAATTGGATGGAGGAGCAGCTTATGAAGTCCTTGAAAAGGACCATATTATATTATGCGGCGGCGATAATTTCTGCCGCGCTAATATCATCTGCCGTAACCATATTGCTAATCAGGAACGGACAGAAGGATTCGGTTATATTAACTGTTGACGAGTATTCTCAGATCCGCGATGCCGTCGCCTTGCAGGAAATTGCGGATGTTATCGACGCGCAGTATTACGGCGATAAGCCATCCCGAGAGGAGCTTATCAACCAGGCGGCGCGGGGTATGGTGGCCTCGCTGGGGGATCCGTATTCAGAGTATTTCACCGAGGAGGAGTATAACGCCTATATTTCCAATATGAACGGCCAGTACAGCGGAATCGGCATACTGCTGAGCCAACCGAATGAAACAGGCGCGGTTGTTATGGACGTTTATGAAGGTAATCCCGCTGCGGAGGCGGGGATTGCGACGGGCGACGTTATAACGCATGTTGGCGGGAAAAGCGTAGTTGGAATGACGATGGATGAGCTGACGAACGAAATTGGGGGCGAAGACGGTACAGAGCTGGAGTTGAGCGTGCTTCGCGATGCGGAGCAGCTCACATTCACAGTAACGCGGGGCCCGGTAAACGTCAAACGCGTGGATAGCCGCCTGTTCAATGAAAAAACGGGCTATATCCGCATTGATATGTTCACCGGCAACTGCGTAACCGAGTTTGAGGAGGCGCTGCGCGATCTGACCGACAGGGGGATGCGTTCGTTATTAATTGATCTTCGTAACAATCCGGGGGGAAGCCTTGACGCGGTTGTTTCCATAGCCGATATGGTGCTGCAAAGCGGAACCATTGTCAGTATTCGTCATGGAGACGACGACCAGGGCTCCGTCTATACTTCGGACGCTAAAGGCGTAAATGTTCCTATCGCCGTACTGGTTAACGGGAATTCCGCTTCTGCGAGTGAAATATTGGCCGGCGCAGTTCAGGATCTGGAGGCAGGCGTAGTCGTTGGCATGCCCACTTTTGGAAAAGGTATCGTGCAGACTTCACTTCGCATCAACGCAAACCAAGCCTGGCTTAAGCTCACGACCGACGCGTATTATACGCCGAACGGGTCAAATATTCACGGTATCGGGATAATGCCGGATATAGAGGTTGATCTGGATCCTGAGTTTGATAACGTCCCGATAAGCCAAATTCCACAGGACGAGGATGCTCAGTTGTGGGCCGCGCTCGACTATATCCGCGAACAGGCGAACGCTAAGGACGCCGCTTAAATTTTAATTATTTAGGCCGCATAGAAGCTGCACGCCGTATGCGGCCTTTTTTGCCTAAACCAACGATACAGGGTTCCGCGCTTCATCACCCTTTCACCTGCTCTTTTATGTCAATATGGCTAAATTGCCGCATAGTATTTTCATTTCCTTACCTTTACACAATCAACGCTTTTAAAGATTCAGAACACGCCATCGCTTAAACGCTGGTCTTCTCAAAATCCTTTCTAAGCTTCTCAACCGCTTTTTTTTCGATACGGCTGACATAAGATCGGGATATGCCCAACAGCTTGGCGATTTCGCGCTGCGCCATATACCCCCCTCCGGTTAGCCCGTAGCGCAGTTCAACGACTATGCGCTCGCGTTCATTAAGCGTGTTTGAGATGATATGTTTGAGCTTGTCTGACGCTATGCGCAGCTCCACCTCGTTTTGAACCAGATCCGGATCCGAACCGAGTACGTCTGAAAGAACGATTTCATTCCCATCCCTGTCCGTTCCGATCGGATCGTTTATGGAAACCTCGCTCATGCGCTTTTTCTCCGTCCTCAAGAACATTAACACTTCGTTCTCAATGCATCGAGACGCGTATGTAGCAAGCGCCGAACCTTTGCCCGCGTTGAATGTCGATACCGCTTTAATCAGGCCGATAGTTCCGATTGAGATCAGATCGTCCGTTTCACGGCCGGCACATGCGTATTTTTTGGCGATGTGCGCTACAAGCCGCAGGTTATGCTCAATCAGCTTAGACCGGGCGGTTTCATCCCCCGCCTCATTGAGGGCGATATACTTCTTCTCCTCCTCCGGGCTCAGTGGATCGGGAAAAGATGAACCCGAGTGAACATAAGCGGCAAAGAAGAATACATCTTTGATTATTTGAAAAAGGACGTCAAGCACCGTCATACCTCCAATACTTTCATCAGTATCAGGCTATGCCGTACGGATGCAAAAATTGTTTCAGCATCCATTTATTTATTAAATATAATATTATATCCGATTCTGTTCTGCGTATTGAACTCAGGTTAGAAAACGCGTACCAGCCCGTGGAATGCCGCCAAAAAGACGCTAGAGCAGGGCTCGCCTTTGCATACATATCCGGCGCGAAATGGCTGCTTTTAAAAATTTCGGCCTTAACTCACTTGTTTTTACGTAAAATATCCCCCGGTTTTAGTGCCTGAGCACAACCTATAATCAGCTTTTGCCTTGGGTGGGGCGCGCTGCTTAACCGCTCCCCGCCCTCGCTCCAGATGCCGTTGACCTTGATTTGACTGCCGATATTTAAAGGCGAAAGCACGTTTAAAATATCCCCGTCAAAAAATCGGTTCCTCTGCTCTATCAGCGCGGTTTGATTATCCGGGTTATATGAAAGCGCAACCGCGCTGATTTCGCTACCCGCAATATAAGCGGCGCTCATAGCCGCCTGACCCGCGCCGCCGGGATCGCCAAACGCAAAACCAGTCGTATACGGTCTGTGGCTCGCGTGCGACAGCTCGTCGCGGATGGCGTCCTTAAGCTCCCAGGGCCTACCTTCACAAGCCGCAGCGGAAAGATCATCCAAAGCCATGCGGTAGGCGTTCACAACCGTTGCAACATAGGAGATAGATTTCATCCTGCCCTCTATTTTCAGGCTGCATACACCGGTGTCCAAAACCTCAGGCAGATGCTCGATGAGGTTTAAATCCCTTGAATTGAGCAGGAACGTGCCTTTTTCATGCTGCTCAATCGGATAAAAGTCCCCTCCCGAACCCGTTTCCCTCAACTCATAGGTCCAACGGCACGGCTGCGCGCATTCGCCTTTATTAGAATCCCGCCCGGCCAAATAATTGCTTAACAGACATCTGCCCGAATAGGATATGCACATTGCGCCATGTACGAACATCTCCAGCTCAAGCCCCGCCGGCGCGCGTTCGCGTATCACCCTTATTTCATCAAGGCTTAGCTCGCGCGCCAGTATAATACGCTCAACGCCCTGATCATGCCAAAATGCCGCGGCCTCTGCGTTGAGCGTGTTTGCCTGCGTGCTCAGGTGTAGCGGCAAGCCCGGCGCTAACTTTTTCGCGCATCGGATAACGCCCGGATCATTTACGATAAGCGCGTCCGCTCCCGCGTCTTGGATGGCGTCAAGAAGCCCCGGAAGAGCGTCTATATCCTTATCCTTCGCAAACGCATTGCAGGCGACGTATATCTTCTTACCGCGCTCATGCGCATACCGGCTGGCTATTCTAAGCTCGTCGCACGAGAAATTATCCGCGTAATTTCT
The DNA here is from genome assembly GCA_900544555.1 of uncultured Eubacteriales bacterium. Lineage (GTDB taxonomy): Bacteria > Bacillota > Clostridia > Christensenellales > CAG-138 > UMGS693. Next base: position 164,595 of record UQWD01000001.1, read on the forward strand.
TAAGCTCATGTTTTGAGCGCCGATATACACAGCGTCTGCCCCAAAACGCAGCGCGGTTTCAAGCCGTTCCATATTGCCCGCCGGCGCGAGCAGCTCCGGTATGCGAATCATTTGGATCCCTCCATTTAAAAGCATTTTTTAAAAGAACGCGGCTGCTGAACTTGAAAGCCGATCGGGAACCGCGCATCCTGAACCTCAAGGTTTTACTTGCGAGCGACCCAAAGTTGTCCGCGGCGAACTTCAGGGATTAGCGTAGCAGGGAAAAACTTAAATGACCGGATACACCGCAGGCTATATCGTCTAAACATAACCCTGTTTTCGAAATCGCCGCAAAGTTCATCCGGCTATGAAGCGGACATACGCAGAACTGTTATTTAATCCTCAATGATGGCATATTAAAAATGCAAACTACCACGCCCAAGTAACCCGTTATATTTGAGATTAATTACACTTTCGGCAGCTTTAACGGCCGGTTTTATCCGGCCGTTAAAGCGATACCCGTGCGAATCATTCCCAGCTTCCGCTGTATTTATCAACATTTTTCTGGTGCTCCGCCAGAGTTTTGGCGAACACGAGTTCGCCTGTTTCCGTATCCTTTAAGCAGAAATAAAGGTATTTCTCCTTAACATAATCTTCGTCGGGATTTAAAGCGGCTTTGATTGCGGCCTCGCCCGGGTTGCAGATTGGGCCAATCGGCAGCCCCTTATATTTATAGGTGTTATATAGCGACTGTGACTCTAAATCCTCCTCGCTAAACTTGAGCGTATTCTTTTTAACGATATACTGAATGGTCGCGTCGGAGCCAAGCGTCATATCTTCGCGCAGCCGATTATGAAACACCGCCGACACCTTGCTGAAATCTTCCGTCTTCGCCTCCTTTTCTATCATGGAGGCAAGTATCACGATATCGTCGATGCTCATACCAAGCTCCTCCGCTTGTTCACGGTAGTCATCGGTGAAAACATCAAGGAATTTTACCAAAAACTTCGTGATTACCTCGCTTTCAGTGGAATCTAGAAAGAAATTATAGGTGTTGGGGAACATATATCCTTCAAGCATATAATCCCTCTGGCTCCCCTTCTCTTTATCAACAGCCTCCATAAACGAGTAATTCATAAAATCCTCACCTGACTTACACATGCTGAGGAATGTATCAACACTATCCAAAACACCGTTTTTGACCAAGTCCTCAGCAATCCCCTCAATGGTTTTGCCTTCAGTAAAGACGAGATCTACGGTTGCGCGCGGCGGATTACCCATGCAAAGCTCATCCACAATCTGCGGTATGCCCATATTCTTTGAAAAGTAATACGTACCGGCCCTGAGGTTATTTGACTTACCAAGAAAATCAACATATACCTTAAAAACGGCCTTATTCGCAATAAGCCCTTCTTCCCCTTCCCCGCAAGCCTCATATAAAATTTTTGCAATAGCGGAAGCGCCGTAACCTTTGGGTATCACTACTTTAACAGGCGTGGCGTCGTTGGAATCCACGGGATAGAAATATTTGCTCAGTAATATATGCATCGCGCCGAAAACGGTAACGCCAACGATAATCAGGCTGCTCAGCGCTATCGTGAACGGCCTGAGCGCTGCCCATACCTTTTGTTTTCTGCTGCGCGGGGCCTTTTCCATATCGTCAAAAAGCTCTATCGATTGCGCTTCGTTTTTATTACGCTCCATAACTAAATCAGCCCTGCTCCTCTCATATAATCAATTCTCAAGCATGTCCAGATCCATATCCACCGCCTCGGCAAGTATACGGTAAATATCGCCCAGCACGCGGTTCATTCGAAACTCGTTCATTAAGAACTCCGATGCTTCTTTATTAAACTGAAGTATCTCTCCGGTTTTGCGCAGCCGTTCCATCACCTCATCGTCGCGTTCACCGGATACCATCGCCGCCTGCGCGCGAAGCTGTAACTGATGGTATTCCTTCAGCAGCGCCTTTGTCGTATCGTTTTGCAGCGCCTTTTCTTTAGACGCCCGGTAATCTTTATACTCCTGGCATTCGCCGAGCATCTTAGCCAACTCCTGCGCCTTGTCGTACACCATTTTTACCCCAACCGCCTTTCTTCTATTACTAACTAAGCCTATATTTCGATGATAATAGGCAGTATCATCGGCGTCCGTTTTGTTTTTTTGTACAGATAATCCTTCATGGCCGAGCGGATATTGTTTTTTATAGACGACCATTCGGACTTATGACTGCTCGCGAAAGCTTCAGCTTTCTCCCGTACAATCGCGCGCGCTTCTTTAATCAGCTCCTCCGATTCACGCACGAATACAAACCCGCGCGAAAGAACTTCCGGGCCGGCGGCAAGCTCCCCGGTTTGCCGCTTTAGCGCGATAACGACCGCAAAAAGCCCATCCTGCGATAGCTGGCGGCGGTCTTTTAGCACTACGTTGCCGATATCGCCCACTCCAAGCCCGTCAATCATTACGCTGCCATTGGGAACGGAGCCGTTGATCTTTCCGCCTGTTTTGGATAGCTCGACGACCGCCCCGTTTTCAGCGACAAATATGTTCTGAGGAAGCACGCCCATATCCTCGGCGAGGCTCGCATGCTGGTACAGATGCCGGTATTCGCCGTGAACGGGGATAAAATACTTCGGCTTTGTTATGGAGAGCATCAGCCGCAGCTCTTCCCTCCGGGCGTGGCCCGATACGTGAACGTCCGCCATAGAGTCGTATACGACCTTAGCGCCCTTTCGATAAAGTTGGTTGATTACCCGCGCTACGCCCTTTTCATTGCCAGGTATGGCGGATGCGGATATGATAACGATATCGCCGGCCCCGATGTTGAGCCGGTGGGAAGAGTTCGCCATACGAAAAAGCCCGCTCATAGGCTCGCCCTGACTTCCGGTTGTAATCACGCATATTTGATCGTCACGGTAGTTCTTCAGCTTTTCGATTTCAACAATATGCGTTTCAGGTAAATGAAGATACCCGAGATCCATTGCCATCTTCGCGATATTCACCATGCTCCTGCCCTGAAAACAGATAACCCGGCCGTGCTCGATAGCCACGTCCGCCACCTGCTGAATGCGGTAAATATTGGATGCGAACGATGCGATAATAACCCTTCCGTCGGCGATATCGAAGTAATGCTCAAACGTCTTCCCGATTTCTCTTTCCGATTGTGTAGTACCGGGAAGCTCCACGTTCGTACTGTCGGACATAAGCGCCAGTACGCCTTTTGAACCATAATACGCAAAACGAGCGATATCGATAGGCTCGCCGTCTATCGGCGTATAATCCACCTTGAAATCGCCGGTATGGATTAAGGTGCCCAACGGGGTGGTTATTGCAAGCGCCATCGCGCCCGCGATGGAATGGCTTGTTTTTATAAACTCCGTACGGAAACAGCCGATATTCAGCTTATCCCCCGCGCTCACGCAGTTAAGCGTTACATTGTTTATCGAATGCTCTTCGAGCTTATGCTCTATAAGCGCGTTGGTCAGCCTGGAGCCATACACCGGGGCGTTGATTTTCTTAAGTACGAACGGCAGCGCGCCAATGTGATCCTCGTGACCATGCGTTATCAATATAGCGCGAACCTTATCCGCGTTTTTTTCAAGGTATGTAATATCCGGTATCACCAGATCAATTCCCAACAGCTCTTCATCAGGAAAAATCAGTCCGCAGTCGACAACAAGAATATCCTTGCCGTATTCTATAACGGTCATATTTTTGCCGATCTCCCCAACGCCGCCGAGGGGTATAATCTTCAATTTAGAAGCCAATTGTTATCCTCTCTTTCAGTTCACTCTCTTTCCATATTTAGTATTATACTATTTTGCTCAGATAATAACAAGGGACATCCCCTCTTACGGCCCCCACCAGGGTGAAACCGCTAAGTTAACGCCATCGTGCCGCCGCGACGCGCCCAAGCAATTATGAAACCTTTTTTAAATAGCGTTCAATCTAGGCATGCGGTGTTGATACGAATATGAAATTGCGATATAATACCATTACTGACGCCCAAATTTGAAGAGAAGGGAGCGGTTAAATATCAACATGAATAATCAGCCTGGCGTTACTCGGCAAGCGCTGCCGCGCTCCAGCGCTCGACCATCCATCAAGCGTTCCATTGCTAAAACCATTTTGGCTATACGGATAATCCGGATAGCCTTAATCGCGTTATCGGCGTTAACATTAACCGTTTGCATACTGATGCTTACGCTCAAGCCCAGCGAACAGGAGACTGCTTCATACCGTTATACAGCTAGTTATTCCGCGGGGATTTCCGTTAACGGGCAGGATATTTCCGGCCTTACGTACGACGAGGCTTACGACCTGCTGCTACCTATACTGGAAAAAGAGGTGCATACCATAAACCTTTCTGTGCTTCTTGACGGCACCCAATGGATATTTACCGGCGCCGACCTTAACGTAACTAGCACGCTGAGCGATGTGCTTGATGAAGCCTTATTATTAGGTAAGGGAGGCACAATGTTCGGAAACATGCAGGAGCAGTCCCGAATCGCCAAAGAAGGAAAGGATTTTACCGTCGCTTTCCGCGCAGATCCTAAAACGCTGGAGGAGCGCATCGCGAATATCGCCCAGGATATGAACAAGGCTCCTGTCGAACCTTCCGCTGAGCCGGACAAGAAAGCGAACAAGCCATCCTTCACTTACCATGAAGGAAAAAACGGGTTTATCCTTGATGAAAAAGCGTTAGTAGCCGATATAACCCAAAAGCTTTTGCAGGGTGAATATCAGGCGGTGCTTGAGCCCGTGCTTGTCGAAACCGCCCCTGAACACGATTTAGAATGGGTTAAGCAAAATACGCAGCAGCGATCCGTATTTAAAACCTCCTTTAAGGGCGGCAGCCTTGACGACGAAGATCGCGTCAGAAATATTCAAAAAGCCAGCGATCTGCTGAACGGGTGTGTTGTTGAGGTTGGGCAGGAGCTGTCGTTTAACGAATATATCGGCCCCCGCTATGAGAAAGACGGTTGGGCGCTCGCGCCCGGCATAGTGAACGGTAACACCTATGAGATGCAGGCGGGCGGCGGCATTTGCCAAGTTTCTACAACTTTCTATAATGCGCTGCTCTGTGCGGGGCCGGAGGTCGAAATAACGGTGCGTAAGAAGCATTCCTGGCCTTCCTCCTATGTGGATTACAGCCTTGACGCGACGGTTTCCACAGGCGGGCCGGATCTTGCGTTTAAAAACAATACAGGCTCAACGCTCTATATCTTCGCATATGCTGATATTGACAATAGCGTTATGACTGTCTATATTTACGGCGAACCTCTGCCTGAGGGCGTTACCTATCAAACGCGCGGCAAGACCACGGATGAGATCGAACCGCCTGCAACCGAAATTATTGAGGATTCCTCACTCCCTGTCGGCACGAAGCAGGTAGAGATTAAATCGCGCAAAGGCTATGTGGCGACCGCCTATCGCGACAAGCTTTTGAACGGCGAGGTCGTGGAAACCGAGGAGCTTTACACCGATAAATACCGGGCTGTGCAGGGCAGAGTACGGGTTGGCAAAATGCCGTCCACAGGCCTGGGCTGATAACGCGTGCGTGCTAGCGCGCCGCGGCGCGCATCACCATATAAATCAAACATCGAAAGGCAGCGTTTTATGGATTATTCAAAGTTAATAGTTAAGAGCGTGCAGGACGTTCCCCCATCCGGGATCCGGAAATACTTCGATCTTTTAACGGATGAAACCATTAGCCTCGGCGTTGGCGAGCCGGATTTCCCCACGCCGGAGGCTATCAGGCGCGAGGCTATTGAGCGGCTTTCGCGCGGCCGCATCCCTTATTCATCCAACTCCGGCATGCCGGAGCTTCGGGAACTGATATGCAGGTATCTTAAAGAGCGGGTTAACTTGGATTACGACGTATCCAACCTGTTAATCACCGTTGGCGCAAGCCAGGCGATTGATTTGGCTATCCGCGCGCTCGTTTCGCCAGGCGATGAGGTTATTATTCCCGAACCGACGTATGTCGCCTATATACCGGGCGTAGCGTTTGCCGGTGGAACCGCCGTGCCGCTTATAACAACTGCCGAGCACCGCTTTAAGATGACGCCTGAAGCGCTTAGAGCCGCGATTACGCCTAAGACCAAGGCGGTAATTCTGCCGTTCCCCAACAACCCCACGGGCGGTATCATGGAATATGAGGATCTCGTGAAGATAGCCGATATCCTGCGTGGTACCGATATACTGGTGCTTGCGGATGAAATCTACTCCGAGCTGACATATAACGGTAAGCCGCATGTTTCTATCGCTTCCCTGCCCGGGATGAAGGAAAGGACGGTTGTACTCAACGGCTTCTCCAAGTCCTTCTCCATGACCGGCTGGCGCGTAGGTTTTGCCGCCGGGCCGCAGGAAATTATTGCGGCGATGACAAAAATCCATCAGCTCACCATGCTCTCCGCGCCTACTCCCGGCCAATATGCCGCCATTGCCGCGCTCAGGCAGGGTTTTGAAACGGATTGGGCGGATATGCGTTACATGATGGACGAATACAACCGCCGCCGCCGTTACTTGGTTGATTCATTCAACGAACTGGGCATGACCTGCAATGAGCCTGAGGGCGCGTTCTACGTGTTCCCGTCCATTGCGATTAGCGGCTTGACGTCTGAACAATTCTGTGACAGGCTTCTCGCGTTTTCGGATGTATGCGTGGTGCCGGGTACCGCTTTTGGCCCGAGCGGTGAAGGGTTTGTGCGCTGCTGCTATGCGACCAGCATGGAATCCCTGAAAGAGGCTGTGAGAAGGATTAAGCTTTTCCTTGATTCACTAAAATAGCGAGAGTGCTGGGTAATTGCGATTTGCCTGATTTGGCAAGCCCCTTGAAGCTGTGAATTAGCCCCCGATGGTTAATACCATTTGTCATGATAAGCCGCCCTCTTGAGGGCGGCTTGAACTTTTTGATATCGCTATAACTGCTGAAAACGCGGCGTGTACAACAATGGAGTGCACAAACTGACACTGCTCAAATAATTTTTTGGCGAAACGCGGTATTCGCACAACATCACTGGAGCCATTCAATTATATCCCCCAGGTTATTTAGAGCATTTCTAATAACGTGTGAATTTCTAAAGCAATACGGCTATCATTTAACGTATACACCGTGACGATTCGCTAAACAAAATTTGCGCCATATGCCGCTTGCTAAAGTAATAAAAAGCAAGCATGCTATAACAAATACCCGTCTATAACAAGTTTAGCACTCAATTATCATCTTGTATTAGTTTTAATCCTTGCATCCATTTCCAAACGCCTCATCGCATCAACCGGATTAACCTAGCTGCGATATGCTTCGAAATCTTTTTTTATGTTCTTGGTTTCATAAAAACGATGAACTACAATTCGACGGTTCGCCTCTTCCTTCAATTCCCATTCGTATAATTGCTGATTCACTGCGTTGATTTTTAAAACAAGAGCAGAATTAAACTAGAACTTTCCTATTATTAAATAATTGTTGTTTGTTCCAAATAATATCACATACATCTCTCAATCTACGAGTTTCAGAATCTCTATGCTTGTTTGTCACATAAAATACACGAAGCAATCACTTTCATACGATTGACAGCACGCGTATATAAGAATAAGATATTTTCATAATGTTTAGGGGTTGATCATATATGGATAATGAAAACTTGAGCGCGATTTGCCATAGGGAGTACATAGCAGCAGAACGTTTGAAGCTTGAACAGCGCCAGAATTCAATCAGTCCGCTGCCTTAACTCATAATATGAGCATTTTTCAGTTACTAAAAGTCGCGCTGGCGATGCTGGAAAAATGATTGGCGGGTCATACGGTATAAAGAAAAGTGATGAGTATATCCGGCCAATATGCCGGTTTAAGAATAAAAAATAAACAACAAAGGGGAATTATGATTTATGAGCAATGTTTTTGCAAAGATTCTCTGGGTAATAATGGGTTTGCTCCTCATTGTCGCGGGCGCCTTCTGCATTGTCAGCCCAACGGTCGCTCTGGGTTCGCTGGCTTTTGTTATCGGAGTCGCAATGCTGTTTTCCGGCATAGGGGATATTGCCATTTACGCTAAAATTCATGATTATATTATCGGGGCGGGCTGGATTCTGGCCGATGGTATATTGACGATTGTGATATCGATTATATTTATGTTCAATCAAAATATTGTCGCTGTCACGCTCCCCTTTGTATTTGGAATATGGCTGATTTTCCGCGGAGTATCGCAGGCCATCGCCTCCTTCGATTTTAAAAAGCTTGAAGTAAGCGGATGGGGATGGTTTATGGCGTTTGGAATTATCTTGATAATATTGGGCGCCCTTGCTATTGTAAAGCCCGTCGGCGCGGCTATCGCGTTGAGCGTATTGATAGGGGTATCGCTGATTTCCCAGGGGCTTGTAACCGTGGTAAAGGGACTATGCTCAAAGCGGATTGTACGCTAGCTGAAGCGTAAAAAGAAAGCAAAACGCCGGAGCCGCAGGGCTTTCCCCGCATGAGATCTTTGTTGCGCGCCAAACGGCTTAATCGCGCCAATTCTCTAATAATTGGTGCTGCCATTTTCTTGTCAGCCTTTAAGGGCCGTAATCGGCCCTTAACTTGTTTATATGTATAAGTTTGGTAAAATGAATTCTAAAGCTTAACGCTAAATAACCCTCAAGATCGATACAGGCAAATCAACAGCTAAAATAGCCGATGCCTGTTTGTCTCAAAACTATGGGAAAAGTCTGATTTGTTAATTAGAACCCACACGCATAAGCAGTTAATGTACAGTGCCAGCACAATAAAAATCCGCAAGCCTTCAGCATATTCATATGCTTCAAGTATACCTGCCCGCTAGGGTTGTTTAGTTATCAGCCTCACCTGAGCTCACCGTGTACCTCGGATTGAACAACCTCCAAAATCTGATTTTTCTCGCCAAGAAGCACTACGCACGGCCTGTGCGCCTTGGCCTCAGCCGGAGAAAGCCGCGCATAGCTCATGATGATGATCTTATCCCCTACCTGTACTAAGCGCGCTGCGGCGCCATTTAAGCATACAGTTCCGCTATGGTCGGCGCCCTTTATGACATATGTTTCAAACCTGCTGCCGCTATTAATATCAACAATCTGTACCTTTTCATATTCAACAAGACCGGCGGCCTTCATAAGCGCCTCATCAATGGTAATGCTGCCCACATAGTTGAGGTTCGCTTCAGTAACGGTTGCTCGGTGCAATTTGCACCTTAATAAAGTCAGTTCCATAATTCCTCCCTACGCCTCAATAATTACATTATCTATCAGCCGCGTTTTCCCGATATACGCCGCGGCCGCTAAAAGTACCGGCTTGTCTATCGTTTGCACGGGCTGTATGCTTTTAGGATCAACGATCTCGACATAGTCTACCCGAGCCAGTGGTTCGCTTAAGATATAATCGCGTACGGCATTAACGACGGCTTCGCAGCTCCTCTCCCCCGCTTCAACCAGTTCGCGGCCAAAAGAGAGCCCGGCTGAAAGGCATAGCGCCGCCTTCCTTTCCTCTAAGTTCAAATATTTATTTCGAGAGCTTAATGCTAAGCCATCCGGCTCTCGTACGATAGGGCATCCAACGATATCAACAGGAAAGTTGAGATCATCCGTCATCCTACGTACAACCGCGAGTTGCTGCGCGTCCTTTTGCCCAAAATATGCCCTGTCGGGCTGTACAATGTGAAAAAGCTTCGCAACCACCGTACATACGCCGCGGAAATGGCCCGGCCTTTTGCTCCCGCAGAGGCCGGCCGAAGGCCCTTCCATATCTATAAAGGAGCTAAAGCCGCCTGGGTACATCTCACCAGCTTCAGGAACAAAAACCATATGCGCGCCGTTTTCCCTGCATACCATCAAGTCGCGTTCTATATCACGTGGATAATCTGAAAGATCCTCGTTCGGGCCAAACTGCATCGGGTTTACGAATACGCTCACGACAGTTCTATCGTTATCCGCAGCCGCGAGCCTGATAAGGCTCGCGTGCCCTTCATGTAAATAGCCCATTGTTGGAACAAGCCCTATCGTTAATCCGTTATCCTTCCATTCGCCGATAATCCGGCGGATGCCTGAAAGCGTGTCAATCCGCACCGTTTAAGCCCCTCCCGTATGATTTTTTTAATTCCGCCAGCGTATCCGCATCCATCCGGTACGTATGACCGCTTTCGGGGAATACGCTGGATTCTACGTCCTGAATATATGCCTCGACTGCTTCGCGCATCCGTCCGCCAATATCGTCGAACACCTTAACAAATTTCGGGGATGCGCTGTTATTCATAGCCAGCATGTCTTGATATACCAGCACCTGACCGTCGCAGCCCGCCCCCGCGCCAATGCCTATCGTGGGGATAGCGAGCAGCTCGCTCAGCCACTGAGCCAGCAGCGCCGGAATGCATTCAAATACAACCGCGAAAGCGCCTGCTTCTTCAACCGCCAGCGCGTCTTGCAGCAGCTTTTGCGCCGCCTTTAGTTCACGGCCCTGCACTTTATAGCCGCCAAATGCGTTTACCGACTGCGGCGTAAGCCCGATATGCGCCATCACGGGAATAGAGGCCTTAACGATAGCGCGTATCTGGGGGCATACGTCCCTGCCGCCCTCAAGCTTAACCGCATGAGCGCCGCCCTCCTTCACCAGCCTGCCGGCGTTCGTCACCGCCCTCTCAACGGATACCTGATAGGACATAAATGGAAGATCCGCGATAACGAGCGCGTTTTTCGCGGCGCGGCAAACGGATTTCGTATGATGCAGCATATCCTCCATTGTAACGGGAAGCGTGTTCTCATACCCCAGCATCACCATGCCGAGCGAATCTCCTACAAGCAGACAATTTACGCCCGCTTCGTCCATCAGCTTCGCCGTAGTATAATCATAAGCGGTAAGCATGGAAATTTTTTCGCCCCGGCGCTTTTTTTCGCCTAACGTTAAGACTGTATTCGTCATGCGTCAAGTACCTCCTCAACTTTCTTGAAATCCCGCTCAGGGTGCTTAAGCCTTGCCAGCTTTAATAGCTCACGGGATAGCAAAAGATAGACTTTGCGCGCCGGATCATCAAGAGCGGCAATATGGCAGGCTACTGAAGCAGCGTCGCACCGTTCTATCGGCCCGGTCAAAGCGTTTACCGGGCCCGCGCGCGCAATATTCGAGGCGTTGCCGAGAAAAAGCTCCCTCCATGCGCCGCGGGCAAAGCTCTCCGGGAGTCCGCTGGAGAGTAACATTCCCTCGCCCATGCTTACAAGCCCATTGGCTAAATTGCTAAGAAATACGGCGGCTGTATGATATAGTGCTTTTTTTTCAGGTTCTATCCGCGCCCAGCGAATGCCCGCCCTATCCAATATCTCTGTTAAGTAACCGCCCGGCTCCGGGCCTTCAAGCGTAAAAAAAGCGCTGTGCAGCTTTTCGTAATCGCATATATCATGGATTGCGCAGAGCGGGTGCAGTGAATACGCCTTCGCTCCCGTACATTCTACTCGCTCAAAAACCTCGGAGGTATACAGACCGCTGCAATGGCAAAGCTCCTTACCCCCGATAGGAAGGCAGCTAAGACAACCCCATGCATCGGCAAGCTGACCATCCGGCACGGTCAAAAACAGCAGATCGCTGAACCGCACAACCTCCGTTAAGGAACAGCTTTTTGAACGCGTGAAAGCGGCCGCCTGCTCCGAGCTGGCGGCGCTTCGGCTGTAATAGCCGTATACGGTAAGCCCTGATTCAAGAAAATAACGCCCTAACGCGCAGCCTAACTTGCCCGCGCCGATAAACCCAATCTTTGGATTACTCATCACACCTCCGAACAAGCTTGACGTAGCCTTATAACTTGCCCTATAATAATCATACCATAAACTGACGCGCGTGTCATTAAATTTTTATGAAAGAGGGTCGAGGCGTGCCAAGAGTATCAAATGAGGAACGGCGGCGTTTAAAGGAAGAAGCCATTTTGGAAAGCGCCAGAAGCGTTTTCTTGCGCAAAGGTTTCATTGACGTCACAATGAAGGATATTATTGAGGAATGCGGGATTAGCAGAGGCGGCATATATCTGTATTATGATTCGGTCGATGATATTTTTGTCGCGGGAGCGGCTCATCGAAATAAAAGAAAGTTTGAAGTCATAAGGAATTTAATTAAAACGAATATGCCTTTCCTTGATTTGTTGGACGCGTATTTTGAGATGCAGAAGAACCGCCTGCTGCATATGGAAGACAGCATGCTGCGCTCAATGTACGAATATTTTTTTACGCATAAGGGGCCTGAGGACCGCAGGTTTCAGCAAGCACAATTTGACAATGTTAAGAACACCATTATAGAAATTTTAGAGCTTGGCGTTCGCCAGGGTTGCCTCGACGGGGATAATATTGCGCCTCTGGCCGAGAATTTTATGTTTGTAATCGAGGGGTTAAGCGTGCTCGCGCTCCTTGGCGGCATTACACAAGAGCGAATCGATACCCAGTTTAAGCTTATGCGCTCCATGCTTCCGATGATTGAAAAATAAACAATACGATTTAATAACGGGCTTTATTATCTTAAAAAATGCCGTTGATTTAAGTAATCAGAAGTTCTTAACGTGCCAGCGTGACAAGTTATATAAATTCAAATTGACGATTTACGGGTAACCATAAATGCCGATATTGAAACGGTCGCTGCCTTAATAAACCATAAAGCATTTCAGAAATGAGTTTGGGAACGGGAAATGTGATGTACGGGAGCCGCCCCTGGCTACTTATCTGAAGTTGCGGACAAATGGGGTAATGAAAATGCCGGCACAGCAATAAGATGTACCGGCGCATAGACTCCGCAGTTAACTTTAATCGTGGTTCCATCCACTTTTGAATTAATTAGCCCTTCTTCCAGCGTTTTAGCGTTGGTAAAAACTCCATAAGCTGAGCTCTTGCCTCATGTTCCGGTATTTGCAGTCCATTAGCTTTGTTCCATTCATCCAAATCCTTTAAATTATGCTCGAGCATTATCTCCATAGTAATGTCTTGGGTAAACTTCCCCTGCTGATAGCAATAAGCACAGTATTCCTCAGACTTACTTCCATCCCGCTCTGTTCCTTTATGAGCATCCTGTTCAAGGCACATGCCGCAGCTCTGACAATTAGCGGGATGTCCCAACAGATAGTCTACCGACATATTAAAGGTTTCAGCTATCAATTTCAGCGTATCTATATTAGGGATCGTATCCCCATTCTCCCAACGGGATACAGCCTGTCTTGTAACTGACAGCTTTTCAGCAAGCCCATCCTGGGATAAATTCAAGCTTTTGCGCAGCTCTAAAATAATATCCTTAGTTTGCATTGGCGTAAACCTCCTTTTTTCAATATTAACACTGTATATTATGATGTACAAGCAACGCCTTGTTGCTTGTAAAACTTATTTTTTTTTGATAAACACAAGATTGAACTAAACTAAGTAAATTAACTCATGTTGTGAAACGCGCGTAATAAGATACGTAGTGGTTTTAATATTAATTTGAGTTAGTTACAGCTTTTATACAAGAAAGAGGCGGTTGCAGCCGCCTCTTTGCAGGGTGTTGCCGTGCTAAAAAGCTGTGGCAACCAAAAGGGGGTAGGAGGTAATCCGTAATCGCGTCAATGTGATGTATTCAAAAGTAAGTAGGCGATACGGTCGGTTACGGGAACCCATCCGTATATACCGGAGCCTTGGATTGAACCGCTGCGGGCAGCGCAATCAATAGGTGGAATATCATGAAAAGGATAATATAAACTGATAAAAATCAGCTCTCTCCTATGTTCATGAAATCCGTAAACATTAAGCCTTAACCTTTCATTTTTTATATACGCCGCTACATTTTATACGACACTCCTATATAATTCTCTATGTCTATATCTTATAACGCCTCAAAAAGTAACATAAAATCACAATATATTTTTTAACCATTTCTAAGCGGTCGTATAATTAGATGATGAGGCATTGAGTGATTATGTTAGCCATCGGCAAAAGCTGTTAAAATATCTTTAAACTTATTTTGTTCCTGTATACAGGACACTATATTTATTGTTCGCCCTGCACCTCGCAACCTAATTGCTGATAGTATTATTGTTTCGTATAAATGGACGGGCGACGCCTAGCTCATTTTCTTGAGCGTGTAAAATTTCAAGGGGATACCGTAAACCTCACGACCTGTAAACACCCTGCAAGAGCGGATATTGCGCGCTTAAAACGCTCTTAACCATCTGCAGCATAAATTTGATGAATCGATTACTGTTTTTTCAGCTATTTATGAAGCAGCGCGTTACTTATCAAGGAAAACGGGATATATAGGTAATCAAGAGCGGGGCATGATAAGTTTTCTTTTTAGTATTCTATGAATGCTAAATGAAAATAAAGTATTTGGAGGTTAATATGAAAAGGTTTATCTGCATTGTCCTTACGCTTACATTGGCAGCGGTCTTCATCACCGCTTCCGCATCGGCTCAAAGCGCTGGTACCCATGAGCATGGGCTTTGGTTGGACAAGGGATGTACTTCAGATTACAATCGGCCTGGTTTTCACGTTTATCAATGCGGCTATTATGGGTGCTTATATGCAATGAAGCTGTATTGCCCGGGCGATTACCATGTGTATCCGGGGTTATGAAGATACGCGCTTACTAAAAACCATATGAACGCATAGAATTATTTACTGTGGGTTGCGTTAAAGGGCTGAATAAGTGGAATAAAGTTTCATTGTTCAGTCCTTATCTGTTTTGTCAAACGCTTAATTTATATTAAGGTAATTAATATCTGAGGGCTTCAGTGTGTCGAAAAAGTGGCTGCGCCACGTTTTTCGAGTTAACACGGAGCGTTCAGCGCCCCGTGCAAAGAAACCCTTGCTGCACAAGGCATTCCGAATCTGACGCACATGTCGTCAGGTTCGGTTGAAAGCCTATGGGGGGCTGCGGCTCCGACCCAGCCCCGTTTTTTTTTGACAGGCTGAAGCCCGCTGTGTTAGCGTGTCAACCTTTATTTATCATTCAGCAAACTCATGATCTGTATGGAAGCTTTATCTAGATCGCCATCCTCGTTCTCAATGCGCAAGTCGTATTTTTCGTTATCAAACAAGCCGTGCTTGCGTTCCAGCATTTCAGCAACCGGATCTGGTAAATTGCCGTTCATCCTCTTGGCGAAACGCTTTTTTATCGTTTCGATCTGAGCCGTAACAAGTATTCTTAAAGCATTCTCCGGGAGGAAGGATAACTGATCTTTCTCCGAAATTACATATATAATATTTCCTTCAGACATTGCGCCTTGCAGCTTTTTCTTAAAAACAACGCGCGCCATGCTTTCGCTTTTCGCTAATCGCATATAATCGTTGCCAGAAATAATCTCCGCGCCAATCTGCTGCTCAATACGCTCAGCTAAAGAGGATTTGCCTGCGCAGCTTTCGCCCATAATCCCAATTACCATTTCATCTCTCCTAATTCATTTTTTAAATAGAGTATACCACGATGACGGTAGGATGGCAAACCGGGGCTTTTACTTAAACCATGCTCCGAAACCGCCAATAAGCTTTCCCTACGTTCCACCTACCGATCGAAGTCTAACGCGCAATTTTAAACAGTTGTAAATCATCGCGATTTAGAAGTGCCGCAATGTATCGAAAAAGTGGCTGCGCCACGTTTTTCGAGTTAACACGGAGAGCTTTTACATTGGCGCGGTCAGCGCCCCGTGCAAAGAAACCCTTGCTGATTAAGGCATTCCGAATCTGACGCACATGTCGTCAGATTCGATTGAAAGCCTATGGGGGTCGCGGCTCCGACCGAACCCCCAGGTTTTTTGACAGGCTGCGGCGGGCGTATACACGCCCGCCGGTGGTTTTGGCCTATTTCATAACTCAAGGTTGAAGAAGCTGCATAGTCTTGATAAACAACTATCTCAATACACTGTTATATTGGGCGCAGTTTTCGCTAAACCCAAGCGATTCACTCTATTGCTCACTGCTTTTTTACGCCTTGTATATGCGAGTGCCGCTGCTTCCGCTAAGGGCGTCCGCCGCCCGTTCAAGCGAAGCGATAACCGCTTCTCCTCCCGTCTGCGCAAACATCATGGCCGCCTGCACCTTGGGAAGCATGGAGCCCGGCGCGAACTGCCCTTCCTGACAATAACGCTCCGCTTCCTCAAGGCTTAGAGCGCCAATCGGCTTTTGGTCGGGTTTGCCCCAGTTAATATTCACCTGTTCAACGGCTGTTAGGATTACAAGGCGGTCCGCGTCTACGGTTTTAGCCAGCAGAGCCGCCGCAAAATCCTTGTCGATGACGGCGGGCATACTCTCATATCCGCCGTCTTGAGCGCGCGTGACCGGAACTCCCCCGCCTCCGCACGCGATTACCACCACGCCGATTTCAATCAATGCGCGAACTGCGTCCCGCTCCACAATTTCAACCGGCTTTGGCGAAGCGACCACCCTGCGCCAACCCCTGCCCGCGTCGTCCTTAAACAACCAGCCCGGGTTTTCTGCCATCAGCGCCTCCGCCTGTTCTTTGGTATAAAATCCGCCGATAGGCTTTGTAGGCGCTTCAAACGCAGGGTCATGCCTGTCCACCGCCACCTGCGTTACAATTGTTGCAACAGCCTTTTTTACGCCCGCTTTTGCCAGCCGTTTTCCAAGCGCTTTTTGCAGGTGAAAGCCGATATAGCCCTGGCTCATGGCCGTGCATTCGGGCAGGGGCATTTCCGGCACCTTATCTTCAATACCTTTCGCCACATCGAAAGCGAGCTGGATTTTACCCACCTGCGGCCCGTTACCGTGGGCAAGCACAAGCTCGTGCCCCTGTTCCACAAGCGCGCAAAGCGCCTGCGCCGCGTGATCGGCGCGCTCCTGCTGCTCCAAAGCGGTATCGCCAAGGGCGTTTCCGCCCAGAGCAACTACAATCCTCATCCGCTGCTTCGCCCTTCTTTCTTTTTAAACTTGCGCGGCGGGCTGCTGCTGAGTGATGCAGTGGATATTGCCCCCGCCCAAAAGGATTTCCCGCGCGTAAACGCCCACGACCTCCCTATCCGGATACGCGCTTTGCAGCGTTTTCCGGGCCAGCTCGTCATGCGGATCGTCAAACATGGGGAAAATAACGCCGCCGTTGACTAGATAAAAGTTGACGTAAGAGGCCGCCAGCCTATCTCCCTCGTTACGCGGAAGCGTACCGTCGACAACGTCAACGCCTTCGCTTTCCTCCTTTGCAATGAGCACGTTTGCCGGGAGCATGAGTTTTGTAATTTCAAGCTTCCTCCCCTTCGCGTCCGTTGCCGCTGAAAGGATATCGTACGCTTCGTTTGAAATCTCATATTGGGGATCATCCTTATCGTCCGTCCAAGCGAGCAGCACATGGCCTGGCTTTACCACCTGAAGGATGTTGTCCACATGGCCGTTGGTTTCATCGTTGAAAATGCCGCGCGGTATCCAAATGATCTTCTCAACATTCAGAAAATCTTTAAGAACCTCTTCGATTTCGCTCCGGCTTAGCTGCGGGTTCCTTCCTTCAGATAGCAGGCATTCCTCTGTGGTAAATAAGGTTCCCTCTCCGTCCACATGAATGGAACCGCCCTCCAGAACAAAATCTTCAAGGCGGTAACGGTCAACCCGCTCAATATCGCAGATCTTGCGCGCCACCCTGTCGTCCTGATCCCAGGGGAAGTAAAGCCCGTCCACCAGTCCGCCCCAGGCGTTGAACTTCCAGTCCACGCCCCGGATCTCCTTGCCGTTCGTAACAAAGGTTGGGCCGCAGTCCCGCATCCAAGCGTCGTCGTTGGACATTTCGACTACGCGCACCGCCGGCGGAAGCCAATGACGGGCGTTATCAAACTGACGCGCGCTCACGCACATCGTCACCGGCTCAAACCGGCTGATGGCTGCCGCCACATCGACATAGGTGCGCTGCGCTGGCTTGCCACCGAAGCGCCAGTTATCCGAACGCTCCGGCCATAACATCCAGGTACCCGCGTGGGGTTCAAATTCGCCCGGCATGCGGAAACCGTCCTGCCGTGGGGTGGAATGTATTGCTCTCATATTGTTTGAATCCTTTCTCTTTGTTTGTATGAAATTATAGCGGCTTAGCCGCCGTTCATCAGCGGTCGCGCCGCTTACGCCGCGCGCATACCACGCACATGATTTCGCCTAATATGATTGAGATAAGCACCCCTATCGTGAGCGGCACCTTCTCGGCCAGCTCCGCCGGATCCGTACTGAACGGGATGCAGATGAACACGATTGCGATAATTAGCAATATCATGGGCACGTATGCCATAAGCGTACGCAGAGTTTTGCCGCCGCTTACGGCAAAGGGTCTTTCTCGATCCCCATCTATTTTGCGAAGCTTTAAGAACGCCGGGAACACCGGAAGATAGCTCATCAAGAGGTTAACGATATTGAGCGCGAAGAAGCTCCAGAATAGATCCTCGCTGGGCAGTATCGGCGCGATGAGCAGCAAAACCGATGCGACGATTCCGTTCATCAGCGCAGCGCCAACCGGCATGCCGTTTTTGTTCTCCCTGGCGTAAATCCTTGGCATATCGCAGTTTTTCGCCGCGTATGAAGCTACGTAATTAACCCCATAGGACCATGAAACCATATTGCCGAACAGCGTGAGCAGGAACAGTATGGCAACTATTGTGATGAACAGGCCCGTAGTCTGTCCGCTCAAAAGCTGCATGGAATCGATTAGGCCCGAGCTCGTGCTTATTTCATTGGTTGGTATCGCAACGCCAATACCAAACGCGGAGAAAATGTATATCGCGGCAATCGCGATGCCGCCGGCGATTATCGCCTGTGGGATCTGCTTTTTGGGGTTGACCATGTCCCCCGCAAAGGAGGTGACCACCTCGAACCCCATGAAGTTGAAAAGTATAACGGAGATAAACGACAGGCTGTTGATATCGAAGCTAGGCAGCAGCGATGAAAGCGTGTGCGGATTAGCAACTCCGCGCGTGGCCGCCACATAGATGCCGAGGCCCCCCAGCGTCAGCGCCAGCGCGACCTTGATAAACGCCGACAGGTTCAAAATCCATTTGCTGTCGCTCGCGCGGAAAAAGCTGATTAGCACCACGATCCACACGAACGCCAGCTCGATAATCAAGGATACGGCCGTAGACAGTTCCACGCCTAGGAACGTGCTGATAACCTCCGGAAACACAACGGCCAGAGACGCCATCCACAGCGGGAAGTTCAGCCAGTAATACCACGAAACGCGCGCGCCCCAGCGCTCTCCAAAAGCGCGCTTAACCCAATCGTAAAGGCCCCCCTCATCGTCGTAGGTGGTTCCCAGCTCCGCTGAAATCAAACCATACGGCAGCAGGAACGTGATGATGAGAAAAAGCCACCAAAAATACTGGGAGTTCCCAATAGCCGCCACAGGCGCGGCAGCCTCCGCGACGAAAACGATGCAGATGACTGCCAGCACTGCGTCAAACAGCCTGAATTTTTTGGTTCTTTGCTCGCTCATATCTTATTTGCTTCCTATTTGAAAAATTCCGCTCATGCAGTCCTTAAGCTCGCAAGATGCTTGTTCCTGCACCTTTTCATCGGGCTGCGGCTTGCGGTTTGCGTAGACGAAATAAACAAGCAGGCCCCGCATTGCGGTGAGACGGTTTTCGGCCTCGTCGAATACGATGGAGCGGCTGCTGTCGATGACCTCGTCCGTTACCTCCTCGCCGCGCGTGGCGGGCAGGCAGTGCATGAACTTGGCATGGGGGGCCGCCTTATCCATCATATCCATCGTAACCTGGTATTTCGGCATGAATATTCTATGTCGCTCCTCTTTTGATAGCTCCGCCTCATACAGGCCGTACCATACATCGGTATAGATAAAGTCCGCGTCCTTGAGCGCTTCGTTTTCATCCTCCGTTAGCAGGTACGTGCCGCCGCTCTCCTTGCAGTTGCGTTCGGCTATTTCCAGATGATGAGGCTTTAACTGATGGCTTTTGGGGCCATACTGTACAAAATGCATACCCATTTTGGTGGTAATGTAAAGCAGGGAAGCGCAAACTTGCGTCGCGTCCCCTACGAACACCACCTTGCAATCCTCCAGCTTTTTACCCTCCGGCAAATGCTCGATCATGGTGATAATATCCCCCATCTCCTGCGTCGGGTGGTTATAATCGCTCATGCCGTTGATTACCGGAATGGTCGCCGCACTGGCCAGATCGGCCACGCTCTTATGGCGCTCGACGCGCGCCATGAGTATATCCACCATACGGGAGAGTACGCGCGCGGTATCCTCGATGGTTTCATGCCCGCCAAGCTGGATCTGCCCCGGCGCAAGGTACTGCGCGTGCCCGCCAAGCTGTTCCATCGCGGTTTCAAACGCAACCCTGGTACGCGTGGACGATTGCTGGAAAATCATGCCCAGCGTTTTATGGGCCAGCACGGGCGGATAGATTTCCGCCTTAACGCAATGCTTGAGCGCAAGGGACAGATTGACGATATCCATCAGATCCTGCTTGGCAAAATCGTTGGTATCGATAAAGTCTTTGTGTGCCATACGATTTAGTTACCCCTCTTTCGTTCGATTATCTTCCATTACTTTCCCCCGCGCGCTGCGGAAGTATGCGCGGTAAAAACGGTGCGTACCAGAGTCGCCTCGTTTTTTAAGCGCACGCTATATTGACAGTTTAAAAACGCCGGGCTAAAAGCGATTGCGCTTAGATATTGTAAATTTTTTTAACAATTCTGACGGCCGGTTTATATTTTAAACACCCATCGATTTATGCTAGAATGGTACTATTCGCGCAAACGCGGCTCATATGTAATGTAGGTTCTTAATGAACGCACGTTGCATATTGGTAATATTACCTGTCGTTCGCGCAAAGATATTTATATGGTTATAGCGTTCTCTTAATAAGGGTTCCGCAAACATGATGCTTTTCGTAAGTATAAGGCACGGCCTTTCGTTACTGAAAAGCCGTTAGGAGATTATGTATTATGAATAAAAGCTGGAAAAAACAATTCGCAACCATCTATGCCGGTCAGGCGTTTTCGATATTAGGATCGGCCGCCGTACAGTTCGCCATCATCTGGTGGCTGACCATTCAGACGGAATCCGCGATTACGCTGACCATCGCTTCCATCGTCGCGTTTCTGCCTACTATGCTGATTGGGCCCTTCGCCGGGGTTTGGATAGATAGGTTCAACCGCCGCACCGTTATGATCCTCGCTGACGGCCTTGTAGCGCTATCAAGCGTTATTCTGGGAGCTGCCTTTTTAATCGCCGACGCGCCCCCCATTTGGTTTATCTATATTATCCTGTTCATTCGCGGGCTTGGTAATACCTTCCACGGCCCGGCCATGCAGTCCGCTATACCCATGCTTGTGCCGTCCGATATGCTGATGAAGGCCGGCGGCTGGGGCAACCTGATTAACTCGATCTCCAATATGCTTGGGCCTGTCGTCGGCGCGGCACTGATGGCGTTTATGCCCATTGCCAGCATTATGCTGGTGGATATTTTAGGCGCGGCGTTCGCCATTATATGCTTGTTGTTCGTGAAGCTGCCCGATATTGTTCAGACCAACGAGAAGATGCATGTGCTTTCCGATCTAAGGCAGGGCCTTAAAGCCGTGCGGGCCAACAAGCCCTTGATGGCGCTTTTCGCGCCGATGATACTGGTAAACATCCTCTATCTTCCCCTCGGTTCGCTCTTTCCTCTTCTGGTCCGTACGCACTTTATGGGAACCGCATGGCACAACAGCATTGTGGAGTTCATATTCGCGGGCGGCCTTTTGGTTTCCTCCATCGCCATAGGCATTTGGGGCGGAATGAGAAAGCGGTTTAAAATGGCAGCGATTGCCATCGGCCTTCTGGGCGCGGCCTGCGTTATAAGCGGCGCTTTGCCGCCGGAGGGCTTTTGGATATTCGCCGTATGCTGTTTCTTCATGGGCGGCTCCGCAACGTTTATCAACGTGCCGCTTATGGCGTATACGCAGGAAACCATCGCGCCCGAGGTTATGGGCAAGGTTTTTTCTTTGCTGATGACCGCCATGACGCTGGCTACGCCTATTGGGTTGTTGGTCGCAGGGCCGGTCAGCGAGGCTGTGGGCGTAGACGTTTGGTTTTTCTGGTCCGGCGTCGCAATGGTTATTACAGGGGTCCTGTGCCGCGTGCTGACGCGGCGATATGACGCGCAGACCATGAAGCCGGATACGGTTAAGGCAAAGGAATAGTTGTGAGCTAAAAAAGGGTTATTAGGCTTTTGGGGCGTGACAGGAGTCGCCTGATATGCCCACGGCGCATCAGAGTGCCGAAATATTTCGTTTGATTTCATCCGTTGCGGCGCACATGAATGCCCGAGATGGAATCTCAAGGCTTCGCGCTTAAGCGCTTAATTCATAATCGGCGCTATACGCGCCAACCGCTCGGGAAGCGGCCCGATAACCTTAATATTCCGGCGCAATCCATATTGAACATATCTTGGGGGCGCACAGCGCCCCCTCAGACTGTCATAACCCCCGGGGATTTAGGGGGCACACCTTAAGAAGGCCTTCAACCGAATCGGATGACATGTGCGTCCGATTCGGAACGCCTTGCGTAGAAAGGGTTTCTTTGCGCGGGGCGCTGACGCGCCATAGGTGCAATCGCCCCGTGTTGACTCAAAAAAATGGCGTAGCCACTTTCTCGACAGGCTATGGGGGCGCACAGCGCCCCCTTTCATTACGTCAGCAATGACAATCAGCTGATTCCCTGATAAACCAGGATCTCAAGAATGGCGCTTAGTATCGCGTTCTTGGTAATCAACTCATATTTAACGCCGTTTTCGCTTCGGTAGACGCGCAGCGCCTGCAATATCGCCATCTTCTGGTTCCGCTCCGGTTGCAGCCTCACGGCATATTCCGAGCCGTCAACCATCAGCTTTACCGTATAGCTCGCATCCCATGGCTCCGGGTTCGCCTTCATCATCAGGGATTTATTGAACTCCTCAAATTTGTTTTCTTTTAACAGCCGAATTAGCATAATACATGTGCCCTTTCTTATTTTGATTGTAGATGTTCCGGCTGTGCTTGAAAGGGTTTGCGGCGCATGGTATAATATTTACGCTGCATCTGCTTTTTTGCATTTGCCGGCTCGGGAAGTGGCGATAGTATTGTGGAGTACGCGCCGCTTCCTCATTTGTTGAGGCCATCGTGTATCTTCCTAATCCCACGCCGTACTACTTCTGCTTTTGAAACTTTCATTTTTCCACTGCATTCATCCAGCATTTTTGAAGATTCAAAATCCATACGGATTTTCAAGACAATATTCTTGGGATTGTCAGTTGGACGGCCTATTTTTTTATCGCCCATAGTTCACCTCCCTTTTGTGGGCTGTAGTACCATAATATGTTACTGCCCATAATAGTCAAGCAAAAAGCATAGAAATAATTGTATATAACGTCGTTTTCTGTTTTATGTTTTGTAATAATCAGAAATATCTCCTTTTGGAGGCTTTTCTGTTAAATTAAATAATAAGTTTCATTTTTATTATTAGGTCTTATTTTAGCCGTTTAATCCCTCTTCTAGTGGCTTCCATTGTCTGTACTTTGATTGTTCGCATTATATTTCAATACGTTATTGCCATCTAAGCGGACGAAAAACGATTTATCTATAACTATCTATATTAATTTTTGTTGAGCTTGTCCTTTAAACTGATGATACCCCTACGAGTAGCTTCTGCTCTGCCAACCTTCTCCTGCTCACAATAGCATTTAAGAATCTCAACGCATTGATTATCCAGTCGTACATGAATAGAAGTACTTTTGGGATTATCCGTGGGGCGGCCCATCTTCTTCCGTTCGGGCAAATAAACTCACCTCACTTTCGCAACCCATATTTATCCTATCATTAGTGCAACCCTTAAATCAAGTCGAAATGATACCATAAACTGTATATTTTGTCGACTTCACTATTATCAATTTGAACGGGATCTTTTCGAGACAGCTGTGATTTAAACCAGCACTTTAAAGTCATGTAAAAAATATTAATACAACTCATGAATAAACACGCTTTAAAACAACAAATCATTTATATGCTACGTATAACGAACGCCTATCCCCGGGCATGAACTTCTTTTATTTACCGTATAGCTCGCATCCCATGGCTCCGGGTTCGCCTTCATCATCAGGGATTTATTGAACTAAGCACTTATCTTCGAATTTGGTATTGATTTTTATGGCGCACACCCATTAGAGTTTGCGCCATAGTTATCTAAGTATTATCCGCTAAAACTAATGTATTTTTGGGCTATATGATACCTTGATTCCGGATTTATTGAAACTCCAAGTGAAAATCCAGAAGCGTCAATATTTGCTGAAACACCAATATTAAATGTTCTATATTGGTGCCCAAATAGCGCTCTCACCCCCCATGGTCCTGACCCTAATGATGTTGCGCGAAAAGACAAATATCCACGTATATTTCGTGCTACGTAAAACTCCATTGGGCCGCATGGGTAATCGGTCGGTATATTATACTTATATATATACCCATAATTGCAATCTGATACCATACTAGTAGCAATTGTTTCTTGTCCAATATATGTTTCCCCACCTGTTGGCTTATAATCTATTTTTATTTTGTCATAGGCTGCACGTGAATAACCAGAACCTCCAACTTTTGTCATATTATAATTATGTCCCGTTGCTATAATATCCGTAATATACGCTACAGGACTAGATAGAATTTCTGTTGTCGTTTGGAAATTGCATACACTACCTTGTTTTGAAACAAAAATCGATACTCTCAATATTGTATTACCAACGGTTGTTTGGGCACTTCCAGTTGCGGAAGGAATTATTGCTAGTTTGGAAGCAGAAGAACGCATTATTCTTTCGATTTGTAACTGCTTAACCCTTCTGTTCTCAATTTGTACTAGTTTAAACGCTTCATTTTCCGTAATTTCTTCCTTTCCTGTTTGAAAAATAGTTTCCTCTCCCGACACCGGATCATATTTAAGAATATAGTCCGATTTTACGTATGCAACGGATGAATGAATTAGTTCAGCACCAGCATAGTGTGCTAATTCATGTTCTGGAAGATCGTTTACTATATTTTCCGAAAGACCAAACTCACGAAGCGTTTCTTTTGCTCTAACAATTTCTTCTTTCTTTATTATTGAAAGTTTAGCATTCAATTCTTGATCTAAAAGCACATTATTTTTCTCAGAATCACTTTCATTAACAGCACTTACAAACTCTGTAGGAAAAAGAGTAATTAAACATACCAAAATACCTAGAATACATATAAGAACAACCATTCTTTTCATGACAAACCTCCCGTTGTTTAATTAGTTTAAAAAAGCCTTAGCTTTTGTTAATTAACAATAATAAAGCCTTATACTTAGTATCTATATATAATATTAGCATTTATTTACATGCATGTCAAATATTATTTTTAGCATCTATGTCTTATCTTACTTTGCACTAAGAACTATATATTTTTTGATTGACTATTATAGTTTTGTTTAATATAATAAATTATATTAAACAATGAAAGAGGATATTATTAATGCAGCCGACATTGCGCAGACGCCTTTTAATATTTTCTGTTCTCATTATCGTACTTCTTCTTGCCGCTGTCTTGTGCTTGGTTTTTTTGCGCCAACCGTATGTCTTGAAACGGGATCAATATACCATTGACATGATACTGGAGAAAATGCGCCAGCGTACCATCGCGGGAGTTTGGTCCGGTGACGATGAACGGCTCTATAAAGAGATTAAAACGGTTACGCCTGGGCTTGACGCTTTGCGTAACGATTCTTTTACTAAGGATTCTTCCCATTATGCATCGGTTATCAATAATTGCAAGGATCCCCGACGTATTGCTGCGTTTGGCCCCGGATATATATTATATGGGGAATATACGAATGCTTTATCCTTATTAACCCCCGGAGAAATAATAAAAATATGGCGCGAAAAAATGCATGACCAGCAATTAAAGGTATCTATTATCGCTTCGCCTTCCCAATCCGATCCGCGCTATTTCCTTAAAATCTCGAGTCAGAACTTTCAAATATCCCTTTCGGTCGACGCTGTATCAGGCCAAGCCCTTGGCTGGCCGGGAGATATCCTTGAGCCTGACGTAAGCGTAACTGCGCCTTATTTTAATGGTGATGCTAAAGCGTTATTAAAATTGTTGCTGGATGAGGACGCAAGCTACGAAGTCACACAGGAGCAGCGCGGCGCTCAAAAGGATACTTATTTATTCTATCCCTTGTATAACGGTTACCGTGTGCGTACCTCCGTGCTTGATTTGCAGCCC
This sequence comes from uncultured Eubacteriales bacterium, assembly GCA_900544555.1. Lineage (GTDB taxonomy): Bacteria > Bacillota > Clostridia > Christensenellales > CAG-138 > UMGS693. The sequence continues at coordinate 190,766 of UQWD01000001.1, forward strand.
CCAATACTAGAGTATTATAAAGAAACCGGGCAGATCGTATTCAATACGCATAATGGGAAATTGCCCTCGTTAAAATCTGAGCTTGGCGCCCCTGTATTAGATTCAACTTTAGAGGATGTAATAAAGTTTGCTTCACAGACGCAGCAATATCAATTTAACAATTTTTTTACGCCGGGTAATTACGAGCTGGAAGAAATAGCCTGGCTATATTGCTCCGCAACCTGCACTTACGAACTGGCCTATTTTCTTAAATCAGGGGATCAATGCCTTGCTATTTTCGCAAACAGCGGGCTAATCGTTACCCCCTGGCAGATTTAAATATTAATGTTTTCATATGCCGAAATAATAAAACTTATATAGTTTACTCCCAGTGGGGCTTTGTATTCATAGATTAAGCAAGCGTCACAGGTGACGATATTTAAAAATCTGAAGCCCGAGGCAGTTTAATGCCCCGGGCCAGATCAAACCTTTTTATTGAATCATTATTTTATTTTATCTTGCTCAGCTTTTGCAGCACCTCGTTAATAAAGCAAACAGCGTTCGCTTCATAAGTCGGCGCGATATACACGGCCGCTTTTTGGGACGCTCTGCTGATTTCATTGTTCTTCTCACGCACCGCGTTCGCTATCGCGCGGGTGTCCGCGTTATGCGCTACGATAATATTGTCAAGGAGCGTCTGAGTAAACACATCCCTGTCGTTGAGGTATTGATTCATAATAAGCGCGCATCTGTCCTTCCAATCGAGAGAGGATAAGAAATTACTCAGCGTCTCAAAGGACTTAACCGTTGTGTATTTCGTGGAGCTGCTGGAGAGTACCATCTGCTCATCGCCCATAATTTCAGATCGCCAGCTGTTGTAAAGCGCGTCAAACCGGCTCATGCTCCCCCTTGCCTCCAGTTCCGTCAGGCGTGTACTCAGATAGCCCGCAGATTGCTTGGTCAGCGATACGTCCAGCTTCTTTGTCAATCCCATTTCCAGGGAATCGGTGAAGGTTAACCCGGCCTCGGATTTTGATGTGCCGCTTATTTTGTAGTACCGGACGATGCTCCCGTACAGTCCTCCTGTGAGGGAATCGCGCTCATGGAAAATTCGCTGGTTTGCGCCCAGCTTGCTTTCAAAATCATAACCGTGCGGATAACCGTTGCCCGGCTTGCGTACGGCGGCGTGCGTCCAGCTTGAGCCGTCCTTATAAACATCCACCGCGGCGTCGGAGGCGGCCGACGTGTTGGCGTACGTAACCGCTCCGGCATATCGGGCAGGGCTGTTTCCGAAGTAATTGTTCAAAGCGATTACATTATCGTCGTTATACCATGGAGTAAGATACCCCCCTCCCTCCGAGATGTCTGGGTTAATCCACGCGTCGGTAATTCCCCCCGCCCAGGAAATGCAGTTGTATATTCCTGAAGTCCCCTGCGACATGATGGAATCATCCGCGAGCAGATTTGGGAAGCTGTATGCCGAAGTATAGCCGTTTTGGCATTTTGCGTATACATCGGCCGTGCCGGTTGAACCCGCGGAATAACTGGCAACGACGACATAGCTCGGCGATGTCGTGAAGGATTGCTTTATTCGGGAAGCGCGTCCCCAGGAAAAATCGCCGCTCCCGGAATAATCATCGTTGTAACCTACCACGCGGTTGGAGCTATCCATAACAAACAGCCTTGTATCCGCGCCGGAGGAGAGCTTGGCGGTGAAAAAGTTGAGCGTACCCGTAGCCGATAACGGGGTGGTGATTTTCTTCCCGCCGACAGCAGCCGCTGCCGTGTCGACAGCGCCGTCCTTTAATACGTTGGCATAGCCCGCCGCGTCGTTATATCCCTTTACCATCAGCGTATAGGAGCCCGTAGTGGGTACAGTAACGCTGATTTTGGAATAGGTACCTGTCGCGTCGTCATTATACCATGAGGTCGAAGCGGTTGGGTTCGCCGTCAGGAACAGATACATCACGGTATCAATATCACTGTAACCGGCGGCTTTAGCCGTTTCAAAGGTCACCGTTGTGCCGGCGGTCAGGTTATAGGATTTGCAGAAGGTAAACGTTACGGGCGTGTTCAGGGAATAGTTATACGCGTAGGTTGGCGACGAGGCGTATTTACCGCCCTCAGCAGCCGCCGTTATTGTTTCAGGCGCTTTTTCAGGCAGAACCGAATCCGGCGGCGCGGCTGAGACGGAGGGCAGAAGCAACCCCATAGTCATCAACAGGGTAAGAAGGAAAAGAAGAGCTTTTTTCATTTGTTTGTCCTCCCGTAATATATTTTTTATATAAAGCGCAAACTTCAAAATGAGATTTGCGCGTATTGTCGACTTGTGTTAAGCTGGCGCAAGTCTAATTTTATATTATTGGCGTTATCACTTTATCGGCTCTCATACTCATAATCGTACATAAGCTGTAGTGGCTTTCGATTTTGCATCATGAAAAGAGCCATACTTTATTGGCGATATCCAGATACGGCAATATCGTTTTTAAGGTTCACAATCCGCCTGCGTTAAATCAATACAGACATATTTTTATCTTAATATGTATAAATTTAGTTTATCGTAACATTGTATAATTTTCTCTTAAAAAGCAAAATAGCTTTATTAACCATTCCTTATTGTTAAACATTAGCATTTATAATCGTTAAATATATTTATATATTTAACGATATTCAGAGTGAGTGATTAATTACTGATTCGATCACAACATCAAAGAACTTAGAGGTGCGCCGGATTTTGGCGTAAACTAATCCACGCCTATTTAAGCAAAAGATTATCTTAAAAATGAACCCGGCGTTGCTTATCTAAGTAAACTCTATCGGGCAAATTATTGCGCAAAAATCCCAACCTTGAAATCAGCACAAGTGAATACAATTATTATATTGTTGATTCAATTATCAAAATCAGGTAAGAATGACAGCCGTATAAACCGGCGGACGCCATACCCGCAAGCACAGCAAAATATGGTCTTACGAAGAGGCAAATCGGCTCATAGTAACGGCGTATGTTTAAAACGAACAGTTCGATATCGTCTTATTCTGGGCGCTGCTTCACGCGATAGGGTAAGAAATTAAAGTCGAAAAAAAGCAATAATCCGAACCGAAAGTTTCCTTGATTTCATCAAAGTTTACGGTACCGTCCTTATAGTTGAAGGTAAACACAAGCCTATCGTCATAAACATACACCGCATTGATAAAGGGTTCAATCATCCGCTGCCGTTCTTCCAGCTTGATAATGTCCATCGTGCGTTACTTCTGCATGAAGAAGGTGACTTGCTCCCGTGTGAGAATGTCTTCTCCATTTCTTCCTGTAAAATATAGATTTCCAGCTTGCTCTTATTGTCCTTCAAATCAGCCGATTTTTGGTGAAGGAGGTCTAAATGCCCTGCTGGATGGCGTTGAGCCTTTTGTCAATGGCCCGCTCTGTTTCGGCAAGCTGCTGTTTCAGCGTCGGGAGGTTGGTGTTTTCCTTGCGCTGCAAGTTTATCACAACATCAATAATATAGTTGAAAATGGCATCATCGTGGAGCATGTCCACCATTTCATTGACGATAATGTCCTCAATCCAGTTTTTGCGTACCGACTTTTTTTGCAGCCCCTAAGCTTTTTTACACTGACGCATTTGTAATACTGGTGGATACCGTTGCGGCCTGTACCGCTCTCGCCCACCATGAACACAACGGCCGCAAAATAGCTTGGTGGTCAATATGTCTGTTCCTCTGCCGCCTTGAAGCGGGCAGAGACTTTTTATTCTTTTTTATTCGCTCTAGCGCCTTCTCAAAAATAGGCTTTTTGATAATGACGGAATACCGTCCTCCATCATAATATCCCGGTAGCGGTATTCGCCAAAATAGCGGCGGTTTTTGAGCGCCGCTTCACGGCATCTATCCCCAAAGGCTTGCCACGGTTTGTTAAGATACCCTGTTCATCGAACCAGTCCACAAGTACCTTGATGGTCGCACCGTCCGCCTAACTTTGAAATGCGGCGCGGACAATTATTGCTTTGGAGTGGTCAAACTGAAAATACTGTTCCTCGTCAATGACATAGCCCACCGGAATACCGCCGCCGTTGTATTTGCACTTAAAGGCGTTTTCCGTCAATCCCCGGATTACCTTTTCAGATAGTTCCGCGCTGTAATACTCGGCATACCCTTCCAGAATGGATTCGAGCAAAATCCCGGTGGAGTCCTCCGAGATCTGCTCGCTAGCGGATATGACGCGCACGCCGTATTTCTTGAGTGTGTTTTTCTATTGGGCGCTGTCGTAGCGGTTCCGGGCGAACCTGTCCAGCTTCCAGACAATCACAACATCAAACAGGCCATATGCGCTGTCCTTCACCATGCGCTGGAAGTCAGGGCGGTTGTCGGTCTTGGCTGACAAAGCCCGGTCAACATAGGTTGCTAACAGGGTGATGCCGAAGCTGGCCCTCAACGCTTTCTACGCGCTGGCTGTCGGAGGAATACCGGGCATAAATGACACCCTTCATTTTTTGGCCTCATGCGTATCGGCTGTCAATGCGGCGAGGTCAGACTTTTCATATTGATTGCTCCCCGGCAGTCCTTTTTTATGCTTCCAGCACTGTATTGCATCCTGTAAAGAACGCCCCTTGTTATCGTCAAAGAATGCACGGATATAGGTGTTGTACTCAAACTGCCTGTCAATCGTGGTCTTAACTTTCTTCTTATCTTCCATAATATCGTGGTAAGCAGCAATAGCCTGCTCATAGGTCTTTCCTGCGTTGTTTTTCAGCCACTTCTGAAAAGCAACATTGAACGAAAATCCTTTTCCAATTCTATGCCTGAAAAAAGTGCGGTGCTTTTCAGTGCATATAAAGTTCGGTTCAATTAAGGTGTTTTCTTCAATAAGACCAACATCTGTTTTCGGTTTCGATATGCATACGGCAGACAATATTTCACCCGTATCCAGATAGTGGGCAATTCTCTCCGTTAGTTCAATTTTTCCCCCAGAGATAGGCAAGCCATTGGCTTTGCAAAAGGCCACCAGTTCCTCTTTGAGATAGTAAAAGCTGAGGAATGTCTCACTATCCAAACTCTTATGCAAATCAGGACGACTGTTCATTTTTGCCTCCTATCATCTGCATCATGGTATCCTTCAACCGAGCGCTCATGGGGGAATTTGGGTCAAAGCACATTTCCACAAACTGCGCCCATTCCTTTTCATCCTTGATGAGCGCCTTGAACGCCTGCGGCTCATACTTGTACAGCTTACCCTGCGGACTGTCGGTGCGCCCGAAGATGTAATCCAGCGAAACATCAAAGTAATCGGCGTACCATAGCAGGGTCTTGTATGGCGCTTCCGCTTTCCCGGTTTCGTAGCGGTAGATGCCGGACTGTGTGGCTTCCAGCATTTCCGCAACCTGTTTCTGTGAAAGGCCGAGGCCCTCCCGCAAGGTGCGCAATCTGCTCCCAACCATGCTCATGTGATAACCCCCTTTGTATTACTTCTATTATACACGAAAAACGCCAGTTGGTAAAGGATGAAAACGAATAGCATTAACGCTTATTACGAGTGAGATAGCAGCAAATCAAATAGGCGATAGCCGCATGATTTGCAGATACAAGGCAGGATAAAGCGCAGTAGTTTTACCTTGTGTATAGACACTACTTCAGGTCAAGTTGACCCGAAGTGGTGTGCGGGGTATCGAAAGGTGTATCCAGTTTGGCACACGACTTTGCGAAGCAAAGTGTAAGTGTTATACCCGTAATGCCGGGAGACGCGAAAAACGTGTGGCCACAGATGGGCCACTGGATTTGAAGCAGCCCGAAAACGGGCCGGGATTTTTAAGCAGGGGCGAGGCAAACCGGGGCCTGTTTTCAGTGACGTATGGCGTTTATGTCCGTCCTCTGGTCTGATCCGCGCTGACAGGTGAAGATCGTTCCCCATTATAAGAAAAGGGTGGGTAAGCCGCAAGGAGGCTTACCAGCCCTTGATTGCCCAATAGCAAAAAGCAGAACATCGGGCCAAGTTGGCCCGATGTTCTCAACAATTACTGAAAAAATTATGGCATAGAAGGTTGTCCACGGATAAAGATGCTCTGCCTTTTTGCAAATAAATTCGCACGTTCTACGAGGTTATAGTCAATTATCTCTGGATTGCCTGAACTGCACTTCAGTAGCGAAATAAACTCATTCAAATCAAGTAAATGGAAAATAGCCCCCGTTTGCTTCATTGCCTCCATTAACTGAGTCTCAATATCCTTCCAATCACCCCAGTATATAAGTTCAGTAATTAGTACAATACAATGAGGGGGAATTTTTCTAAATACGTTGAGTTCATTGTTTTTAGCATCAAAAATTAACTCTCCCCTTATAAAGGCTTTTGATGCACCAACTAATTGAGTAATGGCTTTTTTAACTTGTTTTTGAACACCTGCCGTACGCCTTTTTTGGTCGCGGTGGTATCCGGCATTTATAACAGACAAGTCTTTTGCTTCAATAAGGAAACTCCCACCAGAATAAAATGAAAACACGTCTGTTAATTCTCTCATTTTTTCGCCTATCTTTACTTGCGGACTTTTATAAAGAGTAAGAGGAAATACAGACTCTAATGAAGCCCAAATTGCTCGTTCAAATATTTCTCCTTCATTTTCTTCATCAATCGTTATACTATGGCTTTCGTGGGCACTATAAAAATAATTTTGAAGGATTCTCCACTTTTCGAGGTTGGTATCTATCTTGCAAGTGGATATAATCTGTACGTTGGGATATGTGTTTCTTTTATCGACAGAATATGTAAAGCAATCAAGCACATGAGATGTCTCAATAACATAGGGTCCTGTATAAAAGTTTTTCACTTGCCCCAAAAAATCCTTAACAGCTTTAGCATTTTGTTCAGACATTTTTATATTCGTCCACGCAAGACATACGTCCATCTCATTGTATAAAAACAGCGGAAAAAATCTCTGCTCTAAAGCACGCATTAAGGCATCATGTTCTTCGCTGTGTTTCTGTAATTTACATATAAAAACAGGGGTATCCGGCATATCCTCAATTTGAACGCCTATGCAAAGGTAATGCTCCTTTATACCAAAAACCAGTTCCATAGGGCATCCAGAAACAAGCGCTTTTATGCTTGAAGTGGGAGTTTTAATTAGGAAAGCTATCTCATCGCCCCCGTTAGCAGGTACACACCACAGCGAAAATTCTTCAGATCTCATTTCGTTATAAACTCGCTTACTAGGAATATGCATATAACTTACATCCCTTTCTATATCAAGCATGTTATGTTAGAGATTCAATGGTTTCGCTTTCCTCGTTTATTCCCATAACCCTTCAATAACTCCGACCTCCGAGCAATGCGCACAAGCCACTGTTTTTCTTCCTCGGTCAGTTTGTTGTAGTTCAGCTTGGTCTGCTTGCAGAAAATCACAATCACCTTTTCAGCGTGGCTCCCCTCGAAACGCGCCACTTCCTGAAGGTTCTGTTTGAGTTCCTCCGAGACGGTGGTTGTCGGTGCGCTGGTGCTGTCCTATCGGTGAGCAGCCTTTATATCCCCGATGATGCTGTCTATATCCTCATGCACCCGCAGGCAGAATATTGATGATCATGGATATGGGAGGCTTGCAGCAAATAGGCGTCCGTGTCCTGTTTGTCGGGTTGGTATTTCTTCATGATCTCCGCCCTGGCTTCGTCCACACATGCGTTCAGGTTCTGTATCTGCATGGTGGCGATACCATCGACATAGATTTCGATGTCGGCCAGCAACTTCACGAAATCCTTATGCGCCGCCATTTCACAGAGCAGACGGGCATTGATTTTACCGTCCTTCAATAACGCGATCATATGATTACTAAATGCAGTTCCTCGGTCTGCGTTTGGGTGATTTTTTGTTTCAGTCAGCCCCAACAGGTAATCGGTGGACACGCGGTATTTCGCCAGTATCATAATACTGGTGTGGGTGATGTCCTTATCCTCGGTTTCGTAGCTGCCCAAAGCGGATTTGGAAATGCCGGTCTGCTTCTCCAACTGCTCCAGCGTCAGGCCATGCGACACCCGCAAATCCTTTAGCTTCTCCTGTATGGTCAAAGCCGTATTCATCGCCCTGTTCTCACCTTTCCTAACAGTAGGATTGTCCTTTTGTCCATTATACCATGACTTTCCATAAGCGTGGAAATTTTCAGTGCGCCGCCGGTTTTCCAACCTTGCCCGGCCTGTTTTTGCGCTCATTGCGTGATATTTGCCCACATCGGGTCAACTTGACCCGATGTGCTGTCCGTCAAATACAAATAATGTTGATTAGCGTTCTGCGTTGCCACACTCACTACAAGAGCCATCATGGAGAGAAAAAGCACCGCCGCATTTTGAACATGTCCATTTTTTACGGTCTTGTACCAAAAAGGCTGCAATACCCTTTTCACGTGCTGCCATACTGTTTTCGACAAGGCTTGTATTATATCTTTTGTTGTAGCTCTTTTCGAGATTTTTAATCAGCTTGCAGGGAAAGTCGGCACATTCAAAGCAATGTATATATCCCTTGTCCTGTGCGCAACTTTTGATATTGCACTTGCGGCAATGTTCCGGTTTCCCTAAATCGCCTTTCACACACCCCTCGCAAGGCTTCCCGTATTTTCGGACACCTACATGCTTATAGCAGACGCAGCAATTCATGCCACAAGGGGCAAGCATAATGTCCTCAATTCTATCCGGCATTTTCAAGCTGATTCCCCTTACCACTGTTACTGTTTCTATGGTTTAAACCCAATTATAACAGTCGTACGGCATATGCACAATGATATGCAAAAAGGTCGACTGCAAAGAGCACTTCGGGTCAACTTGACCCGAAGGCTATTGTCTATCTACCAATACCGCTATCATCAATTCCGTGCCCAGTTTGAAGCCACAGGAAAAAGTCCCAAACTGTTCTAGATCGCTGGATTGCATATAGAGATTTTCCTTCACTTGGAACCGCCGGCAATCATCGAGTGACATCTTCTGGATTAAGTATCGCTTTTCGTCCTCAATCTTGCGGTTGATCTCCCGGCCCTCTGCGCTTTGGATGGGGCGGCGCTCCCACGGGGATATGCGGCCATAATAAAAATCGGTTAAGATACTGTTCATGTCACAATTCCTCCCCGCCAACATACAAATCATCCATCCCGACAAACGTCTCTGCGGTCATAATCAGCCCCAGTTTATAACCATATACAAGGTTTTTGACTGCGGTTAGCTGGTTGGCTTCACCCTGTGCGTCAACATACTTCTCAAAAAGGTCTTTGTCATCCGCGCCGAGCCTGTCCAACAATTTCTGTTCAAACCTGCCACCAACTCAATAACCCTGCCATATTTGGAGTGCTTATCTGGACTTCCGGCGATACGTTAACATATGCAATTCCTCTTGGCATAAAATCGTCCTTTCGCAATGTTGTCCCAGCACTGCTTGAAAGGGTTTGCAACGCATTTTATTATATTAACGCTGCATCTGCTTTTGTGCATTTGTCGGCTGGGGAAGTGGCGTGCATCTTTAGCGAGGTTGCGCCGCTTCCTTTCATTTTTTGAGGTCATCCTTCAACTTTAAAATCCCGCGCCGAGCAGCTTCCATTTTGTTGACATTTTCCTGCTCACAATAAGCATCTAAAATCTGCTTGCACTCTTCGTCATACTTAACTGCCATTCTGTGAGGCTTTGGATTATCCGTCTTAGGGCCTCTCTTTTTACCTGTTTCCAGTAAAACACCTCCTAACAAAAACAGGATCACCCCAGTTATATGACCGGGTGACCCTATTTATCAAGTGTGCTACTTAATTATCCCAGATATAACACAAATCCAAACCCTTCGCCAACAGGTACAACCTGTCGTGAGTGGTTCGGATAATGTGGGTTTGGTGCGGTCGATGGGACTTGAACCCATACGGTCTCCCATACGCCCCTCAAACGTACGCGTCTGCCTGTTCCGCCACGACCGCATTTATGTTTTTATTTGCCTTGACTATTATAAGGGTTATCCTTCCGGTTGTCAACACAAAAGCATCCAGATTATCATCTTTTCATGCGCAAGATATTATGTATAAATAGCAACGTATTTTGAGCTAGCATTGAAAGGACGCTTGATATGGAAGCCGGTAATCAGCCTATATTATGCGAACAGGGAAACCGCTGCGGCAAATGCCCGCCCCAGGGCGACATAGCCATCCGTTTTTGCGAAACCATAACCCTCCATGAATCGTTTAGCGTTCAGGGCGTAACAGCCCAAAGCGCCTGCATCGCTTACGATACGGATTACATTGGGTATGTTATAGACCGTTCCACTATGAACGCTCAGCTTCCCTGCGGAGGAACCTGCCCCGTAAACGTATACCGTATAAACCTCATAGGCGCTATTCCCTATATCGTCAGCGCGGGCCCGGTGTCAAGCGCTCAGGGCGTACCCGTCCCCGTGGGCGCACAGGGCTGCGCGATAGTGAATCAGGTCGTGGGCTATGCGTGCGGGGACGCGCCCGAAATACCTGTAATCCGCTATGGTGATGTATCCGCCAGCGTTGAGGTGGAGCCCGCCCCATGCGGGCACGCCAATAAAACCACGCTGACATTTAAAGGCGTTTTTACCATCAGCATTCCTGCCGAATGCACGCAATAAACGCATTAGCGCGATCCGGTTTTACGCTTCCGAACAGCCGCTTATGAAGTTCGTTTTTCGCGATAGGGTCTTTTTGCGCATGGCGATTAATTTCGCTTTACTTTTACTTCTTTACCAACGCTTTGATAACATAGAATCCATCGGGAATATGTTCGTATTGTTGCCGGCGCAGCTCTTAAAAAATCGTGACATTCGAAATCTGAAGTGTTATTATTGCCGCATAGATCACACGAAAAGGAGTTTTTTGGGGAAACGATAATGGATAATGGGGTAGCGTTACTTTCAAATTTGGATAGCTTACATACTACAGAATTGGGCGCTGTTAGGATAAAGAAAAATCTCGGTATTGAGACTGATGATGTTGTATCGTGGTGTATTGCAGAAATATCCGAAACTGCATGCCAAATAACGAGAAAGGGTAAAAACTGGTATGCGGCGACGGATAATTGCATTATTACAATAAATGCTTACAGCTTTACAATTATCACCGCACGCAAATTAAAATAATTATTTGTTTGTGCACCTGTACGTTGTTAAAAATAGAGCATGTACACCTATCCGTACGCTGTTTCGCCAACGGCTTACTGCTATTAATAGAGTCTATAAAAAACGGTTTAGGGCTGGAACCGGAGCACTGTTCATGTTTATAGTATGCGGGTAACGTATTCGGAAGGCGAGGGTTTGATAGTCCCCTCGGACTGAGGCCGGTAGAGTGCCTTTATGGGATAACGATACCAAATGTATACCTAAGCTATATAATAGAAGAATTTAACCTGAGTTCTAGCTCAGTAATTTTCTATTTAGCCATTCGCTTCGGTCTACGCTAATCTAACCAGTGCCATCGCCTGCAGCGCGCAAACGAAATGAACAGGCGCGCGCATTGCTGCATGCGATGCGCGCGCCTGATATATTAAATCCTATCTCAGTCTAATTCCGCTTCGTAACAGCGGGTCGTCAATCGTGTGCTTTGGTCGTTACCTCGACGATTAATGCCTGCGCGAACTCGTTCAGGCGCATCGCACCCATATCGCCGTTTTTACGCGAGCGCACGGCGACAACCCCGTTCTCTACCTCTTTATCGCCTATGATGAGCATATAAGGCGTTTTTTGGAGCTGAGCCTCTCGTATTTTAAAACCGATTTTTTCGTTTCTTAAATCAGTCTCCACGCGGAATCCGTAATTGTCAAGTTCCTTCTTAATTTTTTCAGCGGCTTCGTGCGTGCGGTCCGTCATGGCCAGCACCTTCACCTGAACGGGCGCGAGCCACGTCGGGAGCGCGCCCGCGTATTTTTCAATCAACAGCGCCAGCGTGCGCTCATAACAGCCTATCGACGTGCGGTGAAGCACGACGGGATGCTTCTTTTCCCCATCGCTGTCGGTATATACCATGCCGAAGCGCTCCGCGAGCTGGAAATCAATCTGGATGGTAATGAGCGTATCCTCCTTGCCGTGTACGTTGCGCATTTGAATATCCAGCTTCGGCCCGTAGAACGCCGCCTCCCCATCCGCCTCAATATAAGGTATTTTAAGCTCCTCAAGAATCCGGCGCATGGTTTCCTGCGTAGCCTCCCAGCTCTCTTTGGAGCCGATGTATTTATCCGTATCGTTCTCATCCCATTTGGAGAAGCGGTATGTCACATCCTCCTCCAAGCCGAGCGTTGTAAGGAAGTATTTCGCCAGATCCACACACCCCTTAAACTCCTCGTCCACCTGCTCAGGCGTGCAGGCAAGGTGTCCCTCCGAAATGGTGAACTGGCGGAGACGAATCAGGCCGTGCATTTCGCCCGAAGATTCGTTCCTGAAAAGCGTGGAGGTTTCATTATACCTTAACGGCAAATCGCGGTACGATCGGGAACGATTGAGGTAGGCCATAAACTGGAAGGGGCAGGTCATAGGGCGCAGCGCGAAAACCTCTCCTTCCTCCTCCTTTTCGGCGTCGCCCATGATGAACATGCCATCGCGGTAATGATCCCAATGCCCCGAAATCTTATACAGGTCGCTTTTGGCAAGGAACGGCGTTTTGGTCAAGAGATATCCCCTGCGCTGCTCCTCATCCTCGACAAACCGCTGGAGCAGTTGAATTACCCGCGCGCCCTTGGGCAAAAGCACAGGTAGCCCCTGTCCAATCATATCCACGGTCGTAAATAGCTCAAGCTCACGGCCCAGCTTATTATGATCGCGCTTCTTCGCTTCCTCCACGCGCGCGATGTACGCATCCAAATCCGCCTTTTTCTCAAACGCTGTCCCGTATATGCGCTGGAGCATCTTGTTTTTCTCGCTTCCGCGCCAATACGCGCCCGCCACGCTCATAAGCTTTATGTGTTTAACTATGCCGGTGCTCTCGACATGCGGGCCGGCGCATAAGTCCACAAACTCGCCCTGCCTGTAAAAGCTGATGACCGAACCGTCTGGAAGATCGCGTATCAGCTCAACCTTATACGGTTCGCCGCTCTTTTCCATAAGGGCGACGGCTTCCTCCCTCGGCAGTTCAAAACGTTCAATTTGGTAGGCTTCCTGTGCGATTTTGCGCATTTCCTTTTCTATTTCGGCCAGATCGGAGGGCGAAAAAGCCTTCGGCACGTCGAAATCGTAATAAAAACCGTTTTCAATCGCCGGGCCGATAGCAAGCTTAGCATCCGGGTATAACCTTTTTACCGCCTGAGCGAGCATATGCGCGGCCGTGTGCCTGAACGCCCATCTTCCTCCCTCGTCCGCAAAGGTAAGCAGTTTAAGGGCGCGGTCGCCATATAGCGGCGCGAAGGCGTCGGCGTTCTTACCGTCAACCTCCGCCGCAAGCGTAGCTTTCCTCAAGCGCGGGCTGACAGCCTGTGCGATTTCAAGCGGGCTCATGCCATCCTCGTATACGCGAACCGCTCCGTCTGGAAACGTAATTTTCATCTTCAAAAACCTCCATATCCTCAATTACATTATCTAAAGCTCTAGAGCATTATCAATTAAATAAAAAACGCCCCCTGCAAAGCAAGGGACGGACATATGCCCGTGGTTCCACCCTAATTGGATCAATACCCACTCAAAGGGCTATAACGCGCCGAACCGCTGCGGTCGTGGGGCGGTATTCCCGGCAGGATTTTGGAAAGCGCTTACAGCCAAGGCCCTTTTCTCTAAAACCAAAATATCCCTGCGGTACTGAACCCAGTCATTCCGCATACCCTGCATTATATGCGCTTATTTCAATTTTGTCAACGGTCAGAGAAAAGCGCGATTCAGCTTGATTTTGTAAAATTAATTAAAAACGATATAACGCCTTTTATCAAGCAACCTCTCTTATGCGTACGTTTCATATCATACCATTCATTCATATAACACAAGCCAATACAGAAATTGGCATGCGAAAGCCGGTATCACTTGGCGCATACTAACGGCATATCATGCTGTATAGGGAAAGCGGCGGCTTACCGCCGAAGGAGAGTGAATATATGAAGGTGTGCTCAGTGGGCACGCATGAATATGATGCGGACATTCCCAAACTGCTCCGGCGGAGGCTTAAGCGCCTTGGATGGGATCTGGAGTTTTTTGAGGATACGGAAAAAAAAAGCCGGGTTGAGGCTGAGATCGACGATCAGGATGCGCTCGACGCATGGTGCTCAGCAATATCCGAAATGTTAGTTTATGATCTATCGCATTTTGAGCTGGCGCGAATTGTAAATGATTTAAGCTTATCGCTCGACGATAAGCACGCCCTACTACCCGAAGCGGTTGACAGCGCAAGGCGGGTTACGGGTACGGACGGCGTCAAGCGGGCGCTAACGGAACATTTTACTGGTGAAAACCATTTGAACCTGGAGGGTTTTATGCGGTTTCGCATGCAGGATATTCTCAGCAAATGGGAGCTTTGCGTGGACAGGGCTGCGGAGGAAATGCTCCTGAGGCATGAATATTTTGAGCTGATGGGCGTGCTTAGCGCCTTTGTACGAATGCAGCCCCCGAAAATGAAGGAGGTTGTGCTGGTTTTCCATCCAGACGGGAGCTGCACGCTCAGCGACGACATGGAATCCAATATCGATTACGCTTTTACTTCAGACGGCGTAGTAGGCGTTCTGGTGAACCTGGCCCCAGAAAAAATCACGGTGTACGATCTATCCGACGGGAGGAACTCCCTGCTATCCGAGGCGCTTATGCGCGTTTTCGAGGATCGTATTCGGTTTTACCGCTGAATAAATCGCGTTTGACATTTTAAACTTTTGGTGATACATTGATTTTATTAAATTTGAACGGAAGTGAAAGGATGTACATTTTTTCTTGCTGATTATTAATCGTTAGCGCGTGACAGCGCGGGTACAACCCATGCTTTGTTTTTGCGCGCAGGCAAGAAAGTGTATGTTCATTTGCTAACAGCGTAATTGGCGGCTGCGGGAATAACTTTCTTGCGGTCGCTTTTTTCTATATTCGGAGGTGTACAATGTCCGTAATTTCAGTATCAAATTTAACGTTCTGCTACGATGGCAGCTACGATAATATTTTTAATAATGTGTCTTTTACCATAGACAGCGACTGGAGGCTGGGTTTAATCGGCCGCAACGGCAGGGGTAAAACCACCTTGTTGAACCTCTTAATGGGGAAATATGCTTACAGGGGAACGATTTCATCGCAGGTTGAGTTTAAGCTTTTTCCCTTTATGGTTGAAAATATCGAGCTTAATACGCTGGATATCATCCAAAACACAGTTAAGGGCTTTGCTTTATGGGAGCTTGAGCGCGAAATGTCATTAATGGAATTAAGCGAGGATATCCTTTACCGCCCGTTCGCCACTTTAAGCAACGGAGAACGGACAAAAGCCCTGCTGGCCGCCCTGTTTATGAATGATGAGCGCTTTTTGCTCATCGACGAACCAACCAACCATCTGGATCTGCACGGGCGTAAGGTTCTCGGCGCTTACCTCAAGAGGAAGAAGGGGTTTATACTCGTATCCCATGATCGGATGCTTTTAGATACCTGCGCGAATCATATACTGAGCCTGAACAAGGCGGATATAACTGTTCAGAAGGGTAATTTCACAACTTGGGAACGCGATAAAACCCTCCGGGACGAGTTTGAATTGGCTGAAAATCAGCGGCTTGAAAAGGATATGAATAAGCTCAATAAAGCTTCAGCGCGCGCCGCCGGATGGTCGGACGCGTTAGAGAAAACCAAAATCGGCCACGGGCCATGCGACAGAGGGTTTATCGGCGCTAAATCCGAAAAGATGATGAAGCGCGCAAAATCTATTGAGACCCGGAGACGGAGGGCGGCGGAGGAAAAATCGCTTCTTCTTAAGAATATCGAATACGCGTCCAGCCTGAAGCTGTCCCCTTTAACCCATTATTCGCCCATGCTTATCGAGGCGGATGGGCTTACCATCTCTTTCGGAAGTAAAACCGTTTGTGAAAACATTACCTTTACCGTTGAACACGGCGACAGGATAGCCGTAACCGGCCGCAACGGATGCGGAAAATCCAGCGTTATCAAACTTTTAATCGGCGAGGACATTCCCTATAAAGGCACGCTGCGCACAGCAAGCGGCTTAATCGTATCTTACGTTCCGCAGGATACGTCTTTTTTAAAGGGAGATCTCAAGGATTTCGCAATTGAGGTCGGGATTGACGAAAGCCTGTTCAAAACTATATTAAGGAAACTGGATTTCTCCAGGCTTCAGTTTGAGAAGGATATGAGTCAATTCAGCCAGGGACAGAAGAAAAAGACGCTTCTGGCAGCAAGCTTATGTCAAAAAGCGCATGTGTATGTATGGGATGAGCCGCTCAACTATATCGACGTACTGTCGCGCATGCAGATAGAGAGGCTGATTTTGAGCTGTTCCCCTACTATGCTTTTGGTGGAGCACGACGCGCGCTTTATCGATAACGTCGCGAACCGCATACTGAAAATGTAGTTTATTCTTTTGGCTACACTTTTATCGTTCTTAAAAACATTAAATATTAAAGCCCCTTGATTCCCGGGGATAACGGATTCACTTTATAAGCGTTCATGGCAAGGGCGCCCCAGATCATGAGGTGATAAATTCCGGCTATCCCCATGGCTGAAAAGGGCGCTGACCTGTGACGCGATTAAAGCCCCACTTAAAGAAGATGCGTTTTTGCCGCTCCTTTGATAAAGTTAAGGCGGGAGCAATGCCGCTTAAGCGCAGACGCTATTTCCCAGAAAACATCCCCCCGGGCTGAGCCGGGGGGCCGGCTATAAAGCGGTTTTAAACCGGTAAAACAAAACCGAGCGGCTAATCCTCTTCCTCAGCTTCTGGAAGCATCGCGTTATGGTATACCTCTTGAACATCGTCGTTATCGTCAAAACGCTCAAGCATCCTTTCGATTTTGCCCATCAGCTCATCGTCATCCACTTGTATGGTGTTTTGCGGTATCATCTGAATTTCCGCGGATAAAAATTCGTATCCCTTACCTTCCAGAGCTTCTCGTATGGACGAAAAATCAGCGGGCGCGGTATACACTTCAAAAACGTCGTCAAGAGGGTTGAAATCCTCCGCGCCAAGCTCAAGCGCTTCCATCATAAGCTCGTCCTCATCTATCGCAACGCTGCGCTCTATTACCAGCACGCCCTTCTTATCAAACATCCACGATACGCAGCCGGTCGCTCCCATGCTACCGCCGCTTTTGTCGAATATATGGCGCATTTCAGCCGCAGTGCGGTTACGGTTATCCGTAACTACCTCGACTATAACGGCCGTTCCTCCCGGGCCGTATCCCTCATAAACAACCTCTTCATAATTTACATTCCCCAACTCTCCGGCCGCTTTTTTTATTGAGCGCGATATGTTGTCGTTGGGCATATTGTTAGCCTTTGCCTTAGCTATAACGTCGCGCAGCTTGGAATTATTCACGGGGTCGCTGCCCCCCTCCTTAACCGCTATGGCAATTTCACGGCCGATTTTCGTAAAGATTTTCCCTCGCTGGGAGTCCGTTTTTTCTTTCTTGTTTTTTATGTTCGCCCATTTGGAATGCCCGGACATAGTCTACCTCCTATATAAAGCGATTCGTATTGATTAAGCTGAAATTATTATACCATCTATTGACTTTTGAGTTCAAGCTTGGTGCTTTATCCGCGCGAGCCTGGCCGCAATTGTCTTCATATCCTCCCATGCCTCGCGCTTTTTCCCAGGATCCCGCAGCAGCGCGGCGGGGTGATACGTTAATATAATGCCTGTTCCGCTGCTTTCCTTCCAAGTTCCTCTGTCGCGTGTGATGCGCGCGTTCGGATTTACGATATGTCTGGCGGCTGTCGCGCCAAGGCATACAATGATACTGGGCCGTACGAGCGCGGTCTGCGCGCGCAGATATCCGATACATGCCTTCGCCTCCTCATCAAGGGGAGTGCGGTTATTCGGCGGGCGGCACTTGACGATGTTGGCGATATAAACCTCTTCCCGTTTAAGGTTGATAGCTTCTATCATTTTCGTAAGAAGCTGCCCGGCCGGGCCTACAAAAGGCCTTCCCTGTTCATCCTCCTCTCTGCCCGGGCCTTCGCCGATAAACATAACGTCCGCGTGAGCGTTCCCCTCGCCAATAACGATATTCTGCCGGCCGCCGCTTAACGCGCACTGCTCGCAGCCCTGTATGCTCTCATATAATTGCTTCCAGCTGTAACGCATCATATAAGCTCCCACTGTTGTATTGAACGCTAAAAATCATATACCGTCACTTCACCTGTAGCAAGGTCGTACCTGGCGCCTACGGCAATAAACTCCCCTCTGTCTATCAGCTCGCTCAGCTCAGGGCTTTTTCGTATTTTTGAAAGGCTGCCCTGAAGCAATTCGTCCGGCTCCCTCTGCGCGCCTTTAAACCATGCCGCTAGCCCCTCGCCTCCCTCCAGCGGATCGCCGCGCCGCTCATCATGCGCCAGCACAACGCATAACGGCGTATGAAGCTTTTCAGCCGCATAGGTTATCGCGTCCAAAACGTTTTTATCTATACTCAATTCAGGTAGGCGAATAGTGAAAAGCTCTCCGAAATCCGAATCAAAAACCAGCTCGGGCGGCATATAAGCATCCGCTTCACATACAACCACAGCAATCGGCTTTTGCCCCTGTTCAAAAAGCTCTTTTCTCCGGGACGCGATACTCCAACCGCGCGCATATGTCTCGCCTGTAACAAACCGTTCGTTTCCTTCCATCATCGTGTCAAGCGCTATTTCCCACGACCCCATCTGTAAGTCACATCCTCTTGATTGGCTTATGTGCTTATTATAATGTCATCGCGCGTTGTTTTCAATAACGTTATCGATAAAACGCCGCACCAGCTCATAGACCTCAAGCCTGTTCGTTTCATTGAGCATTTCGTGCCTGCCGCCCTCGTAGATATGCAGTTCGACCCTGTGGCCAGTTTGCCTGAGCTTTTGAGCGACCTCACGCACGCCTTTGGCGTTGGCTCCAACGGGATCCCTATCCCCCGCAAACATGAGAATCGGCACGTCCGGCACTTTAGCCGCCCAATCCTTATGGCTGACCTCTCCAAGCCCCGTATACAGATCACGAAACCCGCCGGCCGTAAAAGTAAAGCCGCAGAGCGGATCCGCGAGATACCTGTCAACCTGAGCTTCGTCGGAGCAAAGCCAGTCTTTATCGGTTCTGTTGGGTTGAAACGCTTTATTGTAGGCGCCGAAAGAGAGCCTATCGAGCGTTTTGCTTGGCGTCATCGCCCCCTTTAAGGCCGTTTCAACCTTCGCTATCAATCCGGCAATCGGAAGGGCCGGGTTTTTACCCGCAGTACCTGAAAAGATGAACGCATCGATGTCGGAGCCATGACGGGAAGCATAGGTTCTGGCCAAAAAAGAGCCCATACTGTGTCCTAAAAGGATATAAGGCACGCCTGGATACTCATCTTTAACGCGAGTGTAAAGCGTACGCATATCATTAATAAGGCATGTCCAGCCGTTTTGCTTTGAAAAGTAGCCCATATGCCTGCCGTCGCGTATGCTTTTGCCGTGACCCGCATGGTCGTTAGCTGTTACCGCGATACCGTTTTGGCACAGGTAGCGCGCAAACTCATCATACCTTTCTATATGCTCCGCCATACCATGCGCTATTTGCAGGACAGCCCGCGCCATCGTATCCGGCCGCCATAACCTCGCATGAATATCGCATTCTTTAGTAGCGGACGGAAAACTTAAGTCTTTCACTTGTATCAACACGTAGAATCTCCTTATATTATATTGCATTATCCTGATAAATACATTATAATCCTATTATGTAATTTAGCAACAAATTTAAATTCTGGGGGGTTGCCATATGGGTGCTGATTTGGATCTGTACAGCATTTTCTGTACCGTCGCCCGCTGTGGAAGCCTGTCTCAAGCCGCAAAGGAGCTTTTTGTAAGCCAGCCGGCAGTCAGCCAATCGATGCATAGGCTCGAATACGCATTGGATTGCAAGCTGTTCACGCGCACCAGCCGTGGAATATCGCTTACAAACGAGGGGCGAGTATTATTCAGTTATGCCGATAAGGCTATAAGCCTTATCGGAGCGGCTGAAGATCGTCTAAACATGATGCGCACGCTCCAGTCCGGCGGGTTGATGATAGGCGCAAGCGATACGCTCTGTCAATTCTTCCTACTTCCCTGCCTGAAGAAATTCCATGCCGAGCATCCCGATATTCGGCTCCATGTAACAAACCGCACTACCCCTGAGACGATTGAATTGCTAAAAATAGGTAAGGTTGATATAGCGCTTGTGAATCTCCCGGTGGAGGACAAATCGTTAAACGTTCGTGAATGCCATCAGGTTCATGATGTTTTCGTGGCCTCCAACCGCTTTATTCACCTAAAGGATCGTTCCGTTACTATTGAAATGCTTTCTCGCGAGCCGCTGATATTGCTTGAGAAGGCGTCTAATTCACGCAAGTATATAGATAATTACGCCTCGTGCCATCATACAACCTTACAGCCTGAAATTGAGCTTGGCGCGCATAATCTGCTGATAGAATTCGCGAAAATCGGCTTAGGAATCGCCTGCGTAACGCGTGAATACGCAAACATCCCTCCAAACTGCCCGGATTTATTTGAAATCAGGCTCGATTCCCCGATCCCTCCAAGGGCAATCGGCCTTATTACATTAGAGGATTTTCCACTATCCGCCGCCGCGGAACGATTCATTGAAATTGTGATGAAGCAGCAATAGTTAAGAGTATGGTGTACGTAAAACAACGCCGCATTAGAAAAAGCAGTTCGATTCATCAACTGCTTTTTTCTAAATCCAAACCTATTATTATGTTGAACCCTTACGTTGCTTTTTGTTTCGGCCGGTATCCCACCGGTTCGCCTTGCACACACAGCGGCGGGAATACCAACCTGTTAAGCGTTTGGCATAAGGGATTGGTTTCGAGCGGCGGTTCGCTTTTTCTCTTCACTGATAATATAAAAGACCAGACTTTAAGCGGCGACGGCATGCTTTTATTGACGTTTCTTGAGCCAACAAATGAGGAAGCATCGTTTGCCGCTCACATTTAGCTAAATCATTTCCTCATTGCTCGAGTAAACAGAGGGCATCCTGCCGTCCGACGTGCACATATAATCTACCGAGGGCAGCGGCACGTACGAGGCGCGGGAACGGTTCCACCATTGACGCATTGTCTGCCGGTCGGGTTTAGTACCCTCCGGGAAAAACGTGATGAATTTGAGTGAGTACATATCGCAAGACGTTTGCGTATTGGTGTCTTCATTAAACAGTATGAAAAAGCTTTGCCCTACCGTAGTAAGCAAACCCATCTGTACTCTCATACCCTGCGTACCGATGAGCAGTTCGCAAACTACATATCTGCCGACCGATTCAGCAAGCATTTCCTGTAGCGTGCGTGCGTCAACCTGTGAAGGGACGCTCTCAAAAACACTATTTCTGTCGGATGAACCTGACGCTGTACCCCTGAAGCCGGGCCTGTAAGACGGCCCGCCCATTGACCCAAAGCTGTAGGTCTGCGCGCCCATTGACCCGGGGCTGTTAGGCTGCATACCCATTGACCCTGCGCCGTAGGACGCTGCCCCCGATCCCATTGGGCTGAACCCCATGGGGCCGCCCGCATTTTGATCTTCCATAGCCTGTGTTTGAAAGTTGCCGCTATAACTGTTATTATGCATCATAAATTTCTCCTTTCATGTCAACCGGCGCACTGCTCATTCAGCCAATAATCTATATATACAATCTATGTCGTACCATTCATATTTGCACCGGATTTTTGCAAAATATCGCGTATTTTGCTGTGCTTATATCATAATATTAAAAAACACCGGTCGATTCTGAAAAGGCAGCCCGCCGGTAACGATCCCGGCAGGCTGTTGAGCGCGCGCCCTCATTTATGTTCAGGCTTATCGTATGATAGGCGGTCAGCCAGCGGTCATGGCACATTCTGCTTGATATTGACCTTAAACTTCTGCGTAGAGGATTTTGTCCCCATCAGTCCGATGTGCATCTGATAATAACAGTTTTTTCTCTGCAGATAGAACGGGGACTGCATAAGCGCTTGATACGCGTATTTATTGCCCCCGGCGTTGGATAACGGCGCAGTTTCCGATATATAATTTTTGATTGAACCCGACGAGGTTTTTGTTAGCGATATTGCGTAATTATACAGCGCGTAGAAGGTTCTTGCGTTCAGACCCGTCACGCTGCCGGACAATCGGGCTGTGGCGTACGCGAGGTTTAATATCCTTGAAATATCCGTAACGCTCGTATCCTTTCCTGATCCCTTAATGTAATAACCGCCGAAGTATACGCGCCCGGTTCCTGTATTGGTTATCTTCAAATCCATCGTCGGCTTGGGCGCGGTCCAGCAGGTATCCTTATTGACAACCCGGATATAGCTCCCATACTCTCTTATCAAAACGGAACGATGTTTTTTGGTTTCAAGTACGATTTCATCGTTTTCATAGAAGAAGGCTCTGGAGCCGGATAAGCTCATATGCCATTCATAATACCCATCCGCATAGCCCGAGCGGGTCATATAGGAATAAGCATAGTTGCTGTTATTGTTATTTAAGTTTGCAGTTAGCTGCCCGCTGACGCTCGAATCGCTTGGATATGAGCTTCGCGAATTCGTTGTACGGAAAGCGGAGGCGTTCACATAAACGTATTGCTTCCTCTTGTGAATTTATTACATTTAACCCCGTTGTATGTAACCTGTGAAAATGTATCGTGTAATTCCATTGCGCAAAGCATATAATCCATAGCCGTTACTGGCATTGAGGTTATGGAAGAATAGGGCCCGTAGGTCGCGGCAAGCGCGTTGGAACAGGGATAAAGGCAAGGAGAAGGATAAGCGTAAGTAATAACACTGAAATCTTTTTCATGCGGGAATACTTTTCATGGTATGATGCTCCTCTCGTGTTAAAAATGAACTGATGAATCATCGACAGAAAGTACAAAAAAAGAAAGTGCGAGCCTCCTAATTAAATATTACATTTTATCCGCCTCCTGAAAATATAATTATGATTGCTACAACAGTGTAGCTCCGAATTTAATTTCTATTTAGTCAAGATGTATTTTAAATTAGCCGGACAAGCCTGTTTTCAGTTTAATCAGCATTTAGAATCTAGTATCATTTACCCGCAGGTCAAGTGTTTTCAATACTCTTTTAACTTAATTGTATCCTTTTATGTGCTTAAGTACGATTTATTATTTAAATATAAGAATCTGATTGAATTTGAATGCCGGCGCTGTTAAACAAGGATATCGTTATGCTTTGATCGGGATTAGATACAACTTCAAAAACATAATATCCGGGGAGGCCTTCCTTATCGGTAAACGAAACAGTAACATATTCGGTGCCAAATCCCGTAACCTCAAATACCAGAGCGTCCCGCGCCTGCTTATCGGTCAATATATCCTTATCATATTTCAATTCGTATCCTGAAATATCCAAGCCCTCGTCCACAAATAATTCTATCGTTTTGTCTTCATAGTTGTAATTAAAATAGGTATATTCATTTGAACAGGACGCCGCCGCAAACAATACAAGTAAAAACAGCGCAACGGGTACGAGCAGCCCTAACAGCTTCTTTACCATGATAAGCCTCCTTATGCTGTGTTGAATTTATTATAACACATCCTTTTACAACTGTTTATAGTTTTCCTTCAAAATAAGTGAGCCTGCCGCCGACCGCGCATTTTTCATTTCTGGATAAGCGGATGGCCGCTCTATGTAAACGCGTAATTACCGCTTCACTCTATCGACGGGCGCCCCGCCGGGAGACGGGGCGCCCGCGTTTTATCCCACGTACTCTCTCGGCTCTTCCTCTCCACTGAGAACGCGCAGCGCGCCCTGGGCCAGCGCCTTAAGCTCATCCTCGCCCGGATAAATAACAATGGGCGCCATATCCCCAACATACCTTGAAATCAGGCTCGTAAACCGCTTCGAGTACGCTACGCCCCCCGTGAGTATTACGGCCTCAGCCTTGCCTTGAAGCGCAGCGAGCATAGCGCCTATGGTCTTAGCGACGTTATACGCCATCGACTCAAACACCAGCTTGGCGCGTTCATCCCCATCGTCCATCATCTTTTCGCATTCGCGCATATCGGTTGTGTTCAGGTGCGCGCTTACGCCGCCGCGCTTGGATACGAACGCGAGCAGCTCGCTTTCGGTATACTTGCCGGAAAAGCACAGGCGAATAAGCGGATCCGCCTGTATCGCCCCGCACCGCTCGGGGGAGAACGGCCCTTCCCCATTGATGCCGTCGCTCACGTCGACGACCCTTCCGCCAAAGTGCGCGCCAACGGATATGCCCCCGCCCAGATGCGCAACCACCAGCGAGCAATCCTCATACCGCTTATGGTTATCACGTGCATACTGGCGGGCGACAGCCTTTTGATTCAGCGCGTGAAAAACGCAAAGGCGTTCCAGCCCGGGGATACCCGTAATGTGCGCAACCGGGATGCGTTCGTCCACAACGACGGGATCGACGATGTAGGAGGGTTTCCCATATCGCGCGCCAAGCTCATGGGCAAAAATCCCGCCAAGAGCCGATGCGTGCCGGGTAGCGCTTGTATACTGAAGGTCGTGCAGCATTCGTTCATTAACCGGATATACCCCGCTCGCCAGCGGAGCGATTATGCCGCCCCTGCCCACAAACGCGTCAATGGTCTCTAATCCAATCCCATGCTTCTCAATAAGCTCCAATATCAGCTTAAGCCGCATATCTTTTTGTTCCATAATAGAACCGTACTGATCCAAATCCTCCTTTGAATGGCGTATGACTTCTTCAAACAACAGCGCTTCATTATCAAACACGCCGATCTTGGTGGATGTGGATCCGGGGTTTATGGATAAAATCCGGTATACTTTCATCAGCTCCCGCTCCTTTATTTTTATTCTCATTTTGCGCGAAAATCGCGGCCTTACGGCCGCCGCCCAAACAACCACATAAAATTTTAACATAGCCGGGTTACTTTAGCAATGACGGGCGTAAAGAACAATCCTCTTAAAGCGCATGTCATATAACATCAGTCTTAAAAAACGCTCGGTTTACGTTTCCACGTACGCCAAATGCAAAAAAGTGCGCTTAGCCGGGGTATAGGCATTATTGATACCCTACGGTTTTAGTTGTTTTTTCAGATATTAAGGAGTTCATATTCCCAGGCTTATATCCTTCCAAATCAAGCGAGACGTACCGGAACCCTGCCTTCACGCCCGCTGCGGTTATCTGCCCGCGCATGGCAACCGCTTCTTCTATGCGTTGTTGTGGCGTCTCAATACGGACCATATCCCCGTAATACCTTGCGCGAACCATTGTAAAGCCAAGCTCGCGGAGCGACGACTCAACCGCTTCTACCCGCTTAAGCGCCTCGGGCGTAATTATAGTATCATGCGGTATCCTCGTAGCAAGGCAGGCGTTGGCGGGAATGTACCGCGTCGGCAGGCCCTCGGATAGCTCCCTGATCTTTTCCTTCCCAATCCCCGCCTCAATAAACGGGCTTTTTACGCCAAGCTCGCGCAACGCGCGCATACCGGGCCTGTAATCCGCCTTGTCGTCGGTATTGCCGCCGTCAAAGACAATATTGAACCCGCGCTCGCCGGCGGCTTGCATAACAGCGGCGAACATCGCGCGCTTGCAATAATAACAGCGCATAAAATCATTGCGCCGCACCTCCTCTAGCGCCAGCGGCTTTAAGTTCACCACTACAAGCGCAACGCCAAGCATGCCGGCAACCTGTTCGGCCATTCTCATCTCATGCCTTGGGAAAAAACACGAATCCACCGTTACGGCCAGCACCCGGCCACGCCCAAGGCTTTGGACGGCTTCGCGCAAGATGCAGGCGCTGTCGACCCCTCCCGACAGGGCGACGGCGGCTTTGCCGTACGTTTTTAGTATGTTGTTTAGCGCTTTATGCATATTGCTCTATCATCTTATGCGCCCAATTTGCTTTCGCGCGCATAGTAAAACACGTATTGCTGTACTATTCCGGCAAGCTCCCCAAGCTCGCTGATAGCCGCCTGTTTCTGCGCCCCGCTGAAGCTTTGCCCTCCAAACCAGATTTCGCGCATCGCCCGGTTCATCCACACGTCCATCGGAAACGCTCTTGTATGCCCAAGGGAAAAGAGCAGCGCGCAATCCGCCACCTTCGGCCCAACGCCCGGGAAGCGCATAAGCTCTTTACGCGCATCCTCAAGCGGCAAATCTCTGAGCTTAAGAAGGTCATAACCCTCAGCGATAATACCTGCGGTTTGATGTATAAACGGGGCTCGGTAACCGAGGCCGAGCGAACGAAGCGCCTCGAGCGGGATACGGGCGAGCGCACACGGCGTCGGAAACTTGTGCTTTATGCCCGTAAACGTATCCATCGCTTCCCCGGCAGCTGCGCATAGCCTCCCAATAATGCCCTGTATTCGGCCGAGATTGTTGTTGGCCGATATGATGAAGGAGATTAAAGTTTCAAAGGGCTCCTGTTTAAATACGTGAATTCCCGAAGAGCATGGAAGGCAGACAGACAACGCCTTATTCGCGCGCAGCTTATCTTCAAGACCGGCATAATTGCCGTCAAGATCCAGATATTCCCGCCATTTTGCGGCCTCATGGGGCGTACAAGGATTGATGTAAAGCGTTTCCGCCTCCTGCTTCAAAACGGCGCACCTGTCCGAAACCACGCCCATCCAGCCATCCCCGCGTTTTTCCCAGCGAAACGCCTGGCCGCACGCGCATGAGCGCGCAAGGTTAAAACACTTAATGCCTGTGAATACCGCGCCGTTATCTTTAAAAATTACCCGCATAATCATCCCCCCCATCCCCTTAATGCGAGAAAACGGCCCGCTCATCGCGTTATACGCAAAAAAGCGGACCGCCCATCTGTTCCATACGTCAATTAAAGCTGGTTATTCAGCTACCGCTTCCTGCCGCTCATAAACGCTGACCTGCCTGCGTTTGTTCCGCTTGGTTTCAAAACGAACAACGCCGCTGACTTTCGCGAAAAGCGTATCGTCCTTGCCGATGCCTACGTTTGTGCCAGGATGGAAATGCGTGCCGCGCTGGCGCACGAGGATGTTTCCGGCCAGAACGAACTGCCCGTCTGCACGCTTAGGCCCTAAGCGCTTGGATTCGCTGTCGCGCCCGTTGCGCGAGCTGCCAACGCCCTTTTTATGTGCAAAAAGCTGAAGATTCATATTGAACATGCGTTTTACACCTCCCTTTCCACAATTTTGAGGTATTTGCCATAATTCCCGGTGATGGAGCGGAGCCCCAACGCCATTGTTTCGAGTATTGCCTGCGCGCCCTCATGCCGAGCGGCCTGTTCACAGCTGCATTTCAAGTACCCTTCTTCAACCGTATACTCGACGCCCGGAAGTTTTATCGCCTCCGTCAGCCCCAATATGGCTGCCTGCGTCAGCGCCGATACCGCGCTGCATACGATATCCGAACCGTGTTCTTCCTGCCCTGCGTGCCCGCTTATGCAAAAGCCGGTCAGCCTACCCTTCGCGCGAAGCAACGTTGCATTGATCATAATTAATCAACCGATAGAGTTAATCTTAACCATAGTATATGGCTGCCGATGGCCCTGTTTTTTCCGGTAATCCTTTTTCGGTTTGTATTTAAATACGACAACCTTTTTACCTTTGCCATGCCCGACAACCTGCGCCGACGCGGAAACACCCTCTAATACGGGCTTGCCGACCTGAACGCCGCTATCGTCCGCAAGCATTAAAACCTCGAAGGAAACCTCTTCGCCTTCGTTTGCGTTGAGCTTCTCGACCATGATTTCATCGCCTGCTTCTACCTTGTACTGCTTACCGCCTGTACGAATAATCGCGTACATTATGCTGCACCTCCTCTTACCAGTCTCGCCCATGTAACGGCGGCGGGGAAAACCGCGCTTAAAAGCCGTCATGGAGCGGCTCACCGAATGATTTTATCATAGAGGGCGCGCTGTGTCAAACAAAATGCTCTCATAGCCTGAAAATATAACCATCCCGTTCTCTTTTGCCCGTTTCCCGTAAATCCATTCGCACAGTCTTTAACCCGCCGTATAGCATGTACTTAGGCGCGGTCCTTTTACCGCATATTTTTTGACTGATACCCGGAATAAATCGGCAAAAGGCTGCGAAACCTGCCATTGCAAGCCCAACAAACGCGCATGTAATCGGCGTTTTCTAAAGGCGCCGCAATTGTGGCTGCAGAAAACGGAGTCTATATGCTACCCTTTTTAATTTAAGGCTTTACAAAAAAAACTGAGGTGTTATACTTAATATAGTCAAATATTTGATTATCAAATATTGTACTTTAAGGAGGACTAATGCTCAAAGAGAATGTTAATACATACGTCAATAGGTACTGCCGGTTACGGGATAAGCAATATGCCGCTTATGAGGGGTATGCCAGAAAACATGGTTTAACCACAAAAGAGCTGTTTGTTCTTGATATTCTTTACTTTGCGCAAGACGGCTGTACGCAAGCCGAAATTTGTAAACGGCTTTCGGCCACGAAGCAGACCGTCAGTGCCGTGATTAAGAAATTCTGGATAAGAGGCTACATCTCTTTCGAGGAATCAAAAACCGACCGGCGCAACAAAATTGTACGCTTCACCGCGTCCGGCAGAGAATATGTGGAACATATTATCCCTCCTGCCGCACAAGCGGAGAATAATGCTATGGCAGAGCTGAGCGACGAACAACAAGCGGCTTTAGTACAGTTAACCGATTTTTTTTCAGAACAAATGCGTTTAAAATTCAAAGCGCTCCAGGAGGAATCACGATGATTATAAATACGGGCGGGCGGACAGATACAGTCCAGTATTACACGCCTTGGTTATTGGGGCGATTTGAAGCAGGCTATGTCCTTTCCCGCAATCCGATGTTCCAAAATAAGGTGACGCGATATGAGTTGACCCCGAATAAAGTCGACTGCGTGGTGTTCTGCTCTAAAAATTATACTCCCATTTTGCCGCATATCAGTAAAATCACGGGGCGCTTTCATACCTATTTCCACTATACGATTACGGCTTACGGAAAGGATATTGAGCCGGGTGTTCCGGGTATTGACGAGAGTATCAGCACCTTAATAAATTTATCGGAGATTATTGGCGCCGGACGTATCGCATGGCGGTATGACCCGGTATTGCTGACAAATAAACATACCGTCCGGCGTCATCTGGAAACCTTTGAACATATGGCGTCCCGCTTATGCGGCCATATCGATCGCTGCATTTTCAGCTTTGTGGAAATGTATAAAAAACTGCAAACCAATATGCCGGACTTGATTCCTTTGACAGAGAAAGAAAAGGACGAATTGGCGGCGGGTCTTGGAGCGATTGCGGCCAAATATAATATTCCAATCCAGGCTTGCGGAACCAACGGCGATTACACACGCTATGGTATCTCCCCCTCCGGCTGCATAACGCTAAACATGATTGAGCGGGCAAACGGGACTCAATTCCGCAATCTGAAACACAAGGGGTTACGGCGGGGATGTCACTGTATCGAGAGCCGGGATATAGGGGCATATGATACCTGTCTGAATGGCTGCAAATATTGCTATGCAAATACGAACCCACACAAAGCCCGTGAAAATTACACGCTCCATGTACCTGAATCCCCTTTGCTGCTGGGACGCTTGAACACCACCGACACCGTTCAGCAAGGGACGCAAAGGAGCTTCTTAAAGCCATGAATACAAACCAAATTAAGGTGAAAGAAATTTCAGTAAAAACCATACTATCAAAATCTAATCTACCTGTAGGGGATTATTCGGTCAACCCCTATGTGGGCTGTACCCATGCCTGCAAATACTGCTATGCGTCATTTATGAAACGGTTTACCGGCCACCCTGAGCCGTGGGGAACCTTTCTGGACGTAAAATACTGGCCTGAAATCCAAAACCCACAGAGATACGCGGGGAAGCGGTTGTTTTTCGGTTCCGTGACCGACCCCTATAACCCACAGGAAGAAACCTATAAAAGAACAAGGACGCTGCTGGAACAGCTTCAAAACAGCGGAGCGGAAATCACTATCGCCACAAAATCCGATTTGGTACTGCGTGATATGGATTTGATTAAGACATTCCCTAACGCTAGAGTTTCATTGTCTGTCAATACGCTCGACGAAGCGTTTCGGACGGATATGGACGAAGCGGTGAGTATCGCGCGGAGACTGGCGGCGATGGAAGCCTTTCACGACGCTGGCGTTCGTACTACCTGCTTTATCTCCCCGATATTTCCGGGTATTACGGATGTTCCGGCGATTGTGGAACGGGTGAACGATAAGTGTAACCTGATTTGGCTGGAAAACCTGAACTTGAGGGGAGGTTATAAGCCGGAGATTTTGGGGTACATAGCAACTCATTACCCGGCGCTTGTTCCCCTGTATCGTGAAATCTACCAGCTGGGCAACCGCGGATATTGGGACTTGCTAGACGAAGAAGCGCGGCTGCTGGCTGAAAAACGAGGGTTGTTATATCTGCGGAATGACGACTCTATGCAACGCCCGTTTGACGAACCGCCAATCATTGTAAACTACTTTTACCATGAGCAAATAAGGCGCTCTGCAAATAAAAAAGAGGAGGAATCCCCATTATGCCGGAACTGCCGGAAGTAGAAACGATACGGAGAATTTTAGAGCCACAGATAATGGGGCGAAGTATCCTATCCATTACCGTGTACCGACCGGAAATAATTGAACATCCGTCGGCAGAACAATTCGCCGGATTTGTAACAGGAGCGAATATACGCGGCATGAGCAGGCGGGGTAAATTTCTCTCCTTGCGCCTTGACAGCGGCGATACGGTTTGGCTGCATATGCGAATGACGGGGCAACTCTTGGTAACGCCGCCGGATTATCCAACACAAAAGCACACGCATATTGTTTTCCGCTTGGATAATGCAATGGAACTGCGTTTTATCGACACTCGCCGTTTTGGACGGTTCTGGCTGCTGCATGAATGGGAAAATGATACCTTTACCGGCAATGCAAAATTGGGGCTAGAGCCTTTTGACGGCTGCTTAACCGCCGATTGGCTGCGGGAAAAGATCGGGAAACGCCGCAAGTCCATCAAGGAATGTCTGTTAGACCAGAGCGTGGTTGCGGGAATTGGAAATATCTATGGCGACGAAATTCTGTTTGCCGCACAGCTGTGTCCCTGCCGTCCGGCCTGTTCTCTAAAAGGAGAAGAATGGGGTATGCTTGCCTCCGCAATCCCCTCTGTCCTCAAAAAAGGAATAGACGATAACCGCATGACCCCGAAGGAATACTTGGCAGGACAAGGAAAGGAATACCGGTCCGAGAAGTATTTCATGATTTACGGGCATAACGGCCAGCCCTGCCCATGCTGCAACACACCGTTGACGCGGATTGTACTTTCCGGCCGCAGCAGCGTTTATTGCCCGAGCTGCCAAAAGGCATTGCCATGTTAGGCTCGGTGAATATATGAAGTCTTTTTGAACGAGCTTGCGGCCTTGATAGTTCACACGAACACGAAGTAAAAGACGAGTGAACTTAAGTATTTTCCTTTTACGTTAATGAAATAAGCTCTTGGTCAATACTTAAGGTATTATGGGTATGATTAAACTTGGGGCGCCAGCTTTTCAGTTTTAACGGCTCAACGCCTGTCCTGATTGGAGCTAGAACGCATAATTAAACGTTTTTTCATATTCATTTTACGAAATATGATGTATAATCATCTTAACACGAATGGCCCGGTTAACCGGCGCGCTCGTTAACGGGCCGTTAAAAGCGAACGAATATACTTGCTTGGAGGTTTACCTATGCAAAAACCTGAATTAAAAACGCTCATTACCTCAGGAGTTATGCTGGTTGTTATTATCCTGCTCACATGCCTTATACGCATACCGATGGACATTATGCGCAACGACCAGGTGAGCGCCGGCGTATATATGCACCTCGGGGACGTCGGGATATTTTCCGCGGCCCTGCTGCTGGGCGGTCCTTGGGCCGCGCTAACCGCCGCGCTGGCCGCCTGCCTGTCGGATCTATTCGTGGGCAGCGGCGTATACGCCGTAGCTTCCCTGATTATCAAAGCGGGAGCCGCGTATATATGCGCAAAGCTCTTGTCGAGGGAACGGACATGGGCGAACCTGTTGAGGGCCGTCGCTTACCCTTCCCTGCTGGCGCTGTGCGCATACTTCCTCTACGACCTGATTATCATGAACAATTACAGCGTAGCTGCGCTTTCGCTGCCAGTACGTTTCCTGAACGGGCTTGTTAACGGTTTAATCGCCATACCCGTATTAAAATTGATTGACCGGATAACCTATGGAAAGAGCGGGTATGGCTCAATTCAACAAACGGGCAGGGTGAAGTAGCTAAGGATGATTTTAACAGTTTTGGGCAAATACGGCCCCTTTCCGGCGCCGGGCGGCGCATGTTCCGGTTATATGCTGGAGGGAGGCGGGGCGAAGCTTTTGATTGACTGCGGATCGGGAACGCTCAGCCGTTTTTTCAGTTTATCGCAGTTAACGGATCTTGACGGGATCTTGATCTCCCACCTGCATTATGATCATATTTCCGATTTGTTTATATTACGCTACGCGCTTGAGCAGCTACATACGCGCGGGAAAGACGTGCCGATACCTCTGCTGCTGCTCGCGCCGGACAAGCCGGATATGGAGTTCAGGCAGCTTGCGGCCTCCGGCGTTTATAATATCGTGGTAATTGAGGACGGAATGCGGGCGAAAATTAAGGATATGACCGTAACGTTCCATAGGTTATATCATACAGTCCCTTCCTATGCGATGGATATAGACGCGGAAGGCAGAAGGCTGTTTTATACCGGGGATACCGGAAGCAGCGACAGGATAACCCAGCTTTGCAACGGTGCGGATCTGCTGCTTGCCGATACCTGCTTTTTAAGCGGCGATAAAATCCCCGCGTACCCCGCGCACTTAACCGCGCGCGAGGCCGGCGTTATCTCAAAAGCCGCAAATGTCCGCAAACTGTTATGTACGCATATCTGGGGCGGTGGATATACGGATGCTCAGGTGCTGGAGGAGGTAAAGCCGGTTTTCCCTCAGGCTCAGGTCGCGGTTGAAATGCGGTCGTACCAGATATAAAAAATCCCGGCCGGGCGGGGCGTATCTGCTTGGTATTTGGAACTTTTTGGCCAAGAGCCAAAACACTGGCAAACCCATTATACTGATAACCGGTATCAAGTCATAGTGAACCGGGCTGTACGGTCGTTTATCTATCCGTACAGCTTTTTTGCTATGTATAGCATTCTTTTAAACGTATCCGCAAGCTAAACATTAACGTAAGGTTCCTAGAATCCGGCGCGCCCATTTTAAACGATAGCATTATATTATAGAGAACCGGATATTAAAAATCAGATGATAACTGCTCCGGCAAAGGTTTAAGAAATAGTCCGGCGATCCTCAGGTACTATTATAACGCCGCAAACTGCCAATCCCTTAACCGAGATAATAGTACATGAGGATATGCTGTTTAAAGTGCTGCGCTTTTTGACATAAATCTATGTTTAGACCGCTTATAGATCCTGCTTCAAAGCTTTATATACGCGCATCAGGTTCTCTACCGTCAATCGGAGATCGCTTTTCGCGCGTTTTTTTGCTTCCCTAAAAGGTATCGCGGTGCGATTTATGCTGAATACACCGGTAACGCCCATATCATACGCAGCATCGATCTCGCTTCCAATATCACCGACGACGGCAAAAAGCGGTACTCCGGCTGCCTTTGCTCTTTTTGCCGCGCCGATAACCGCCTTGCCCCTCAAGCTCTGCGCGTCAAACCTGCCCTCGCCGCTTAAAACCAAATCCGCGCCTTTTATAATCGATTCAAACCCAACCGCATCGAGCATGGTTTCAATGCCCATACGCAATGTTGCCTTTAAAAACGCGGCCGCCCCGGCTCCCATGCCACCCGCCGCGCCCGAGCACGGCGTGGACGCAGTGGATACGCCGAGATCCCGCCGTATGCGCTGCGATAGATGCGCCAGATTAAGTTCAAGCTCCTCAACCATTCCCGGCGAAGCGCCCTTTTGCGGGCTAAAGACGCGCGCCGCCCCGTTTTCCCCTAAAAGCGGATTATCCACATCACACATTGCGATGAACTCAATCCCATCGATCCGGCGCGTCAGCTCTGAAATATCGATGCGGGAGATCTCCCTCAGCGTCCCGCCAACGGGAACAAAGGCTTCTCCGCCGCTGTTTATAAAGCGCGCCCCGAGCGCAGCCGCCATACCAGCTCCGCCGTCGTTTGTCGCGCTGCCTCCAAGCCCGAGAATAACCCTTCGGCATCCGTTTTGAACGGCATGGCTTATAATTTGCCCTACGCCGTACGTGGTCGTAAGCGATGGGTTGGAGAACGCGCCGGCCAACGGCAGGCCCGCGCAGGCCGCCGTCTCAATAACGGCCGTGCGCCCCTCGTCCAACAGACCGTAAAAGGTATCAATTTCTCTAAAATTCGGCCCCTGTACCCGGATTATGCGCTTCTCCCCGCCTAAGGCCGCCAAGAGCGCGTCGACGCTTCCTTCGCCTCCGTCGGCTATGGGAATGGAGATAACCTCCGCATTCGGAAAAACCGCGAAAACCGCCGCTCGCATTTGCTCGCAAGCTTGGATGGAACTCATTGTTCCTTTAAACGAGTCGGGAATCAGGATAATTTTGTTCATAAATCCATTCTTAAGCCTTTCGTTACGCCTCGCCGGTAAAGCCGCACGGCTTTAATCTACGCTTTTAAATTGAGTAAACTACACGCTACCCCATAAACCTGCGAAGCCACTTGAGTTTCCCCTCGGTATACGGGCGGTAACGCAGCGGCCAATCAAACCGGTTTCTTCTAATTAACATGCTTTTATAATGCGTAAATGTGTCAAAGCTTTTTTTACCATGATAGCTGCCCATCCCGCTCTCTCCAACGCCTCCGAATCCCATATAGGGGGTGGCAAGATGCATAACGGTATCGTTAACGCAACCGCCTCCAAACGATATTTCATCAAGCGCTTTTTGCTCAACCTTCTTATCCCGCGTGAACAAATAGAGCGCGAGCGGCTTTGGGCGCGAGCGCACAGTTTTGATCGCCTCGTCTAAATCCGAAAAAGCGATAACCGGCAGAATCGGGCCGAATATTTCCTCATTCATCACCGGGGACTCCCATGACGGATTGTCAAGTATCGTCGGTTCAATAAACCGTCTTTCCCTATCGCAACTTCCACCGAACACAATCCTTTCGCCCCGCATCAGATTTTGCAGCCGTTCAAAATGCCTGTCGTTTATAATAACCGGCATTTCCTCATAGGCGCCGGAGAAAAAATCACGGAAAGCTGCGCTTATGCTGCTGATTAGCGCATCCTTAACGCGCTCATGCACCAGAAGGTAATCCGGCGCAACGCATGTCTGCCCTGCGTTAAGGCACTTGCCAAACGCTATGCGGCGCGCCGCCGAGTCAATATCCGCGTCGGCCCATACGATGCAAGGGCTCTTTCCGCCCAGTTCAAGGCTGAGGGGAGTGAGAGAACGCGCCGCCGCTTCCATCACTTTTTTACCAACGCTTATCCCGCCGGTAAAGAAAATATAATCAAAGCGCTCCTCAAGCAGCGCGGAGTTTTCGCCGCGCCCTCCTTCAACAGCCGTTATGTGTTCCGGGGCAAAACATTCGCCTATGAGTTCCGCAATAATTCGGCTTGTATGCGGAGCGTAGGCGGATGGCTTGACAACCGCGCAGTTTCCCGCCGCGATAGCGCCGATAAGCGGCGTGACAGACAGCTGAAACGGATAGTTCCACGGCGACATTATCAGCGCCACGCCGTAAGGCTCCGGTATTATCAAGCTCTTTGCGGGAAACTGGGCCATGGGCGTCCTTGCTTTTACTGGCCGCATCCACTTTTTCAGCCGCCGCGCCGCGTGTTCCAGCTCGTTTAGCGCGATGCCTGTTTCGGTCATATACCCCTCATACTCGGGCTTGTTTAAATCCGCTTTGAGCGCGCTGAGGATATCCGCCTCGCGTTTAAGGATATAGCGCCGCATCCTTTGGAGCGACTCCCTGCGAAATGCATAGGACCTCGTGCGGCCGGCTAAAAAATAATCCCTTTGGGCTTGTACTATTTCATGGATATGCATCTTTTGTTCTACCCCTTCTTCAGTATATGCCAGGTTTCCCGCCCTCAAATCCGCATACCCGATACAATCGCTCTGGATTCGTCGGATACGGTAACGAACCGCGACCTTCCCCTCATTCCGTAAATCAGCTCGCGTACAGGCGCGGCGCCAAGCCCCCCGGCGCGGTATCGCGGCGTAACCAATATTCAGTCGAGCTCCCTCCGGTCAAGCAGCGCGAGGCCAAAAGCGGCGGGAAGGCCGCTCCTTAAGTCATAAACCCATACCCAAAAATCCACTGGATGCGCATCCGTCCGTCCGGCCCGCGCATCTGTTTTCGGCGTTACCCGATTGTTCGCGTAGCCATACGCGCCCTTCACGATAATAGTACATTGTTTTGGCCGATATCACCCTGCCTAAATATGCGATATGTTGACATCCATATCCTGCTTAGGGCTCCGCGCGTATAAGCTGAGCGCTTCTTCATCCGCGATGACCACTGCATCCCGGTGCAGCTGGAGGATGGACGCAGGCAGGCGCGGACAGATATCGCCAATAAGCGCGCGGCAGAGGATATCCGCTTTATCCTTCCCTGAAACCAAAAGCATAACCCTCTTAGCATCCATGATGGTTTTTATGCCCATCGTAATCGCCCGCCGGGGCGTGTCGCTTGTACTGGAAAAATACCGGGCGTTTGCCTGCACGGTCCTGTCGGACAACGTTACCGCATGCGTGTTTTTAATGAAGCTGCCGCGCGGTTCGTTAAAGCCGATATGCCCAGTATGCCCAAGCCCGAGCATCTGCAAATCCACCCCGCCTGCCCGCGCAATCAGTCCGTCGTATTCCCTGCAGGCCCGCGCAATGTCGGCAGAGCTGACGTCGGGCATGTACGCGTTAACGGGGCGGATGTTGACGCGGCTGAAAAAGCGTTCATGCATATAATGGGCGTAGCTCGCCTCGCTTTGGGGCGGCAGGCCGATATATTCGTCCAGATTAAACGTAACGCATGCCGAAAAATCGGCCGCGCCCTCCTCGTAACGCCGAACCAGCCTTTCATAAACGCCGATTGGCGTAGCGCCCGTCGCGAGCCCAAGCACGCTGTCCGCCTTCGCCCTGATCTGATCGATTATGACGGCGGACGCGATATCGCAAAGCCGTTCATAATCTCTTACCGCGATTATTCTCATGCATATCCCCTTAAGCCCACCGAAAGAAATCTTGTTAAAACCATGCGGCAAGCGAGTATATTGCTATTTTAATCGTGCGTAATGTAAAGCGCAAGCCTACGCCAGCACTTAGGTTGACATACCAAACCCCGTTTTGTATCATGTGAATATACGGCATAGGCTTAAAACGCCGTTTTTTCCCCGGGTTAATAACTGCATTTTGGAGGCGGTATGAAGGATAAAAGCGTAATCATTGAAGTGTGCTGCTCCAGTGCAAAAGGCGCCGCTATCGCCGCCGAAGCGGGCGCGGACCGCGTTGAACTCAACTCCGCCCTTTTTTTCGGCGGGCTTACCCCGTCAATCGGCGAAATTGAGGCCGCACGGGAAAGCTGCCGCACCAAACTAATCGCTATGATACGACCGAGGGCGGGCGGTTTTTGTTATGATTATACAGAACTATCGGTCATGCGAAAGGATATACGCGCGATGATTAACTTGGGCGTTGACGGCTTCGCCTTCGGGTGTTTGAGTGAATCCGGCGAGGTGGACGATTACGCCTGCAAAACCATCTTGGATGCGATAGGCGGGCATGAAAGCGTGTTTCACCGGGCGTTCGATATGATTCAAGCGGGTTGGGAACGCGCGCTGGATACGCTTATGGCGCTCGGCGTAACAAGGGTTTTGACAAGCGGGCACGCCGCTACCGCCCTTCTTGGCGCGTCGAGGCTGCGCGATATCATTCGCCATGCGTCCGGCGCGATACAAATACTCGCTTGCGGGAAAATCAGGCCGGATAACGCCGCCTTAATCGTCCGGCAAACGGGCTGCATGCAGCTGCATCTGGCGGCCTTGGAACGGCTGACCGACGGCTCCTCGAACCTGAACCCGGCAATCCGGTTTATCGGCGGAAGCGATACAGATCAAAGCGCTTATGAAGGGACCAGCGCTCAAATGGTTCTCGATATGGTTAAAAGCGTAAAGGATATTTAAAAATGAAGATACTTGTGATGGACGTCGGCGGTACCGCCGTAAAGCACGGGATAGTCAGCGACGCGGCTTTAATTTCCGGTTATGGCGTTACGCCATCCAAAACGGCCGACGCTTCCGCGAATCTGGATAATCTTATAAATATTGCTCGTTCCTATTCGGGGTATGACCGCGTTTCCATCAGCACGGCCGGAATCGTCGATAGCATAAATGGGATAATCATACAGGAAAGCGGCTGCCTCCCATACGGTAACGGTCTTAAAATCGGGGAGTATTTTGCCGATAAGCTCTCAAAGCCCGTTTATATTGAAAACGACGTCAACTGCGCAGCCTTAGGCGAGTTATGGGCCGGCGCGGGCAAGGGCTTTAAGAATTTCGTTATGCTCGCTTATGGTACGAGCATTGGCGGAGCAATCGTGATAAACGGAGGGCTTTACCGGGGCGCTCGGTTCGGCGGAGGCGAGCTTGGCCATACCGTTACCCATGCGTTCGGGGAGAAGTGCGATTGCGGGTTAAACGGCTGTTACGCACGATACGCTTCGGCCGGCGCGTTGATCCGCGCCGCGCGCGCGTACGACGCATCCATAAATTCAGGTGAGGAAATCGCCGCGCGCATGGAGCTTGAGCCGGGACTGTACGGCGCGGTATGCGATTGGGCGAACGAAGCGTGCGTCGGCATCGCCAACGCCATTCATTACCTCGATCCGGAGCTTGTCATACTCGGCGGGGGGATTATGGAAAGCGAACGCATTTATAGTACGGTTGAAGCCAGGGTTAAAGCATTCCTGATAAAATCCTATCGCGGCGTGAAAATCGCCAGAGCTAAGGCGTTTAACCGGGCGGGTATGCTCGGCGCGGCTTATCTGGCCTTAATGGGGGTAAACGATGGAACCGATAGATAGATATTATAGGCGCTTAAAGCGCTTTATGCCCAGGGCGTCCGAGGTCAGCGACGAAAGTATGCGCGCGCACGCGGAATATATGGCGCAAATCCGCCGCTCTATACCATGGCAGAAGGAGATACCCGAGGATATATTTGAAACTTACGCGCTGCCCATGCACGTTAACGACGAACCCGTCGTTCCCTGCGCGAAGCTGTTCGGGAAACGGCTCTTGCCGTTAATTGAGGGCCTGAGCCTAAGGGAGAGCGCGCTTGCCGTAAACTATTGGTGTACGGAAAACGTCGCTTACCGGTTTAACGACGCGCCTACCGCCGACGCCCTAACGGTGTTTAAACGGGGGCATGGCAGATGCGGGGAGGAGACGGTTTTCGCGGCGCTAGCCCTGCGCTCCGTCGGCATCCCCGCCCGGCAGGTATACGCCCGTCGTTGGTCGCACTGCGACGATAACCACGCATGGGTTGAGGTTTATGCGGACGGCGGATGGCATTATATGGGCGCGTGCGAGGCCGAGCCCGTGCTCGATCGCGGCTGGTTTACCAACGCAGCGTCAAAAGCTATGCTTATATGCTGTCAGGCGGATGCGGAATTGGTCGGCGATGAAGTTATCAGCGCATACGGCAAACGTATGCTCTTAAATGTTACTCCAAATTATGCGGACTGCGTTACGCTTGAGGTAAGCGCGTCCGTCCGGTCAGGCCATGTCGCGGGCGCCCGTATCGATATTCAAATAGCAAACTACTGCTCATTTCAAACCGTAGCCAGCGTCGTAACCGGCAGCGACGGATGCGCGCGGATACGGCTTGGGAAGGGTACGGTTTATCTTTTCGCGGCAAGCGGAACGGGTTTTACCTTCGCAGAGGTGAATACGAATACGGTAGACCAGGTTGAACTGCGCCTGGATTGTCCCATAGCGGACGGCGCTTACCGCTTTACGCAGGCCGTGCCCGCAGGCAGGGCGGCAAAGGAGCCGTTTGTTTATACGCCCGCCGATATTGAGCGCGCGCGGACAGCGGCAATGGCTTACCGCCATGCCCATCCCCCGGTTGACTGCGAGGCGTGGGCCTATCCCCCGCCTGATGAGATAACGGGCGAGTGCCGGCTCAAATGCAATCTGAGCTTTAAGCCTGAAAATCGCGTTAATATCGGTATAGAACGTTTTGAAAACGGCGCTTTCAGGCAGCTTGATCTCAGGGGCAGGGATTTTAGCGCGCTGGCGCTTCCCGCGGGCAGATACCGCATAAACGCCTGCGCAAGGCAAATAGACGGAGTGCTCAGCATCAACAGCAGCGTCGTAACGCTGTGCCGGTCCGGGCTTGAGGCGCGGCTTGATTTGCCTCCCCTGCAATTTGGCGGAAAGCTTTATTCGTACCAAATGCCGGAGCCTTTTAACAGGCAATGCGCTATTATTTGCTTCGCTGAAGATGACTCAGAGCCCGTACAGCACATTAAGAACGAGCTCAAAAACTGCCGCGCGCTGATGGACGGCATGGGTATAGAGGCGGTTATCGTGAATGTGGGGCGAATACCCGGCGCGAATACGCTGTTGCGCCGGATAAGAACCGGCCTTAACGTCGGGGATGAGCGCCTGCCGCTTACGGCAGCCGTGTATCGGGGGCTCGGCCTGTTCGCGTACGCCAACTATCATGTGGGCGCTGTTAAAAACCTGATGGAAATCATAAAGGCGGTAAGATAATATATGGACGTGAAAAGCAGATTAAGCCTGGCGGAATCCGTCATAAGGAGCGGGCGGTATAAGGATACGTGGGAATCCCTCGCGCAATATGAACCGCCGAAATGGTTCAGGGACGCGAAGTTCGGCGTGTTCATCCATTGGGGCGTTTATTCCGTACCCGCGTTCGGCAGCGAATGGTATTCACGCAATATGTATATTCAGGGTTCACAAGCCTATGAGCACCATATCCTGCGCTATGGAAAGCATTCTCAGTTCGGGTACAAGGATTTTATCCCTATGTTTTCAGCGGAAAAATTCAATCCTGAAGCATGGATGCGTCTCATTAAGCAAAGCGGCGCGAAATATGTGGTTCCGGTCGCGGAGCATCACGACGGGTTTCAGATGTACTCATCCGCCCTTTCGCGCTGGAACGCAGTTGAAATGGGGCCAAAGCGCGACGTTCTGGGCGAGCTTTTCCAGGCCGCGCGGGAGCGCGGCCTGACTGCCTGTCTGTCCTCCCATCGGCTGGAGCATTGGTTCTTTATGGGGCGCGGCAGGGAGTTTGACAGCGACGTATCCGGGTCAACCGGCAGGGATTGTCTTTATTGGCCTTCCCTTCCTGATCCCGATTTTAACGATGTGCTCGGGAAAATGGAGCCGCCCCGGGAATTCATGGAGGATTGGCTGGCACGAACCTGCGAGCTGATTGACGAATACCGGCCCGCGCTCATTTACTTTGATTGGTGGATCCACCATAAATCCGTTAAGCCATGGCTGCGCAAGGCCGCCGCGTATTATTACAACCGCGCCGAGGAATGGGGGCGCGAGGTGGTAATCAACTATAAGTACGACGCGTTCCCATTTGGAACCGCCGTGATTGACGTTGAACGCGGCCAATTTGCCGGTGCGCAGCCGTTCTGCTGGCAATCCTGCACCTCCGTGGCGCGTAATTCCTGGTGCCATACGCAAA
This sequence comes from uncultured Eubacteriales bacterium, assembly GCA_900544555.1. Classification (GTDB taxonomy): domain Bacteria; phylum Bacillota; class Clostridia; order Christensenellales; family CAG-138; genus UMGS693. The sequence goes on from UQWD01000001.1 coordinate 232,527, forward strand.
ACAACAGCTACAAGTCCGTAAACGAGCTCATTTGCAACCTCTGTGATATCGTAAGTAAAAACGGCTGCATGCTTTTGAATATCGGGCCGAAAGCCGATGGGAGTATACCGGATGAAGACGCAAGCATCCTCAGGGACATCGGCGCGTGGCTTGCCATAAACGGTGAGGCGATTTTCGGCTCAAGACCATGGCGCGTCAGCGGAGAGGGCGGCGTAAAAGTTACAGGCGGGCAATTCTCGGATTGCGAGCGCGCGGGGTATACCGCGTCCGATATACGTTATATGGTAAATAACGGGCGTTTATACGCCGTCGCGCTCGGTAGGCCAGAGGATGGACGATACCGGTTTACCGCGCTTAGGCAGGCGGAAAGCATCGATAATACAAACGCATTCTCGGGTATCATCAAGAGCGTATCGGCCTTAGGCAGAAGCGGCCCCTTAGCTTGGAGCCGCGATGAAAACTCCCTTACGGTCCGCTTGGAATCGGAAAGCGAAGGATATCCCGTGGTATTTAAATTTGAACTGGAGTAACAAACGATGGTAATACAAAACGCTCTGGTGTTTGATGAAAGCCTTGGGTTTGTACGGCGGGACGTTTTTATCAGCGGCCAATGGATTTCGGATTCGGATGATGGAAATACCGTAGACGCAGCGGGGCTATACGCCATACCCGGCCTCACGGACGTGCATTTTCATGGCTGCGCCGGATATGATTTGTGCGACGCGAGCGAAGACGCTATAAAGGGTATTGCCGAGTATCAGTTAAGAAACGGCGTAACGCAGATTTGCCCCGCGGCCATGTCCCTGCCCGTACCGAACCTAATGGATGTGATGCGTATCGCCGCCAATCACCGGCATGAAGGCGGCGCGTCGCTTATCGGCATAAACCTTGAGGGTCCGTTCCTCTCGCATAAAAAGCGCGGCGCGCATTGCGCCGCGTATCTGCGGCCGCCGGATGCCGATTTGTTTTGCCGCCTGAACGAAATGAGCGGCGGCATAATAAAGCTGGTTACATTAGCCCCGGAGTTGGGAGGGGCTATGGATTTTATCAAAAAAATTAAACGCTTCTCTACGGTATCTCTTGGGCATACCCAAGCCGATTACGATACAGCCCGCCGGGCGTTTGCGCATGGGGCGCGTCATGTAACACATCTGTTCAACGCTATGCCTCCCCTTCTTCACCGCGAGCCGGGCGTAATCGGCGCGGCGCTGGACGCGGGTGCGATGGTGGAATTGATAACCGACGGCCTTCACGTCGCGCCCTCGGCCGTACGCGCCGCGTTCAAGATGTTTGGCGATAGAATCATCATCATAAGCGACAGCATGCGCGCCGCCGGCATGCCGGACGGCGAATACGCGCTTGGCGGAGCGACGGTATATAAACGTGACGGCGCTGCGCGCTTGAGCGATGGGCGGCTTGCGGGTTCGGTATTGAATTTAATGGAGTGTATGCGCGCCGCGGTTGCTATGGGCGTTCCCCTTAATCGCGCGGTAAAAAGCGCCACCATAAACCCTTGCAGAGCGGTTGGCGCTGACAAAATATGCGGTACGATAGAAAAAGGCAAACTCGCCAATATTATATTGCTCGACTGCGGACTGAAAATTCGTAAGATACTGTTCAAAGGGGTTTTCATTTTTGAATCGCCAGCTTAAGGCGCTTTACCGGGTGAGGTTTGGTATTGCCCGTTTTACACCGTTCTTATAATCGCAATCCAATACGTTTCGCCGCCGTTTCTCAAAATCAGGACCATCAGGCGTATACCGGCTGTTAAGGGTTAACTCCCAGGCGCGAGATAGGCGCCGCGCCCGGAAGTTCACGCTATCCGCCTAACTATTATCCAATTATGCACTAGAAAACATCCTTTTTCACAGCCCCAATCATCCGCAGGGCAAGGACGGCATTGTTAAACATACTATATAGCTTCACAAAGCCTTTGTATCTTTTGCTGCTTATGTCAACTTTTAACTCTATTAATCAAGCATAATGATTTGCTTGAGAGAGGTGGTCGTGTAAACTCGAAAAACGTGTCATAGCTACTATTTCAACACACAGAACGGATCCGCGTTTCGGCGGATCCTTCCTGCTTGCTCATACGCTGCTTCTTGCAAAATAAAATTATGGCGCAACCAATAGTATATTCTAAAACGCATCCATCAAGCCGTTGCTGCGGACATACTTGCACGCTGCGTTTAACAGCCGGTTTCCGACGATATTGGTAAAGAGCGCGGCTCCCAGCATGATAAAGAACTCCACGTTGTGGCCCGCTAGCGGCTCAACCCCCAATATTGAGCTTCGGATGGAATCAATGGCCCAAGTCGTCGGAAGCGCGTAAGAAAGCGTACGCAGCGCACCCGGCATAAGCCGGATAGGGAGTATCAGGCCGGTCAGCACCTGTAACGCAAACGTAAGGATATTGGCCATGCCCGATATACTCTTATACCGAAGCGCCGCGGATGCCATAATTAACGATATGCCGAAATAATACAGCATGGCGAGCGCGAGGAACCCTAGCGCTTTTAGCAGCATATCCGGAGCCGGGGCCGCGATGATGGTGCAGATAGCGAGTATGATTATGGCAATCAGCCCCGTTGAAAAGGAATTACTCAAGGATAGACCGTATATATAGTCCGACGGCCTCATGGGTAAAAGCAGATTCATTTTCGCCGTACCCATCAACATTTCCCTCTCCACCTTCCCGGATATCTGCCATGCGTAATTGGAAAGAGAGAATACGGCGTATCCGATAGCGGCATATATGCCGCTATCCGTCGCCCCGCCTGTGAAATCCGTAAAGCGGTCGATGCCCATCACGGTAAGCATAAGAGCCCCGACGCCAATATAAATTAGGGGCGTTATTCCCAGCCACATGCAATTCATGGGATAACGGAAGAAAAATTTTATATCGTACTGGCAAACGCACAGGATTTTTTTAAGGGAATGGCGCTTCACGATAGTTCATCCTCCTGATTCATCTTTTTGAGCACATCATAGAGGTTCTTTTCTCTTAATACCACTTTGTTTTTTCCCAACCCGCCCCATTGCGTAATCGCCGCGTAATCCTCTAGCGGAACTTGGCTGAACAGGGAAACCCGATCAAAATACAATACGGATTGAGCGACATGCAGCCCGGCGCCATCCAAAATCAACCCGTTCATCTGCTCGGGGTGCATGCAATACACGTCCAGCACGCCTTCACCCGGAAGCGCGTCCAGCGCAGCCCGCGGGGTACCGTCAAAAACCAGCTCTCCCGCGTTGAGCACAATAAGCCTGTTGCACAAAAGCTCAAGCTCGGAAAGCTCATTCGAGCTTACAAGAATGATTTTCCCGCTGTCCGCCTGTTCATCCACAATATCCAGCAGCTCCGTTATCACATTTCCGTCAAGGCCTGCGAACGGCTCGTCCAAAATAAGCAAATCGTTATCTCCCAAAAGGGATAAAATGATGTTGAGCTTGACCTTCATACCCTTGCTGAACGTCCTTATCTGCCTTCCTGCGCTCTCGAGCAAGCCAAAACGCTTCAACAGGCGGTTCGTTTGCTCAGGCACGCCGTCCGTGCGGAAAATACCCTTAAGCTTGCAGAACCTGTCGACGTTTTCCCGCGCCGTTAAGCGCCAGTACAGCGCTCTGTCCGGATCAGCGAAGTATCCCATGCGGTTTTTGACGATCTCGGGGTTATGCGTGATGTCCTCTCCATCCAAAAGGTAGCTGCCGGATGTCGCTGTTATGACGGAGGAAAGGATATTTAACAGCGTTGATTTCCCGGAGCCGTTATTCCCAATAATTCCAACCACGTCCCCGCTTTTAAAGCTGAGGTTTAAGCCCGTCAGTGCCGCCCTCGGCGCACCGCGGTACGTTTTCGTAATATTACAAAGCTCGATTCTCATCGGCGGCCATCTCCTCGTCCATATTCTGGGTTACTCACCGTCAGCAGACTTATATCCTACCTGCCGCTCAACAAAATCAAAAACCTCGTTATAGCAGTCCGTCGCAGTCCCCTTCCTCAATATGCGGAACGGCTTGTTTCTTCCGTTTTTGATTATGCCCGGCGGGCAGAACACAACGGGGAAATACTTATAATACGATTGCCTGCTTACGCCCGCCCCCGCCTTCATGATAAACTCTCCAAGCTCGTTCTCATCCGCCAGGCGCAGGCTTTTGGCCTCGGAATCCTCTATCAGGGTCAGTATCCTTCGCTGCCGTTGAGCTTCAGGCCGCCCTGGGTTGTACGAGTTAAACACCAATACCTCAACCGGGACGTTATCAAAGCGTGAGCGCAAGGAATCAAACAGTGTTTTGCAGTTTACCGTAAGTTCGCTGTCATACGGGATTTTAAAGGAGCTTTCCCTGCCCCACAGGGTTATAAGCCACGAATCCTCCCCCTCCCGCTTGAGATCGACTACATCCTTCGTGCAGTAGCGGACCAGCGGAAAACGCACGTGTTCGCAAGTGGAAGTTATGGTCAAATAGCCTTTTCCCTCAGGAAGAACACTCTCATTGGCCTCCTTGGATAAGACCTCGAGAAAGTCACTTTTATGATGATAGAACTCGTTGCTCTTTCCCCGTTGAAATCCAACCATGCCGAACTCCATCATCCCATAGCACCTGGTCACGGTGATGTTCTTTTCCCTGAGCTTTTGCTCAAGCTTTTCGTCCATCATAACGGCGATAAGCCGGATTGGTTGTGCAAACGGTTTATCCAATCCGAGAAAATAATTGATTCCGCTCTGGGCGACGTCAAGAATATAATCCGAATTCAGCCAAAGATTCCTATCCGCTTCCCAGTCAAAGTATGTCAGCTCACACCGGTATTCCTTGAGCATCGCCGTGATGTTCACGTTGGCAAAGCTCTCTGGAACGTTCGTCGGTATGCAGAATCGGCATGGCCTGCCGCCGAAGTCTTGTTCAATCAGGTATTTGAGCGCTATTAAATAATTCGTGTCGTTAAGATCAGCCACAAATGAAAACGGCCTGCCCGTGCTTCCGCTCGTGATAATGGGTACGTCGCTCGGTTTATTTACAGCGTCGCAATCGTAACTCTTACCGTTGTCCTCCTCAAACCGGAACAAATCGCCCCTGCTTAAAACCGGGATTTCGCATTGCGCCAGGTTTTCTTCAGTAATGCCATGGCTTTGATAAAACCATCTGTAAAACGCGTGCTTTTGATACGCTGCGCGAGCAGTCTTTTGAATGATATCGGTCATCTTATGTAAACCTCCTTTAAAAAACCACGCAGCCATCTTCGACCAGCGATCTGGACATAAAGCAAACCGGTTCGCTTAAATCACCGTGCGCGCCAATTGATTCTGAACCGCAGCCCCCGCCGCACAAACATGAAACCGGGCATGCCCTGCATTTATCAAATTTCGCTATGCTGAAACCCTTCCACTTACCATAATTGGCGTTAAAAGCTGGGGAAGCGTTGATATTGCCAACCGCAAACCGCTTATCAGATACCCTCTCCATACAGCTGAAAATATCTCCGCCCGGCATGAAAACCAGATGCTTGCCCGTATATGCGGCGCAAAACAGAAACTTGGGCGCGCCGAACGGGAACCCCCCGTATCCTCCCGGCCTCTCATAATGGGCTGATTTTGAATCCAGCTTAAAACCCCGTTTGAGCGCATGCTTGCTTACTCTGCTTAATGCATTGAGCGTTTCAAGCCCATTTTCCAGGCATTTCGTTTTATAATCGTTGTTAAACTGAGTATTGCTTATCGCCATGTTCGCCGAAATCACCGCACGGGCTTTGTTAACGCCGGCGGCTTCAATAATTTCAAGCAGCTCATCCGCATAGCCTATTGAATCCTTATCAAAATTCATACGTATGACGACGGGCAGTTTTTCCGAAGCATACACAATATTTGAGATGATGCGCTCAAAGCTCGGCCCCCCGCCTCTTAGCGGCCTTCTTTCATCATGTATGGCGGGCGGTCCGTCTACGGTAACCTGTACCGACAGGTATGAGCCAGATTCGGCAAGGAAATCCACCGTCTCCTTATCCAATAAATATCCGTTTGTGATGAGCAAATAGTCCTTTATCATGGACGGGAATTCCTCTTCAATTCGTTTATGGGCATATCTGAGCGCCGCTTTGTTCAAGAGCGGCTCGCCGCCGAAATATGCGATACGCATTACGCTCGTATCATGCTTCTCAGCCATACCCCGCACAAACCGGATGACGGAATCCACCTCGTCCAAAGTCATATAGTTGTTTACATGCCGTTCATAACAATACGGGCATTTAAAGTTGCAGTCCTCCGTTAACGCCAAGATCACGTTAAGCTCATCTTTTCCCCTAAATTCCTCAATTCGTCCGGCGAAAGCCGCGTCCTCATCCGAACTTTCATCCACATAAATTGAAGCGTTGAGTAAAAAATCCTGTTCTTCGCTGTCAAAAGGAGAATCGTTTTTAAGCGAAGACAAATTGAGCTTTGTATTGGTACATATATAATCCCTTTTTGCCGCATCGTCTAACTCGGCTATGCCGCCGCTGATATTGCCTACTATATAATAAGATCCGTTTAATTTTAGTAAATGGGCGTATCGTGAACGAACCAACAAACCTTCCATATTCAATCTCCTGTAATGCCGCGCCCGTCCGGGCTGCGCCTTTAAAGACAGGCGGGCGCCTTTTATATCGCGTCGGCGGCGCCCGGCCTCTCATCCGCATGGATGCGTTAACGCATCACATTTCATGGCAGGTATGCCCGGTTAAATCTGCGCTACCTGCTGGCTGCCCGCGTGGCCGTCAAAACAGCAGTTGCTGGCAGCTTCCTCAACCTTCATGGTCTGTTGGATGATCTTCATAATCAAGTCTCCTTTCATGATATTTTTGCGGAAAGGGCGGTTGGCCGTTGCCGCCGCTTCTCGCTTTATTCCAAAGCCGTTATAGGAATGTATTATCCGCTTATATAACCCGGGCTATATTTATTTATCAATCCTATTACGGCGTTCGGCAGTATTATCCATTCAGCCATTTATAATATATATATGGCCGTTATTTTTACGGTTACGGACTATTAAAGTTGATTCGTGGTCTTGCTCCCTTTTGAGTTGTTATCAGACTGCTAGCGACAGTTGTAAAGCAATCGTCACAACTCGAGCATATCTATATAGACCCCCCAAATGCAATAAGGCGGCTTATCAATACCAAAGTCGGAAATTTTCTTCATACTTGTTACTGCCAATATAACAGTAATCTATAAATTCAAACGCAGATTAACTGCTGTGCTTAACAATGAATCTCAACAAAGTTTCTCAAGATGACATGAATTGATAATTTATATTGCAATTCATGCAATCATCTTTGTTAATACTCATAATACATTGCGGATGTCGGATTTTGCAAGTAGATATATTGAATATACGCATATATAAAAACATTAATTATATTCATAATAGAATTGTATAGTCAAAATTCAGCACTTTTACCATATATAAATCGATAAACCAAAAAAAGCGCCAATATACTTCATTTTTACCATGGTAAATTGTTTTTGTTATACTATAAGTTAAATATTTCGATTGGAATCAACATGTAACCCCATAAAAAATTCATCATAATCGACACATAAGATTTGTTTTAAAATTACCAAATCAGAAACTTTAATATTTCTGTATCCGCCTTCGATTTTTGACAGCGCAGTTTCCGAAATGACGCTGCCATATAGCTGCATCTGCAGTACAAGGGCGGTTTGCGTTAAGCCTCTCTGCTTCCTCAACCGTTGTATACTCCGTCCTATATTCATATCCTGAATTAATTTGTTCACTTAAGGAACCCCTTTACCCAGCATTTACAGCTAACCTGATATTGATTATATTGCCCACGGGTGGTAAAATTATTGACTAGATAGTCAAGTTATTGAAAGCATCGCTTGACTTAATCATATTCCCGCACGATTAATAATTAACCTGTATAAATTATAAGCGGTATAGCGTCAACTAACGTGTGACTATCCTGATAATGAATATGGGGCAAAAACTTCGGTATTGAAAGGGTGAAATGAATTTATGAATATAGCCAAACTTAAGCAGTTCATGCATGAAAACGCTTTAGACTGCAACTCTTTATCCGCCCTGATCTCTGAAAAGGCCCGTATTTGCCTAGAACCGGACGAAATCAATAAACTAATAACTATCAATAAAGTTGGCTTTTTAGCCGCACATGCCGTTGCTCTTACAATCGGCATGGTTTACCTCGATATGGATTATGAGGTGTGGAGCGCGTGATAGCGGCTGCTAAGCTGCCGCTTTAGCATTCAAAGGGGCTTTTCTTTTCTTTCGCGAAAAACCTGATATACTAATTTTAAACGTTCAAGGAGGAAGGGCTGTGCAGCTTGAGAGGCTATTTGGTATTGTATATATCCTAATAGATAAAAAGCGCGTAACAGCGCGGGAACTGGCGAAGCATTTCGAGGTATCCAGCCGGACAATACTGCGGGATATCGATACGATTTGCGCCGCCGGCATACCCGTATATACCATGCAGGGCAAAGGCGGCGGCGTATTTATGATGGAAAACTATATTCTGGACAGAGCATCCATTACTGATGAAGAGCAAAATCAACTTCTGTTCGCGCTCAAAAGCATGGCTTCGTCCGAACATGTGCAGGCTGATTCTCTGCTGGCGAAACTTCGCGCGCTGTTTAACAAAACCGATACGGATTGGATCGAGGTAGATTTTTCGCCATGGGGAGACGGCCGCAAAGATAAAGGGAAATTCGAGCTGCTAAAACAATCCATAATGCAATCAAAGGCACTGCAATTTTCGTATGCAAGCTCATACGGCCGGCTTAGTAAACGACGCGTATATCCGTTAAAGCTCGTATTCAAATCCAGCTCATGGTATTTACAGGCGTATTGCACCGACAGGCAGGATTATCGTACATTTAAGGTAAATAGAATACAATCCTGTGAAGTGTCGGACGAAAGGTTTATGCGAGAACTTTATAAATCTCCGCCGATTAATCAAATTAACCAGACCGCAGGCGGTTTTCTTAAGGTAAAAGTCGAGCTTCCGGTTCATATGGCTTTTCGCGTTTACGATGAATTTTGGCCCGATGACATTGAAAGGGCCTTGGATGGAGGATTTATTATAACGACGTATTTACCGGACAGTGGGTGGCTGTATAGTTATTTATTATCCTTCGGTCCGGGGATTAAAGTTTTGGAGCCCTCTAAGGTAAAGGAAACGCTTATAAATATGCTTGACAAAATGAAAAGCGGATTATAGAAATCACTTGCTTTAAGCAGAGCGCGTGATAAATAAGTGTTCTTACATTCGCTTTGAACGTTTACGGCCATTCCCCGCCAGGAAAATTAATCAGCTCAAGCGCCGACGCTATTTGAATGCAAACTCCGAATGAACCGTGGTTTCATAAGCGTCAAGAGCTTAATATTTTTAGAATAAACAGCGCCCGATAGGTATTGAACCTTCCTTTCGCAGTGGATTCAAGAGGGAAATGGATGGATTTTTTCCACATAGCTCGTTCCGCGATTAACGCCGCCTTTAAGAACCGCAGCTTTTGTTAAATCTAACCTTTCATTAAAGTAATGCTAGTTAACGATACGCCTTGCATTCATTTAAGTTCATTCAAGACTCAGCAACAGTTTATGGATTATATGATTTGCATGTCTGAAGTTGAAATATATTATTTAAAGCCGTGAATACTAGAAATTAAAATCCAAAATAAACATGACGCACAGTTGTCATGTTACATGGGTTATCATTAACTTAAGTTAAAACTAATAATCGAAAAGGAGAACTTAAATAATGGAAGCAAACAGAGAATTTTGTCAATCATGCGGAATGCCGTTGGTTAACAAGGAAGTTTTAGGAACAAACGCGGATAACACAAAAAATGAGGATTATTGTAAATACTGCTTTGAAAAAGGCTCGTTTACCTCGGACTGCACGATGGAGGAAATGATTGAGTTCTGCGTACCGCACATGACGGAAACCGGCATGAGTGAGGAACAGGCGCGCAGTATGATGCGTGAGTTTTTCCCCGCTATGAAGCGTTGGAGAAAATCGTAAGTAGTTGTTTAACCGCGTTAGCAATAGATTGATGAATAGTCAAGAGGAGCCAGTTTTATGTTAAGACAGATTATCGCCTGCCAAAACCCATACCGGACAGCCAGGCTATATGAGAGCGCCGGATGGATAATCGAGTTTTCAACCCCGCCTAAGGGCGGGGATCCACTGGTTGGCGTTTAGCTTTGTGAGAATAAGGTATTGCTTGGCGTTACCGAGGGATATGTGCGAGAGCAGGATATTGGCAGTATTGGATACGGTATTGTGTTTTATATTGACGGACCCAAAACCGTTATCAGCGCGGTTCATAAAGCGCACAGGGTTTTCAATCCAACGGATATCGCTTTAAGATCGTGGGGCGATTCGGCGTTTGATGTAGTAATCGGCGGTATTCGTTTTATGATTGCATCAAAAAGTTAATTTAAAAACGTTCAGGCATGACTTCGTAATTATAGTAGCTTTATGCGCGGTAAATCATGAAGAGTGTCAATAAATTGAATTTTTAAAGCAAGGTTAGCTTGGCCGCTTTTCGTTATTCACAAAATATACGTTAAGCGGCTTTTGAGCGCTTGCCCATTGCTAAAGCTATGAACCGCATCCTGATTTAGATTCTTGTGTTAACACTAAATTGTAACCGTAAACCGTCTTGCTCATATATGCGTGCACCCAACGCTCCTAGCACGCCTGTACATTGCATTTCATATAGCTTTTATAGCTTTTTAAATTCAATGTTGGCTGTATATACACTCTTTACAACAGTCAAATTCTAAATATCGAAAAGCGGCCTATCGGCCGCTTCAGTAAATTATTAAGCATGAAGCTCTGTTTATCACGCCTCAGGTTCAATCAGCCCGTAGTTGCCGTCCTTACGTACATACAACACGTTGATATCGCCCGTATCCGAATTGGAAAAGACATAAAAGGAATGCCCAAGCAGCGCCATTTGGAGAGATGCCTCGTCGATACTCATGGGCTTGATGTCAAACCGTTTAACGCGGACAATATGCGGCCCTTCCTCCTCAACATCTTCATAGCTGTCGCTAAAAACCGGCTCGGAATATCTGAAAGCCTCTGCTTTTAAGCTTTTTTCCAGCTTGGTTCTATGCCGAATAATTTGTTTCTCCAACTTGTCAAGGACGTTATCAATTGATGCGTACATATCGCCGGTTACTTCCTCGCCGCGAATAATGCCGCCGGGATATGGAATTGTTACCTCAACGATGTGTCGGTTGCGTTCAACGGCCATGGTAACCTTTACCTCGGCGTCCCTGGGGAAATACCTATCCAGTTTGCCTACCTTTTTTTCTACCAACTCTCTTAGATAATCGGATACCTCAATGTTCTTACCGGAAATGGTTATACGCATGGTTCCAGCTCCTTTCCAGCGCCGGCCGTCTATCCGGCGCCTATCCATTTTATCTTCTTTTATTATAACAAAAATCCTGCAAGCGCGTATCACAAAATCGTGAATTTCTTATGACGCGATACCGCCTTGCATCGCACTATCAGAGGCCGACGCAAAGCGGTATAGTATACAGTCAATTCGTACTTAAATCAGGTTTTCAGGGTTAAGACAGTCAAGCTCAGGCAACGTAAAGCGACCGTCCTTTCGCACGAGCACGCCGTCAAAATACATTTCTCCCCCGCCATACTGAGGCGTTTGAATGCATACCAGATCCCAATGCAGGCTTGACTGGTTGCCGTTATCGCAATCATCGTAAGCAGCGCCCGGAGTAAAGTGGAACGAGCCGGCTATTTTTTCGTCAAACAGCGTATCCTTCATGGGAAAGGTGATGTACGGGTTCACGCCGATTGCAAACTCCCCGACATAACGCGCGCCCTCGTCAATGTTAAACACATGGTTAATGCGCTCTATGTCGTTCGCATCCGCCTTGATTATACGGCCGTTTGAGAACGTTAGTTTTACGTTCTCATACGTGTAGCCGTCCCTCACGGATGGAGTGTTGTAGCTGATAACGCCGTTAACGCTGTCCCGAACGGGAGCCGTAAATATTTCGCCGTCCGGTATATTGCAGTGACCCGCGCATTTAATAGCAGGCAACCCGTCGATGGAAAAGCTAATATCCGTACCCGGCCCAACAATGCGGACCTTATTCGTTTTCTCCATCAAATCCTTGAGAGGATCCATCGCTTTGTCCATTTTTGAATAATCAAGATTGCATACGTTGAAGTAATAATCCTCAAACGCCTCAGTACTCATGTCCGCCATCTGTGCCATTGAAGGCGTGGGGTATCGCAAAACAACCCACCGTGTCTTAGGTACGCGCACCTTCCCATGCACCGTATTCATATAATGCGCGGAATAAAGCGAAAGCTTATCCGCGGGGACATCGGACGTTTCTGCATTATTGCTGCCGCCCCGTATCCCGATAAACGCCTGCATCCGGCTCATCATCTGTGCGTCTATTTCCGCCTTGAGCTTTAGCTGCTCCTCATTGCAGCCTTTAATAAACTCCCTGTCCACGCTCTTTTTCTCAAGCCATACGAATGGATTGGCTCCCACCTCGTAGGCTTCGCGAATCAGGGCCTTAACCAGCATATCGTTATCGCCAATCGACTCAATCAATACGTTCTCGCCCGCCTGCACTCCGCAGGAAAAGCGTATCAGGTTTTTCGCAAGCTGCGTTACTCTTGGATCCTTCATTGCTAAAATTCCTTTCTGTGATAAAATAAAACGAACTATAATTGTTTAATTATATCGCGTTTTTCCGCTCCTTTGTTATGATGGCGGTTATATATTTCATCCAAATTACAAAAGATAAGCTGATTAATCATTCTAAGGAGGAAGGCATGGACGTTTTAAAAATCGTACTGACAGCGTCGGCGTCGTTTATCATATTGTTTTTACTGACAAAGCTTATGGGGAAGCGGCAGATTTCCCAGCTGACGCTGTTCGATTATATTAACGGCATTACCATAGGCTCCATCGCCGCGGAGATGGCGACCAACCTGGAGGACAACGTACTGCTTGCGCCTACCGCCATGGTTATATTCGCATTGCTGACCATATTATTCAATGTGCTCACCACGAAATCTATTCTGTTCCGCCGCATCATAACGGGTAAGGCGCTCATCCTTTACAGCGGCGGCAAGCTGTATTGCAAAAACCTATCCAAAGTGCATATGGACGTCAATGAGTTTTTATCCCAATGCCGCATGAACGGCTATTTTGATCTTTCCAACATCCATACCGCCGTGATGGAACCCAACGGCCAAATAAGCATACTCCCCGTTTCGACGCAGCGGCCCGTAACGCCGCAGGATATGAGCTTGTACCCCAAGCAGGAGCAGCCGGCTATAACCATTATCATAGACGGTAAGATAATGCAAAGAAACCTTAAGCATACCGGAAAGGATGAAGCGTGGCTGACCGAACAGCTTTCGCTACAAAACATTGAATCGCCCGAGGAGGTTTTTCTGGCAATTTATGAAAGCTCCGGCAAGCTTGCGGTGTTTGAGCGCATTGACGATAACTTCAACTGGGACATATTTCAATGAGGCGGGATTGAAGATGCGTTTGCGGACGTTCTATACATATTAACTCCAGCCGTTTCGGTACTCTGTTGATAAGAGCCATATTGTATGGTAGACTGCAAATATACGCGCGGCATGCGCTGTTTTAAATCTAGAAATTGGTGAAATATCCTAATGACGCATAGTGCATTTACAAGAACGGAGCTGCTGTTCGGACATGAAGCGATGGAACGGCTGTACGCCTCGCATGTGGCGATCTTCGGCTTAGGCGGCGTTGGCTCTTACGCCGCTGAATCGCTCGCGCGCTGCGGGGTGGGCGCCCTCTCTTTAATTGACAGCGATACGGTGAGCGTGACGAACATCAACCGGCAGTTGGTAGCGACCGTTGATACGGTGGGCCAGTTAAAGACCGCCGTTATGGGCCGGAGGATAATTAGCGTTAATCCCCTGGCCAAGCTACATCTTCACCCGGTCTTTTACAACGAGGAAACGGCGGGGATGTTCAGCTTAAAATCGTTCGATTATATTATTGACGCGATTGATACGGTATCCTCCAAGCTCCTTTTGATTGAAAACGCCAGGCGCTGCAACACGCCCATAATCAGCGCTATGGGAGCGGGAAATAAGCTTGACCCAAGCAGATTTAAAGTAGCGGACATCAAGGATACATCCGTTTGCCCGTTAGCGCGCATCATGCGTAAAGAGCTAAAGAAGCGCGGGGTAACGGAGCTTAAGGTTGTTTACTCTACCGAACCGCCCCATTCCCATTCAGATGGGCATGATTTTTACGAAGATCTTCCGCCGGGCCGCCGGCAAACGCCGGGCAGCACTCCCTTTGCCCCGGCTGTCGCTGGCCTTCTTCTCGCCTCGGAGACCGCGCTTTATCTGGCGGGCGAGCGAAATTAATCTGGGTATATATGCTTATATTAATATCCTAAAAAACGAGTTGGGATTTAATTAACTTAAGCAAGCGAAACGCGCGGTAAATTATCTGTTATAGAACATTCAGTCTAATACCCGGCCGCTTCCGATTTTAAACTACAATAAATCGCAGCGCTTATTCTGCGCACCTCACAGATGAATTTGCCGCTTATCAATATCGCCTCTAATCCATAAACTCCATTAGCGCCGAGTTCTCCATATCAAGCCCCTGCTCGGTAAGGCGCATACGTCCCCCGCTTATAACCAGCCAACCTTTTTTCGCAAGCCGCTCAATGGCTTTGCCATAAATTGATGTTATAGGCTTGCCGAACCGCTGTTTAAAGGCGTTGAGTGTTATCCCCTCAACCATGCGCAGACCAAGCATAATGCACTCAAACATCTCTTCCTCGCGCGGGATTGCGCTCAGGCTGGACGGTGCGTCCTGCCCGAAATACGCTTCAAGCGTCGCGGCGTTCTCCCACCGCGTCCATCGTCCGGCAACGCGCATGGCCGAATGCGCGCCGAGGCCGAGGCCTAGGTATTCGCCGTTTTGCCAATAATTCAAATTATGCCGGCAAGCGCGTCCGGGGAGTGCGAAATTGGAGATTTCATACCTCATATAACCCTCCCGTTCTAAGAACGCATACCCCGCTTCCTGCATGGCGCAAACCGCGTCCTCATCCGGGAGCGCCTCTCGAGAATCAATAACCGCGTCGTAAAGCGGCGTATGCTCCTCAAGTATCAGCGAATATGCAGATATGTGTTGTGGACCCATATCACAAACCTTTTTCAACGTATCAAGAAACTGCCATGATTCCTGGGCGGGCAGGCCGTACATCACATCAACGTTTATGTTGTTCATACCCGCGTCGCGCAAGGCGTAAAAAGCGCCTGTAAACTGTTCAAACGAGTGGATTCGGCCAATGCGCTTAAGCAGCCCTCCGTCGGCGGATTGAAGGCCGATAGAAACCCGGTTAATCCCCGCCGCCGCATACTCCGTTGCTTTTTCAGCGTCAACCGTACCCGGGTTGCATTCCATAGTTATTTCAGCGCCAGCGTCAAGCGCAAAACAGCGGCGGATTTCATCAAGTAATTTCGTCGCAGCTCCCGGGGGCATCAGGGAGGGAGTGCCGCCTCCGATAAAAACGCTGTCAAACACGCGGCCGGACGCAAGGCTTACGCAACGTTCCGCCTCCGCCCTGAGCGCATTGAAATACTCACGCATACGATTAGCCGCCGTAAACGACGGGAAATCGCAATATGCGCATTTTTTTACGCAGAAAGGTATATGGATGTATATCCCAGGCATAGTCCCTTGCTCAGTTTATTTTTAAAACGCTCATAAAAGCCTCGCTCGGCAACTCCACCGAACCGACCTGCCTCATGCGCTTTTTTCCCTCTTTCTGTTTCTCCAGCAGCTTCTTCTTACGCGTTATATCGCCGCCGTAGCATTTGGCCAATACATCCTTACGCACAGCCTTAACGGTTTCCCTTGCGATAATCTTGCCCCCGATAGCCGCTTGAATCGGTATCTCAAACTGCTGGCGCGGGATAACGTCCTTGAGTTTTTCAGCCACGGCCCTACCCTTTGCGTACGCCTTATCCTTATGTACTATGGTTGAAAGCGCATCGCAAATATCGCCGTTGAGCAGAAAGTCTAACTTAACTAACTCAGAGCGTTCGTACCCTGTAAGCTCATAGTCGAACGATGCGTAGCCGCGGCTGCGCGATTTAAGTTGATCAAAAAAGTCATATATTATCTCGTTAAGCGGAAGCTCATATTCCAACCGAACACGCGTTTCTTCCATGTACTTCATGTCTTTAAACACGCCGCGCTTTTCCTGGCACAGCTCCATGATTGCGCCAACATGCTCGGTAGGCGTCATGATTTGCGCCATAACCATAGGCTCTTCCATATAAGCTATATCGGTAACTGATGGAAGGTTCGTCGGGTTGTCGATGGTTAACTCCCGTCCGTCCGTCATTTTTATCCGGTAAATAACGCTCGGCGAGGTCGTTACAAGAAATAGGTCGAATTCCCGCTCCAGCCTTTCCTGTACGATCTCCATATGAAGCAGGCCCAAAAAACCGCAGCGGAAGCCGAAACCAAGAGCCAGCGAAGTTTCCGGCTCAAAAGAGAGCGCCGCGTCGTTCAGAGCAAGCTTGTCGAGCGAATCGCGCAGGTTTTCATAATCCGCGCCGTCCGCCGGGTATATGCCGCAGAACACCATGGGGTTGGCCTGCTTGTATCCGGGCAGCGCCTTGGCAGCCGGGTTATTAGCATCCGTAAGCGTATCGCCCACCTTGGTTTCCGCTACGCTTTTTATTGAAGCGCCGATATAACCCACCTCGCCAGCGCTCAGCTCCGGGCATGGTTTAAGAGCGGGCGAAAAAATCCCTACCTCCGTTACGTCATATTCCTTACCTGAAGCCATGGAGCGGATACGCATGCCGGGCCGAACGCAACCTTCCATAATCCTAACATAGCTCAGCGCGCCCTTATAATTATCGTAAATGCTGTCAAAAATCAGCGCGCGAAGCGGCTCGTCCGACGAGCCGGCGGGCGGAGGGATGATTTCGACCAGCCGCTCCAGCACCTGTTGAACGTTCATCCCCGTTTTCGCTGAAATCAACGGGGCGTCCTCGGCGGGAAGGCCGATAATATCCTCGATTTCTTTTATAACATATTCCGGCTGGGCGCTGGGAAGGTCGATTTTATTGATAACGGGCATTATTTCAAGACCATTGTCCAGAGCGAGATAAACATTGGCAAGAGTCTGCGCCTCGATCCCCTGAGTGGAATCCACCACCAGTACCGCGCCCTCGCAAGCCGCAAGGCTGCGCGAAACCTCGTAGGTAAAATCCACATGCCCCGGCGTATCTATTAGGTTGAACATATACCGCTTACCGTCGCTGTGGGTGTAAAACATGCGAACCGCGGCCGCTTTTATGGTTATTCCGCGTTCGCGCTCAATATCCATCGTATCAAGGAGCTGGGCCTCCATATCGCGCGCAGCAACGGTATCCGTCAATTCCATCATTCTGTCAGCGAGCGTGGATTTGCCGTGATCAATATGCGCGATAATGCAAAAATTACGGATCAGGTCCTGTTGGTATGCCATTATATAGAAATCCTCCATGGCAAAGTATCAAAGAGAATCATACTTGAATATCGTTAAAAATGCAAGCGCGCCCTGCTCCATATTCTTTACGGCGCAGGGCGCGGACGCCGCAATGAGCTCATTAGCACCAGCGCGGCCCATCTAATATAAAATCTACGAACCCGCTATTTGATTTTGCCGCCGTACTTGGCTTCAATTACCCTTGCAAGGGAGACGGCGTACGCGCGTATCGCCTCCTCACTTTCGCCCTCAAGCATAATCCGTATAAGCGGCTCGGTTCCGGACGCGCGCACAAGCGTACGCCCGCAATCGCCAAGGGCCGCTTCAACGCCTTTTATCCTCTCCCTGATAAGCTCATCGTCCATTGCAAGAGCTTTAACAGCGTTGTCAACCTCAACGTTGACCAGCACCTGAGGAAATAAAGGTATTTCGTTCGCGAGCGTGGACATCTTTTCGCCGGACTTTTTCAGCACGTTAAGCACCTGTATGGCGGTTAGTACGCCGTCTCCCGTGCTGTTATGATCCAGAAATATGATATGCCCGGACTGTTCTCCGCCGAGCGAATACCCCTCGCGCATCATGCATTCTAGCACGTAACGATCGCCAACGGCCGTTTCCTTTAGCTTTACGCCTTCGTCACGCATTCGCTTTTTGAGCCCAAGGTTGGACATAACCGTTATGACCAGCGTTTCGTTTTTTAAGCGCCCTTCACGCTTCATGGCAATCGCGCACATACCCAGAATTCTGTCGCCGTCTACGATGTTGCCGCGTTCATCGCAGGCGATTACGCGGTCGGCGTCCCCGTCAAACGAGAAGCCTACGTCCGCACCCAGCTCCGCGACAAGCTGGCGAAGGCGCTGAGGGTGCGTTGAGCCGCACATTTCGTTTATGTTATGCCCGTCTGGTTCATCTTCAAACGATACAACATTAGCGCCAAGGCTCGTAAGCACATCCTTTGCAATATGCGAGGCCGCTCCGTTTGCGCAATCCAAAACTACGAATAAACCCTCAAAAGACGTTTTCGCCGTTGAGCGAAGGAACTCCCGGTATTCGCGCTGTGCATGCTTCGCCCGTATAATGCGCCCCACGTCTCCGCCTGTGGGTTTCGGCAGACGATCCCCGCCGCATAAGATCGCCTCTATTTTATCCTCCAGTTCGTCGGAGAGTTTGTTGCCCCTGTCGTCAAACCATTTAATTCCGTTATATTCCATAGGATTATGCGAGGCGCTTACCATAACCGCCGCGTCCGCCTCGTACAAACGAACTAAATACGCCAGCGCGGGCGTTGGCAGAACGCCGATATCCAGCACGTCGCCCCCTACCGAGCAGATACCGGCCGACAGGGCCGCGCAGAGCATATCCGCGGATTTGCGCGTATCGCTGCTCAACAGGATACGCGGCCGATGCACCTCGCTTGTAAGCACATACGCTCCGGCCGCGCCGATGCGCATCGCAAGCTCGCAATTCAGTTCAGTATTGGCAATCCCCCTCACCCCGTCCGTACCAAACAATCTCGCCATGTTTGCCTTACCCCCCGCTTTACGCTTTTAAACCAAGAGATCTTCAGCCGCCGTTGTCGCGGCCACCGCCCCGTCCGCCACAGCCGTTACTATCTGCCTCAACGGAGTATTACGCACGTCCCCGGCGGCATATACGCCCTTAACGGAGGCGCGCATGTTCGGATCCGTAACAATATAGCCGCCCTCGTTTAACTCCAGCTGGCCCTCTACAAGCTTGGAGTTTGGCGTAATACCAACAGCCACAAACAGACCGTCAACCTTCATATCCGTTTCCGTTTGATTTAAAAGGTTCTGAATTTTTATCCCGCTCAGGCGCGCGTCGCCATGCAGCCCCGTAACAACGCTGTTCCAAATAAAATGGATATTGTCTTCACTTTTGGCGGCACGCTCAAGCGCATGCGACGCCCGAAGCTGATCCCTTCGATGGATCAGGTAAACATCCTTGGCAAAACGGGCGATAAACACAGCGTCCGACACCGCGGTATCGCCCCCGCCGACGACTGCGACAGTCATTCCTTTAAAAAACGCTCCATCGCATGTCGCGCAATAGGATACCCCGCTGCCTGTAAAACGCTCCTCACCGTCTACTCCCAGTTTGCGGGGCGTAGCGCCGGTTGCAATGATGACCGAAAGCGCTTCATGCTCAATTCCGTCGCAGACAATCCGCTTAGGGTCTTGGCCGAGTATTAATGACGAAATATTACCGTTAAATATCTCCAAACCAAAGCGTTTTGCCTGTTGTTCCATATTTATGCCGAGAGTATACCCGTCGATGCCTTGAGCGAATCCCGGATAATTATCAATTTGATTCGTTTTAGCGGCCTGACCCCCTACAAACATCTCCTCAAAAAGCGCGCATTTTACTCCGCTTCTGGCGGCATAAAGCCCAGCAGCCAAACCGGCGGGACCTCCGCCGATAATCGCTATATCAATCATAAGAATCTCCTTAGCTATAAAGATTTTTTTATTATACCCCAAAGCTGTTAAAACCTCAACAAACGGACGAATTGCGCCGCCTAGGTTATGATTAACTATTCGTTTTATAGGCTGGTTTTTTACTTAAAAAGAACGCCCCCGCAAGGGTATATATCAATATATGATATGCTCCTGGCTGAGTATTCGCCTTCTTAAAATCTGCCGCATACAACAATAATCAAAATTAAGGAAAGCGGCAAAGCCGCTCTCTTCAGCCTATCAAAAAAACCCGGGGTTGGGTCAAATCCGTAACCCCCATAAGGCTTTCAACCGAACCTGACGACATGTGCGTCAGATTCGGAATGCCTTAAGCAGCAAGGGTTTCTTTGCACGGGGCGCTGACCGCTCCAATGTAAAGCGATCCGTGTTAACTCGAAAAACGTGGCGAGCCACTTTTTCGACACAGTAAGGAAAGCGGCAAAGCCGCTCTCATGTAAATAAAGTTATGTATGTTAGCCTTAATCAATACAAATTATTAAAATGGCTCGCAATGAATTGGCCCGCCGGGGCACCAGAAGGTTACGATCTCATACTCCTTGCCGCATATGCCGCATACCAGACCATAAGTATGCTCGTCAGCGTCGTAGTTATGCCCGCGATCAATAAAACGCTCGGGACGATGAGCGCAGCCGTTATTCATACCGCTGGCAAGTACGGGTATGCTTAAACCTAAAATAAGCGTCACTAAAATAATACTAATAAATTTCCTCATGTCTCCAGCTCCTTTTAAAATATGTGTTTTATTTCCGACATAGTCACCTTTTGAGCAGGTATCAAACAAACATAAGCATCATTCCATCCATCAATTTTTTTAATGATATACTGATATAGAAGTTTTTGTCAATTTATATTATACCATTATCATTTAACAGCTTGCGCTTATCATGTCAACTTATATAAAATGTTTTATATTCTATTTATATATAGTTCACAGAGACAAGCGTTCCCTCGGTATTTGTAGCTGTACAGCAGCTTCGCCTCCGCCGCCCCGTTCGTACCCGTACGCACCTCGGACGCTAGCTGTGAATCCGCATAGGTATAGCTTGTGTTCTTTAAAGTCCCCCTGTTCCCGGTTATCGTGATTACACGCTTCCCCACACGCATGCCGTTTTCATCGTACGTGAAGGCGAGGTTATCGTTCTCGTTCTTCATCTGCCGCAGCTGCCTGCCGCTC
Source organism: uncultured Eubacteriales bacterium (assembly GCA_900544555.1). GTDB lineage: Bacteria > Bacillota > Clostridia > Christensenellales > CAG-138 > UMGS693. The sequence continues at coordinate 253,767 of UQWD01000001.1, forward strand.
CACACCATTTCATATCCCCGGTAGCCGATCGGGTTGCCTATCGCGTCATAGGTGATTTCTTCGCCGTTGTAGTTTACGAGCAGATCCTTCCATGCGCCGTCATAGGAATAGGTATATTCATCCCCTTGGAACCATGGGGAGGAACTCGGATAGCGTGTAATCATATTCCTTTTTTGAGAGGATGTTGCCGTTCCCGTCATACGTATACACATAAGCGATCGGTTATGTTGTGTTACATTATTTAAAGAAGCGTCTAACTCTTTTGACGCTTCTAAAACATTGGAAGTGCTAAAAATTACTTTATAATAGTTCTAAATTACTATCATCCAAAATTTTTTTAGCAATAATCTCGCATTCACCTATACTCTTTTTAAAAGAAGTTCTCCCGAAAGACTCTACAAAAACCGCATATATTATTTTATCAAGATTCTGCTGATTCCTCTTGAATAACTCCATTATCTTTACGCATTCTCCATCATATTCATCACTTGGAGCATGTGACATTAAATTTAAAGGATCCCAATCATTTAAATATTTTTTTAAAAATTGTATTTTCAAAAGGTCGGACTGCAAATTGTGTAACCCCTCTTATTTACTTTTGCTGGACAGCATCCTGCCCGGCATATTTAACCATAGCACCAAAAAATTATCCGAAATCCCATGAGACACCTCATAATGGTCTTCGAGCGAAATTGGAAATATTGATGCAAATCAAGCATTATTGAATATCACGTATATAATTCAAATGGAATATAATCAACTTCTATAACACTTGCAAGAATTAATAGTGCGCGGTCCATTATCTCTATGCAAATATTAAAATGTGTTGGATAGCTTCTTAGCCATTTATCCTTTGTTGACAATCTTACATCTTTTAGCAAAACACAAGTAAGCTCCGGATATACTTTTTTATTAATTTTGCCTTCAACACCAACCATTGTCCACAAAATAGCCTGAATATCCCGGAAAAGCAGTGTATGCTCCTTTCCAGTTTCCGGCTCCTTAAGTTTTATAAGCAATGTTGATTCCCTATAATCATGCTGGATCTCATCAATCAAGCATGCCCATAACGAGTTAAGTAATCCCTCTAATTTCATCATTATTTCCACCCTATCATCATTTTTATAAGTTTCACCAAATTATTAATGTAATTGGCACATGGTTTAATGCACGGTTGTTAGAAATAGCGCCGGCTATAAGTCATAGCTCCTTTTGTAGCATGAGATATTCTGAAATAGTTCACTCGTCCTCCTGATTCGGCCATTATTCTAATGGTATATTTTTTTAGAGTTAATGTCCACCCGTTTCCGGCTGCTGATTTTATTGATGCTCCTGTAAATTTTGCATTTACTTTAGCTACAGCGGTATTAAGCTTAGTAGCAAAAGCACCACCTTTTGCATATAGAGAAACTAATGCCTTACCCGCATAATAACCTAAAAGCGCGCCTATTGCCGTTACTGCCACAACCCAAGCAGCTATAAATACTGTTCTCGCCCATCCTTTGAGCTTAAGTAAATCAGCAAATATTGGTACAATAATAGCCCCTACACCAAATCCAATTATTCCTCCTATTATTGCTCCAATGGATATATATCCTGAATGATCACTACGATTCACCGCATTATTCTCACAGTACGCAAACAGATTGCAGGAAAGCAAGGTTCCCGTAGCGCCAAGGAAGGCCACGTCATCCGCATTAATGAACCTGCCCGTTTCGGGATCATAGTACCGGCTCTGAAGGTAATAAAGCCCCGTTTCATTATCGTAGTAGTAGCCCCTGTAGCGGAAGGGGCTATCCTTGTCTAATGTAGTTGCCAAGGTTCCCGTTGTCGAAAGCAGCTTGCCCCAGCTGTCGTAGGTATATTCTACTACGGCCGCTCCGCTCCCGTCAATCAGCCCAACGACGTCGCCCTGCCCGTTACGGAGGTAATAGTATTTCGTCGCCTGCAACATAATCATAATCAGATTCCGCCCTAATGGGCGGATTTGTTAACTCTGTAAATTAAATCGATTATACACTTAAAATTTGCTTGAAAGGTTTTATTGGAAATTTGATATATATAATCGGATGGCGATTATATTCTTATATTATATCCAGCTCGATTTATAAGCTCCCTATCAATTAACTCGTTCTCCAACTATGGCTCCGCCTCAGAACTAATCTGTCCAAGTACTTTTTTCAGTTTATAACAACGTCGAATTATCATAGTTAATGTAGTACAGACACTATAAAAGGAGTTTGAGTTTATGGCAACCACAAGTGTTACCATCCGTATGGATGAGAATTTTAAAAAGCAGGCCGAGATTTTGTTTGAAGAAATGGGATTAAATATGACAACCGCTATAACAATTTTTACGAAGACGGTTGTAAGGCAGCATAGAATACCCTTTGAAATCGCTGCAGACCCGTTTTATAGCGAGGCGAACCAAGCACATCTGCGCAGGGCCATCGCAGACCTTGAAGCCGGCAAAGGGCATGTACGCGAGCTAATTGAGGTTGAAGATGAATAAGCTGTGGCATGATGATGCCTGGGATGATTACTTGTATTGGCAAGCACAAGACAAAAAGACGTTGAAACGTATTAATCAGCTTTTTCAGGGCATATCGCGAAACGGATATGGCGGTATAGGCAAACCTGAACCTCTTAAGGGTAATCAATCGGATGGTGGAGCCGAAGGATAGATGATGCCAACAGTCTGGTGTATCGTATTAATCATGAACAGATCGAGATTGCCCAGTGCCGAACGCACTACGGAGACAAGTGATTGAGCCGCCCCCTGGCAATGGGGCGGCTACCGGAAAAAAGTTTGCCGTAAGGTTGCCAAATGATATTTTGCGCTGAACGAGGCTCCAATACCAAAATAAAAAAGCCCCTATAATAGAGGCTTTTCCTTCTGGCTCCCCCTGCTGGACTCGAACCAGCGACACTGCGGTTAACAGCCGCATGCTCTACCGACTGAGCTAAGGAGGAACGGAACGATAGTAATTTTACCGGAACTAGATTGTAAAGTCAAGTCCCTTTTAATAAAATTTTCCTTACGTAAGTTAGCGGTTGAAACGCCGTACGCTATAATATTCTTATTAAGAACGCGATTTTTTATTCATAGTTTTTTTCTCAGGTCATAAAAAGTTCAGTGAGAAGAATTGGCCATAAAGCTGCAAACAACAGAGTGGATTTGATATGCTCCTGATGTTCTCTCAAGCGTTCGTACACGCTAAGATAATGTATGATATAAGTGAACAGAGGTAATTATGGTTGTATTCGCGAAATTAACGAGAACAACTGGCTTGAAGTTTCATAACTCCTCTTAAAGAGTGAGCAACAGTTATTTATTAGCAACGCTCTCGAATTATCGGCGTTTATGTTTATCGTGATGAAGGCGTGCGCCGGCGGTATACAGCTGGGACGCCATCTTCGGCTTATTGCTTGTGCGCGATCTGGATGAAAGCCTCGCCTGCTGCGACCTGCAGGCGCTTTTGATCGGCTAACAGACAATATAGCGGCTATGGGCAAGCGGCGCAAAAACCTTTTGATACTTTAAAAGCGGAACGCAAATACATAAGCAAGACCTTGGCATGCACGAAAGCTGACGCATCCAACGCCGGTTACTTCGTCCTCAATCTGTCATGTTGTCTGTTCTTCATTTGGCTTGTGTGACCAATGCCGAGCATATAATAGACCCCGTATCGGCTCCCAGTACATAAACCGCATATGAACTTAATGATAAAGAGTAAATCGGCTCTAAATATGACGTATTTTTAATACAATAATTTAATCTTTGCCGGTGAACCGACAAACATTATACGTACTAAACATAATAGTTATTTAATATATAAGGTAAGCCGCAATAAACCCAAGCTTCAACACCAATTCTTTTAGCATTTCAACACACTAAAAGATCAGCTTGCGCAAAAATAATATACCGAACAAGCTAAGCCTGAGTCTAATTTTCGTTCTCACCCTGCGCTTGCTTACTCATGCAAGATACGATGCTGATAATCGCGCATTGCGCATCACGATCCAAGGCGCCTATTTTTACGGATATCTCCTCAATACCCAAAATATAGTCCACCGATACGCAGAATATTTTGGATAATTCGGTCATATTCTGCAAAGACGGCATTGAAACGCCCATCTCCCATGCGTTGACGGCATTACGCGTAATACCAAGCTTCTTAGCCAAATCCGACTGTGTGAGTTTACACCTTTGGCGTAAATCACGTATTGTTTTATCTATTGTATTAATCATAAATTTATTCTATCGTTTACCTAGTGAATAGATAATCATCATTAAATATAAAATCATTTTATTAACCGTAGGTACCCTCTATATAAGTTCTAACCAGACTTGTTACGACAATATAAAGCCATAATCTTGCTATACTTTCAATTTATTTTTAATAGACCAAGCATAAGAACGCGCGTATTGCATTGTTATTTGGGGGATGCTATTACAGCGCGATAGAACTAAGAGAGACAGGATAAAATCACGCGTAAATAAACACAAGGGTTGTGAAAGATGAGCTTTCCTGAAAAAATTTATTATGAACCAAAAGCGTTGGATTATGAACTTGGTGCATATTTGAGCCAAAAATATGCCGCGTCTGATTGGATCGCTATTGAAAGCCATAATAATATTCCAGAGCTGCGCGCAAGGCCCAACAGCGACTTTGCCGCAATGAAGCGTTTTTTAATTATTGGCATACGTAAAACACATAAATACGTGGAAAACCACAAGGTATCCGACTACCTAGTACCCTACACGTCCTCGGGTTGTACCGCCGCGTGCCTCTATTGCTATCTGGTATGCAATTACAACAAATGCTCATACCTCCGATTGTTTGTGAATCGTGAACAAATGCTCGACAGACTGATGAAGGTTGCACGGGAATCCAGCCGCGAGCTGACGTTTGAAATCGGAAGCAACAGCGACCTTGTACTCGAAAATACGATTACGGGGAACCTAGCGTGGACGATAGAACGTTTTGCCGCCGGGCAGCGCGGGTTTATTACGCTGCCTACAAAATTTTCCATGGTGGAGCCGCTGCTTCAATTAAACCACGCGGGGCGCGTTATTTTCCGTATGAGCGTAAATCCTGAAGAAATCATCAGCCGGGTGGAAATCGGCACCTCCCCTCTTCATAAGCGGATTGACGCCGTCAATAAAATGTGCGAGGCGGGTTATCGCGTAGGGCTGCTCGTTGCTCCCGTCATTCTGTGCGAAGGCTGGGAAGAAAAATACGCGCGGTTAATTGAAAAACTGGAGGCCGGGCTGTCGCCCGCTGTTAAAAAAAACGGATTCTTAGAAATTATCTTTATGACATACAGCTTTGTACACCGCGCTATCAACGCCGATGCGTTTCCCGAAGCAGATCCGCTTTATTGCCCGGCCCTAATGACCGGGCGCGGCCGTGGGAAGTACTGCTATAATATTAAAGCGCGGGAAATGGGCGAAGCTTTTCTGACGGAAAGGCTGTCGCGGGCTCTGCCTAATATGCCGATTATCTATATCGCTTAGTATCTCATAACGGAACCGGCGGTTATAGTTTTAAAGCAAAAACCACGCTGATTTAACTGTTTCTAAAATTGTTTAAAATGTGAGGGACTCATCTCGCAAATTCAAAGCTGGCGTGTGAACAAGTAAAATCCAACAGGGTTTCTCCCGATTTCTCAAACCGATAGCGAACGGTACACTTGGCGTGCTCATGAATTGTTCTTATCATATCTCCTGATTCAGGCGCCCAAAGCGAATGGGCGTTGCTTTCAATTAATTCAGCAACAAGCCTCATATCTCCCTGCCTAATATACGCTCCGCTTTCACTGAACCGCTCAATTTTTACGCCAAGATAAGTTGCGAACCGGTATTCTCGTCCATTAAAAAAAACGCAGCCTATACAGCCGGTAAAACGCGCGCCTAAAAAGGGTATATCCGCAATCGACAGCATAATGCAGCAGGCTTCGTCCGCATGCCAGTTGCACTGAGTCCAAAGATACACGCTGGGGAACGAAATACCCCTATCCGTCTCTATGTAACCGGTTCCGTTAATGAAAGAGAGCGGGCTGCCGTTAATACTTAGCATACCATCCACCCTGTGAAAAAGGCTCAGAACCCCGTGGCTGCACTGCATAAAGGGGACAAATCGGAACGGCCCCATGATATCGTATTGAAGCGGCGTCCATTCGCTAAAGCTCAGCGATCCGCAGATTGAAACGTCCTTCGTTCTAAAATCAATTTCCGCACCGTTTATAGTGAAGCGGTTTGCCCCCAGGTTAACGTTAAACCCCTTTTCGTCAGCATGAAAATCACAGGCGCTAAAACGCATATGGTAAGATCCGGCCGATGTAATCGCCTGCATCGACGCACTGGGCTTACCGAAGCTATCCACATGAAACGCTGGAATGAACGCGACGGTTTCATGCCCATTGTTCTGCTTAACATACCAGCCCTCAAAGTATTTTCTCCGCTTAGTTGAACCGTAAAACGCCCCGGCCCGCTTAAAAAAGCCGCCGTGAATATTACGCTTGGACCGCATGCACCCGCTCCTTTCGTTACATACGAAATAGGCTGTGCAGATTGTTCTTATTTAAATCAAGGTTTATGAACTTGCGCCATAGCAAAGCTATCAAGCTATCATGTTTTGTGAACCTTAAGAAAATTAAGCGCCCTGTATTAGTGATAGACACAGATAACCGGCTTGGTTTAATAATCGGTAGAAAAGCTGTTAAGTTTTTTTGAGGTTTGCATGGGGCTTAAAGTTTCAAGGCTTTCGCCCACGACTTGCCAAATTTTCTCGGTAGGTTCATACGCGGGCGATTACCTGCGTTTGTTGGCGATAAGGCTGCAATCCCAATATACCAGCGTTCCATCGTATTTTTCCGATACGCGTATAGCGCGCGTGGTAACGGCGTCAATATCCAATGGATTGAGAGCGCTGATGCAATGAAGGACGACGCCGTATGAGAGCTCCTGTTCCGGGCTGTAAACGCTGTTCCCTATCGCAAACCCGCTGATGCGCGCCTGCTCGCAAAACAAAACCTGCAAGGGCCTTGTCGGGAAATACATATAGAGGTTCAGCCGCCGAGGGATCGCGGCGCGATCCCCGTTTTTCACCATCTCCCCGATATACTCCCTGTTGAGTATGGTTTGATACTTTGCCGCGTCCGGATACAATATTTTGAAGTAGGTTTTCCAGTGCGTATCCTCGGCGCATTCTATGCGTGCAACGACTTTTTGCTCAGCATCAGCGGCCTCCTGAGCCATATCCTGGCATTTCACGGAAGCAACATAAAAAAAGCAGTCCCATTGACAGCTGCGCTCAATGAAGCCCGCATAGACGCCATCCACCGTTTTTTTGCAGCGCGCGAGTATTCGCCTGCAGCTTCGCAGTTCGCTCTCATTCAAGCTTTCAAACTTAGTATTCCTGCCTGTACAGCTGATGCGCAGCATAATGGGGCGAGCCGCGTCCGGCGCATCGTCCGCTAGCGATAAATCAACGCCGAACAAAGCCCGCTCCCCACGCACATTCCACTCATATTCAACCCATTGAGTCGGTTGCGTTCTGGACATCCGCCTATTCCTCTACAAGAACAGCTTTAATGCGCCTCACTCCCGCGCTTGAAGCCTCTTCTTTCTGGATTTTAAAACGCCCAAGCTCGCCCGTCCTCTCCGCATGCGGCCCGCCGCATATCTCACGGCTGAAAGATCCGGCTGAGTATACCTTTACTCGCTCTCCATACCTGTCCCCAAACAATCCGATTGCGCCGGTAGCTCTCGCCTGCTCTACCGTCATTTCCTCGCATATAATGGGATAATCGCTTTTGATAGCTTCATTAACAAGCCCTTCCACCTCGCGCAATTCATCCTTAGTCACCTTGCGCGGGAAGCTAAAATCAAACCGAAGGCGTTCGGCAGTAATATTTGACCCCTTTTGCGAAATGCTTTCATCCAACGCCTTTCGCAAGGCCGCCTGAAGTAGATGCGTTGCCGTATGCAGCCTTGCTGTCTGCGCCGTCGTATCCGCCAAACCTCCTTTAAACCTTTGCTCAGCGCCGGCCTGTGATTTTTTCTGATGTTCTTCAAACGCTTTATGGAAACCTTCCACATCCACTTTTAGGCCGTTTTCCGCGGCCATTTCCATTGTAAATTCAATAGGAAAACCAAATGTATCATAAAGGCGGAAAGCGCTGGCCCCGTCGATAAGCCCTCCGTCAAATCGGCCTTTAATGCGTTCAAATTCACGCATCCCATTTTTGAGCGTGCGCTGGAACCTCGTTTCCTCGTCGGCCAGCTCCTTCAAAATCCTGTCTCTGTTCGATACCAATTCTCTATAAAACCCGCCGTATTGGTTGATTACCGTATCCGCAACTTTTGTCAGGCTGTTTTCCGGGATGCCCAGTTGCATCGCGTACCGGATAGCGCGGCGAATCAGCCTGCGGAGGATATACCCCTGATCCAGATTTGACGGCGTTACTCCCCTCTCATCCCCAAGTATAAACGTTGCGCAGCGGATATGATCCGCAATAATGCGAAAAGCCTTTTGGACGCTTTCACTTTCCTTATACTTTTTGCCCGACAACTCTTCAATACAGGCTAATACATCCGCAAATGAATCCGTATCATATGCTGATTCAACGCCCTGGAGGATGGCAACCGTTCTGTCGAACCCCATACCGGTATCCACATTGCGCTGCTTGAGCGGCTCAAACGTACCGTCGGCCGTTTTATAATATTCCATAAACACGTCGTTCCAAAGTTCCACATACTTTCCGCAGGAACAGGACGGGTTGCAGCTTTCGCTGCATTTTGCCTTCCCCGTGTCGATAAACATCTCCGTATCCGGTCCGCAAGGGCCGGTAACGCCTGCCGGTCCCCACCAGTTATGTTTTTTATCGAGGAAAAAGATGTGCGTGGGATCAACGCCCATCTTCAGCCAGCATTGGTACGCGGCCGTATCCTTAGGCGCGTCCTTATCGCCCGCAAAGCATGTGAAATAAAGCTTATCCTTATCTATGCCAAGGTATTTGGGGCTGGTAAGGAACTCCCATGAAAAAGCAATCGCGTCTTCTTTAAAGTAATCGCCTAAAGACCAGTTGCCAAGCATCTCAAAAAACGTAAAGTGCCATGGATCGCCCACTTCGTCAATATCCCCTGTCCTAACGCATTTTTGCACATCGGCCAGCCGACGCCCTTCGGGATGCTTCTCGCCCATAAGGTAAGGTACTAGGGGATGCATGCCCGCAGTTGTAAAGAGCACGGTGGGATCGTTTTCGGGTATCAGCGAAGCGCTGGAAATTACTGCGTGCCCCTTCTCCTTGAAAAACTCAAGGTATAACCGGCGAAGCTCATCGGATGAAAGTCTCTTCATATCTTTATTACCTCAAAAAGTATTGGATTAACTAGGGTATTATACTTCGCCCGCGCGTCTCTTGTCAACGAAGCCGCCGTTTGCTATAATGACGTATGGCAAGAAGACGCCGAAAATTTACGCTTGTTGGGAGCGATGGGAAACGCAACCGCGTGATATTGATTATCATAGCGGCGGTTGTCGTCGTAGCTGTGCTGATTGGAGCGCTTCAGCCCGAGCCTCTGATCTTTTCTTCCCCTGAAATCCATATTATTCAAAACCGGGGCGTTGTTTTAGCCGGCGTACGCAGCGATATGCCGGGTTTTGGCTCGGGCGGCGCGGGGCTTGAGATTGAACTGGCGACGCTACTGGCTGAAAGGATACTTCCCGACGTAAAGCATGGCGACGCGGTGAAATTCGTTAACGTCAACCATCAATCTATTTGGCCAACGTTGTCAGACGGTTCGATTGATTTTGCTATTTGTCTGATGGAGAAGGACGCGGATACGAAAGGCCGGTACATTTATTCAGAACCCTATTATTACGACGCATGTTACCTTGCGGTTCAGGAAGGCTCCGCTGATTTGGCGTTGAACGAAGGCGTTATTGTCGGTTATGTTTCCAATACGGCTTCACACCGCGCGCTTCAAAGATATATCAATTCGCTTAAGGAAGCGGGTAAGCCCGCCGATTGGAAAACACAGGCTTTTGCCTCATATCCCGATATGCTCTTTGCGTTAAACGCGGCAAGGATAGACGCCGCCGCCATTGAAGGGGCTTATGCCCGCCGCTATCAAGATGATGAACATTACGGCTTTACCCTTAAGCAGGAAGCTGTAGGCACAATTAGCTACGCGATAGCCTGCAGCACCGAATCGCAGGCGATTTGTGAGTTGGCGAACATGCTGCTCGAGGATATGCGTAAAGACGGATTACTTGATGCGTTGATAAATAAGCACGGTCTTAGCGCCTCGCCGAAGGGATAAAATATATAGGAATAAAAATTAAATATAATATTAATAATCAGGTTT
>UQWD01000002.1 GCA_900544555.1 uncultured Eubacteriales bacterium
TTTACGTGCGGTTTTGTCCGCTCAAATTTTGCTTTCGCCATTCCTGTTTCTTCCTCCAATTATGATCGGTTTGTAGTTTCCCGCGCGTAAACGGGATAGGTGGAGCGGGTGATGGGAATCGAACCCACATAACCGGCTTGGGAAGCCGGCGCTCTGCCACTGAGCTACACCCGCGCGTTGCCGCCCGCAGCCTTTATTTTAGCGGCGTGCAACAAGCCCTACAATACAGCATTACTATTCTAATCCAATGTATTTTGTTTGTCAATACGCCTTCTGGATGAAATGTAAGAGCGTGCAGTTCTTTTCGTATTCGGTATTTGATGGAATCACGCCTCGACCAGCCCGGTAATGGCACGCGCCGAAACCGGCTCAATCTATAAAACGATATACAATACCCCGGCCGCGCAAAACAAATTGACTAAAAACATCAGCAGCAGCCAGCCGATTCCAATTTCTTTATAACGATTAATCAAAACGATTAAGGAAGATATTACGGATGGAAGCAGGCTTGCGGTTGAAAAGACGGCGAAAGGCGTATCGGTATAATCAAATTTCGCGATTTGCAGGATCACGCAGTTAAGGACATATGTAATCATGGTTAGGGTGACGATAACCACGCAAAGCCTGATAAACAAAAGCCGGGCTTTAACCGCGTAATCGGCATGCGCGCTCTTAAGCCCCGGCTGGCCGCTGCAAATAAACCAGAGTGCTCCAATCACGCAGGATAAAAAGAAAACGGTGAAAATCAGCATAGGAACCTCCCGGAATTCATAAATCTTGTGCTTATAGCCCTGCGATATGTTGTATACCAAGCGCCGTCGATTTTGCCGCAAGAAAAAACCATACGCTCAGTATTAATTCCCTTATTCCTAAAAAAGTAACAAAATAATATGTAAATAAAATTATAATTACATAAAACCGCATTATTTTTTTACACCGAAAGGATGATAGCAGTCGCGCGCACACGTTTGCTTGCGGTGGAATTACGCGAATGATATACTTGAGAAACGTTAAGGCTTATATCGGGCTCCGAGCGCGCGCATTTCGACGCCCGGCCGCATATATTGCAGTACGAAAGCATAGCTTATTTGAAGGGATTTTTTATGAAAAAGATTATCCTGATGACCGGCGGCGGTTCCGCCGGGCATGTTACCCCGAACATTGCGCTCATGCCCAGGCTGGCGGACGAGGGGTTCGATATCCATTATGTAGGCATGGCGGGAAGCATTGAGCAAAAGCTGGTGCAGGGACGGCCCGGCGTGACCTATCACACCATTACATCCGGTAAATTCAGGCGTTACTTTTCATGGAAAAACTTCACGGATCCCTTCCGGGTCGTTAAGGGCGTATTCCAGGCGAAGCGGATAATACGCAGCGTAAAGCCGGACGTCGTCTTTTCAAAAGGCGGCTTTGTATCCGTTCCGGTATGCATCGCCGCGAGGAGAAAAGCGCCGGTCGTTGTGCATGAGTCGGATTATACGCCCGGGCTTGCTAACCGGATTGGCGCGCGTTTCGCGGACACAGTCTGCGTGACCTTCTCGGACACGCTCAACCAGGTCGGCGCAAAGGGCGTACACACCGGCACGCCGATACGCCCGGAGCTGTATAATGGAAAACGGGAAAAGGGCTTAGAGTTTTTAGGCTTTAAGGGGGATAGGCCCATATTGCTCGTAATGGGGGGAAGTCTGGGCGCGCTGGCTGTGAACGAGGCGGTAAGAGGCGCGCTAAAAACGCTTACCGTAAAGTATGATATCGTGCATCTTTGCGGGGAGGGAAAGATGGAACCGGGGCTCGACATGGCCGGCTACGCGCAATACGAGTACATCGCGTCCGAGCTTCCAGATGTGTTCGCCGCAGTGGATATCGTGATATCCCGGGCGGGAGCCAACGCTGTTTTTGAGCTGCTGGCACTGAAAAAACCGGCCGTGCTTATACCGCTGCCGGCTTCAAGCAGCCGGGGGGATCAAATCCATAACGCGGGATACTTCGCGCGAAAAGGGTATGCGCTGTACCTAAAGCAAAGTGAGTTGACGGCCGATACGCTTTTGGACGCGGTAGAAGAGCTGTTCAACCACAGGCTGGAGTTCGTATCGGCCATGAACGCCGAACCGGCGGCGGACGGGACGGAAAAAGTGCTTAATGTGATAAAAAAGGCCGCACAAAATAGACTAGGAAGCAACAATAGATGAGAGAGCTGGACAAAAGCAAGATTCGCGAAATACTCGCGCGGCCTAACGGTTCCGAAATTCTGGCCGAGCGGAAAAATGAGGCTATGGACGGAGCGTGGGAACTGTTTATGGAAGAAAAAAACGCAGCCGCATGCGCGTTTTTATGCGCGGCCGCAAAGAGCCCTCAAGCGCGGGCGGATATGAACGCCCGGCTGGGGGACAGGCTGTCGCTACACGGCATGCTTGAGTCCGAGGACGTTAAGTTGAGAAAAAACGTCGCCAGGCTTATGGGCAGGCTTGGCGACGCGCGCGATGCAGAGCCGCTTATGGCCGCCCTAACGCGGGAAGAAAGGCGGATTGCGCGCCCCTCTATGCTTTTGAGCCTTGGCGCGCTCAAGGGCGACGCGGTCGCCCGGTTCCTTGCGGATTACAGGCCGCAGCCTGCCGGCTCGGCCGACAGCGCTAAACACTATAACGAAGAACAAGAAGCGCTCAAGATGGCGAGAAGAAGCTGTCAGGATGTGCGCCGCCATGCGTTTACCGGGCTTAAGCGCGCGCATGAGCTGGAAATCCGCACGCCCGACGGCATGGCGCATGTGACCGCTGCGGAGCTTAAAGAACTCGGGCTTGAGCCGTACAACGTTCGAGGCGGCTTTTTGCATGTAAAAACGAAGGATTGGGACAGGCTGTTCCTTGCCCGCTCATTCAAGGAGGCGCTGTTCCCCATATTCCGAGGCGCCGGGCCTGAGTGCGCCGACATCGCGCTTAAGGCCAAGGGGCCGCTAACAGCCCTTTTGGAGGAATGCGCACAGGGCGAACCGCCCTATGGCTACCGCGTCGAGGTCAGGGGTTTTTCAGACAGGGGCGAGGTTTCGAGGAAGCTCGCCTCCGCGCTGGACGGTCAGTCCCTTATCAATTCGCCTTCGCGCTATGACGCCGAGCTGCGCATTGAAAAGCGCGGCCGCATGGTTGACGTTTACATTAAGCTCACCTGTTATGAGGATACGCGGTTTCGTTACCGCGTTGGATCTGTACCGGCCTCAATACATCCCGCCACGGCTGCGGCGGTGCTGGGGTACGCCTCTAAATACCGCGAAGAGGGCGCGCGCGTGCTCGACCCCTGCTGTGGGAGCGGAACGCTTCTTATTGAGCGCGAGCTGCTTTCGCCCTGCATATCGCTCACCGGCGTGGATATTGACGGCGAGGCGCTTGAAATAGCGCGCCGCAACGCGCAGGCGGCGGGTTCCGAGGCGCGGTTTATACGGTGCGACTGCGCAAAATACAAGACCAAGGAGCTGTACGACGAGATTGTATGCAACCTCCCGTTCGGCAACCGCGTTGGCAGCCATCAGGATAACGAGCGCTTATACGCGGCGATTCTTGATAACATCCCCGCATGGCTTCGGCCGGGAGGCTTTGCGCTGATGTACACGATGGAGTTTACGCTTCTCAAGCGTCTGGTCCGGGAGCGGCCCTGCCTTTCAATGCTCGCGCAATCCAGAACCGAAGCGGGCGGATTGACCCCCGGGGTTTTTATCCTTGGCTATAACGCGCCTTTAGGCATACAATAACGGCGCGGCGGATTTATGCGTAGCTCTAACGCAATCCGCGTACGCCGGGCAGCGGTTTTTAAGTACGCCGAACGGCTATGATTTAACGCTTTTTGGCGATGTTGAGCCCGAGCTCCGCAGACCCCGTGAAAGCCGATGCTTGGCTTTGGCGCACTCACTATCGCGGGTATGGGCTGGGCTTGTGATAAACGGCTTGGCGGCCGGGCAATACCGGTAAGCTCAAAGCCCAGGCTGTTGACAAGGAAAAACGCGTGGGGTATGGGCGAGAAAAACCAGAAAAAACGGCGTGAGCCTAATACCCAAATAAAAAAAGCTTTGGGCTGCGCGTACGCCCGCAGGCTCTTTCCGATTGATCCGCAAGATGGCCGCACTAAGCGCAGAGATGCTTATTATGGAAAAATGAGTTAGAACGGAAGCTTATTTACCACACGGTCGAGCCAAAGGGCAACAGCGCGAGCTTGGCGATTTTAAAGCACTGCTTGCCGAACGGGATACCGATAATGGTAACGCAAAAAAGGCAGCCGATCAAAGCGGCCTCGGCAGATAGTATAAGCCCGCTGATAAGCAGCCATACGATATTGAGCAGTATGGAGCCGACGCCCCCGCCGTATTGGATCCGCTTGCCGAACGGGAAGAAAGCGAGCTTTGCAAACTTAAAGCATTGGATACCCCACGGTATGCCAATAATCGTTATGCACCATATTAAGCCGGCCAGCGCCCAGCTCAGGCCGAGGACAGCCCCGCCGAATATGAACCACAGGATATTACCCAAACAACCCATATCTACCTTCCGATTACGATGTTCGCCGACCGGACGGCGTATTTACGCGATATTTGTCAGCGATTAATCAAATGATACCACGAAACCAAGCTCCAATCAATCAATGCCATACTAACCCGCCTCGATATGAAATGAACGCCTTTAGCTCCCGATTATTAACGCTATGCTTCATTTTTCATTTTTGTCACAATATATGCGGAAAAAAAGGTATAATGCGGCGCTTCTGGGTGATAAAATTTGCATCAGCGTGCCGATATTAAAATTGCTTTTATCAAAAGATAAAAAAAGGGATCATGGCGCGTTATTTTACGGAACCGCCCCGGCAAAGGCGTTTTTATCTTAAAAAGCCTGCGCTTTGGTCTCCGTTATTAATTGGAGGAACCATGCAGAGCTTCAGCGCGAAAAAACCGCTTACGGTCATTGTCGGCGTAATACTTATTATCACGCTTGGCGTGATGGCGTTTTCAAGAATGCCGACCAACCTGTTCCCCGAGTTTGAACTGCCGTATGTGGTCGTATATACAAGCTACGCCGGGGCCAGCCCGGAGAAGGTGGAGGCCTCGGTTACAAAGCCTGTTGAGTCCGCGCTTTCAACGATTGGCGGCATTCAAAACATCAGCAGCGTATCGTCAGAGAACGTATCCATGGTTATACTGGAATTCACCTACGGCGTCAACATGGATTCCACGCTCATTGAAATGAACAACAGCCTTGACCAAATCAAGGGCTCTTTTGACAGCGGCGTGGGCTCGCCGATCCTGATGCAGGTGGATCCGGATATGCTTCCCGTAATGGTGGTAAGCGTCGATATTGACGGCAAGGATATTACAGACGTATCAGACTATGCTCGGGATGTGGTCGTACCGGCGCTTGAAAGGGTAAACGGGGTCGCTTCCGTTACGGGTATGGGCCTTGTTCAGGAAGAGGTGCGCGTAACGCTCAGCCAGGCGAAAATAGACGCCTTGAACAATAAAATAACGCAGAAGGTGGATAAAGAGCTGGCGGATGCGCAGCAAAAGCTGGACGACGCGCGAAGGGAGCTTGAGGAAGGCAAAAAAACCCTCAACAGCGAGGCGAGGAGCAAGCGCGGTGAGCTAAATAAGGCCCAGGAGCAGATAGAAACCGGGATAGGCCGGCTTGAGGAGGCCGGCAATCAGCTCAACGCTGCCATCCGGGAGGCTCAGCAGCAGCTAAAAGAGCTCAACGATCAAAAGGCGAAATTGGAGGCGCTCATCGCGGGCAGGCAGGATCTGCCCAAGGTAGAGGCGGGCATACTTGCCTGCGAGGCTGGGATATCCGCGCTTGAATCCGCGGTTGAGGGCGCGGATAAGGAGCTGAGCGCGCTGCTGTTTGAGCTTGCGGCGCTTGAAGAGGAGCTGGCGGGGATACCGGATACGCCGGAGAATCAGGGCGCCAGGGAGGAGCTACAGAAGCGGATTGACGCGCTAAACGAACAAATCGCGCGCGCCCGCGCGGCGGTGGAGCGGCTTGAGCGGCTGTTAAGCGAAGCGAATGCCCAGCTGGCCGGCCTAAGGGAATATAAAACCGCGATTGAGGCGGGGCTGGCCGCGCTTGGAAACCCGGGCGAAGAAGAGCTGAACGCCCTCCTTTCGCGGCTTGATGAGGGGATTGCGCTATGCGAGGCCACCATCGGCGAGCTTGAAAGCAACAAGGCCGATTCGCAAGGCGCGCTCGACAATCTTTCAGCGCAGCTAAGAACCATTAAGGAAGGCCGCGCCGCGCTTGAAAGCGGTTTAAGCCAGGCGGAGGCTCAGATTGCCGGCGGCGAAAAGGAGCTTGAGGGCGCTCAGGCTGAGTTGGACGAGGCCAAGGACGCCGCTTTTAAAAACGCGGGGCTTGAGGGGCTTGTCAGCGTAGCCATGGTATCGGGCGTATTGACGGCGGACAACTTTTCCATGCCCGCCGGGTACGCGTATGAGGATGGGGAGCCGTTCTCCATCAAGATAGGCGAGAGGTTTAAATCACTGGACGAAATCGCGGGGCTGGAGCTGTTTACGGCGGAGGTTGTGGGCACGGTAACGCTTTTAGACGTTGCGGACGTTGCCGTTAAGGATAACGCGGGCGAAACTTACGCTAAGGTAAACGGTAACGACGGCGTATTGTTAAGCGTGCAAAAACAAAGCTCCGCATCCACAACGGGCGTATCGCGGCTTCTGCGCGACGCGTTCGCGGGGATTGAGGCCGGGGAAAGCGGCGCACATATCACCACCTTTATGGATCAGGGCGTTTATATAGATATTATCATAGAAACCGTGCTTCAAAACCTGCTGATGGGCGGCGCGCTCGCCGTACTGGTGCTGCTCATTTTCCTTAAAAACTTCAGGCCGACGTTTATCGTGGCGCTGTCCATACCCATCAGCGTGCTGCTATCGGTCGTGCTGATGTATTTTACAGGCGTTTCGCTCAACATCATCTCCCTAGCGGGGCTTGCGCTGGGCGTAGGCATGCTCGTCGACAACAGCATCGTCGCCATAGAGAACATCTACCGCCTGCGCGCGGAGGGCGTCGGCCCGGTGCGCGCGGCTGTTGAAGGCGCGAAGGAGATAAGCGGAGCCATCGTCGCCTCAACCCTTACGACCGTTTGCGTATTTTTGCCTATCGTCTTTACCGAGGGTATTGCGAAGGAGCTTTTTGTGGACATGGGGCTCACCATCGCTTATTCGCTCATATCGAGCCTTTTTGTCGCCATGACGGTCGTGCCGGCGCTTTCCTCCACCATGCTCCGCAAGAACAAACACAGGGAAGCCAAATTTTTCACCCGGGTTCAGAACGCGTATGCGCGCGCGCTTACCGTCAGCCTTAAGCATAAATGGATATCCCTCTCTCTCTCGCTGGTCCTGCTCGCGGGTTCCGTGTTTGCCGTTTCGGGCATGGGCCTTGCCTTCATGCCGGAAACGGACAGCCAGCAGCTGATGATCTCCGTTTCCATGCCCGAAGAAGCCACGGATGAACGAATACGCGAGCTGGCGGATGAGGCGCAGGCCCGCATAGCACGTGTTGAAGGCGTGGCTACCGTGGGCGCGATGCAGGGCGGTATGATGGGCGGCGGGGACAGCGTGAGCATGTATGTGGTGCTCAGCGATGAGCGCGCCGAGAAAAGCGCGCAAATAGAGCGCAAAATTCTCAGCGCCGTACAGGATATGCCGATTTCGCTTGCAGTCAGCTCCGGCAATATGGATATCTCGGCCCTGGGCGGATCCGGCATACAGGTCGGCATATACGGCGGGGATCTCGACGTGCTGCGGGAGCTTGCCGCCGAACTTGCGGGCCGGCTCGCTTCGGTTAACGGCATAGCGGAAGTTTCGGACGGTATGGAGGACAACGGAAGGGAAACGCTGTTTGCCGTAGATAAAAACAAAGCCATGAGCTATGGGCTGACCGTCGCGCAGGTTTATCAGGCCGTTGCGCAGGCGCTGTCATACCGGGCTCAGGTATCCGACGTAATGTTGGACGGCGGCGAGTATCCGCTTGTCGTCGAGTTGGAGGAGGATGCGAGGCAAACGCGCGAAACGCTTAAAGACTTAACGCTTTCCGGAACTCGGGACGGCGAGCCGGTGGACGTGCGGCTGGGCGATATCGCGGTTGTGAGCGAGGCGGATATGCTTTCATCCATAAGGCGCGAGAACCTTGTGCGCTGCATAACGATAAGCGCGGCGATAGGCATGGACGACAACGTGGGGCTTGTGGGGCGCGACGTTGAAAAGGCGCTAGCGGATTTTGAGCTTCCGGACGGTTATACGCTGGAGATGTCCGGTGAAAATGAGACGATTAACGATACGCTTTCCGATTTAATCCAGATGGCGCTTCTGGCAGTTTTTCTGATTTACCTCATCATGGTGGCTCAGTTCCAGTCGCTGTTATCGCCGTTTATCGTCATGTTTACAATCCCGCTCGCGTTTACCGGCGGCGCGCTGCTCCTCTTCGCGTGCGGTATGGAGATAAGCGTAATCGCCTGCCTGGGGCTGCTGGTGCTTGTGGGCGTTGTGGTGAACAACGGCATCGTGTTTGTAGATTGCGCAAACAGGTTGTACGCCGGGGGGATGAGCCGCAGGGACGCGCTGGTTGAAACGGGAAGGAGGCGCATGCGGCCGATACTGATGACGGCTGTAACAACCATCCTGGGGCTGGTGACGCTTGCGCTGGGCGTAGGAACCGGCGCGGATATGCTTCAGCCCATGGCCGTGGTCATCATCGGTGGGCTGACCTATGCGACCCTTTTGACGATGTTCATTGTTCCGGCGCTCTACGATATCCTGTGCAGAAAGCCGCCCAGGGTGGTGGACGTACAAAAGGGCTGAAGCAGGCGGCGCCATAGCGCTTAATGGATTAGGCAGTTCATACAGTGGGGCGAAATAGCGGTTAAGCCGCTTTTTTGCGGGTTTTCATCGGAAACTTTGCTCCGTTGGCGCTTAAAGACGCCCCCTGCGGGGAAAAGCCTTTGCTGCAGGGCTTTAGAGTGATAACTAAGCAATCCCGGTTGCGGTGCTATTTGGGATTGCTTTGTCCTTCAGGTAAATATGTTGTAGAATGATGTTCAGCCGTTAAGTTTCAAAATACAGACGAGCTAATATTAAACGATATAGAAAAAGGTGCGGGAGCTATGGATAAAAACCTGGAACGGTGCGCCTGGGCAGGCGAGGATGAAATGTACTGCCGTTATCATGACGAGGAATGGGGCGTTCCTGTCCATGAAGATGGAAAGCTGTTTGAAATGCTGATTTTGGAGGGTGCCCAGGCAGGATTGAGCTGGATTACCATACTTCGGAAAAGGGAGAACTATCGCAGAGCTTTCGACGGGTTTGATATCAATAAAATTTTGAAATATGACGATAAAAAATTGGAAGCGCTCATGCTGGATGCCGGGATTGTTCGCAATCGCCTGAAAATCCAGTCTGTCATAAGTAATGCAAGAGCGTTTCGCGCTGTGCAGGAGGAGTATGGCAGCTTTGATAGATTTGTGTGGTCTTATATAGATGGAATGCCTGTCTGTAATAACTGGAACGATATTTCGGAGCTGCCGGCGAAAACCGAGCTGTCAGACCGGATTAGTAAAGATTTGAGAGAAAGAGGATTTAAATTTGTGGGCTCTACCATTGTTTACGCCTTTATGCAGGCGGTTGGAATGGTCGATGATCACACGGCAAACTGCTTTTTGAAAGCCAACAAATAGTGGAGAATGTTAATACATGCAAGCGGCTATAAATACAGGGCGACAAAAAACGCCCGGTATTATTGCGATACCGGGGAAAATGGCGCAATAAACGGGAATGGCTTAAATGCCGGAAAGAGTATATGCTCAAAGATACAATGTGAAAAGAACTTGGTTGAATATGCTGGCTCCGGCCGGACAGAGCGCGCGATAGACTTCTTTGAAGATTTACAGCATGGTCCAATACATTATTGCGAGGATAATCAAAGGCCGGCTGCTGGCCCAATGCATCTCATACGCGTATTTCGCTGATGAAAAACGGTGTTATCGACAATCTCAAGCCTTGCGGCGCGATGTTAAACTTTCACGAACAAAGCCTTCAAAGTTCGCTTTGCCCAAATCTCTGTGGCGGCTCGGCTGCCTTCGTCCCCCGCTTTTCCGGGATGGTTTATTTTCAGGGGTTATTTCGGGCGGCGCTTTCTCCGGCAAGCGTTTTCTGGTATAATCAAGCGGAATTGATTCATAGAAGGATTGATGTATATGAAGCGCTTTTTTTCACTTGCCATGAGTATAGCGGCGTCCCTCATCCTCATTATCGCTTTGCTCTTCTCCGCATTGCAGCTTGTCGCAAACGACGGGGACTGGTTTTATAAGCAATACCGGGAGATGGGCACGGGCAGCGCCATGGGCATGACGGACGAGGATGTTACCAGGGCTTTAAAGCGCCTTGTGGATTATATAGAAGGGCGCAGGGATTCCATATACCTTGAGGTAAAGGTAAACGGCGAAACGGTGGAGATGTTTAACGAGCGAGAGGCCGCGCATATGGTGGACGTTCAGCGCCTGTACCTGACCTGGCGTACGGTACGGAACGTTGGGCTTGCGATTTCGCTGCTGCTCTTCGTCGGCGCCGCGATGCTCTCGAAAAAGGGCGGCCTAAAGACCGCCGCGCGCGGCTTTCTTTGGGCGGCGGCGCTGTTCGCGCTCGTATGCGCCGCGGCCGCGGCTTGGGTTGCTATCGATTTTACCTCTTTCTGGACCTCGTTCCATCACCTGTTCTTCGACAACGATCTGTGGATACTAGACCCGGCGACGAGCCGTATGATCAATATGTGCCCGCAGAGCCTGTTTATGAACGTCATCATCCGGTTCGGCGCTTTGTTCCTCGGCGTTATGGCGGCGCTTACAATCGCATCGGCGCTGTTCGCAAGGAAAAGGCGCAAAAAGGGGGCGCGGTAATGGCGTACGGCGCGCTCGCCGCAAAAAAAGCGGAACAATATTTAAAGAAAAAAGCCCCTCTGCTTCTCGCAATTGAGTCCTCCTGCGACGAAACGGCGGCGGCGGTTGTGCGCGGCGGCCGGGAGGCGCTTTACGCCGCGGTGCACAGCCAGATAAGCATTCATCAGCAGTATGGCGGCGTTGTTCCTGAAATCGCCTCGAGAAGCCATGTAGAGCGCATTGACTCAATTGTGCAGGCCGCGCTCGAAGGGGCGGGCGTTGGCCTTAAGGACATGGACGCCGTTGCGGTAACCTGCGGCCCGGGGCTGGTGGGGGCGCTGATCGTAGGTGTAAGCTACGCCAAGGGGCTGGCGCTCGCGGAGGGCCTACCGCTTGTGGGAGTAAACCATATTGCCGGGCATATCGCCGCCAATTATATGAGCGCGCCGGATTTGGAACCGCCGTTCGTATGCTTAGTGGCGTCAGGCGGGCACAGCCATATTGTTCTGGTAGAGGATTATACCGTTTTCCGCCTTCTTGGACGCACGCTGGACGATGCGGCGGGCGAGGCGTTTGATAAGGTCGCCCGAGCGCTTGGGCTTCCGTATCCGGGCGGCCCGCATCTGGAACGCCTTGCGCGCGGCGGGGATGCCGAGGCGTTTCGCCTGCCGTCACCGTTTAACAGTGGCGACGGCCTGGATATGAGCTTTTCCGGCATAAAAACGGCAATCGTCAACGCCATTCATAACGCGCGGCAAAAGGGGTTGGAGGTGAACTCCGCGGACGCGGCGGCCTCGTTTGAGCGTGCGGTTGTGGAAACGTTAACCGCTAAATCCATACGCGCGGCACGTTTAGCGGGCGTAAAGACGCTCGCGCTGGCGGGAGGGGTATCCGCGAATACCGCGCTGAGGGAAAGCATGCGCGCTCGCGCGAAAGAGGCCGGCTTTCGGTTTTACTGCCCGGATTTTGAGCTTTGCACGGACAACGCCGCCATGATAGGCTGCGCGGGGCATTACCAACTGCTCGCCGGAAAAAGGAACGGGCTTGATCTCAACGCCTGCGCGAACTTGCCGCTGGCATAGAAAGGGGATTTTCAGGGGTTATAATGAGGCTTTACATCAAGCAAAAGGCTTTTACCTGGCGGGACAGGTTCGCCGTGCGGGATGAATCCGGCGCGGATAGGTATTATGTGGAGGGCGAGTTTTTTTCTTGGGGGAAAAAACTGCACGTGTACGAGGCGGGGGGCGGCGAGGCCGCCTTTATCCGGCAGAGTCTTTTTAGCTTTATGCCGAAGTTTGAGGTTATGATTGGCGGGCGCGTAATTTTTGAGGTAATCAGGGAGTTATCGTTTTTTAAGCCCCGCTACGCCGTAACCGGTATGGGTTGGCGGATACAGGGGGACATTTGGGCGCATGAGTATGTTATGGAGAAAACCGGGGAGTGCGTGGCTTGCGTAAGCAAGGCGTGGTTCACCTGGGGAGACAGCTACGAACTGGCGGTGGCGGAACCGGCGGACGGGCTGTTTGCCCTTTGCGTGCTGCTCGCCATCGACTGCGCGGCCGCGGCGCAGCAGTCCTAATAAAGCTTCGCTTTATAACTGGCGTTTGTGGCATACAACGATTACAAGCTTAAACGCGCACAAATTGATCCCACACGGCGAAAGGGCTTCCGGCAGAGGCTTATGATAGCTGCAAATGAACATTTAAGATGCAGGCTCCGCCTGTATTTCCCTATTATGACGAGACGGTTGATTGCTCCGCTTCGCCGCTTGAAATTTGGCTTTGACACGGGTACTTAAAACAGCTCGTCCAATAAAATATAATAATTGAGTTTATCCCAATCCGGCACGATATCCAGCTCCTCAAAGAGCATTTCCGCGAAAAAACCGTTATACGTGCGGCCCCCGAACCTTCCGTTAAAATTATGCTCAATGCTTCTGTAACAGAGCGCGACGTCTTGGTATTTATCGGCAATCCCGCTGCTGCCTAAATCGACAAACCCGCTTATTTTATTATCCTTGGCGAATATGTTGGGCAAACACAAATCACCATGCGAGAAAACAAACGTCTCCATAGGCTTATTCCGCTTTAGCCATTCAAGCAGATGCGCCGGTGAATTAAACCCGGTTTTGCCGTACGTCCCCGGTTCGGCGCTTTGCGTATCGCACAGATTAAGAGAAACGCGGGTTTGGGCCAGCGTTAACTTATTTTCGGCGGAATTTTCATAAGGGCAGCCGGTGATATCAACGCTCCATAGCATTCGCAGCCCCTCGGCCAGCAACTTTATTAATTGAGCAGGATTTTCAAGGAATTCAGGCGAACATAGCATCCGCCCTTCAATTTTACTCATCAGCAGGTAATTGGTATTATCCTTTGTTTCTGAGCAAAGCAGCTTGGGCGCCGGAAGCTTATCCGATAGCCATGAAGTCATAATGCGCTCATTATCCGACGTTTCATTTTGCTTTTCGATTTTTAGTACCATATCGTCAAAACAAACGATTCGCGCGCCGGACATCCCGATTTTATCTACAGTATAAGGCCGGGAACCTATGATTTGCCGGATTTTTTGAGGAATGTCCATATATGTCACCCTGTAATATAAAAATTCGCCTGACCTTGAGCTGCGGCTCTCTTAATCGGATTATATTTTAACACATCAGCGAGAAGATTACCATAAATGCGAATGGTCTGCGCGTTTGAAGCGAGGCATGGCTCGAGCGCTTGCCGAAAATGCTTTGCCTGCTCTTTAAAAAACGGCCGCCCAGCCCCATTTCCATACACTGCTTTCATACTAACCTAAGCTTCAAGTTTGCGGCATAAAGGAGCCTATTTTCTACTGTTCCGGTATAGAAACGCGGTTCAAAAGGCGGTTGGCGTTACATGGTTTTTCTTTTTAAGCTTAGAACAAAAGCGGCACTGATAGCCGATCTATCAGGCAATCCCACCCACGTTGCATGAAACGCATTTTTTCCCGCGAAACGGAATGAACGGTTCGTCAAAAGGCGGCTCTAACGCCGCCTTTTCGTTCCCGTATTTAAGCGTTTGCTTGTTATTCTAAAAAGAGGTTCTCCCTTCGGGCCGTTTCCGTTACTTTTCCAAGCTGAAGTCTTATTTACGGACGGGTTTGGCTTTAAACCGGCCGCCGCCGGCTTTTAGAAACCTCTGAAGCATTAAACCGCTTATTGATAATGCCGGCGCTTTGCGTACGCACGCCAGTCGGAACGCCCAAGAGCTGAAAAACGAGAGTTTTCACAAGCATAAATATTAACTATTCCCTGCGCCGGATACGGAGCCAGTACCCTACGCCGTCGGCGGCGCGCATAAAGCGCGTAAAGCCCTTATGCCTCAATGGCGCCTGCGAGGAAAATTCGCCCGGTATGGCGTGTATGATGAAGCGCGCGCCGTCCTTCATGGCTTCGCCCTCCATATAATAATGCCGCGACCCCGGATAGCTTACGCGCTTCCAGACGGAACGGGGGAACGCGTCGGGGAACGGGTTATAGGCGGGCTCCGTACGCCCAACACCGTCAAACATAACGGCGCAGGGCGGGTTTTGGCGCTTTACGCTCTTGCGCCCATTCAATAAATCCTCGGTTTCCTTGAGCCACTGTTCGTCGCGGCGCTTTGCGGGCGGCTCCTGATTCACCCTTTTTATTCGAGGCGCTGTGTTGTCCGGGCGGCGCTGCTGATTCCCGCCCGGCTGCTGATTCCCGCCCGGCTGCTGATCGGGGTAGATGAACAGCTCGCGGGCTTTGGACATAATATTGTTCAAAGCGTCGGAACCGCCCTTCGCTTCCTCATACAACGGCACGATTGCGCCCGGCGGATAAAGAGGCTGCTCCTTCTCGTCCACCACGGCGTACGTCACCAGATCCTCAGGTTTTCTTGGCCTGCCGCGCGTTTTATCGAAAACGGACGTTGACCCGGCATGGCTGGTGGGTAAACGGTTGGCCGCTCCCTTGCCCGCGGATCCGGGTGGCTTTGCGGGAAGAGGCGGCGGGTTTTGATTTGGCGCCGCGTTTGCCGAGGGGCCGCTATCCCCTTTCGCGGCGCGGTTCGCGTTTGCAGGGCGCGTACCGCTTTGAGAAGCCGAGCTCTCCTTTTGCGCGGGCCTTGCCGCCGCGCCTTTTTTTTGCTGCGGGGCTGCGGCGTTTTTTGGCGGGAACGGAGCGCGCGCATCTTTTTGGGCCCCATCCTCACTGGGTTTGAACACCTCATGCCCCGCCTCATCTTCATGAACGCGCGCGGCGTCCTGCTTGTTCATCGCACGCATGCGGAGCTCGCGCTTGACCTGCTCCATATCAAGCTGAGCGCCTCGAACGGAACCCTCCATGATAAACGGGCCGCCCGGCTGCTTTGCGACGAATATCGCGGAAATATCGCCCGCGAGTTTGATTTGTGCTGAAAAAAGAGCGTCGAGCGTCCCTTCTGACGCGCCCGCGGCGGTTAAGCAATATACGGTCGCGCCCTCCAGGCCGATACCGCCGTGGGGCTTTATTTTGACAAGCGTACGGTCGCCGCCCGCGGTGATGTACGCGACGCCGCATTGCTCCTTGCCCCTGAGCGAAATGATGTGTTTTGTATCCATAGGCATGCTCACCTCATCTTATCCTGTTCTATTCATATGCCGCATGGTCGGTGAATTTGCATGCGCAGCTGTTAAACCCTGTTTAAATCGGGTATAATTGCGCTATATAAAGCTTTAATAACTAACGGGGTGATTTTACATGCGGCAATACCGCGACAAAAGCGGGCTTACGGAAACTGAGTTTCTTGCTCAATACGATGAAAACAAATACCGGCGTCCCTCGGTAACGGTAGATATGGCGGTTTTTACGCCTGTGGATAGTGGGGATGGATTGAGACTGGGCGCGCTTATCATACAAAGGGGAGGCCATCCATTTATTGGGCGCTGGGCTTTACCGGGCGGGTTTGTGCGTATGGATGAGGAGCTTGACGCGGCCGCGGAGCGGGAATTGATGGAAGAAACGGGCGTCTGCGCCGTTCAAATGCGGCAGTTCGGCGCGTTCGCAAAGGTGGACAGGGATCCGCGCACGCGCATCATATCCGTAGGTTATTATGCGCTGCTGCCTTACGGCACTGTTCGCCCGCGCGCCGGGGACGACGCTGGGGATGCTGATTTATTCAGCTTGTCAGTTGAAATAAAATGCGCGCATGCGGGCAGGCGCTTATACTCAATAGCCCTTGACGGCAAGGTTCGGCTAAATGAATACGGGATGCTGGTAAACGACGGGCTCGGCTGGTTGCCAGCGCCCGCTAAGGAGGGCTGCCTATCCTCCGATCATGGGTTTATTTTATTCAGCGCGCTGTACGCTGTGGGCAGACTTGAACGCGGGCTTGCCGCCGCGCGGCTCGCGGGCGAAAGGCGGGAGCTGATACCGCATATGCGCTGGTCGCTGGATAACGCGGTGGGGGTTCTTTCTGTTTAAAGCGCGGCGCGCCATGCGTGGCGAGGAAAGCCTGAAGCAGCTATTCGCCCTTGCGGTATAATCGGCCGCTCACGAGAAACCTCCGTGGAAACATTCATACAGCTTGAGGAGATTACAGCGTATCTTAACCCCCTTCATGGGGCGTTGTTAAGCGCCCGATATATCTTAATAAATGGTGGGCCACTCTATTTAGATTGCTTTATACCCCGGATCGCCGACGTCTTGTTTTGCCTTCCTGCACGGACGTGAACCTAAAACCAACCTGATATTCGTTTTTATTCATACATTCGGTCGAGCTATAAGCGACGCTTCTGAATAAATTAACACGAAAATTAAATAACCATTCTTTAAAATTGGGTGCGTCGATGCATATAGTCAAAATATATCGTTGAGTTGCATCGTTGTCAGAATGTTATTATGCATTGCGCCGGTATGTGGACAAAATCATTTAGTAGCCGAGGATTTGGACATTGTTCTGTGGATAACTATGTGGACATTGTGGATAAACGTGTTCATATCCGCTGGTTATGCATAATTTCGGATGTTTTTTTTCATTCATTATATGCATCAGTTACTGTTTTAGGGATGAAAAACCATACTCCGTCATTGTGCTAACAGACTGGTGTTTTGAATAAAATCAATGTGGGGAGGTGAGCATTTTTGCGCGAAAGAATCAAAAAAGCTATTGACAAGTGCTGCATCGCGGCCGCGGCTCTTGTCGCCGTCATGTTCGCGTATACGGCTTTTGCGGGAGGCGGAGCGTCCCCTGCCTTGTCCACGCCCGGAGGCGAGGGCGCGCTTGTAATAGCGGTGGACGCGGGACACGGCGGATTTGACGGAGGAGCGTCGGGCGTTGATTCCGGAATACATGAATCGGGGATAAACCTCTCGGTCGCTAAGCTACTCAAGCAAGAACTGGAAAAGCAGGGCGCGACCGTAATCATGACCCGTGAAACGGAGGAAGCGCTCGGCAGCGACAAAAATTCTGATATGCGCAAACGCAGAGAGATTATCAACCAGCCGGGTATTGATATCGTTGTAAGCGTTCACATGAATAAATTCAGCGATCGTTCAATTTATGGGCCAATGGCGTTTTATATGAAGGGCTCTACGGAGGGGCAGCTATTGGCCGAGTTCGTTATCTTCGAGGTATGCGACGCTATCGGCCATCCGCAGCGGTTTGCAAACCCCGGCGATTATTTTATGATCCGTGAATGCAAAGCGCCGGCCGTGCTCATCGAATGCGGGTTTTTATCCAACAGCTCGGACGAGGCCAAGCTTCAGGATCCCGGGCATCAGCTTAAGCTCGCTCAGGGCGTGGCAAAAGGTATCATGGGGTATCTGAATGATAAAAAGCATGTTGATTGACAGTATGCCGGTTCGCGTTGGGCGAGCCGTTCTCTTCCGCCTAAAGTATTTTGCGGATAAAAAATAAAATCGAGAGGTTAACGCATGGAAACATTACGCTTTGGTAGCCGCGGCGCGGCGGTAAGCCAGCTACAGCTGGCGCTTCAAAAGGCTGGGTTCAGTCCGGGAAATGTCGACGGAGTGTTCGGCATCAACACACAAAACGCGGTTCGGCGTTTTCAAAGCGCCAACAGGTTAACCCCGGACGGCATAGTGGGCGCGAAAACATGGGCCGCGCTCATGCCGTATTTAAGCGGATATGTGAGCTATACCATTCGACCGGGCGATACCTTCTACAAACTCGCGCAGGCATTTAATACCACGGATGCTGCGATTCAGGCCGCTAACCCTACCGTAAACGCATATAACCTTAAAGTAGGCAGCACGATTTGGATACCAACGCTGGAGGATATCATAACGGGCAACGTAATTTATTCCTATGGGTATATGGAAACCGCGCTTACGGCGTTGAGGGAAAGGTATCCCTTTATTCGCATAGGTACTTATGGCTCCAGCGTTATGGGAAAGCCGCTTTACTACGCTTCCATCGGGAGCGGCAAAAAGGAGGCGTTCTACAACGCTTCGCATCACGCGAACGAATGGATAACCACGCCTGTACTGATGCGCTTTTTGGAGGAATACGCCTCGGCTTACGCGTCGGGGAAAGAGGTGTTTGATATTCCGGCTAAAGAGCTTTACGACGCGGCCACGCTTTATATCGCGCCCATGGTGAATCCGGACGGAGTTGATCTGGTAACGGGCGCTATTATTCCTGGCAGCCCTTATTATGACGGCGCGGTGGCGATTGCGGAGGAATTTCCCGCAATACCGTTCCCCAACGGTTGGAAGGCGAATATCGTTGGAACGGACTTAAACCTCAATTATCCCGCGGGCTGGGAACAGGCTAAGCAGAATAAGGAGAGACTCGGGTTCACGCGCCCCGCGCCAAGGGATTATGTGGGGCCGGCTCCCCTGTCGGCGCAGGAGAGCCGCGCGGTATATGATTTTACGCTCGCGCATGATTTCGCGCTTACCTTAAGCTATCATTCCCAGGGGGAGGTAATATACTGGAATTACCTGGATATGGAACCCCCGCGCAGCTTTGAAATAGCGCAGAGGCTCGGTGAAGTCAGCGGCTATACCGTTGAGCGAACGCCGCCTGAGGCTTCCTACGCGGGCTATAAGGATTGGTTCATTCTTCATTATAACAGGCCGGGCTATACCATTGAGGTCGGCAAGGGGGTGAACCCGCTTCCCATCTCTCAGTTTGCGGATATTTACCGAGACAATCTCGGCATATTGGCCGTAGCGCTTGAGGAAGCGGGTAAGCTGTAAAACCCTGGGAAATCAGGCTGTTTGCGCGAATTCGCGCCTTATGAACGGCCGCAGCCGCTATTAGATGGATGAAAAGCCGGAATTGAGCGCTTGAATACGAACTATATCGGGTGGGCGCAGCGGAGGCATGCCGGGCCGGAGCAAATCTAATTCTGAGGATGTCTTCAATGCGGGTTTTGCCTCTCATTTATGCCGCAGGCATTTGAGGAAATAAATAAAGGCTTTCCCTGCAGGGGGCGTTGTTGAAAGACAAAGGCGCAAGCACCCCATGTAACCTCAAAAAAGTGATGTGACACCCTATAACGACATGGGAGCGGCACGCTGCCGCTCCCTCTTTTTATCTCATCCCCACCGGCGCGCTTAGGATTCGATAAGAACCCCTAACGGCGGCGCATGCCTAATTTTGGCTTGCGCGGGGTTGTTTTACATGAACGGCAGGATGGGCATAAGCCCCTTTACCCCTTTTTTGCCGACAATGATCTTTGCCGCTTTGTTCAGGGTTTCCTTGCTTAAGAACGGCGCTAGGCCTGAAATATCGTCAATTCTATCGGATTCCAGCGCGGCCGTCGTAAGCCTATCCAGCGTTTTATCGCTTAAAAAGGGAGCGAGCCCCAGGATGCCGCTCATATCGGAATCCTCCGAGATCTTGTTTACGAGCTTATCAAGGCATTTATCGTTCAAGAACGGCGCAAGCCCGATTATTGCGCTCAAATCCTGCCCGTCATAGAGCTTATCCGCAAGCGTTTCGAGCGTATTATCGCTTAAAAACGGGGCGAGGCCCAGCAGGGCGGAAGCGCTGCTCACGCTCAGCACTTTTTCCGCGAGCGAATTTAAAGTTTTATCGCTCAAAAACGGGGCTAGGATTGTCAATGAACTTAAATCAGGAGATTCCACTACCCTTTCCGCGAGCGAATTCAAGGCCTTTTCGCTCAAAAACGGGGCGAGAATGACAAGGTCGCTTATTTTTGCCGTATCAAGCGATTCCGCGGCCAGATTATCCAGCATGTCCTCATCTAAAAAAGGAGCGATAGCGACTAAATCCTCAATTCGCGTTCCTTCTCCCGACTCCTCCGCGATAACATTGACGATTTCAATCGTTTGAGCGGGTTCGAGTATGGGGGCCGCCTCCGCCACGGTTTTCATCGTGACGTCCTTTTCCTTAACATACTGTTTCGCGTTCCCTTCCAGCACATGCGATACAAGTTTGGCCGGGGCTTCGCCGCCGAGGAGCTCGTCGACCGATACGCCAAGTATGCCGGCAAGCTCCGGCAGTTTCCCGATATCGGGCATTGAATGGCCGCGCTCCCAGTTGCTCACAGCCTGATAGCTTACGCCCATCATATCCGCCAGCCCCATCTGCGTGATGTTCTTCTCCTTACGGAGCCTCGATATGGTCTTTCCTACTTTTACAGTATCAAACATTTTATTGCATCCTTTCTATACAAAGAATATTAGTTTTCGGGTTAAGCCTTAAGGTTTGTCCGTTCGTTTATATTATCAGTTTGCGAGCCGTTATGGAATCAAGCAGCGCTTGAATTCATATGAAACTTAAAACAAAATGTTAGTATGGGGAGCATACCTCAAAAGCGCGTGCATTTATTCTTCCTGCGGCGGTAAAAATTTCTTCAACGATTAGTTGAGTTTTTTAGCATATAAAAAATGAAACCGGGAAAGCTATCTGTGAACGAAAACAGAAGTTTTTGTTTGAGGCGGATGTGAATTCCGCGCGTAAGGATCGCTTATATTTATACGGGCGATCCTTTCGCTTTATCACGCTGCGAGGGTTTAGGAAGCAGGCCTATTGATCGGCAGTTTCGCCTAAATCTGTGGGGAACGCCGGCGTTTTACGCCAAATTGCACGCTAAAAGCATGTAATACCCCAAAAAAATGCCTGAATTTCCGGTCAAAATGCCTTGTTAACGTTTTATTCATTTCATTTTGTTCGCATTATGGTATAATAAGACTATGAATAAGCAAATGAACAACCAAAAACTGAAGTGGATTCATGGCGTACGCCTGAAATTCAGCAGACGCGTTAAGCGTTTTAAAAGGCGGGGCGGCTTTAAGGGCCTTTCCCGGCGAGCTGCTGGAAGCCTGAACCGTTTCGCGTTGGCGCTGAAACAAAAAAGGCCGGCCGCATGGGTTAGCTTGTGTACCGTTTTGCTTTTGCTTGTTGCGGTTCCCGTGCTAATCGTTTCCTTTGGGAGGGGGAACGCGGCCTCTGCCGGCGGAGACGGTGCATCGGCTCAAGAAAGCGCGTTTTCTGCCAATAAGGCTGGAAGCGCCGCTCCGATCTCAGTGGACGAACTGACGCCTCCGCCCACGTCCACGCCCGAGCAAAATAATAATTTGCCCGAAGGCGGAGATAACGCGCAAGCGACTCCTGAGCCTACCCCTAAGCCTACGCCCGCGCCAACGCCCGAACCCGTTATTTTAGAGCGTGGGGATGAGGATGAACGCGTGACCAAGCTACAGCTTGGCCTGATGAAAAGCAACTATATGGACAATGACGAGCCAACGGAACTGTTTGGGCCTGCAACCGAAGCGGCCGTGAAAATGTTCCAGCTCAGAAACGGGTACGAGATCACCGGCAAGGTGACTCAGAAGCTTTACGACCTGATTTCCAGCGGAAAAGCGCCTTACTATATGGTTATGGTAGGCGATGAGGGCGAAGACGTTAAGGAGCTTCAGAAGCGGCTGAGGGAGCTGGACTATATTTCTACCGCAACCGGTTACTTTGGCACCGATACGGAAAAGGCGGTTAAGAAGTTCCAGGAACGCAACGGCCTTAGCGTTGATGGAAAGATCGGCCCTGAAACATATGAGGCGCTGTACCGCGAGGACGTAAAGGCAAATTATATTGAGAAAGGCGAAAAGAGCGAAGAGGTCAAGAAATATCAGGAGCGGCTGATTAAACTAGGCTACCTCGTTTCCGAGGCGGACGGTATCTTCGGCAACAGCACGATAGCCGCCGTTAAGCGGTTCCAGGATCGTAACGGCCTGGTGATCGACGGTTATCTTGGCCCGCAGACAAAAGATGCGCTGATGAAGGCCGACGCGGAATCCAACGCGCTTGCTTACGGAATGCGCGGCGACGACGTGCGCGAAGTACAGGAGCTTCTTGCTAAATACAACTATTTGCGCGACAGCAGCACTACCGGCTATTTTGGCGGCGTGACGGACGGCGCGGTGCGTTTGCTGCAAAAGAAGCATGACCTTAAGGTTGACGGCAAGGTGGGCAAAAAAACCATGAGCCTCCTACGTTCCGGTAACGTTAAAAAGGCGGATAAGCCTGTCACCTCGTCTTCCGAAAATTCCGGCGGTTCCAGCGGTTCCGGCAGCTCCGGCGGCTCAAGCGGCGGCTCGAACAACGGCTCATCCGAGCGTCCGTCTGCAAATAGGCTCATTCAGATTGCCAAGAGCAAGCTTGGCTCGAGGTACCAAAGGGGTGCGAAGGGTCCGAACAAATTCGATTGTTCCGGCTTTGTATACTGGTGCCTCAATCAGGCCGGCATCAAGCAGAGCTACATGACGTCTCGGGCCTGGCGCACGACCAATAAGTACGAGCGCATTAAGTCCATGAGCGACGTTAAGAAGGGAGATATCCTGGTTTTCAACGGTCATGTGGGCATTGCCGCGGGAGGAAACATGATGTATGACGCATCCTCGCGCAACGGCAAGGTGGTTTATCGCAGCCATAATACAAGCTATTGGAGAGGCGATTTCATCTGCGCCTACAGGATTTTTGATTAATACATAAACGCCTCATACGCGGAGAATTGATTAACAACAAACAGCCCCCAGCTTTGATAGAGCTGGGGGCTGTTTTGCAGCCTAATGAGCCCTATTTTCTTCAAGGATGCGATAGGGGCTCACCTTTCTTACGATATGTTCCACATCAAAGCCAGCGGCGATTTCTCTTGCGGTTTCTAAAATATGTGCTGCTTGCTGAACCTCGTTAAAAATAAAGACGCCGCGTGAAAGCATGGCCGTCGCCTGCACTTGGTGTATGTTCCCAGTATATATCACAACAATTGGGTCAATTAAAATTAATTATTGAGTTTGGCACACCCTTCTCGTAGCCGCTTATTCTTGCCGGGGATATGGCTTATGTGTTATGCTGAGGCATAAGGAGTGATTTATATGCGCAGTATCACAATGTATTCCTATACCGAGGGCGTGCAGGCCTTATACGCGCTTCTCGGGCAGCTTACCGTTCATCGTAATATGTTGGACGCGCCCGTTTTCAGGCGCCTGAGCGATTTGCTTAGGGCTTTGAGCGATGGGGATATGCAGTGCGTCGCTTACAGCTATCACGCAATGACGTCGGTTATGGTAACCGGAGGCTACCGCCGTGTAAGCGGGTGCCTTTGGCGCGATTATCTTTTTCATGAATTGCTTGAAAACCCAAACGCGTTTTCCCGCATGGCGGCGGCGAGGCAAATGGATAACGCCGTATATTCGGCCATGCGAGGTGATTTAGCTATATTGGGCCGCCTTAGCGAACTGAGCGATACGCTTATAAAACGCTGGGCGGAGGAACGCATGCGGGAGGCGCGCTGGAAGCCGAGGCAGGCCAAAGACGCTATCTCCTATATGTCCAGCGCGGCATGGGGAGGCGGAAGCTTGCGGCCCGCGCCCAAGGAAGAGCATAAGGAAGCGGCTGCGCCCATGCCCGAATGGCCTACGGAGGCGGACTGGCATCCGTGGCAATATGGCGACGTTTCACTCGCCGACGCCTACGTGTCCGACGAGGCGCTTGAGGAAATGTACATGAGGTTGATGGAAAGTGCTGACTGGCGTGCTATGACGGATGATATGTGGAACTTTTTCGCCTCCTACGGATGCGGCAAATTTCTGAAAAACAGGGCGTTTATATACGGCCCGGGCGGCCTGAAGCCAATGCCTTCCCTTCAGGAATCGCCGCCTGAGTCCCCCTTAATCAATGAAGAGCAGCATCAGCGGCTGATTGAAAATACGATCCGGTTTATGCGCGGCGAGCCGGCGGAGAACATATTGCTTTGGGGACCGCCGGGCACAGGCAAAACGACGCGAGCGATGTCCATGCTCCGTGAGCTCCCCGAGGTTCGGCTTATACTGGTGGTGGATTACGCGGATGGAAGCGCGGCGGATTTGTTTCATTGCCTCCGCCTGCAGCCGCTCAAATTTGTTGTATTGATGGATAATATGCCGCAGTCCGGCGGCTGGAGCAATTTGCTCTCCATACCCGGAGCGCAGCCGGAAAATGTGTTGATATACGCAACCTTGCGTGAGAAAGCGGAAACGGCCGTGTTCCCGGTGCAGATGCGTTTTGAATATCCGGATCTCAACGGGTTCACCCGCATGGTCGCTGATATTCTTGAGAACATGGGCCAAAGCCCGGAGTACAACCGCGTACGCAACGCATGCGTGGACTACCAAGTGGATGTAAGGGATGCGCTCACGCCGGCCGCTGCCCGCCATATCGCCAATGGCCTGCTGCGGCGCGGTTAACGTAAATTGGCTGTATAAGGAGATTATATGAAAAAGATAAAAAAGGCGCATATCCGTATGTTATGGGTGCTTCTTGCTGTATTTGCGCTCCTGATGCTGGCCGCGGCTTACTTGCTTGATTTAACCTATGCCTTGATTTCTGCGCCCGTTTTTATTGCCTATATCGTTCTTGCGGTTAAATTGTCGCGGTGTCCGAACTGCGGCCGGCCCATGCCCTTTCACGTGCTTATGAACAGTGGCAAGAGGCCGGAGCGCTGCCTGAACTGCGGCAAGTATGTTGAATCGGAATAATCTCTTAAAACCGCTCAAATAAATGATATATATAGCGGCTCCGGCCGGTCGTCTCGGTGTTGATACGCTTAAATGATCGTATGAATATAAGCGGCGTCCGATCGCGCCTTAAGCGCCGTACGCATATTGGGGTTTACAATTAATGGCAGTGTAAGCAGCAACGCTTTTAAAGCCTTGGGGAACAATACTTCTATTTTGCGCAAGGGCATCTCTGCTACCTTTTTTAATCATCCTAATTTTAATCGTTAGCTTGTGCTTAAAATTACCCCAGGCTCATTAGATTTAAGGCGTTATTGAATGACAGATTGACCAATAAATTCTTTTGAAATCTGAATTAGCTACACATATTAAATCCCGTATATTTATGAAATTTAAAAGAAGGATCAAACATGTTAAAATAAGCCATACATCTTTTATAAATGTTACTTATTTTAAAGTGAATATAATTACGGGGTTAAAAAGTAATATAGTGTTGACAAGTTGTAGTAAGTCCAATATAATTCTTATTGGGTAAATATAAATTAAACCAGGGGGTCATACCGGCCGATATAAAGCCGCGTATTGCCTGATATTGCCTGAAAGCGTAAAATAAATAACGTTTTATTTATGGTTACGTTTCGTTAGCAAACACGTATGATAACTTCATTCGTCATAACCCAGCGCCGGCCGGCCGGACTTCCTTTTTAGAACACCAGCCAGTGTTCACGCCGGTAACACAACCTCCCCGGACGGCCAGCGCATTTGTAGCGCGGCATAACTGCCGCGCGCTTTCAATTATAGCACAACTTTTTTGAACCGTGGTGACTAATAAGGAATTTTTTACGTTCCGCTTAAGCTCGATTCTATATCCTGGGTCGGCCGGGAGCCGCAGTTTATGCTGCGCGCCTGGTATCGGTTAAAGTATAGTTTGTGAGCGCCCGCTTACGCGCGTAAATAATGCGCCGCCTTTTCTACTTTAAACGCGGCCTTAATTACGTGTTCATCAAATTTCGTTTTATTGGTATTAGAACTTGACTTTTTTATTGTGTTACGCAGATAATAAAAAGATATTTAAACATGAAAGGTGGTCTGGTTATGGAAGAATCTGCGTGCCGCGCTACGCGTAATTTTATCGAAGAGATAGTCGAGCGGGATTTGCAAGAGGGGGTGGCTCGCGTCCAAACCAGGTTTCCGCCCGAACCCAACGGTTATCTGCATATCGGCCATGCCAAGGCTCTGTTTATTGATTTTAGCGTCGCTGATAAATACGGCGGAAAATGCAACCTCCGTTTTGACGATACCAACCCCGCCAAGGAGGATACCGAATATGTCGACGCTATAATGGAAGATATACGCTGGCTGGGGTTTGAATGGGACAAGCTCGCCTTTGGCTCCGATTACTTCGACGCTTGCTTTGAGCTTGCCGTCAAGCTGATTAAAAAAGGCATGGCTTATGTGGACGACTTAGGTAAGGAAGAAATGCGCCGATACAGGGGTACGCTTACGGAGCCGGGCGTTAACAGCCCCTGGCGGGACAGGCCGGTTGAGGAGAACCTCGAACTGTTTAAACGCATGCGGGCGGGTGAGTTTCCTGACGGCAGCCGCACGCTTCGCGCTAAAATCGATATGGCATCCCCCAACATCAACATGCGGGATCCAGCGCTTTACCGCATATTGCATCTGCCGCATCATCAAACAGGTTCTAAATGGTGCATATACCCGATGTATGATTTTGCCCATCCGATACAGGATGCGATCGAAGGCGTGACCCATTCCCTGTGTTCGCTGGAATATGAGGCGCACAGGCCGCTGTATGACTGGGTGGTGGAGCAGTGCGAATTTGAGCTTAGGCCAAAGCAGATAGAGTTCGCGCGTCTTAACCTAACCAACACGGTCATGTCCAAACGGCATCTTCGCCGCCTGGTTGAGGAGGGTTATGTAGACGGGTGGGACGATCCGCGCATGCCTACGCTGTGCGGGCTGCGCCGCCGGGGGTATACGGCAGCCGCGATACGCGATTTCCTAACCCGTGTAGGCGTTGCGAAGGCGGATTCCATTGTGGAGAACGCGATACTCGAGCATTGCCTGCGCGAGGATCTTAACGAATCCGCCCCCCGCATGATGGCCGTGCTTGACCCCATCAAACTGATAATCAACAATTTTCCCGAAGGGCATGAAGAGCTTATTGAGCTTGAAAACCTGCCTGGGAAACCGGAAGCGGGCGTGCGGACGCTTCCGTTTACCCGCGAGCTGTATATTGAGCGGGAGGATTTTATGGTGGAGCCGCCAAAAAAGTTTTTCCGCCTTAAACCGGGAGGAGAAGTTCGGCTTAAAGGCGCGTACATCATAAAATGCGTGGATTACCGGCTGAACCCGGACGGGAGCGTTGCACAAGTGTTTTGCACGTACGATCCGCAAACCCGCAGCGGCGAAGGCCAGCGCAAGGTGAAGGGGACGCTTCATTGGCTGCCCGCCAAGCATGCGGTTTCCGCTCGCTTTAACCTTTACGAGCCTTTGATCCTTGATGGCGGGGATGATGACGAGAGCGACTTTACCGATAGGATTAACCCTAATTCAATCGAATTGAAGCATGGCTTTGTGGAACCGGCGCTTAAAAACGCTGGTTCAAATGAACGGTTTCAGTTTATCCGGGTAGGATATTTTTGCCCGGATAGCGCGCATACGCCGGAAAGCCCGGCGTTTAACCGGGCCGTGAGTCTCAAGGATAGCTATAAGATAGCGGCTAAGTAAAGAGAGGAGTATTGGTATGAGCACGGTACGCACGCGTTTTGCCCCCTCCCCCACCGGGTATCTGCACATAGGCGGACTTCGGACAGCCTTGTACACCTATCTTTTTACAAGGCGTGAGGGCGGCGTTTTTATACTGAGGATTGAGGATACGGACAAGGCCCGCTATGTGGAGGGCGCGGTCGAGAAGATTTACAGCGGCCTACGGGCTGCGGGTTTACAGTGGGACGAGGGACCCGATGTGGGTGGCGAATACGGCCCATATATTCAAAGCGAGCGGATGCGGATGTATCTGCCCTTTGCCGAGCGGCTGGTACGCGAGAAGAAGGCCTATTACTGTTTCTGCGACAAGGAGGAGCTTGACGCGCGCCGCGCTCAAAAGGAGAAGGATGGCTGCTCATGGAAATACGACAAACGCTGCCTTTCGCTCACGCCCGAGGAGGTCCGCAAAAAGCTGGAGGCTAAAACACCTTATGTTATCCGTCAAAACGTACCCGAATCCGGCAAAGCGTCATTTGACGACCTCATTTATGGGCACATTAGCGTCGACTGCTCGGAACTGGACGACGGGGTGCTGATTAAGGCGGATGGAATGCCCACATACAATTTTGCGAATGTTATTGACGACCATGAGATGGGTATAACGCATGTGCTGCGCGGAAACGAGTACCTTGCCAGCACGCCCAAGTATAATCTGATCTATGAAGCGCTTGGTTGGGAGAAACCGGTATATATACATCTTACGCCCGTTATGAAGGATGCTTCCCGCAAGCTCTCCAAGCGGCACGGCGATCCATCGTTTGAAGATCTGCTTGAGCAGGGCTATTTAAAGGAAGCGATTGTAAATTACATCGCGCTGGTAGGTTGGAACCCAGGGGACGACAGGGAATTTTTTACGCTTGATGAGTTAATCAAAGCTTTCTCAATCGATGGCATATCAAAATCGCCCGCGATTTTTGATCAGGCTAAGCTCACGTGGATGAACGGCCAATATATCCGTAAGCTGGAGCCGGAGGCGTTTACCGCGTACGCCTTGCCCTGGTATGAGCGCGCGGGCGTTGCGGGCATGGATACACAAATCCTTTGCAGTATTCTTCAGCCCCGGGTCGAGATATTCAGCCAGATACCGGAAATGGCGGGCTTTTTAACGAAAATGGACGAGGATTACGGGCTTGATTTGTACGATAATAAAAAGTCCAAATCGAATAAAGACACGGCGCGCGAGGTTTTGCAAACTGCAATCCCAACGCTCAGCGCGCTGCCGGATTGGACTCAAAACGCGCTGCACGATGCGTTAATGGGCCTGGCTGCGGAAAAGGGCATAAAAAACGGAACGGTGCTTTGGCCTTGTCGCATCGCCATGGCGGGCAAGCAGGTAACGCCCGGTGGCGCGATTGAAATAGCCGCGCTTCTAGGCCGCGGCGAGGCGCTGCGCAGATTGGAAGCGGGCCTTAAACGATTAAACGCATTAATTACTACGAGCAATTGAGTGGAAAGGCGGTGGGGCGCTAATGGAGCATGGCCGCCTGAACAGATTGCGGCGATTGTATATTGGGTCTAGGAAGGCTCAAATCCGTGCGCCCCTTGATCTCGCTAGGGAAGCCTTACTCGATTCACTTAGCACGGTAGGGCTTGCTATGAGCGACGTTAAAATAAAAATGCTTAAGCATGCTTGTTCCAAGCCCTGAAATTCTCTGCTTAATTGTTCTGGTCATAGCCTATATAGCTTCGCTCGCATTGCATTGAAG
This sequence comes from uncultured Eubacteriales bacterium, assembly GCA_900544555.1. Lineage (GTDB taxonomy): Bacteria > Bacillota > Clostridia > Christensenellales > CAG-138 > UMGS693. Next base: position 29,359 of record UQWD01000002.1, read on the forward strand.
CTGCGCTCCCCCTCTAAAAATCTATAACCTCCGAAATTGTACATGTATACGGTTATAATCGATTAAAATCTTTAATTCAATAAACACGGACCAGCTCCTGATTTATATTATTAAAATTTGAAGTTAGTCCGCGCCCATTACGGAAAAAAATAGAACGTCCCTTGTGAATCGGATTAACGGAATCAGATGATATAGCTCTTTACGGGATGATACAGTATAATTAAACTAAAGAACGAAATAATAGCGAACATTACATGATACGCGATAAGGAGTATGAAAAATGAATGATGAACAAACTTCAATAATTGATTTAATTATTGAAACTCATGTTGGGCTGGAACGTCAGGGGCCGGGCAGTGCTGAAACGACTATCAAGGCGTTAAGCTTTTTGGAGAACCATGATAAAATTTCACGGATACTTGATTTAGGTTGTGGAAGCGGCGGACAAACAATAACTCTTGCACAAAATACTTTTGGGAACATCATTGGCGTAGACCAATCTGTCGCCTTTATAAATATTTTAAATGACAATGCTAAAAAACTGAGCTTACAGGAAAGGGTACATGGTATTGTTGGCTCAATTGAAGACCTTCCCTTTCAAAAAGAGGAGTTTGACCTTATTTGGTCGGAGGGCGCCATAGACAATATTGGTTTTGAGAACGGATTAACCCATTGGAACAGCTTTCTCAAAAAGAATGGTTATGTTGTCGTTACATGCCCTTCTTGGTTTTCTGATGAACACCCTTGTGAAATTGAAAAGTTTTGGGCTGAGGCCGGAAGCAAGCTGGATACAATAGGCCATAATATCTCAATAATGCAAAAGACCGGTTACAATCTTGTCGCCGCGTTTACGTTGCCAGAAAAATGCTGGACGGATAACTATTTTAATCCGCGACAAGCGGCCGAGAAAGCGCTGTTGGAGAAGTATCCCGGAAATAAAGCCGTGGAGGCTTATATCGAGGGTGATAAATACGAGGTTGAATTATACGCAAAATACAAACGGTATTATGGATATGTTTTTTATATCGGCCAAAAAGTATAAAGAATAAGCATTAAGCATTATTTTCTTGGCTTCACGGCGTTAAGCCGACGCGCCTTTCTCATTTGCGCGAGCAGGCACAAACGTTGCGAGACGATATAAACCAGACGAATGCCGGCAAAATGCGCCGTTTAAATAATTACGCCGATGGCGCTTTCAATTTCAATTGAGGGTTTGCCGTCCTGCTCGCCTACCAAGCAATCCATTCACCGCTGTAAAAGACAGGCAATCATGCATAAAAAGCACGATTGCCCGACGTAAAATGAACTGCCAAAATGCCACTGTTAATCAGTGCACAACAATATCCCTTTGAGTGCTTTTACGGTGCTCCTTCGCCATACCGGTAATCAGCCCCGCAAAGCCCAGCGCGCCGAATACTAAGCCAAGCGCCAGATCTTTGACGATTTCAATCTGAACCTCAGGCTCCTGCATTACAAAAGCGAAAACCTCTATAAACTGGTCAAAGGTGAAAGTAATCCCCGCCTGGCTCAGCTCGCTGTAAACCATTATCAGGTATCCTGCGGCCGTACCAATCAACACGCCAAGTACGGAGGCGAACGCTACGATAAATATCTGTGCCTTGCATCGCTTACCGCCCAAAAGCTCATATCCCTTCTTAGCCAGAAAACCGATAAGCAGGCCTACCAGGGCTGAAATATAACCGGCGTACGCCACAAGCGCCCATACGGCCGCGCCCAGTATCGCGCCTATTACAGCGCCGAGCATGCCGCGCCCGATATTTTTACTCTCATGCGCCTCATCGGCAGCCGTTTCGGTGAGCTGCGTGCTCATCTGCGCACTGCACGTCGGGTGCATGGGGATAACGCAGTCGTCAATCAGCCGCTTTTCGAAGTTTTGCTCGCCGATGGGCTGCCCGCACGCGCCGCATGTATCCACACCCTTAGCGCCTAAGGAGGAAAGCTGTGGGTAAAACCAATCGATGAACTCGATAAAACATTTAACCGCGCTGTTTAATTCAATTGTGACTACCGAGCTGGTAAATGAAACGTTTAAAATCCCATACTTCTTTTTTGCATCCTGATCCAGCAGGCGATCCATCGCGGATAGCGTTTCACTGCCGCTCCAAGCGGCAATTTTTATGCGCTTGAGATATTGTTCCTCAGCTAACGACGTCATGTAACCTTTAATTTCGCCGTATGCGATACCATACGCCGTTACCAGGCCATACTCCCTGATAAGCTTTTTAAAACCCGGGCTAAACATATATTACCTCCCACATTTCCCTTAATTAGTCATTCTTCGCTATATTATATCAGAAATCGCGCCCTGTTACAAATTATGAACATAAATAGATTAATCGTTTGCCCGCATTGAGTTCAAATATCGTCTTATGATGTTTGGAGATATTTTGACTTATCCTAAACACATAATCTACTTTTATATCATGGTTTTTTAAGGTTCGGCCGGTTTACGAACTAAAGAGCAATTATTCGTAATATATTGACAGACAACCCGTTGCGTACTTAAACTCTAAATAAGGAAATACGGCATGATAGGAAAATAGGGTTAAGTTGTTTTTGGAGGTATATGATGAAAGATATATTGGTCGTTGCTGGCGGCGGAAGGCCGAATGGCAACACCGCTCAATTGGTAAACGCGTTTATTAACGGGGCGGCTGAAGCGGGCCATAACGTGGAAAAGGTTAACTTGACACAAACACAGGTGAATGGCTGTACCGGCTGCAATGCCTGCCGCTATCAGAAACCCTGCGTACAGAAGGATGGGTTTAACTCCCTCGTCCCCGCTATTAAATCTGCTGATTTAATCGTATTTGCCTCGCCCCTCTATTTTTGGACGATTTCATCGAGGCTCAAAGCGTTTATCGAGCGTTTTTATTGCATTGCGGAGGCTGACGATAACCCGCCCCTGGGCAGGTATGAAAAATACCCCGTTAAGGATTCCGCCCTATTGCTTACATCGGCGGATAATTTCTTTTGGACTTTTCAACAGGCGGCCTCTTACTATCAATTTGCTGTTGTTGAATACATTGGTTTTCATGATAAAGGCATGGTACTCGCCGGCGGCTGCGGGGATACGAATGGAAAACCTCAAATAGATAAGACCGGCCATTTGATAAAAGCATTTGATTTTGGCAGGTCGCTATACATGTATGATAATTGAGTTGTAGCGCGTTATGGCTAACGCCGGATTTCATTAAAAACAGGCGTAAAGCAATTGGTTTACGGAAAACCATCCAATAATCAACATCCCGCCCGTTTAGACTGCTCACATCAGTTATACGAATGCTTGTATGGCCGAACATGGTAAAGCCGCCGCGTTCATTTGCGCAATGGGGTTTTTCTGATTCAAATGGCGTTCAGCCGCATTTTCTGAGTGGTAAATATTTGGAGCCTACGCGTCTATGGTACGCTGCCAGCCCGCTATAAAGCTATATTGAAAGGCTGACCGATAGCCGCGCGCGTTCCGCCGATTACGCTGTAGCTTCCGGTGCGGATAGCCCTTCCCATCATTTTTTTAAAGCGGACCCCGCCGTTGTTGAACGGCGGGGCAATGTGTCGAAAAAGTGGCTGTACAACGTTTTTCGGGTTAACATGGAGCGCTTAAACATTGGCGCGGTCAGCGCCCTGTGCTAAAAACCCTTGCTGCGCAAGGCGTTCCGAATCTGACGCACATATGTTCCGCGCTCAATTAAAGCTTGGTCTGAATTTCAAGGATCTGCGCGATGCGCGCCTTCGCGCCTTCGATATCACGCTCTGAGAGGATATCATAGATGATGTTCGCTATCATCCGGCAATGCTCCTCCTTAAGGCCGCGCGTTGTAATTGCGGCCGTGCCGATGCGCACGCCGCTGGCGTACTTGGGCTTGGTGGTATCGTTGGGTATCATGTTCTTATTGGCCGTGATAGCGTACTCGTCAAGCGTCTGCTGCGCTTCAAGGCCGGTAATGCTGAAGGTGCTCATCACGTCGAGCAGGAAAAGGTGGTTATCCGTTCCGCCGCTTACTATGCGCCCGCCAAGCTTGATGAACTCATCCACCATAGCCTTTGAGTTGAGAACGACCTGATGCATATACTCCTTAAACGCAGGCTGAAGAGCCATCTCAAAGCAAACGGCTTTGCCGGCGATAACGTGCATCAGCGGGCCGCCCTGAATCATGGGGAACACAGCCTTATCAATGGCTTTTTTATGCTGCTCCTTGCACAATACAAGGCCGCTTCGCGGGCCTCGGAGCGTTTTATGAGTGGTGGTTGTGACCACGTCCGCATACGGCACGGGGCTGGGATGCTCGCCCGCCGCCACAAGCCCGGCAATATGCGCCATATCAACGATAAGGTAAGCGCCTACGCTGTCGGCAATCTCGCGGAAACGCTTGAAGTCTATCGTGCGAGAATACGCGGACGCGCCGGCCACTATCGCCCTGGGCCGGCAGTCCTGAGCCTGACGGGCTACATCCTCATAGTCGATATAGCCGTCGTCATTCACGCCGTAATGATGGAAATCGTACATCTTCCCAGAGAAGGAAACCTTCGCGCCGTGCGTAAGGTGCCCGCCGTTGTTCAAATCCATCGCCAGCACCGTGTCCCCGGGCTGGAGCAGCGCAAAGTAAGCCGCCATATTCGCGGCGGAACCGCAGTGGGGCTGTACGTTCGCGTGATCCGCGCCAAAAAGCTCCTTGGCAAGGCGTATAGCCTCGTTTTCCACCATATCCACGAACTGGCAGCCGCCATAATAACGTGCGCCGGGGTAGCCCTCGGCATACTTGTTGGTCAATACGCTTCCTACCGCCTCAAGTATCTCTTTAGGTACGAAATTTTCGGAAGCTATCAGCTCGATGGAGCTGTTTTGGCGCTGTTTTTCCAGCGCTATCATTTCTTGAATGCTCATAAAATCCTCCTAAACAACATGTTGATTTATTTAATCGGGCCTATCGGCCAACGGTTTTATTACCGCGCTAAAATCGGTTTGTCAACTGCCAATCGCATATTTTTATGCGCTTGCGCTTTACCGGCGCGGCGGCATGGTGTGTATGGAATGTCCGCATGCGGCCTCAAGCGCCTCGGTTACGCTCTCTGAAAACGTGGGGTGCGGACGCATCGCCCTGACGAGAGCCTCACGGGTAAGCCCTGCGGATATGGCTGTGGTTAGTTCGGCTATCATATCCGTCGCCCTGGCGCACATGAGCTGGGCGCCGAGCAGCGCGTCGCTATCCGCATCGAATACGAGCTTGATAAAGCTGCGCTCCTGCTCCTCAATCATGCTTTTGGCGTTTGAGTTCATTACGTATTTTCCAACGTAAACGTTTTTACCCCCCGCCTTTGCCTCGTCCGCAGTAACGCCGACGCAAGCTATTTCCGGCGATGTGTAAACGCAGGCTGGCACAAGCGCTGGATCCGTGGAGGGTTTATCCTTGCCGGCCATAAACTCCACCGCCGCGGAGCCCTGCGCTTGCGCCGCATGCGCGAGCTGAAAGCCGCCGATAACGTCGCCTACGGCGTAAACGTTCCGTATTGACGTGCGGTACTTATCATCCACAACGATAAATCCCCGCTCCATCTTAGGCTCCGCGCCCGGGGCGAATAATCCGGCGGTATAGGGCCTGCGCCCGGCGCAGATCAAAACGCCGCCCGCTTCGGCTTCTTTATCGCCGGATTTGGCGGTAAATCGGCACAGCAGCGAATCGTCCTGCCGGGCGATAGCGTTTACCCTGGCCGACGTGAATATTTCAACCCCGCGCTTTTTCAGTATCATGGAGAGATTTTGCGATATTTCCCGGTCCATCATGGGCAGTATGCGGTCCAGCGCCTCAATAATGGTTACTTTACACCCGAGAGCGCTGTAAATGGAAGCCATCTCAACGCCTATAACGCCCCCGCCGATGATGAGCAGCTTGACATAGAACACGCCCTCATCGAGCAGCAGCTCGTCGCTGGTTACAACGCCCGCGAGCTTTGCGCCTTCAATAGGGGGAAGGGACGGCGCGGAGCCGGCCGCTATGAGTATTTTTTCGCACAGAAGCGTCTCCCCGTTCGCCCGCACCCTGCCAGTATCCTCAACAACGCCTGTTCCAGCTATAACGTCCACATTGTTCGCCTTTAAAAGCTGGGCGACGCCGAGGCGGAGCTTAAGCACAATATCATTCTTGTGCCGGTGCATGCCGGAAAAGTCGAATGAAAGCCCATCAACCCGTATACCAGCGCTCGAAAAGCCGAGCGCCTGCCTGTACATTTCGGAGGAGTGCATTAACGCCTTGGTCGGCACGCATCCCCGATTGAGGCAGGTTCCGCCGAGCTCGCCCTTTTCAATAAGCGCCGTTTTCATACCAAGCTGGCTTGCGCGGATGGCGGATACATACCCGCCGGGTCCGCCCCCGATTACAATAAGGTCATAGTTCATTAAATCAACTCCTTGTATTTATCCAAAAGGGCCGTAATATCCTTTACTACAATATTGCTGCCTAGGGAAGCAAGCCTGCTTGCGGCATCTGCCGCCGGCCCGCGCAAAACGTCCGGCATGGATGCAATAATTTCAGCGTCCATCGCGTCGGAGAACACGGCAGCGTCCCGGATTAAGCCGTTGAGTATGGCCAGCTCAATCCGTACTCCTCCCCACGTAAAACGGTGCTCAATACACCGCGCTCCGGCTATCGCTCCGCGCCCGTAACGCCACGCGTCCGAGGCAAAGCGCGCCCGTTCGGCTTCTGCCTTGCCTCGATCGATAAGCCCTTCGTCATAGAGCTCGGGCGTTTTACCATATACCCGGCTCAGCCCGTAAACCATCGCTTCGCGCATCCGTTCAACCGTCAGTTCAGGAACAAGCTCGATAAGGTTCACAACCCGGGCGCGCACGGAGTTTACGCCCTTAGCCGCGAGTTTATCCTCCGGCACGTACAAGTAGCGCGTAAGCTTATCCATGTCCGCGTCGAGCAGTATGGTTCCGTGATGGTAGCAGTTATCCCCGCTGCGGTAAAACGCGTTCCCGGAGAACTTGCGCCCGTTAACGGTAAGATCGTTCCGGCCGCTCTTCTCGCCGTTAACGCCAAGCGCATTAAGCGAGTTGAGCACCGCGTCAAGCTGGCGTGAAACGTCGTAATCCTCCCTTCGCGCGAGGAACGTGAAGTTCAGGTTCCCCAGATCATGGTATACCGCGCCCCCGCCGGAGAGGCGGCGGGCCAGGCGGCCCCCGGCGGCTTCCAGCTCCGTTACGCGGCATTCGCCGTAGCAGTCCTGATTTCGGCCGATTACCACGGTATCCGCATTTTGCCACAGATATAATATTAAGCTGCCGGGCAAAACCGTATCGAGAAGGAGCTTTTCAAGCGCGAGGTTGGCGTAAGGGTCCGTCCCCGAGCCATAGAGGTAATAAACGCTGTCAATCATGGCTAAACTCGTATTTGAGTATGGGCTTTCGCGCGGCCGCTACCTCATCCGGCCTGCGAATCGCCGCGTTGTGGGGCGCGTTATGCATGTCCTCCGCATCCGTATACGCCTTGTGGTACAGGCGAATAAACGCGTCCGCCGCTTCATCCAGGCTTTCGCGCGATTCAGTTTCGGTAGGCTCCAGCATGAGTGCCTCATGCACGATAAGCGGGAAGTACATGGTCGGGGGATGAATCCCCTCGTCAATCAGGGATTTGGCCACGTCCAGCGCGGTAACGCCCGTTTCATTCTTTAACCGCTCAAGGCAAAGCACGAACTCATGCATGCAGCCGCGGTCATACGCTAAATCATAAACGCCCGAGAGCCGCTTCATCAGGTAATTCGCGTTGAGCACTGCGTTTTCAGCGGCTTCCCGCACACCTTGCGCCCCAAGCGTCATTACATAGCACAATGCTTTTATCACCACAAGGAAATTTCCAAAAAAGCCTTTAACCTGCATTCCGTTTTCCCCGCGCACGGCTGTTTTGGGCAAAAACTTCCTGAGCGCTTCCTTGCAGCCGACCGGTCCGCTGCCCGGGCCGCCGCCGCCGTGGGGTGTGGAAAACGTTTTATGAAGGTTGAGATGTACCACGTCAAAGCCCATATCGCCCGGGCGCACAACGCCCATTATGGCATTGAGGTTCGCCCCGTCGTAGTAAACAAGCCCGCCGGACTGATGCACCATATCCGTTATCTCAAGTATGTTCGTGTCAAACAAGCCCACCGTATTAGGGTTTGTCAGCATTAACCCGGCAATATCCGGGCCCAAGCAGGCGCTGAGCGCGTCAAGATCCACGCAGCCGTCCTCGCGCGACGGGATGCTCACCACGTCAAAGCCCGCCATCGCCGCGCTTGCGGGGTTTGTGCCATGCGCCGAATCCGGCACGATTATTTTCCTCCTGCCCGCGTCGCCCCGTGATTCATGATAGGCCTTAATCAACAGCAGGCCCATGAATTCCCCGTGCGCGCCGGCCGCCGGCTGAAAGCTCATGGCGTCCATACCCGTTATTTCGCACAAGTATTTTTCCGCGAGCTCGAGCGCCTCTATCGCGCCCCTAACCGTTTCGTCAGGCTGCAGCGGATGGATACCCGCAAAGCCCGGCAGCGCGGCAATCTCCTCATTGATGCGCGGGTTGTATTTCATGGTGCACGAGCCGAGCGGATAGAACCCGCAGTTTACGCCGTGAGTACGCTTGGCAAGCTCCGTATAATGGCGGCTGATATCGGTTTGTGCCATTTCAGGAAGGTTCAACGGCTCCGTGCGCCTCAGGTTTTCGGGCAGGCTAAATTCCTCAACGTCGCAGGGGGGAAGGATTGCGTTACCGCGCCCTTTTATGCTTTTCTCAAACAGAAGCTTCATATTTTGCACGCCTCCTTTACGATGGCCGCGGTTTCGTCAAGACGTGACTTGGGCGTTTTCTCCGTTACGCACCAGAGCGCGCCGCCCTCCACGGGTAGCCCGCCGAGTATATCCGCCTTGTGAAGAGCGGACAGCGCCTTGTCCGCGGGAACGGGCAAGTCAGTGACAAACTCATGAAAAAATTCGCCCTTATAGCGAAGCGACACGCCCGGTATGGCGCATAGAGCGTCCGCCAGATAATGCGCCTTGGACGTCGACTGCACGGCCGCCTGCCTAAGGCCGGCCGGCCCCATAACGCTCATATACACGGAAGCTGTAAGAGCGCACAGCGCCTGATTGGAGCAGATGTTGCTCGAGGCCTTGTCGCGGCGAATATGCTGCTCCCTTGCCTGAAGCGTCAAAACGAACGCCCGGTTTCCATCGCTGTCCACGGTCTGCCCTACGATGCGGCCGGGGAGCTTGCGCATATGCTTCGCCTTTGCCGCCATAAAGCCGAGATAAGGGCCGCCGTAAGATAGCGGAAGGCCCAACGGCTGGCCTTCGCCGACTGCGATATCCGCGCCGCATGCGGCGGGGGTTCTCATCAGCGCGAGCGCAATGGGGTTGCACCCCATGATAAACATCGCGCCGGCGGCATGCGCGGCCTCACCTACCGCTTCCGCGTCCTCAAACAGGCCGTAAAAGTTCGGCTGCTGAATGTATACGCTCGCAGTATCCTCCCCAAGCATGCTTTTAAGCGCGTCGAGATCCATACGCCCGCCCTTTGCGGGAACAAGTTTCATCTCATGCCCCGAGCCGAAGCAGTAGGTCTTAACGGTGTTGATTACATCAGGATGCGCGGTGGCGCAAATTAGCGTTACCGTGCGCTTCCTGTCTCGGCACATCGCCGCCGCCTCAGCGGCGGCCGAAGCCCCGTCGTACACCGAGGCGTTTGATACGTCCATACCCGTAAGGCTGCAAATCATGGTTTGGTATTCAAATATGGATTGCAACACCCCCTGGCTCATTTCCGCTTGATAAGGCGTATACGCGGTGAGGAATTCCTCCTTTGCCGCGATGTACTTGACGATCGATGGTATATAGTGATCATAAGCGCCCGCCCCGCGAAGCACGGTGGAAAACACATGGTTTTTTTCCGCCAGCTCCGTCATGCTAGCGCGCGCCTCCATCTCGGAAAGGCCGGATGGCAGATTCAGCCCGTTTTTTATGAGCATGCCGTCCGGCACATCTCCGAACAGGCTCATCACATCTTCTATTCCAAGCGCCTCCTGCATTCGCAGCCTTTCCTCCCGGGTGGAAGGTATATAGCTTCCCATTTAACGCCCTCCGTATCAGCCCTGAATGAATTGGGCGTATTCTTTAGCGTTCATCAGCTCGGAACGGCCCGAGATGTTTTCGACCTTAATAAGCCATGCATCATAGGGGGATTCGTTGATCATCTGCGGGTTGTCAAGAAGCTCCTCATTAACGGCGGCTACCGTGCCGCTTACGGGACAATACAGATCGGACACCGCCTTGACGGACTCCACATCCGCGAACGCCTCGCCCGCCGTTACCTCGTCTCCCTCGGCGGGAAGGTTCACGAACACGAGATCTCCAAGCTCCTGCTGCGCGTAATCGGAAAGGCCCACAAGCGCCGTGCCGTCCTCATTGATGAGCGCCCATTCGTGGGATTTGGCGAAAAGCCTGTTTTCGTTGTTTGCCATTTTTCAATCCTCCTGATAAATAATTCATAATAATCCAGGCGGCGGCCGCGCCGCCGGCAGCTTAAATAACCGGCCCTTTACTTTTTTTGGCTTCGTATTAGCTTCGCGGGCCGCATCCCAAACGCTTAGTTATTTCTTTGCGGGCTTTTTATATAGAGGAAGGGGAACTACCTGAGCCGGAATCTTCCTCCCGCGTACGTCGATTTCCAGCTTGGTCCCCACCTCGGCATGCTCGCTTTGAACGAGCGCCATACCCATCGGCGCGTTCAAATACGGGCAGTGCGTGCCGGATGTTACAACGCCGACTTTTTCACCGTTAACATACGCGTCGCACCTCTCGCGCGCAATTCCCCGCCCTGTCACGGCAAATCCCACGCGCCGGCGCTTGGGCGCTCCCGCCTGAACCAGGGCGCTTTTGCCGATAAAATCCTCTTTTTCCAGCTTGACGAAAATATCTAAATCCGCTTCAAGCGGCGTGATGGTTTCGTCCATTTCATGCCCGTACAGCGGCATGGAGGCTTCCATGCGCAGCGTGTCCCGCGCGCCGAGCCCGCAGGGCGTAAGCCCCTTATCCGCGCCGGCCTCCAAGAGCGCATCCCATATCGCGGGCGCGTCCTTTGCCGCGCAGTAAATTTCGTACCCCATTTCGCCCGTATATCCCGTGCGTGATACCAGGCACGTTTTCCCGGCTATCCGAGCTTCCTTTGTAAAAGTATAATATTTTTTGGGGCGATCTTCGTCGGCCATAACCGCTTTTATGACTTCAGGTGAAGCCGGCCCCTGCACCGCGATCTGTCCGATGGAATCAGAGATATCCATAAGCTGCACGTCGCCGCCGACATGGGACTTCATCCACATAATGTCCTTTTCGCGGTTTGCCGCGTTAACCACCAGCATGAAACAGTTTTCATCAATACGGTAGACCAGCACGTCGTCCACCACCCCGCCCGATTCGTTGCACATGGGGCTGTATTTAACCTGGCCGTCAACCATATTGCCGCAATCATTCGTTACGAGAAGCTGCACGTTTTTGAGCGCATCCGGCCCTTTTAGTATGACCTCCCCCATATGGGATACGTCGAACATGCCGCAGGCCGTGCGCACAGCCATATGCTCGCGGATGAGGCCCGCTTGGTATTGGATAGGCAGCAAATAACCGGCGAAGGGTACGATTTTGCCGCCGGCCGCCACATGGCAGTCATACAAAGGCGTTTTAAGTTCCATTGAAAAATCCTCCAGCATCACATAATCAAATGTCCGATTCGTTCGGGAAATAAAAAACAGAAACATATGATTGCACAACACGCCAACCATACGCCTCTGTTATTGAACCTGAAAGTTTCCCCCATACAATATGGGGTTGCCTCGTCGGTGCATCGCTGCTTTCCAGAGTCTCGTCCGGGCCTGGTCCTTCTGCCTGAGAGCTTTTGCGGTTCACCTTCGGCGACGCTTAACATATAAAAAGACAGCCCGCTAAGCTTATAAATAAGACAACGCGGATCTATAACCATAACCGCCGTTTTATACGCCGTGCGTTCTCTCCCAAACCCATCATCCGAACATTCAGTTTTGTTAAAGTATAATATGGGCGTTAAATGGTGTCAATATCAACAATGAATTTTTGGCCGCGAGATGCTATTTTATTTTTCGCATCGCCAGAAAATACCGAACGGCGAAACCCTTGCCATTGGCTGGTTAGATTGCGGAAGTGGCCATAATAGCATTACGTCGGAATTAAACAACGATAGGTCAGCTTTAAGCGCCATTTCTCTGCCGGATGAGTCGCGCGTAAAGCGTCCAGTTTTAAGCGCGCCCCAACTAAGCATAGCGCAGCCTTCTTGAGGGCTTATTGGGCGTTTTCCACGTTGATGCGCGCGAAAACGCCCATGCTGAAAAATTCCTGCGGCTTAAGTCTATTGAGCGCATGCTCATGATAAAGCCGCGGGGGAACTCTTTTGCCCTTAATTCACATAGGTTCTCAGGCAGCCTCATACGCGGCCGACTTAAATAACCGTGTTATGCCGGCTCCGTTTTCCAAAGCCCATGTATGTTGCAATATGCATATACAGCCTCCGCCGAATCGCCGTCGGACAGTAAAAACACAGCTTCCGGGAGCGAATCAGGGGCAAGGCGCTTAAACTGTATGCCCTGCGCGCTTTGCAGGCACACCCATTGTATGAGGTGCTCGCTGGTCATGGGATGCCGCGCGCTTCCCACGTTGACGGAAACCTCCCGGCCCTGCGCCGTAACGACGGGTACGTGCTTTTCCTCCGCCGCGTCCGTGACGTTGGGAATAAGCTCCTCCATTTTCTGTCCGCAGCATACTGGGCGGACGCCGGCGTCCTCAAGCATGTAAATCAAATTATGGCAATGCCTGCATAGATAAAATACCGGTGTTTTCATTTTTTGCTCCTTTAATATAATCTTTGCTTTTAAAGCGGCCGCGCAAATTTAGCCTGCACGTTATAGTTTACCACGCGCCGTAACTTTCATCCGTTCTTTGGCCTGCCGGGTATTATCTCTATCCAGTATCCGTCGGGATCTTCAATAAAGTAAATACCCATATCGGGGTTTTCATAACAGATTGCGCCCATGCCCTTATGGAGCGCATAGGCCGCGTCATAATCATCCGCCGCGAAAGCGATGTGGCTTTCGTTATCGCCTAAATCATAGCCGCCCGTTTTATCCCTGAGCCAGGTAAGCTCAAGCTGGAAATCGCCCTCCGAATCGGTCAGGTAAGCAAGGATGAACGAGCCGTCCGACGCCTCCTTGCGCCTTACGGTTCTCATGCCGAGCGCTTTTTCATAAAACGCGGCGCTCTTATCCAGTTCTTTAACGTTGATATTTACGTGTTTCATATAAAAATTCATGCAGACCCTCATTCCTCCCTTATACTCGTAAATCCTTTTTATGCGGCACTCCGCTTAAGCTTTGTGTTCCCATACGAAAAATCTCATCGGATAAACAGCGCGCAGCATCCGAACCGTTTGATTGCCCCGCCTCAGCAGGTGTTGCCCGTGGGCAAAATACACAGCGGCCCGTGCCAAAACGTTAGGGCCGCTGAAGGCTTAATCCGTTTCAGGTATGATTATTCGCGTGCCGGCCGGTATTCCGCGGTAAATCGCCTCGGGCGGGCAAAGCTTACGCACTCCAAAATGCATGGCGTAAAGCGTATCCGGGCGCATTTTTGCCGCGAACTGAAGCGCGCCTCGCCAGTAATCCGTGCCTAAGCGCGGGTCCAAGGGAAAAAAAGCGTAATCAATGTGGCTGACGCGCGCGCGGATTTCATCAAGTATCTTAAGGAAAGCGCGTTCCGCCTCGTCCGCCTCCTCAGCGGTGGATTCTTCCCGCCAGTGCCAGTTGTTCAAATCCCCCGCGTGAAACAGGCTTATGCCTTTCCAGAGTATGTGAAAGCTCACGCCCGCATCCGTGCTGCCGTACGCTGTTATCGCCATGCCGTTTACGTGAACGGTTTGTCCCTCGCTTATTTTGATAACGCTGCCGCAACCCTCTATATCGCTGCTAAAAACGTACTGCACGGGATATTTCCCCGCCCAGTCGAGCACGCGCGGACAGAAATGATCCGCGTGCGCGTGGCTGGCGAGTACCGTGGCGTTTTGCGCCTGACTCAACAGAGGAACAGCCGCCTTAGGGCGTATACAATCGATTATCAACAGCTTTTCTTCATGCGAAAGGGCGAAGCCGCTGTTTCCAAGATAATGGATATCCATAATTTAAGCGATAATATCTCCCTGATGGCTGATGAGCGTTGCATCGTATATGCCCTCTACGCGGAGGAACTTTTCAACGAACCCAGTTTCTTCCTGCCTGAGCCTTAACTCAATGGTCATCTCAATGCCGTCTCGCTGAGCGGTTTTGCTTTTAAGCCGCCCGCCGGGAAGCTGCTTGACAAGCTGCTTTACCTGCCCGGAAGCCGCTTCGTTATAATGAAGTATTAAAAGGTAAGGCATGGTGGCCTTAGTTTTAAAAACGCTGAGCATAAGCAGGATCAGGCTTATGGCGATGGCGGAAATAACGGCTACGTCGTAAAACTTGGTGCCTATCGCGATGCCTTCACCGACCGCCCAGAACATGAACACCGTATCGATGGGATCCTTGACGGCGGTGCGGAAGCGGATGATGGACAGCGCGCCAACCATGCCGAGGCTCAGCGTGAGGTTGTTATTGATGAGCATGAGCATCAGCGACGTGACCAGCGTGAGCATGATAAGGCTGATGTTGAAATTGCGAGAATACATCACGCCGGCAAACGTTTTTTTATAAATCGTAAATATCACTATGCCGATAATCAACGCGATAATCAGCGTGATAAGAACCTGTAGCGGGTTCAGTGAAATAGAAAAAATGTTGGATAAGGAAAAGTCGTTCATGGTCAATCCTCCTTGACGTTGCGCTAAGTAGAGCGCGTTCATTTTGTATTTAAAGCCCAGGAACCGCGCCCATGGGCATTAAACCTCATACTGCCTGCACAGGCAGTACTTGCTGATAGCGCACCTTTCCGGCGCGGCAATCTGCAAAAGCGAACGGATATAGGCGGGCAGATAACGGTTATACTTGATCTCAAGCACCATATCCCGCCCCTCCACAGCCGGGTACGTGACCAGCCTGCGGTTGAACAGATCGGTAGCGCGGTATGCTGTTCGTATATTTTTATCAAACGTTACGCGCACTTCCTCCAGCGGAAAAACAAACGTCTCGCGCGTATAATCCACGACAACCGCCGGCTTGAGCCGTCTGGACGAGAATTCGGCGAACATCCTGCGAGCAAAGCGCTCCGGCCGGTTCAAAAGGAACAAGTAGCCGCCGGACAAGAGCTCTTCGCATTCTGCGCGGTTCAAATTGATCGATTCCTTGCGGATATATCCCGCGTCCTTATTCTTGCATTCCAGCTTAATCAGCCTGTCGGACAGGTTATATGTCCGAAGCCGTATTTTTAACCTGTTGTCCGTTCCGTAAAGCTTCTCTGCGAACGCTGAATTATACGCATCGTCAAAGTAAAGGCTGCGTATGAAGTATTCGCCGCGCTCGTTCGCGTTGGCGTCGCGCTCCATAGTCATGGCCAGCTTTCCGGAAAGGAAGATATAATCCCCCTGATTCATGTAATACTTCAGTTCATGCCGGTATTTCGGTTCGCTCATATCATACCTCGTATCGCTGATTGTGCCGGTTGTGCCGGCGTTACGGTTAGTTTATGTGGAGGGCCTGGAGCCGTCCGCTCCGAAAAGCTTCGTGCATGTGTCCGAAGATTCGTTGAAATACGTCCGGAACTGGTACGCAAACCATGCTTTGCGGTTTTGCGCGAATTCGCGCAGGCGGTTTACGCTCCGCTTCCATCCTTCGTGGCTCATCCCGCTCCAAAGCTCCGTATCCCTGACCATTTCCTGGTCGATGTTCGCTTCAAGCTCGTTAACGCGGTTTATGATATTCTCCTCGGTGAATACCACGTTGGCCATATCCGCGCAAGCCTGATAAAAAAGCTTTTTAAAGTCCGCGTTCTTCATCAGGGCCTTTATAAGCTTATTGGAGAAGCCGTTTGCCACCCCATGCCCCTTCTCGTGGAAGTACTTGGCAAACGAATCCCACTGATAACCCTTCATTCCGTTGATGCTCGCGTTCATAGCCCAGCAAAAGTCGTAGGTTATCCACTGCCATTTCCTGCCGGGGGCTTTCCAGAACTTGATGTTGCCTGTATCCGAGTTGCCCACGTACAGCTGCATGGCCGTGTAGTACGCAAGGTTTTCAACGTCGATGAGGCTGGAGATATAATCGTAATGCTCCTTCTGCGAAAGATCATGGCTGACCGCGTATTCGAGCATCGCCTTATAGTCGGCGTCGCTTCCGGATACGATTTTCCCATTTCCGACGAGTAGGTCGATGGTGTCCGGGTCCTCGATGCCGTAATGCTGCGCGAGATAATGCTTGTTTATTTTCTCCTTGATGTTATACACGCCCCAGTACTCCCCGTTGAGGTATACCACGCACTGCTCGTACGCCTGCGCGACCAAATCCGTATGCTCGCCGACAAGGCCGGTGATGAGCACGTCCCTTATCCTGGAAATCGTGCTTTCCTGCCCGGATGCGCGCAGAACAAACGATTTATAATCTTTAAACTCCCGGTTGTCAAAGAGCGGATAATTAATCCTGGAGCCGCCGTAGCCCGCCCGGGCGATTACGGCCAGGCCCTTTTGCTCCTTAGCCCGCGAGTAAGCGCCGAATATGCGGAAAATCGCATCCTGATCATACTCGTATTTGCCGTTCTCATCGATAATATCGAAGTGAACCGGGCGTTCCCATTCCTTCCAAAAGTTCGCGCCCGTCTGGAGATCGTCGTCCTGGGCGTTATTCCCTCTCGCGTAAATACCAATTTCACTGTCCCACAGGTTGGCGGGTTCCGTAACCAGCGACACGACGCGTACCGTATGCGGGCTGTCGATGAGGTAGGTTGCGGTGGCGATATCGCTGTTGTAAAACCCATCCTTTACGGCGCGGGCGCGCATAATGGTGGTTTTTGAGATGGCGATAGGCCCAGAGTACGGGGTATCCGAAGCGTCGGGCTCGCTGCCGTCGAGAGTATAATACACGCTGCTCCCCTCCGGCGCTTCTATTGATACCGTCACGCTCCCCTCATACGCGCCAGCCTGCTGGGAAAACACCGGCTTAGCGGCAAACCCGGGCTTGCCCGCTTCGTTCGCTTTACCGGGCGTGGGGGTCAGGTATTGCATCACGCTCCCGTCCTCATTGCGGCCATAGCTCACGTCCGCGTGGAACATGCCGGCGCGCATTCTATCGAGAAGCTTGCCGTCGGGATCGTAAAAGTAAACCGCGTCCCCGTCCGCGCTTATGTTAAAGTTGGTTTCAAGATTTTTTTTTTGCGAGTCCCTAACGTCGTTTCCGGAGGCGAAAACGGTTATGTACCCGCCGGCGGGTATTGTGGTTTCAGGGAAAATCCATTTGGCAGGGTTTTTGGGGTTGTTCGTCAGCGAATATCCAGACAGGTTGACGTCCTGGCCGGAAGCGTTGTGTAGCTCGATCCAGTCGTAAAATTCGCCGTCCTCGGCCTTGAGAAAGGAATAGTTCGCGCCGAGCATTTCGGATATATACAGATCGCCCAGCGCCAGCACGTTTTTCGCCTCAAAGTCGGACCTTCCCTGCTCTGTATTGGGGTAGCCGGGCGTAGGAGTTGCGGATTGCGAAAACTCCCCGGTTCCGTCAGGGACGCGAGCCATGGACTGGTCGCTCTCCTGCCGCGAATAGGAATAGCTATCGATAATTTTACCGTTTTTGGCGGTCAAAACAACGTCTTCCTCGTATGCGCGAAGTGAAAACGGCGCGTGAATCTCGCCGTCCTGAACCGCGTCGTTGCCTGAACAGAAGATGACAAGATAACCCTTCGCGGGTATTTTCGTCCCCTTGGGCAATGTATATTTTCTGGGTTGGGCCAGGTTGTCGGATATGCCGAACCCGGATAAATCCATCTCCTCGTCGTTTGAATTGTACAGCTCGATCCAATCAGAAAATACGCCGAACGCGTCCATTATCGTGGTTTCGTTGGAGGCCATGAACTCGTTGATGTATAAGCCTATATCCTCGCCGCCGCGGAGCGTTTCCTCAAAGGCCGCAGCCCCTTCGTCCGTATTGGGATAGCCGGGGGATGGCCGCGTGAACTCGCGCCATTTCTGGCTGTCGGCAGGATCGCGGCCGAGCGTAGAGCCGGAGGCGACGGATCTGAGCGTGATGGAATCGAGAACCTTGCCCGTAGAATCCATGAATATTAAATCATCCGTTGAAGACAGCTTAAAGTTGGCGTAAAGGCCCTGACGGTTTTCACCGCAGCAGTAAACGACAATATAACCTCCGGCCTTAATCACGGTGTTATCCGGGAATACAAATTTTGCGCCTGAGAGCAAAGAGTCGCTCAACGCGAAGCCGGAAATATCGGCTGCGTCGGATCCGCCGTTATAAAGCTCCACCCAGTCGTAATAATCGCCGTTTTCATCGGGAACCGAACCCTTGTTTGAGGTCATCACCTCGTTAAGCGCGACGGCGCCCGTCCCTCCCGGCTGGGCCTGTCCGGCCTTGCCTCCGAAATAGACAAGTAAAACTATCAAAACCGCCGCTAAAGCGATGATTAATACAAGATTTATCAGCTTCTTCAAGCGAACACCTCCTAAACTGCGCCGCGACTGATTTGGCCGCAGCATTCCTTATAGTTTATCACATGCTTTTCATGTTTCAAGTACCGGGTGAAAAATTTACCGTTTATTCATCCTGTCACGCGCCGCGCCGCCTTCATAAGCAGCTCATCGCATGGCAGCAGCGCGGCGAGGCTTATCAGGTTAAACGCGGTATGGAAGTTGGCCAGCTGCCGCGGAGCGTCCCCGGGCGTGAGCGATTCCAGGGCATTTAACAGGGGCAGCCGGAGAACATAGGCGAGAGCGAGAAATATGAGCGTACCCGCAACCGGGAACAAAAAAGCCGCGGCCGCCGTCCTTCGGGCTTTTTTTCCCGCGCCAAGGCTGTACAGCACGGCCGTGACCCCCGCGCCGATGTTCATGCCCGCCACAACAGGCGCGGCGGCTGCAAAGCCGATTAATCCCCTCCCGGTTAGCGCCTGGATTACGCCTACGGAAGCCGAAGAGCTCTGGATTATGGCCGCTGCCGCAGCGCCCGCGCAAATACCTAGAAGAGGGTTGGACGACAGGCTGCGCGTGAATTCTTCAAACCAGCCTTCCCCGGCAAGCGCACCCATGCCGGCCCCCATCATGCCCATGCCGATAAACAAAAACCCGAACCCGCCCACAGCCTGCCCGGCCGCGCAGATTTTGGGCTTGGAGCAAAACACCATCAGGCATACGCCGAAAAGGGCTACGACAGGCGCGGCGCTTGCAAGATCCAGCGCCAGCAGCTGCGCGGTAACGGTCGTGCCGACCTTCGCGCCCATTATTACCCATAATGCCCGTTTCGGCTCCAATATACCCCTGTTTACCAACCCCACGGACATGATGGCCGTCGCGTCCGAGCTTTGGATAACCGCCGTAACGCCCGCGCCCACCGCCACAGAGGACGCCTTGCTGCGCGTGAGCCGCCTTAAAAGCGGCTCCAGGCCTGAGCCGGCGAGCGCTTCAAGCGCCTGCCCCATGGCCTTCATGCCGAATAAAAAGAGCGCGAGGCCAGTTATGATGCTAAGATAATCATTTGCCGTCAATAAATTACCGCCTTTGCGCAGGAAATACTGCATTGCTTCATTGTATCAACGGGGACGGCGGCCTATGAATAGATTGGCTATCCAAAAGGAACCCACACCGCGCGAACCGAGTTTCTTTTCAGAATGTACATGCGTTTGGCCGTAAATTGCGCGGGTCTGTACCGGGTTTAACGCGCCGCGCCTTTCTTTAAACGGCTACAGGGTTTATAATAAAAATAACGGTACACTTTATTTGAGAAAGGCGGGACTAAATTATATGAAAAAGCTGGCGGTCGTCTATGCGTCGCGTTACGGAAGCTCGCTAAAATACGCCCAATGGATTGCGCAAAGGGCGGGCGGGCAATTAATTGAAGCGTCGCGGCTGAAAAAAGGGGATCTGAGCCAATACGGCGCGATTGTGTTCGGCGGCGGCGTTTACGCCGGGTCGCTTAACGGGATTAATCGGCTTATTAAGTTTAAGGAAGAGATTTGTGGAAAGAAGCTCATCCTGTTTTTTGTAGGCATAACGGATACGGAGGACTCGGGTTCGTACAAAAAGGCGGCGAAAGAGTCAGTGCCGCCTGCAATCTTAGAAAATGCCTCGCTTTATTATCTTCGAGGCGCGCTGGATTACAATAAGCTCAGCTTTTTGCATAAGGGCGTTATGCGCGTTATGCGCGGCATGCTTAAGAAACTGCCGGAGGAAGATGCGGCCGGTGCCAATAACGATTTTATAAATATCATGGAATGTCCTGTCGATTATGTCCGGCCCGAATCGGTTGAGCCTATCATCAACGAGCTTTTGGGAGGCAGGCCCGCATGACCGTCGCAAGGCCCAAATTACGGGGCGTCGGCTTGATGCTTTTTTGCGCGGTGCTGTGGAGCCTCGCGGGGCTGTTTATTAAGCTGGTTCCGTGGCATCCCGCTGTTCTGGCGGGGTGGCGCGCGTTCGCGGCGGCTGTTACGCTGTTAATTTTTATGCGCTTTTCCGGGTTCAGGCCGAGGCTGACCCGGCGGGTGGCTGTGATCGGCGCGTTCGTTTGCCTGACGTCATTCGGCTTTATCGCGGCGAACAAGCTTACCACATCCGCCAATGCTATTGTCTTACAATACACGTCGCCTATATTCCTGCTTGCGCTCTCCGCGCTTTTTCTCAAGAAAAGGTTCAGAACGGCGGATTACGCCGCTACCGCCCTGACGGTAGCGGCCATAGCGCTGTTTTTTTTCGACGAGCTGTCCCCTGGGAATATGCTCGGCAACGCTTTCGCCATTTTCGACGGGCTGGCATTCGGGTGCGTTTACCTTTTAACGGGGGAATCGGATATGCAGTCCAGGTTATCCGGCGTATTTTGGGGCAACGTTTTTACCGCGGCGATAGGCATCCCTCTCACAGCGGTATTCGGCATTGAGCTGAGCGCGGCCTCCGCCGGGTTCGCGGCAATACTGGGCGTGTTTACGCTCGCCGCGCCCTACATCCTGTACAGCCATGCGCTGAGCGTATGCCGGCCGCTTGAATGCGCGCTGACCGGCGCGTTTGAAATCCCGCTCAACCCGCTGTGGGTTTGGCTTTTCATTGGAGAAGCGCCCGGCGCATGGGCAGCCGCCGGAAGCGCGCTGCTGTTTATCACGGTAAGCATTTACACCTGTTACAACGCGTTAAGGCCGTATATCGGCGGCCGGGTTTCGCGGGATAGAATTGGATCAGGAGGCAATGCCGAAAAGGGAAGGGGTTCCGTATCCAGTGAGATTAACTGAACCGCTCCGAGTCGCTTGTCGATTACAGGGGAAGGTTCGGTACATAAATCGCTGGCCGACCTGGGAACCTTATCGTTAAGCGCGGCCAGCGGCGGGGCAGGCCCGCCGCCATGAGTGCTTATGAAAGGCAGCGCTTTATTCAGCCGGCGGCAGATACGTCGTTACGAAATCTATCATCCTCTGGTTTACGCGCGCCGCTATATTATAATCATTATCGCCTACAATATTGCCATAATGAACTCCGACGATAAAGGATAATTCGGTTTGCTGCATAATAGGCCCGCCTGAATTTCCTTCTGTGGTATCCATTGTATGCTTGAACCATTCGGCTGTCATTTTACCGGCGACGCCGTGGCTGCTCCACAGGGTACCTTCCGGCTTATCTCCGGAGTAGCCAAGATGCATCAATACCGCGTTGGACAGCGTTTCATCAGTCAAGGAAGCAAGCCCGAACACACCGGCATTAAGGCATTTATCAACCTCTATCAGGCCGTATTCATATGTCGTTAGTTTATCCGAATCGTCTACCCATCCGAAGGTTGAAGCTACGCTGACCGCCGAAGCCGTTTCAAAGCTGGAAGCGCTTCCTCCGGGTTTGGCGGTTATCGATTTCGCCCAGCCGTGTTCGGGATTATATACATTATGGCCGGCGGTGAGTATCATGGTATCCCCGACAAATGCGCCGGAGCCGCTTGCCTTCTCGCCGTCCTGGTATTCGATTTCCAGATAAACCACCGCGCTGTTCGGGAACGCGTCTACATTGGTTACTTCTATACGGTTATCCTCACCGATGATATTCTTTGACGGCTGCGCGATCTCAAGCCCTTCGGGGATGTGCGGTTTTAGTTCACTGGCTTTTTGCCGTGCGCGCGCTTGGGGCTCCGTTACGGTGATTTCGCCAGTACGCAGATTTCTGGCTACATAAACTCCATTGTTCATGCTGCCTGATTGTTCGGCGGCGACATTCCCTTTAGCCTCTATTGAAGAAAGGGCGCTAGCCGGGTTCATCAAAATCAGGCTGCACAGAAGCAGCGCGGCGCAGATATAGCCGCCAAATTTACGAAGGGATTTCAAGCCGATTTTCATCTTTTTCGTACCTCCTTAATAAAACAAATGATTAGTTTTGCTCGTGCTGGTGGGCAGCTGGAGCTGCCCACCCGTCTTGTTCCGCTCGTTTCGGCCATCGCCTAATACAGCGAATAGGCGTTCATGCTTCCCGTTAGGGCGTTATTAGGCGATGTCAACCGCTATTTCGTATTGGATGTTATAAAGTTCAATACCCTCTGCGTAATTCGGAACGCGAAATTGTGATCCGCGTCGGCGTCTCCGCCGTGAACGCCGACAATCTTATCGTGCTGAGGCTGCATTATCAGCGGGCTTCCTTCGCCGCCATAGGCGACGTCCGCGTCATGAAGGAAACGTGACGGGGTAACGGAGCTGACGGCGCCGGCGCTGTGCCACAGCGTGCCCTCATCCTTGTCGAACGGGTATTCGTAGTTGGTTATGACATGTCCGTCCAGGTCCTCATCCTCGTGCTTAACTACGCCTAAATGCCCGGTGTTGAGCGAGTCGGCAATCTTTATCAGCCCGAAATTATAGTTGTCGTCGGAGTCGCTTATCCAGCCGTTGAAAACGGTTACGCTGGACGCTTTGCCAGAGTCAAATGTTGAATTTATACCGCCGGGGTATATTTTAATTTCTACCGCCCAGCCGCTTAAAGTGCTGTAAATGAGTTCACCAACGGTAATAAGCGCGGTAGGTGAAACGAACGAAGCCGTCGCCTTTGCGGTAGAACCATCCTGATAAGAGACTTCAATCGATGCGATGGCGCAGAAGGGGAACGCGTTCACATCGGTGATTTGCACGCGGTTGTCGTCGCCGATTATTTCCTTGGTTCCCGTTTGTGGAGGCTCCGCAACCTTGAGCCCCTCGGGAATATATGGGCTTATCTCGCCCACTTCCTTGAACGCCTTCGCGTCGGGTTCCGTCACGGTCACTCTTCCCGACGAATCCCTTGTAACATATGCTTCCCTGCTCGCGCTTTCAAGCAGCTTAACCGTTTCCTCCCCCATTGCCGCGCGTGCGTCAAACGCGGAACCGGAATTAAGCGCGTATGACGGATTCAGCATGATTGTGCTCAATAAAAGCATTGCCATTAAGACGCAGCAGCCGAGGGTTCGCAGTAACTTTGTTTGCCTTTTCATCTTTTTTATCCTCCGTTCCTTGGTTAAATGAGGTTGAGTTTTGAGCTGGTAAGGGGTTTGCGCGCATATGGCGCACCGTAAGCTTTATGAGAAGCTTCCGTTTATTAGGAAGATCCGAGGGCGCGGCTTGCGGGCCGCCCTGCGGCAGGCTTTATTAAAGCTCAAGCAGGGCGAAGGGGAAAGGCCATAACGCCCTTTCGCCTTCTCGCTATGAAGCGTCAGCTTATATAGCTTGTTACAAACGCAATGACCTTTTTATTAATGCGGGCGGCAAAATTAGAGTCGTTCGTTAATTGCCCCAGATGGACGCCCGTTATGAATGTTGGGGCCGTCTGCTGAACAATCGGCCCGCCGGACTGGCCGCCCGCAGCGTCCATATCATGCTCAAACCAATCTGGATAATAGTCAACGGCAACTCCCGCCGAATGCCACAGCGTACCCTCATCTTTATCGCCGGGGAAGCCGTAATGGGTCAAAACGGAATCGTGTAGTGAATCATCCGTTATATCCGAAAGGCCGAACGAGCCTGCTTGCAAGCAATCAGCTACTTCAATCAAGCCGTATTCGTAATAGAATTCGTAATCGGAAACCCATCCGTTAAAAGAGGCGACACTAACAGCCGTGGTGGAGCCGAATTTTGACAAAGTGCCGCCGGGATAAGCCGTAACTGAGGTTACCCATCCATGGCTCGGATCGTAAACGATATGGCCGGCCGTTAATATCAGGTTATCCCCCACAAAAGCGCCGGTACCGGCCGAAGTCGTACCGTTTTGAAATTCGATCTTCAACTGCACCACGGCGCTGAAGGGGAAAACGTCTACTGAAGGCGCCTGCACGCGGCCGTCGTCTCCGATAATCGCCTTCGTCCCGGGCTTTTGCGGATCCGCCGACTCTAGCCCATCGGGTATACTCGGGCTTATCATCTTGACGTTTTTTGCCGCGCCGGGATCGGGCTCGGTCACTGTTACTTCCCCGGTAGCCAAATCCCTTTTTACGTAAGCGTCCTTGCTCGCGCCCTCAAGCAGCTTAACCGTTTCCTGACCCATTGCGGCGCGCGCGTCGAACGGGGCCTCCCCCAGCGCGCCGGAAGGGTAAATCAATATGGAACTGCATATTACAAGGGCAGCGCAAAGGCATATGCCAACTCCACGCAGTAAGTACTTTCTTCTTTTCATCTCATCATACCTCCGTAAAATTATTGCGACGTATGTAATCGGTGCAAAGAGGCAACTGACGCTGAATAAACGGTTTTATGAATGGCCGCGCCGTTTCATATTCGCCCGTAATCCGCGCGAACAGCCCTTAAAGGTTCCCTGCCGGAGCCGGATTAACAATACGGATCCCGCTAACCGTTTTTTCGCGCCAAAACCTCAGCGCCGAACCCCTGGGAATATTTGATTTCATGTTCGCCTTATCTCAAGCCGGCCCGGGATAAGATAAAATTAGGTTCAGCAGCCTTTTTGTTGCGCGGTACGCGTAATTGGTCGATGGGTCGGGGCTGCTGGAGGCGTATATGCCCACAATGTTGTGAGGATCCATTTGAAGCACGATAGGGCCGCCCGAGTTACCGTAAACCCCGTCTGCGTCGTGCTTGAATTGCGCGGGAGTTACCGAGAGGATACTGCCCACACCGTACCACAGCGAGCCCCTGTTTTTATCAAATTCGTATGGGTAGCCGTAATTTAAAATAACGTGGTCGAGCAAGTTTTCGTCATCCTGCAGCTTAACGCCGAACGCGCCGGTATCAAGGCTGCTGGATAATTCGATCAGCCCGAAATCATAAAAATCGTCCACATTGCCTATCCAGCCATTCAATGTACGGATGTAACTCGCACTTGTTACCTTGGATGAGCCTGATTCAAAATTTCCGGGATACACATACGTATCCAAAGCCCAGCCGCTTGATGGATTGTATATTACGGTTCCCGAGGTTAGTATCGTCGTTGGCGTAACGAATACGCCAGACCCATAGCCCATAGTGCCATCCTCATACGAGGCTTCGATATATACCATAGCGCTGAATGGGAAAGCAGCTACGTCGCTTATCTCAAACCGATTGTCGTCGCCAATTATCGCTTTTGAGCCGGGGCTTAGCGGTTCCGCGATTTTTAGCCCCTCGGGAATGTACGGGGGTATTTCCGTTATGTCCTTAAACGCAGTGGGATTGGGCTCCGACACGGTAATCTCCCCCGTTTGCATATTCCTGGAAACATAAGCCTCCTTGCTTGCGCCGTCAAGCATTTTTACGACGTCTTCTCCCATCGCGCCTCGCGCGTCGAACGGGGGATCGGTATCAAGCGCGTATGACGGGTCCAGCATGATTGAGCTGCAAAATAGCAGCGCGATACATACGCAGCAGCCCGCTAAACGCATTATTTTTATTCGGCTTTTCATTTGAATAATACCTCCGCTTCATTGTCGTAATTAAGTTAAAGCCGGGTTTCTCGGCATAGGGCGGCGTACGCCCCGCTCGCTTTAATAATTTTGCCTAGCCGTTTATAGTCATGGTTAACGGCCGCGCTATATTGAGTGAGGAGAATCGCCGCAAACACAGAAAAGCGGCTTCATCTTTTCTCGCGCACGAGTCAGCGACTTTTTCATAGCTGAGACGCGATTAGATAAAACCAACGAGAAAGCGCACAGTCCGGCTACGCGCCGGCCTGTGCGCAAAGAAAGCGAGCTTTAATCGCCCCCTCCAAAACTGGCGGACGCAAAACGGCTTTGCTCGTTTGATACGACGTTTTTTCATAACCGCCGAAAGCATCGTTGCACCTCCAATTCTATTTATTATACAATTTTATACAATTATTGCCATATAGTCAATAGTCATATATGCTTTTAAATTTTCTTAAAAGATCTAATTTTCGTCACGCTATAAAAGATGAACTTTTTTTGAACTTTTACATCTCAAAAGAAAAAACGTAATCCCGCCATAACTTGGCGGGATTACAGGCTTATTGAAATTTGCGCGTCGAGAGCTTAATTGTTAGTTCAGCCCGTATATGGCTGAAAACTTGTTTACTAGGTATTCGGTATAATAGGATGGATCAAACGGTTTGCCGCAGCATTTCTCAATAGCCTCCGCAGGCGTAATGGCCGTGCCGTGCCGGTATATTCGTTCGGTAAACCACTCAACGATAGGGGCAAGCTCGCCCTTGTATACGCAATCCCACACATCTACATCCTTCTTAAGGGAATCAAGCATCTGCGCGGCGTATGCGCTGCCTATTGAATAGGAGGGGAAGTACCCGACCAGGCCGCCGCTCCAATGCGAATCCTGAAGCACGCCCCGGGCGTCGTCGGGAACCTTAACGCCAAGATATTCCTCGTAAAGCCTGTTCCAGGCTTCCGGCAGATCCTTTACTGCCAGCTCGCCGCTCATAAGCTGCTTTTCAAGCTCATAGCGTATAAGAACATGAAGCGAGTATGTCAGTTCGTCCGCCTCCGTACGTATTAGGGACGGCACGCTCTTGTTCACCGCAAGATAAAAATCATGCGCGGTAACGTTGTTGAGCTGCTCAGGGAACAGTTCCTTTAATTTGGGAAAGATGTACTCCACAAACTCAAGCGAGCGCCCGATGATATTCTCATAAAAACGGGATTGGGATTCATGAACGCCCATTGAAGTGCCGTTGGCGAGTACGGAACCTATCAGATCGTCGCCCGTATGCAATTCATACAGGGCATGCCCTCCCTCATGAATCACGCTGTACATGTTGCTGCCCAGCATGTTTGTATTATAATGGGTGGTGATACGCACGTCATGCTTGCTGAAGTGCGTGGTAAACGGATGCTCGGTTTCGCCGATAGCGCAGAAATCCGGGTTTATCGTCAACACCTTCATTAAGTAAGCGGAAAGCTCGCGCTGCTTATCAAGGGGATAATCCTTGTTTAAGAACGAATCGTCAATCGGCCTGCCTTCCGCGGCGATACGGTGAATAAGCGGCACAAGCACGGCCTTTATGGTGTTGAAATAGCTGTCCGCGATATCCTGGGTAAGCCCCTTTTCAAACTCGTTAAGCCATACATCGTATGGGGCCTTGTCGGGGTTATAGTAGCCTGCGAATCTTTTGAGGGTTTCAAACACCCTTTCAAGACAGGGCAAGAACATTGCGAAATCGTTGCTTGCCTTGGCCTTATGCCACACGTGCTGCGCTTCATTCAACAGCATGGTATAGGCTACATATTCCTCCATGGGGATCAGCCTCATTTTGCGGAGCTGCTCGTCAAGCTCCTCCGCTTCGCGGAGGGTGATGAAATCAAGCTCTTTTTTACGCTCCAACAGCTGTGCAATCATGGTTTCCAGCTCGGGACTGGAAACCAGTTTATAGATCTCCTCTGAAAGCGCGCCGAGCGTAAATCCAGCCTGTTCGGACGAGCCGGGCGGAGCCGTTGTAACGGAATCGTAATAAATGAGGCCCGTGGCGTGCTCATACGCGTGCATTTTTGCCTGATACTCTCTGAAACGCTTCTTTAACTCATTAAGCTCCATCTTTTATAAACTTCCTTTCTTTTTTTCGGTAAACAGTCAAGGGGCGGCGGTTCAATATAACGGCGCCGGCCCCAAAAGCTCTATTCGCCATCCCCGCCTTCATCCTTTTTTTCCTCTTCATCGAATTCGAAAGCGGCTGAAATATCGGGTTTGCGGCTGAGAGAGGATTTAAATTTTTCCTTATCGGTCATACGGTTTGTGAAAATCATCATGAATACAAGTATTGCGATGCCGATGAGCCAGATGATTGTTTCCCATATGCCAAGCCTGACGGATACGAGGTCAAGTACGCCCATGATGAGCAGCAGCAAGCCAACAGCCCCCATGCAGACGCGAATGGTCTTTTTAAACACCTTCTCCTTGCCCTCTTTAATGTTTTCGTTCTTATACATAGATCCCCTGCCCGTTATGGCGCTCACAAGCATATATATGCCCGCGCCCACATACAGGATGGAGAGCAGGGAGAAGCCCGAGCCGGACGTTTGCTGAGGGCTGGGGGACTGTTCCGCGCCGGGCGTGCTTTGCGCCGTTGGAGAAGACGCTGGCTCGGCCAATACGGGCGCGGCAAAGAGCATGAGCAGCAGGCATAGCGCGGCTAAGGCGGTAATCAGGCGAAGTTTCTTCATTTGTTAATCTCCTTTTTCTCAATTATACGCCGATACGGCGGGCGGACGAAATGCGCAAACGCGCATATCACAATGGATGTAAGCCTTATCAGGTCTTTGACGGTTGTGTGGTGGGTTGAATAAAATTATATTCAAGCCTGTTTAGCGGTTGATTGCAGGCGGCGCTGACTATAACCGCCTGAGCTTTGCGCCGCCCTTCCCGTCTTCAACGGCGAAGCCCATCCCTTTTAGCTCATCGCGAATAGCGTCCGCGCGCGCCCAATCCCGCGCCGCGCGCGCAGCGGCGCGCTCGGCCAGTAGTTTTTTCGCGTCATCTGGGAACGCCTCCTCCCGCTTATGCTCCAGCAGCCCCAGTACGCTGGCCATCTCGTCAAACAAGCCCGCCGCTTCCGACAGGGCGGAAGGGCTTTGCGGATGCTCCACAAACGAGTTGGCCGCGCGCGCGAAATCAAACAAAACGCCAAGCGCGTCCGCGGTGTTGAGGTCGTCGTCCATCGCCGCGCGGAACCTTTGCCTGTACCCTGCTAAATCCAGTGGAAGCTCCCCTTCCTTCTCGCCGGAGCAAGGCGCGTTCTCCAACCGTTCCCGAGCTGTGCGGATGCGTTTGAGCGCGGCATCCGCCTGCCCGAGCAGCTCGCCGGAAAAGTTTATGGGGTTGCGGTAGTGCGCGCTGAGCATAAACAATCGAACGGCCTCTAAATCAAATTTTTCGCCCAGCTCGCGTATGGTGAAAACATTACCCAGGCTCTTGGACATCTTCTCGTTATTGATGTTCAAATAACCGTTATGCATCCAATACCTTGCGAACGCAATGCCCGTGGCGGCCTCGCTTTGGGCTATTTCGTTCTCGTGGTGAGGGAATATCAAATCCCGTCCGCCGGCATGTATATCAAAGCTTTCGCCCAAAAGGCCCATGCTCATGGCGGAGCATTCAATATGCCAGCCCGGCCTCCCCTTTCCCCACGGCGCATCCCAGGCAGGCTCACCGGGTTTTGCGCCCTTCCAAAGCGCGAAGTCGAGAGGATCCCTCTTTTGTTCAAGCGGGTCGATACGCGCCCCGCTTTCAAGCGCCTCAATGGATTGCCCGGACAGCTTGCCGTACGCGGGGTAGCTCCGTACGCTGAAGTAGGCGTCCCCGTTATCAACGGCGTATGCATATCCTTTATCGATTAATTTATGTATCAGCTTGATAATCTCTCCGATATGCTCAGTCGCCCGCGGATTTATCGTTGCGCGCTTTACGCCGAGAGCATCCGCGTCCACATAGTATTCCTGAATATACCTATCAGCTATTTCGGGAACCGTCAGCCCCTCCTCGTTCGCCTTTTTTATGAGTTTATCGTCTATATCCGTAAAATTCTGTACAAATGTTACCTTGTAGCCGATGTATTCAAGGTAACGGCGGAGCGTATCAAAAACGATAAGCGGCCTTGCGTTGCCGATATGGAAATAGTTATATACGGTTGGACCGCAAACGTAAACGCTCGCCTCTCCAGGGATAAGCGGAATAAATTCCTCCTTGGACCTCGTCATCGTATTATAGATCTGCATGAAATTCCTTTCCGGCGTTCCGCCCGGCCGGGCGGCGGAAACCCGTTGATTTACCGGCGCTATCCCTGCTGCGCCCCGGCTGAAGAACGCGCGAGAAGCACGCCTTATTAGTTTATGCTCGTTGTATAGAACAATCGCCCGTACCGCTTCGCCTGAAAGGGAAAGCGATAAACGGCCGACGCTTTACCGCGTCGGGCGCCATACATACCAGATTATGATAGCATAAGCCTTAGCGGCGCCGCAATACGCACGGGGCGCGAATCGTGTAAAAACAGGGCGTTACATACCCTTCTACGCATAATTCAAGCGTGAAAATCTTCTTTGAGGCCTCAACTCCTGAGTATCTGAAACGCCGGGGCTCATTATGCCTGTGATATGCCCCTTGCCTTTGGTGAAGCGGAGGATGAAACCGTATAGATGCATAAGAATAGCCATAAATAAAAATATTTACCATTTTCGACTTGACAATACAATAAATTAGTGTATCATAAACAACAAGTTAAACATATTGATAACCCTTGAACTTTACAAAAGCACAATAAAGAAAGGAGATAAGTAAACGGATAAACGCTTTTCATAAGCCGCTTTCCAAAACAATAACGGGTTATGCGGCAACAACAATACTTTCTCTGCGAACAAATAAAACACATGCCAACATTAAACATCTATTTATGATACAACTGGAGGATAGAATATGCGTAAAATATATAAAATGACTTTATTACTCTTAGTTATAATATTTCTGGTATCCGCGCTGATGCCGTTAGGCAATAGCGGTAACGCCGCGGCTGTGGAAGATAGCGATACCTCAGCGCAACGGGTGACCGAGCTTACTGAACTAAGGAGTGAGACGAGCAAAACCTATCTGCTTGCGGATCAGACATATGAAACCGTTGTGTCCGCGGAGAAAATTCATTACCAGGATTCTAATGGGCTGTATAAGGAGATCAAGAACAGCGTATCGGAAGATGCTAAAGCGATAAAAAACTCAAATTACCAGTATAAGAATACGGATAACGCTTATACGGCCCGCTTTGGCGATATGGCTGAAGAGCTGCCCGTACTGATGGAGTACGGCGGCGGGTCGATAGGGTTCAAACCGATTGGCGGCGGACCCGCTTCCGCGCAAAAAGGCCGGGCGGCAGAGGCGCTTAAAAACATAGTTCCGGAAGAGAACGCGGTGTCATACTATGATGTTTATCCCGGGGTGGATATTATTTATGAAACCACGACAGATGGCGTAAAAGAGTTTATTATACTGAATGACCAGGGCGCTTCAAATACCTATGAGTTTGAGCTAACTATGAACGGTTTACATATTCATGAGGAGGAAGGCGTGATTCAATTCCTTGATGAAACGGGAGAAAGCGTGATGGAAGTATCGGGATTAATGGCCTTTGACGCTAATGGGGATGCTACGGATAAGGTAACCTGCCAAGTTATAGAGAATAAGGGCGGCACGCGGCTGAGGGTAACTCTGGATGAAGAGTACCTCGCGGATGAGGGCCGGGCATATCCGGTGGTAATCGACCCCTCCGTGATGATAACCGGCAGCAACAGCACGTTTGATACGTTTGTGAGTAAAAGCAAGCCGAACACGAACTATTACATGAACAATTATCTGCGTGTGGGCTATGATTCCACCTATGGTATTCAGCGGACGCTGATAAAGTTCAATCTGCCGTCAACTATTCCCGCCAACAATGTAACGAGCGCCAAGCTGCGGATAAAGAAATACAGCGGTAACAATATCGCCATCAGCGCGCTGCGGGTAACCATGGGATGGACGCCCAAAACAACGACGTGGTACAAAATGCCGACATACTCCACTGCGGTGCTTGGATATATGAATATTGACGGCTCCAATACGTCATGGTATCGCATAATGGTGACGGATCAGGTGAAAAACTGGTTGAAGGGGACGCAGAGCAATTATGGTTTCCTTTTAAAGAGGACGAATGAAACAAACAATGCGACGGTTTTCTATTCATCGGATGCGCCTTCCCCGAACAAACCGGAACTTGTAATAAATTATACAGAGAATTATGGCTGGAGAGCTTATGAAGATAATAAAGATTCAGGACAGAATTGCATGGGCTATGCGCTGAAACAGCCTAAATCAGTAGAATACCATCATGTTGGACTTACACTTGATGATGCGAAGGATAAAACCGCGAATCAGTTTATGGATAATTTTTTAACAAGGTGTATTGCCTATATGCAAAAAAAGGGCATTAAGTTCAGAAGGCTCAGCGCTTATAATTCGCCCATTAATGAGAATGAGTATAGGGTTGTCGCTCGCGTTGGATTTACCGACAGGTGGCAAGGTAAAGGCGGAAAAATTCCGCCTAACGGTACAATTAACACTACCGGTTACATAGATGGAGTAGAAGACCCAGTAAATGGCATATTTGAAGAAAATCCCGGATTTCACTGGTGGTACGAAACCAAAACCGGGGTGTGGGCTGAGAAAAATGGCTCTAATAATTCACGGTTGATTCCCAATGTTAGAAACCCTGCCAACGGTAATTGGTCTTGCATAGGAAATAACCTTAGTTATTTGGTATATTTCGCTATAGCAAAATAGCGTGCCGGGGAGGTTTTAACAATAACTCAATGGTTGAATTATGTCTTTGCGGGGCACTACATGAGATGAATGCGTGCTAGCTTTAGGCGAATATGCGGTATTTTAAAGCAAACAGGCGTTGATTACGCCAAAGCTGAGTTTAGATGCATTAAGATGAATCCAAGTATGTAACGGATGATGTGAAAGATGAAAGCGCTTGCTATTCCGGCTTTAAATACCGGAATAGCGAGTGTTATATCGAATCCATTGCAGATAAGCGCCGTTATAATATTATGAGGCGCTTATCTGCAATATAGGTAATCAATTCTGCGGATGTATGGAGGTAAATGGTCAATTCTCGATGTATCGTTTCACAAACGCTTTACCGCGTCGGGCGCCATACATACCAGATTATGATAGCATAAGCCTTCGGCGCCTCAATACGTACGGGGCGCGAATCGCGTAAAAACAGGGCGTTACATACCCTTCTACGCGTAATTCAAGCGTGAAAATCTTCTTTGAGGCCTCAACTCCTGCGTATCTGAAACGCCGGGGCTCATAATATGCTAGATATGCCCCTTGCCTTTGGTGAAGGGGAGGATGAAACCGTATAGATGCGCGTTTTGATATGGCCTCATCCTCTCGGACCGGCGTTCCCAGTTGACAAACATTAAAAAATCTACCGCGCTTTAAGGCGTAAAGGAGGGGGCGGGCGGCGGAGCGGCAGCCGTGTAAACCGGGGGGGAGTGAAATACATTCAAGCCGTTCAGAACCGCCGAATTGGAACGCGGCGATTAAAGGCCGCCTGAACCGGAGGAAAAAAGGAGGTATATCGCCGCCGTGGCCGCCGCCCACACCAGAAACAAAATTAAAAGAAAAAGACCAAAGCGCCGTTTGCCCGCGATGGATTCGCCACCGTTTTTTCCTCCCTATCGTATTGGATGACTTATGTTAACATATTTCCGGCGCGCCATGTTGAGATCGCGGCATAGTTCACAGATAGATAAAACAATGGTAACACAATAGAAATAAAACCAATATCGATATATAGGTTAATGAGATAATTCGCATAAAGTTCCGCGTTATCCGAATGCGTTGAGTGAGATTGACGCCAATCTGTTCCATCCCGCGTAAGCCACGCGCGTCTAATAATTGAGAAGGCAATAATATTTATTTTAGCGAATATCGCTCCTTAATCTCCTGAGAACACCGGCAGACGCCGTAAACCTTGATTGATTCCACAGCCTTTTCAAGCAATTCGAGCGTTATGTTTGCCGGAAGACTGAACAATCCGATGAAAACCACGTTGGCGCGCCTGCCCTGGGCAGCCATTTTCTCCAGCTCAGCCTTAGTAAATCCTCCGACGCCAACACTTACATAAAATTCCGGTTTCTTTTTTTCAACCGCGTTTTTAGTATCCGCCGCGTGCGTATCCAGCTGCCTACGAACGGCGGACTTAATAAAATCCGACCTATTGGAATAAAAACCTTCGCTCACCAGTATGTCGATGTACCCGATTTCTACAACGTTTAAATTCACTGTTATCTTTTCAACAGAGCTTTGGTCCGCCTTGCCATAATCCATTGCAATACCTCCTTAAAAGTTGTTATCATCCCATAACCATCCATGTGGATTCTGCACAGATGTTATCATAGCGCAAACAAAAAGTCAATCTATAATAATTCTATTTTTTTAAAGATATTCACCTCGAGAAATCTTCATTTATTGTACAGCGCGAGCGCTTATGGTATCCTATAATATATAAAAGCAAGCAATAGATGATAGGCGGCGTTAATATGTATGAAAAAGTCGGTTATGGAGGTTCACGTATGAATTTAACAGTTTTAAAAGCGGTTCCAGAGGATGCGGGCGAAATAATCGAATACCTCAAAACCGTTGGAGGCGAAAGCGACAACCTTCTTTTTGGTGAAGAAGGGCTTCCCATATCCATAGAGCAGGAGGAGGAGCTTATCCGCCGCGTTAACGGCGGGGAAAAAAGCGCGATGCTCCTCGCAAAAACAGATAGTGAAATTGTTGGCGTTTGCCAAATGACCGGCTTTAACAGAGAGCGTATCGCCCATAGGGGGGAAATCGCGATAAGCGTTAAAAAAGCGTACTGGGGTCGCGGGGTAGGCTCCAGAATGATGGAGGCGCTTTTAAGCTTCGCTAAAGAAATAGGATTGGATGTTGTTTCTCTTGAGGTAAGGTCGGATAACCTTAAAGCGATCTCCCTATACAAAAAATACGGGTTTGAATCGTTTGGTACCTTTAAAAAGTTTTTTAAAATTAATGGCCGGTATTATGACGCCGAGTTTATGAACAGATACATGTAAGCGCGTTAAACGCGCCGCAAGCACTCTTGATCGGTTTTCCGTAAAGATTTTGCTTTTACGCCGTTATCCGCTGAGCGGCGCCGGCTTGCCCCGCGAATAGTATACACTATGAATTAGGCGAGGCGTATTTTAAATATAGGCGGCATACAGGCTAAGCGCGGTGCGTAGTAACTGACGTTTTAATGCGATTTGTTTCTTACCTTGCAGCGCTCAGTTTTTCCGAAACGCAAAACGGACGTCCATATTTTAAACTGAATCTTTATTGCGCCTGAGATTATATAAACCTCAGTGAGAATATGATTCATTTTTTCAGCGTGCCGTTTTGGCAGCGGCAAAATCCAAGGCTTTTATAGCTCTAAAATTAAGCAATCTGAAAACACTCCGCTTAAATTATGAAAAATTACGGTTATAACTAAAGCATACAGCAATTATACAATTGCTATGAAAGCCTACCGAAAGCCCGGCGTTGGTTTTACTATATATTTATGTAGTCATCGCATTTTCAGCTTCGCCTATTGAGCATAGGGCTTAGCATTAAATTTGATGCATTAACAGTTATTGAAAAGCGCTTAACGCAAGATTTGTTTTAGCCTAACTAGTATTGTCCGTATCTATCGCCTTTTGGCGGCAAGCCCATATCTCGCGTATATCCGCTATTCTTTTCGATTGCCAGTATGCATAAACAAACGCATAATAAGCGTACGTCAATTTTACTTTAGTTCCTGGGAGGTGCTTTCAAATGATGAAAAGGTGGATTTACGCAACGGTTGCCGCCGCGCTTTTTGCCGGCGCCATCCCGGGCTCGGCATGGGCGCAGGGGGATCACGACGCATGCATACATGTCGGCGGCGTATGCATGGCGATGAATAAAAACAGGCCGGTTAAGGATGGATGGGGTTGGGAGGCTAAGAGCAGTACGCTCATACTGGATAATTACGGGCGGGAGAAGGAGCCGGGGGGTGCGGTGAGCGCTCCGCGCTCCATCAGCATTTGCGTGCGGGGAGAAAACTACATAGCGTCCGATCAAGAACGCCGGGCCGCCGTATCTTGCGGGGGAAACATAACCATTTATGGCGACGGCGAGCTCAATGTTTTCGGCGCGTTTGATCCCATCAACGAGGCGTATACCTCAATCGCTATTGCAGCGGACGGCGTTGCGTGCGTACAGGGGGCTGTTCTCAACGCGTATGGCACAAGAGCCGTTTCAACCAACGAGGGCGTAACGCTTAAGGACTGTTCATTATTGCTGTTCGGTGAAAAAACAGGCGTTTCGACGGACGGGCCTATTATGATATCCGGCGCGGATATCGTATGCTCAGGCAATACGGCGGGTATGGAATCCGGCGGGTTCGAGATGGAAAGCGGAAGCCTGATGGTTATCGCTGAAAAGTATGGGATAACCGCAAATTGGGGGGAAAGCGTTGTCATTGGTTCAGGCGTTTCTGATCTAAGCGTACGCGCCGACGCGCCGGACGGCGCGGCGATAGTCACGCTCAATGATTTGGATGGTCAGTTAGGAGGGGCTATCCTTTTATCCGACGCGCTGTTTATGCGCCATCCTGAGGCAGGCGCCGTTGCGCATATTGCAGGTATAGGATATACGCTTGCCGCCGGAGGAGGTGAGTTACAAACGATAAATCAGGCGTCCAAGCTGGTTATGCTGCTGCAGGAGCCGTTTTCAAGCGTTTCCGCGCCAAACACCGGGGCTCCGTTTACGAGCATATCGGCAGGATGCCTGCTCATACCGCTCCCCGCATTCATTGCGGGAAGAAAGAAGAGGGCGCGGCTGAGCGCGGCTCAGTTTTGGCAGAGGCGTATGGATTACGGCGCAAAGCCGGACAGACGCCGTTCACAAGCGGAAACGCTCTAAACCCGCGCGTCTACACCGCAAAGCCAGCGCGATAAAATGAATGCCGGCTTACAGGCATGACTAGAAGTTACATTAGAAGAATGCGCCTTATATAATGGCCTCCCATTAATAAACGCGCGTATAAAATGACTGCCGAATTAAATCGGCAGTCAATAGTATTTTATGGCATGACATGCATTTCTTAGCGATTATTCGAGCGGACTTACAATTGTGAAACAGATATTTTCGGCGGATTTGAACCGGCTCAATACCGTTATTCGCTACCTATCCTATCTTAGCTTTAATAACTCCCGAGTCAGGTTTAAATATATTTTAATTTTATTTAGATATTGCGTCAATCGCGCGATGCGCATGGCCGGGGCTTGCGCGAATAATTTGAGTCATGACGTTATATAAATTAGTATTCTTATTTGGCGGTCTGCGAAACGAAAAAAATGTCAAACCCCGCATGAATACTGCGTTATTACCATTTTGTAAATTTTTAATGGTGCGAATTTAACGCTCTGGCGCCCAAATGGTGCCCGGATTCCCCTCACGGATATAAAGAGATACGAAATAATATAAGAAAAAAATTATGTTACTGCTCATCTTTTACCTGCCCATGGTCACGCAGTAGAAACCCGCTTTAACAGGCGTGAATAAAAGCTTGACCTTATCGTTCTTGTGCCTAAAAAGCCTTGCCACAGAGAGATTTAACTGCGTCTACTTCGTGACAGTCACCATGATGTATAGAGGACGAAAGCACTCGTTGCTTTCACCCTCTTGATTACCCAACAAGTGGGGACAGACGGGGTTGTCAACGGCGGCGAAGCCGTTCATTTCATCGTTGACAAAAGCGGCTGGCTCTGCTAACTCCCTGATTGTCGTTTGCTCACACGCTCACCAACAAACCGGAATTTTACACTATTGGTGTACTCATTAGATGCGCTTAGCATATATTTCCGCATTTATATACCATTTGCCATCGTTTTTTACGGTAACATTTTGCCAGTGAAAATGATTATTCTCGATTTCGGCAAAAAACTACTTTCTTCTTTCATCATCAATGAACGTAAGAACTATGTTGTCATCTTGCTTATTTGCTTCAAGTCGTATTATTTTTCCTGCATAACCATAAGCGACATCCCATGCGTGTGTATCAGGATTATAGATACGCAGTGATGTTCCATACTCATAATCGGGCAGGATAATAACATCCTGAATTGCCATTCCTTCAAGAACCCATGAAAAATGCCATTCGCCTTTTATCACATGAGAGATGCTACTGTCCACATAGTCGATTTTCCAACTGCCGATAAGTTTCTCAAAATAATTAAATTCTTCAGGTATTGCTATGCTTTTTTTCGTGCTGTTTAGTGCTTCAAAAAAATCTTTCATACATTACTCCCTCATCTAATATACCTTTCGATTTGTTGATTTCATTATACCACACATTTGCAGAATTTCTATTAACGGTTTTGGCGCAGCCATTTTATTAATCGGTAGAGGGTTTAGGACACTTCCCAGCAAGCTGTTTTTTTGAAATGTGGCCACACTTCCTATGCTTGATACGGAACTTTTAAATTTAAAATTGAAAAAATAGGTAAAAAAATTGTACGGATAGCGGCCTCTAATCATCGTATTCTTTTTGGCGCCCAAATGGGGTCCGACTATCCAAAACCACGCTGTAAAGATTTGTGGCGAGAAATAAGAAGATTTGCGAAATCTCTTGTTTTAAGCCGCTTTCAAGCACTTCCTACAAACACTTATAAAGTCTTATAAGATGTTTTGCGGCTCTAGAATCAATAAAAAATAGAAGCTTATTTAATTGCCTGCTTGTGTGACATGGGTTACTGAACGCACCAAAAGAAAAAATGTAAGATTTATTACATACTTGAAGAACGGAACGATGCGTTGAATGTGAGATGCCGCAGGCGAAGCAGCGAGCGAGCCTGAGGGATTTTGCTCAAGCCGGATGTGACGGCTGCCGGATGACGCATATTTCAAGAAAGGTTCATCGCATGTAATGCTTCGGGCGATCGGGCATGGCGCTCTTCCTGTTTTCGCTCGTGAACGCGTCTTGAGCAGACAAAGAGTACTCTTGAGGAACACGCTTCGTCAAGCGCGCGTGCGGTTAATCCTTAATACTTACCAATACGTCCCGGCGTCAATCCAGTTCATGCCTCCTGAACCCGGTATCAGGTATAACGCTTAAGTATCCGTTATGTAGTCTACGGCATTGCATTTTTATTGTTTGAGCGTATAGGCGCGCGGCGCTTTGGCCAAGATAGTTAAAGCCATAGCTTTGATTATATCCAAATTTTGTATGAAAAGGAGACGAGAGATGAAGAAGAAACCACTGATTGCTGTAATTGCTATTGTGACGGTTTGCCTGTTTGCGGCGGGAGGGACGCTGGCATGGCTGTTTGCCGTGTCGGGCCCGGTTGAGAACACGTTTACCGTGGGCGATATCAACATTGTATTAAACGAGGCGCTGGCGGATGAAAACGGGCAGGCCGTTCCTGACGCCGATCGCGTAACGGAAAACAGCTACCACATATATCCCGGCGCCCAGTTTGACAAGGATCCGATGGCGACTGTTCTTGAAGGAAGCGAGCCCTGCTACGTATTCATTTGCGTGGATAACGGGCTGGTGCTTGCCGACGGAACAGAGGTGAGCGTGCTGGATATATATGACGATTGGGAGGCAATAGCCACAGATGGGAGCAAAACGCTTTATCTGTATGCGCCCGCTCAAGCCAGCGGCATTGTTAACGCAGCTGACGCCGACGTCGCCCTGCCGCCCATATTCACGCAGGTCCAAATCAGCGGCGAGCTGGTAACAAAGGAAAATATTAACGAGCTGAGCGGCAAAACCATTGTTGTTGACGCATACGCTCACCAGGCCGCCGGGCTTACCGGGGCCGAGGTTATTGCTGCGGCCGGGGAGCATTTCGGCTTTTAACATTGCGCGCTTATTAAGCGACGTTTGAGCTTAAGCCGGAAGGTTGTTTGAAATGAAACTGCCCGGCGAAAAGATAATCAATCAATTTGGAGGTAATTACGTATGAAAAAGAAGGTACTCACCATTGCCCTCTCGGTTGCACTCATTACCGCCGCCGTTACAGGCGCGACGCTTGCGTTTTTCACCGATGCGAAAACGGCTGAAAACACCTTTACCGTTGGGAATGTAGCAATAATTTTGGATGAAGCGCCGGTTGAGCGTATCGCCGACGAATATGGCATTGCCGAATGGGTAACCGACGACGGGTCAGAACGCATCACGGCGAACACGTATGAAAAAGTATATCCCGGAGCTGTCCTGCCTAAAGATCCTATCGTTTGGAACACCGGCGCCAGCCCCGCCTATGTGCGCGTTAAGGTCGTTATCTTAAACGCCGCGCAGTGGGGCTTAGATGATGTCTCCGCAATCCTCAACGGACTTAATATGACGGATTGGACGCTGGACGGAACCCAATCGAGCGAAGGCGCCGTGACATTAACTTACAGCTACAATACTGTGCTTGCGGCTGGATCTGATACGGGCGCTTTATTTACGGCTGTGTCCATTCCCGACGAAGCCGAGGCGCTTGAGAACTTTAAAATCAACCTTATGGCTGAAGCGATTCAAGCCGAGGGCTTTGCGGACGCTGATGCGGCTTGGGCCGCGTTTGACGAGTAAAGAAGTCCAAACGCCGACATTTCCGAACCTCCGCGGAAGTTTCGTCGCCGGGGAG
The DNA here is from genome assembly GCA_900544555.1 of uncultured Eubacteriales bacterium. Taxonomy (GTDB): domain Bacteria; phylum Bacillota; class Clostridia; order Christensenellales; family CAG-138; genus UMGS693. The sequence goes on from UQWD01000002.1 coordinate 70,180, forward strand.
GTCCGGCTTTCGTTTATACCGGGGCGTTGACCCCGTATGAGTATGCAAACAATCCGCGGGAATTTGCGGTTATAATTACCTACTTTTACAGATAGGCGGTGAAATTCAATGAAGAAAAAGCTTTTAGTGGTCGCCCTGGCCGTCGCTTTCGCATCGATAGCGGCTTTGGGGTCGTTGGCCTATTTTACATCCAGCGGCAGCGCGCTTAACGTTATAACGGCGGGCAATATAAAGATTGAGCTGTTTGAAGATTTCCCAAGTGAGGGCATAACCGGCGTAATGCCCGGCACGGAAACGTTAAAAAAGGTGTACGTGAAAAATACAGGGGATAACGACGCGTGGATTCGCCTTAGCGTTGATACGCTTATCGAGCTGAATCCCGCTTATGCGGAGCCCGGGCAGGATGCGGACGCGGGACTGGTGGGCTTTGACGTGGATGAGGAGAACTGGCTCTATTCGGATGGCTTTTATTATTATAAATCGGCTCTGCCCGAGGGCGAGAGTACATCCCCGCTCTTTACAACAGTTAAGTTCAGCCCGGATATGGGCAACGCGTATATGGAATGCACGGTTAACGTTGATATAACGGCCGAGGCCGTGCAGGCTGCGAACAACGGAAACGAGGCGACGGAGGCTGCCGGCTGGCCGGCGCCCTGAATGGGAGGTTTATAAGCATGAAAAAGAAACTTGGATACAGGAGCGCCGCTGTTTTGTTAGGCGTTTGCATGCTGTTTGCCATCGCGACCCCGGTCAGCCTGGCGATAGCCATGAACGCGGCGGACGGCGCTCAAGCGCCTCAAGATGGCGATCAAAGCTTTGCTTTAGCGTCTCTTGACGAACAATATCAATGGCTTAAAGGGCTTGATTCCGAAGCTCAGATACAGGCGCTGCTCAATGAGCTCAGCCCTGAGCGGCTGGCGGAGCTGGAAGCTTATGCGCAACAGCTTGAAGGCTCTCAAGATCATGGCGTTGATGACGAGGCCGCGCCAGCCGCCCCTCCCGCGGCGGTGAACTTTACGGCGGCAGGCTCGCTGCTCTCGCCCATGGTTTTGCCTGGCGCTGATGAAGACGACAACGGGCTTATACTCAATAAAACGGCCTTGCCGGACGGTAACGGCGGTTACGTTATAACCCTTGACGCCTTTACAACCGGTACGGTCACTACGGAAACTACCTCCCTGCCAACCGATGTTGTTTTGGTGCTGGATCAGTCAGGCTCAATGGCGTACGATTTTGGCAACACCACCAGGCAGGCGGCTATGAAGCAGGCGGTAACGGGTTTTATCAACAGCGTGGCGCAGAACGCCGGTGAAAACAAAGTAAACCACCATATCGGCATAGTTACCTACGGCTCCAGCTCAGCCACACTATCAGCGCTCAGGGACGTTAGCGTACAGGGAAACGCGCAGGCGCTCACACGTGCGGTGAACGACCTTCCAAGGTCGCCTTCCGGAGCTACCCGGATAGATTATGGCGTAAGCGCGGCTCAAACGATGTTTCGCAACTTCGGTATTCCCGCGGAGGGCCGCAACCGGGTGGTTATCGTATTTACGGACGGTGTTCCGACGAGTTCCAGCGACTTTAGCACATCCGTTGCAAACAGCGCGCTGTCCACGGTAAAAGCGATGAAGTCGCAGGGGGTTACGGCTTTTTCCGTCGGTATTTTTGCCGGCGCGGACCCGGATCAGGTTCATGGGGAAAAGTATATCGAGTATTACCGTCATGGCTTTTGGGATTGGAGAGAGCGGGAAATCGTATGTACCGGCGATATAGGTAGCAAGTGGGGCTATGACGACGGCGTAAGCTACGGCAGCCGGTTTGATGTGGACATTGCCGCGGCAAACCGATTTATGAACTATCTTTCCAGCAACTTCCCTAACGCGGGTTCGTTAGGAATCAATCACCTAACGGGATCACACAACGGCTACAGCATTACCTCAAACGCAACCCGCGCGTATGACAACTATTTCCTCACCGCGTCGGACAGCGAATCGCTTAATAAAATTTTTGAGGAGATCTCAAACCAAATAGAAACGCCAAGCATTGAGCTTGACGGAAAAACCGTAATTCGGGATATCGTATCGCCTTATTTCACCCTGCCTGAGGGCGCTCAGGTCAGCCTTTACGAATCGGCTTACGACGGCAACTCGTTTGGCCCGCGCCTGAACACGACAGCGTCTTATCAGGTAGTGAACGGCAACACGATTGAGATAAAGGACTTTAACTTTAACGCGAACTTCGTATCGGAAAACATAAAAGAGGATGGGACATACGGTAAAAAGCTAATCGTTGAGTTTACCGTCAACCCGCGGGCGGGCTTATTCGGCGGGGCTGAGGTTCCGACGAACGGCAGAGATTCCGGCGTGTACTCCGGCGGCGAGTTGATAGAGAGCTTCCCAATTCCTACGGTTGACGTTCCAATCCGGTATGGAATATCCGCGCAGGATCAATCCGTTTTTCTGACCCAATCGGCTGATTTGGAGCAGATATTGCAATATTCCGCCGCGTTCAGGCCGAACGGAGAGAACAACGCTTATGTTACCATTGCGTATACGCTGCGCCGCGGGCAGGATGTGGTAGGAGTTTACACCATCCCTGCAGGCCGCGCCTCGGGAAGCTGGGATGTTTCCGCTGATGAATTGAGCGTGCTAATTGAGGAGGATACGGTCTACACGCTTGAATGCGAGGTAACAAGCGGGGACCTTACGCCATGGACAGGCTCCGAAGAAGCAACGGTTCATGTGTTTAAACCGGAGGTTACGTTTGTCGACAGCGTAATATATTATGGACAAGTTCCGAATTACGCGGATAACTTGCTGAGCGAGAATTGGGTATGCTGCTCCGCGAATGTGGAGAAGCCCGCCGGTACCGCTCCGGATCTTACCTATGCGTATGACCCGCAGCCGAAGCTGATGCTAACGGATACGCACGTGGGCGTGCAGGTTTTGTGCGGCAACGTCGATATTACGCGTCAAACCGTGATAAGCAACGACAGGGAGGGCTGTACGCATGAGGGCTGCTCATTCGACAGCGAGCTCGGCGCGTTCATGGTACATGTCAAAACCTGCTCTCTGACCGTTACGAAAACCGGAGCAAGCGCGGCCGACGCGGGACAGAGCTTCATAATGCGGGTGCGCGGCGTGAGTGATACGAACAACGGCGTCGATCTGACCGTAGCTGTTCAAGGCAGCGGTTCCGTAACCATAGAGGGGCTTCCCACAGGCAAATACGTTGTAGAGGAAGATGAAGGCTGGTCTTGGCGTTACAGCGCGGCAGCGGCCGAAGCCGTGCTGACAGACGAGGAGCCTCAAGGTTCCGTAACGGTATCCAATACGCGCGTATTTACGCGCTGGTTAGATGGAAACAGCTGGCTTAACAACCTCTTCGGATGGTTAAGCAAGGAGGGATAATGTATGTTTAAGGATAAACGCGGAGCAACGCCAAGGGCGCAAAGGAAAGCGCTACCGTTGATTATCATTGTCGCGGGCTGCATGCTGCTCGCCTGTACCGTAGGCGGCGCGCTGGCTTGGCTGACTACCGGCGCCGCGCTAAATAATGATTTTGGCGTTAAAGAAGTGAACTGTGCGGTAACGGAGGGCGCTTTTAGCCAAGGCGAGAGCTTGGAGAAAACAGACGTCGCGGTTCGTAATACCGGAACGATGGATGCGTATATCCGAGTAGCGTTAATTCCGGCGGTTAAGATTGGCCAAAGCGTTTTAGCAAGCGATGTTGCCCTTGAGGATTTTACGATTGAATGGGGCGACATGACAGGCGACTGGCTCGCGGGTGAGGACGGTTACTATTATTGCAGGCTGCCTGTCGCGCCAAATGATTCGACGCCCGTGCTGATAACGCGCTGCGTTGCGCCGGAGCCGCCTGAGGGCAGACAGCTCGAGCTGCAAATTATCGCCTCCGCCATACAGGCGCTGCCTAAAGAAGCCGTTGAAGGTTCGTGGGGCGTTACGGTTAACGGCGATGGAACCATTACCAGGTAGAAAGGAGGAGCCGCAATGAGAATTAAACGATTTATAAGGGCTTGCGCCGTGATGATGGCTGCGGCCGCCTGCCTCTTTACCGCAGGCGCTTTTGCGGAGGGATCCCAGATAAATTACGAGGGCGGCGCGGAGGGCTTCATATTCGTGCCTGAAAACGCCGACCTTTTCCAGAGCTTTAAAGGCGTTATGCCGGGGGATGAGCTCGTCGAGCAAATTACGGTTAAAAACGACGCTTCTAAAGAGGTTAAGGTGAACCTTTATTTAAGCGCGCGGACTGTTGACGAAAAATACAAGGATTTTCTTAATCAGTTTACCCTAACCGTTAAACAAGGCGACAGGACCCTGTTCCTCGCGCCCGCGGGCGAGCAGGAGGGCCTTAGCCAAAGCGTGCTGTTGGGAACCTTTTATTCCGGGGCCCAGACCCAGCTGGAGGTTACGCTTCATGCGCCTGTGACCATGGAAAATGAATACCAGAACAGCCTTGGCGTGATTGAATGGGTATTTACAGCTGAGGAGATGCCGGTATCCCCGGACGACCCTTCCCCGCCTTCATCCGGCGGCCCGGAATATGCGGCTTACGCGTTTTGCGCTTTGGGCTTAGCGCTTATTGTTAGCGCCGCCCTAATCGGTCGCAAGAGGAAAGGCCGGATTTACGAGTAATCTAAGAGCATAAATCAACTTGCGGCAGAGGCTGTTTATTCAGCTTCTGCCATTTTTTAGTTATTAGCAATAATGCTCATTAACTCAATAGCGGGTGTTTTTTGGTTTTTTCATCGTTTGCGGCGGGCGATTCACCCTGTTGTCTTCAATGAGCTGGTCAACGGCGACAACTATACCGACTTCGCCAGCACTCCCAGGGAGCTTGCCTTGCAGGTGGAGCCGAAATCCGGCCCGGTTGACCAATACTACCCTAACGACGTGGCGGTATCCGCTTGTTCGGCTTACATTTCATTGTTTATCGGAAAACAGGATGACAGTCACGTCGAAAAGGCGTATAATAAGTATGCCCGCGCGGCGGTGCTGTGGTGTTGCGCGTTTAGCGGCATTTGTGGGGAAAGCAATGGGGACGTGTACGTTCGTATGTGCCGATAAATGGGAACAGAGGATAACAGCGAAAACTTATAGCCGGATGAGGTGTATATAATAAACAAAGGCTTAGGTTGAACCTCAGCCCTTACTTTTTTAACATAACATCCCGGCGTTAATTTCATGACGCGTCGTTTATGGTAATCGCGTATTTTCCTAAAGAATGCCGAGTATATTCTTCTATGAAATACAGCTATATGAATAAAGCGCTAAAAGCGCGGGAGGCTGTGTGATCAGCGGTTGGTCATAACGGATAATGCTCAATAATCGTATTATGGAGTTAAATTATAGGGTGTTTGCGCGAGTAAGCGCGCGATAAAGACAGATATGTCAAGGAGGAATAATTAAGCACATGAAAAAAATGATTAAATCAGCCGCGCTGGCGCTCGCGCTTTTAACGCTGCTTTTGTTCGCCGGGTGCTGCGTTCCCGGCAAGCCCGGGTCCACCCCCGGTTCTACGCCTGAGCCGCAGCCTGTTCATTCACCCGAACCGGGAAGCGCGCGGAGCCTGTTTGCCGAACTGGATTGGCAGATATTCGCCGATTCGGTAACTGAAAACGCGCTCACGTTCAGGCTCAGCGTCGGTTCGCCGGAGGCGTTAGGCCTTGAGTATCCGGAAAACACATGGGGCGACTTTTCTAAACAGGCCAATGACTTAGGCATAGCAAAATGCAACGAGTATCTAACAAAGCTTAATCAGATAGACAGGGAGCAGCTTTCTTACCAAGAAAAATTCTCGTACGACGTAATCCGCCAATACCTCGACGGATGCGTCGCCATGGGCGATTATTACTACTATTATGAACCGCTGACATCCCTGAATGGGGCGCATTCCTCTTTACCAATGAATCTCATGTTCTTCCCAATACAAAACGAGGGCGATTTGGATAGCTATCTGGAACTTTTATCCGATACGCCGCGTTATATCGGCCAGATCCTGGAGTTCGAGCGTGAGAAATCCGAAAAGGGCTTGTTTATGACGGAGGCGGCCTGTGAGACAGTAATCGAGCAATGCGATGATTTTATCGATAGCGGAGAAGGCTGTTTTTTAATCGCGACTTTTAACGACGCGCTCGCGGATGTCGAGGGCCTTTCCCCAGAACAGATTGCGGCTTATCAGGAGCGCAACGCAAAACTCGTAACCGTCGATTTGATAGACGCGTATAAGGAGTTGCGGGATGGCCTAGTTAAGCTCAAATCCACGGGTACCCGCGACAGGGGCATATCTACGTACGGCGATACGGACAAAAGGTATTTTGAGCTGCTTGTAAAGGAAGCGGCCAGCTCGGATATCACGATTGAAGAAGCGTATAATATGCTTTACACGCGCATTATAAAGGAGTTTACATCGTTGGCGGGCGTCATGGCCGCTGATCCGAGCCTAGCGGGCCGATATGGCCAGACAGAACTGAGCCTGGGCTCTGTTGAGGAGAACATGGCTTACCTCAAAGAGCTTATCGCGGACGCTTATCCTTCCATACCCGAACACAACATAACCTATACGGATGTGCCTGAGGAACTGGAGGAGCAGTTCAGCCCTGCGGCTTACCTTATTCCGCCTGTGGACAGCGCGGTCGATAACCTGATTATTTTAAATGGAAAAAGCGTCGGGGAAAGCACGGATTTAATCTCAACGCTCGCGCATGAGGGCTATCCGGGGCATATGTACCAATATATCTATCAGCGCAACCTGCCCGGCTTAAGCTATACCCAGCGCTCGCTCGGCCTTACCGCGTATTATGAGGGGTGGTCTACGCACTCTGAAAGCCATTTTGCAGCCAATAACGATAAATTCGATAACCGCTATTGTATCATGATGTTCACGGATACCATGATCAGCGGAATACTCCTGCCCGCCGCCGTCAGTATCGGCGTAAACGGGAAGGGCTGGTCGGTTGAGGATGTTGAAGAATTCCTCTACGCCTTGGGTCTGGACGGTAACGGGCTTGACAGCGTTTACTACGATTACGCCATAACCGATCCAGACTATTTTCTTGAATACGCGATGGGATATACCCAGCTTGAAAATCTTATTGACGGCGTAAAGAAAGACGCGAAGGATATGGAGCCTAAAGAATTCTTTAAATTCTACCTCGATTTGGGGCCGGGATACTATAACCTCATTGAGGACAGGGTGAATGATTGGATGGCCGCGCGTTAAGTTGGGTATGAGATTACCCGCCTAATTCTCCTTTGCCCCGGTAAAGCCGGCTATTCGCATGAACGCCGTTTGCGTTTACGCGTACAACCACATAAACTGAGATAAGTTTAAACCCGCCGCGTTATATGCAACCGCGGCGGGCGATCTTGATAAGCGGCTAATTTACGCGCTTGCGCCGGCAAACAGCGTAGCTGTGAAACTTTCAATGTTATGCATCATTTTCACGGCACAAAAGCCGCGTTCACGATTAAAGCTGTCAACGCTTTATGAAACCGCCCTTCGCACGCAATATTGCTTTTAACAGGCTACGGCCCGCTGTTTTTACGGCGGGCCGCCATATGCTTTTATTAAATACCAAAAACATTCCCCTGCCGATAGTTTGAGCGCCGAATCAAGCGCTTTATTGGAGAAGAATGAGCTAAACCCGCTCAACCACGATAGCCTCTCCCATTCCGCCTCCAATGCACAAAGCGGCCACGCCATATTTAGCTGAACGTTTTTCCATTTCATACGCGAGCGTCACCAGAATACGCGCTCCCGACGCGCCGATCGGATGGCCGATAGCGATTGCCCCGCCGTTTACGTTTACCTTCTTATCATCCACGCCCAGCTCGCGCGCAACAGCTAAGGCCTGAGACGCAAACGCTTCGTTCAACTCAAACAGGTCTATTTTGTCCAAGTTCATCCCCGCCTTCGCGAGCGCCTTTTTTACGGAAGGCACGGGCCCCATGCCCATCAGCCTCGGATCCACGCCCGCCGACCCGGTGGCGCATATGCGCAGCATCGGCTTAAGGCCATGCTCCTTCACAAACGATTCAGAGCATACAACCATCGCCGCGGCGCCGTCGTTAATTCCGGATGCGTTCGCTGCCGTAACGGTTCCGCCGTCGCGCTTAAACGCGGGTTTGAGCCGCGCGATGGATTCGCTGGTAACGCCCTCTTTAATATACTCGTCCGTATCCATTATAATGGGTTCGCCCTTGCGCCTGGGTATTGAAACTGGAACGATTTCATCCTTAAAGCTGCCCGCGGCGCGCGCTGCGCATGCGCGCTGCTGGGAAAGCGCGGCGTAATCATCCTGCATTTCGCGCGTTATACCGTATTTTTCAGCTATGTTTTCAGCCGTCATGCCCATATGGTAATCGTTAAACGCCTCCCAAAGGCCGTCGTGTATCATCGCGTCCACCATCTGCGTGTGCCCCATGCGCGCGCCCCAGCGCGCGTTATGCATCACAAACGGCGCGCCGCTCATCGATTCCATACCGCCGGCGACAACGCACCCCGCATCCCCAGCCTGAATTGCGCGGCAGGCAAGCGCTACGCTGAACAGGCCGGAGCCGCACACTTTATTGATGGTGCTTGCCGGAACCTCAACGGGTATCCCCGCGTTTATCGCGGCCTGACGAGCCGTGTTCTGGCCCAGGCCGGCCTGCAAAACATTGCCCATGAAAACCTCGTCGACGTCGCCCGGATCTACCTTAGCGCGGCGCAGCGCCTCGCTGATAACAAGCTTCCCCAGATCCACCGCCTTTACATCCTTTAAAGCGCCGCCAAAGCTGCCGACCGGAGTGCGGCACAGGCCAATCAAGTATACGTTTTCCATGCTTTATAACCTCCACGCTTATATGATAATCACGCAGAATCCTGCTTAGTTCAACTATACATCAAAACAGCCGGCAAGTGAAGCGGTTATATTGAATCAGGCGGAACGCCATACGATTTTTATATAGCATTAATTAAAAGCCGCGCGCAAGGAATGTTTTATCGCCAAAGTTTCCTCATCCGATAACATTAAGCGTAAGAAATGAAGAATCTGTTTAAAGCTATAAAAATACATTACGCATAATATCGGGCTATATTATCGTACGCAAATTGGTTGATGCGCGGGCCAACCCAAAGCGCTGTCTCATAGCCGCTTACCCCATAGGCTTCACTCGCGGCGGGGTAAGCGCAACGCGAGCGGTATTCCTTTTACAGCAATTCATTTTACCTTGGGGTGCAGTTTTCCTAAACTCCTCGAATTCAACCTAAAATGACGCGGCTTTTTTCGTCGTTAAATTAAACCTCATATATCGGGTCGCAAATACGCATGCCGAAAGCTAATGTCGGTTGCGGTAGCCGGACAGCCTGTTAAAGTGGGGCGTGTTCGCTCAATGCTTATTGCGCAGCTTATTTATTTAGCTCATATAAACATGCTATTGTGCTTCGCGCCCGGCGGATACTCCGTCCACGCGAAGCCTGTTAAAGCTAATAAATCCCGCGCGAGTTGCCGCGCTGCTTTTTTTCCGCTTCGCCGCGCCCAGGGCCATGAATGGGGTTGTATGCGGCCGCGTTTCCATTGGGTGATGGTTATCATTAAACTACGGCGCGCTGAACTATCGCTGGAAAGGCCGCCCAGCGCCCGGCTGGGCGGCTGCTAAGCCGGCGGAACCGCCTGCCCTTCCGAAACCGGTTTCTTGCCGGCCATGCCCGCAGGGGGCTTTGGCGGCCATACGGGATGCGTAGGCGGCAAGGAGGGCGCGCGCGTTATCCTCGGAGCGGGTGAAGAGGGCTCCATCCTCCTGCCTTGGACGTTGGCGCTCGGTTTGCTTTGCTGTTTGTTCATCTGCTTAGGCCCAGGCATACCGTTCTGCCTTAGCGGCAGGCCTATGCCGGGGCCCGCGTACGCCTTTGCGTGTGCTTGTGATATCTGGTTCTGATTACCCCGACTACTACGTCCGCCGGAAACCGGCGTACTCTGCTGTTTAATCTGTTTGGGGTGGCCTTCAGGCCGCCCTTTACTTATCGGCCCGCTGTTTCCGCTGGCTGTCCTTGGATGCGGAGCATTGGTTTTATGCGTATTAAGCTTATGCGCGTTCTTGGGCGTACCCGACGCTTGAGAAACGCCGGAAGACTTTGAGCGGACGGGTTTATCCGTATCCGTGCGTATGGGCTTAACCGGCGGATGAAATGGAACCGCGGGCGTACCCGCCGGATGGGATTTTTTTGCCAGTGGCCGGGCGCGGTTGCCGCCTCCCGGTTTGTTGTTAAACGTATTCATATTCATACCCTCCTATACATCACAATATGTACAGGAGCGCCGGATGTGCGGGGCGAGAACACAAAAGAGACTAAAAGAGCAAAAAACGAGCCTATCAGCTTTTAATACGCCAAGCCATACTAAGCTTGGCCAGGTTCAAATCAATTGACTGGGAAAGGCTGCTTACTCGGCTGCTAAGGAGTTCACATAGCTACATGTAAATCTATGGATTATCGGCAGCTCTCAAGCACCATATAAACGAAAAACAAATGAAAGGATGAACGCCCCATATGTCCAAACGGCTATAAGCGGGAAACTACGTAATGCTAGCAACGCCATTTAAACGCAGATATTACCTATATGCAATGCAAAAGCTGGCTAAGTTCTATCATCCAGTATTTAAATCTGCTTGAAAGACGATCGCCGCATACCACACCTCCTAAAACATAATTGGAATCAATATGCCATACTCTTTATAAGCCCTGTTTTCGCCATGGATGCTCAGTGGGTCAGACTAAGGCGTACATTACGAGCAATGACTAAACATATTTATAATGGGCAACTCAACATGTCGGTGAAAATTACGATTCAGGATAATACGATCAAATTATGCAAAAGTACCGAAAGCAACCTCGCTTTGGCATGGAATAAATGTTTTTCCTTTTGTATTTATCATATTTAAGGTGTTTAAAACGATGTGAAGCGCCTCCTTTATAGGTATGTGGTTATGGCGCAATGATTCGTCAGACATAAAGCGTTTTAATTCTATCGGGCTAATGCCTTATTGCCAAAAATACTACGTTAATAAGGAATGCGCATAGCCGTAGTATATATGATATTTATTGTGTTGCCTGTTCGTCGCCTAATCTAGCACTATAGCTCACGTCACGCAGATATCGGCAACTTTGCCTTATTAGCCCAGCGCTTCTATAACGAAACATACGGATGAGTATCTCAGCCCTGTTCAAACCCGATCAGTTCAAGAAACTCCCCGCGCATCCGGCGGTAAGCTTCAAATTCCTCCTGCGAAACGGCGACGCAATCGTGCTCAAGCGTATCCGCATACCGCAGGGTATTTCGACGGTCATCCTCCAGAATAAGGGGTTTTTCTTGAAGCGAAACGGGGAAAGGGCCGTAATAGGGGTCGGTAAGAAGATACATCCGCTTATCCTCCTCGCTGTAGCGGTATTCTTCGGGCCGCTCAAAGAACCTGAGGGGCAAAATATAGCTGTTACCCGCGGCCATCAGATTGGACAGGCCATAAAAGTTAAAATCATACCCGACTTCGTTCGTCCCGCTTACGGTAATAGGCTCAAATATAAGAAGCGTATCGCCCCGTTTGACCGAATCCCCTTTATACACCTGTTCTACCGTCACTTCGGAAAGGATATCGTCGTTCGTAAACGTGCGGACGCCCGTCGCCCGAACGGATACGACGGCCTCAGAAGCATCCAATAGCTCTTGCGCGCTTTGGGAAGTCGCCTCGTAAAGGCGAATAGTACTCATACCAAACTCATAGCTTAGGATACTGCCGTTGCTAAAATCAAAAACCGGGATATTCGCGCGGAAAAAAGCGGCGAACGCGAACCCGCCCACAACAAGCGCGGCAAGAGCCGCAATATACCATCTGCGTTCTCTCATCCCAGCGCACCTTCTTCCGCCTCGGCGCACTGCCCGTCGCGCATCAAAAACACCCGGTCGCACAGCAAACGTATATCCTCCTTTTGATGCGTTGCTATCAGGCAGGCTGCGCCCCGGGCCTTCTCCTCCAGCATCAGCTCCCGAAACGCCAGTACGCTCTCCTCGTCCATGCCGTTGGTAGGCTCGTCCAGTATCAGGATTTTTGGGCGCTCCATAATGGCCTGCGCGAGCGCGAGCTTCTGCTTCATACCCATCGAATATGCGCCGTACCTGCGCTTATCGTCTGGATCAAGCCCCACCCTTTTCATGGCCCCCCGCTGCGCCTCCTTATCCGCGACGCCCCGGATATCCGCCAGCAGGCTCAGGTTTTCCATGCCTGTGAGGTGGTTCCACAGGCCGATATTCTCGATAATCAGGCCCATGCTCTCCGGAAAGGATTTATCCTTGGTAATGGTTTTGCCAAGCACCGTCACGCTTCCGCTATCCGGCACGATAAGCCCGGCCACAGCCCGGAACAGCATGGTTTTCCCGGATGCGTTGCGCCCGTAAAATCCATGTATAAGCCCCTCCTCAAGGGTTAAGTTAATATCCTTTAGCACCTGCCTGCGCTTAAGCGTTTTGTTTACATGCTCCATTACAACCGCAGCCATATCCAACCTCCCTATAGCGTATAATCGCCGTTATCGGCCAGGCGAACGCCCACGGCCGCGACAACGGATATAAACAATATCTGATAAACAGCCGTGAATGGGATTGTGAACCCATCCAAGGCGTATTCAAAGAATTCGGGTGCGGCAAAGGCCAGCGCCGGTATATCGTGAAGAGAGCCCAACGCCTGCGCGGAAGGGTAGAGCTTTATAAGCCATCCGCCGCACGCCCCGCCTAATATAATAAACAGCGGCTGAGCCAGCATATACGCCAGCAGCGTTATTAAAAACGCAGCGTTTTGCTTCATTCTCAGGCAAAGCGCGTTCGCCAGCGTCACAAACCCGGCCCCGCTCAGCCCCGCCGTAAGCAGCAGCGCCCCGCACGCCGCGAGCAGCGTTTTTACCCCGGCGGCGCTTACGCCGAAAAGCAGCGGAACCGCCGCGGCAGCCAGAACCGCGGCCGCGTAAAAGAGCAGCGCGCAAAGGAACCCCGCCAAAAGCTTATGCGCCATCCAGCGTTTGCGGCTGAAAGAGCGTGTGAAAATCAGCGCGGCGGCCCTGTCTAAGTCCCTGCCGACAATGCCGGAAAAGAACATCAGCTGCCCCAGTATGGGCAGAGCAAAGAGGATAAGGCCGATTATCGAGATTTCCTCGCCCGCCAGTCCGCCCAAAGCGATAAGCACAACCTGCTCCACATTCTCCGCGCCCGCGTTGAGCGCGAAAAGCGCGGCCACAGCCCCAAACGGCGCCCCCCATAGGCAAAGCCGATAATACGGCGCGTCCATCTTCATAAATGAAAGCGTTCGGCGGCCGCCCCTTTTGCCTGGGGCGGAGGCGGGCTGCGGGAACAGCGCCCCGCCTAACGCCAAGAGTATCAGCGCCCTCAACGCCATTTCTCCTACGGCGGGCAGCGCCTCCTTCGCGCCGCTTACCAAAAACACCCTAAACAGCGGGTAATAAAACAGATTCAACTGGAACTGAAAAAAACCGCTTGCGGACAGCCAGTCCAGCGTCAATATACAAAGCGCGGCGACCGGAGCCGCCAGACTGAGCCCCCATTTCATCCGCGCGGCGGTAACGGCGAGGCCGAGCTGAAAAAAACCCAAAAGCAGGTTCAGGCTTACGATAAGCGCGTGAGAAAACGAATATTCCCCGCCGGACAGCGCGCACGCCAGAAACAGGAGCGCCGCCAGCGGAAGGAAGAACAGCGTGGTATCCACGCATAGGAATCGAACGCGCGCCCAGTAAGCGTGGGCCGGGCCGCCATACCGTACATAGCTGTAAACATTGCGCACATAGGTATCATGGCGCGTCGTGAAGAACAGGAAAACCGGGAACAGTATGAACTGAAACCCCTGAAGATGGCCCAACCCCTCCCATAGCGAACCCGTATCCGCCGCGTACAGCACGGAGATAAGCGCGTAAACGCCGTATACGGCGGCCAGCCACGCCGCTTCAGATAGCCGGTACCGCGCCCTTAAGCCGCTCAGCCGCCTCATAGCAGAAAATCCCTGCCCTTTTTCACCTTATAAAGCACGGCCCCAAGGCCGATGGCCAAAAGCGCGCCCACAAACGCAAGGTACGGATAAATGCTGCGCGTGCTAGGCATAGTGACAGTTTGCAGGTAATCGTATACGACAAGCCAATCATACCCGGAGGAATTGAGCAGCAGGCAGGCCGCAAAGGTCGCCACGGTGGGCCCAGCCAACGCGATAAAGGCGTTTTTACGGTAAAAGAGCGTCACGGCATAGGCGCAAAGCCCCAGCGCCATGCCTAAAAGCCCCGCCAGCCCCGTATGGGCGAGCGCGTCGAGCATGGGGCTGTTGAAATACAGGCCCGGGAAAAGCGCGTAAGCCGAATCGTAGGCGAAACTGACCGTATAATAAACGCTTCCATCAGGCAAAAGGGCATGACGGGGAAGCGCGGCAAGGCATAACGCCTGATTGAATAAAAAGGGCAGCATGGCGATTACGGCCGAAAACAGCATCACCGCAGCGGCCTTGCTCCAGTAATACCGGGCGACGCCCGCCTTAGCTACGAGCAGGGCGGCGGAGCGGTTTTTACATTCCCGCAGATACGTATCGGCGCAAGGCAGCGCCGCCGCGAGCGGTACGTAAAGCAAAATCGCAAACTTACCAAAACCGGAGCCGCCTCTGTTCATGGCCGCCTCAGCCGGCGAAAGAATGGTGCGCGCGTCCTCAATCCACGGTTTATTGAACAGCACCTCCGCCAACGCTGCTACGGCGATGGCCGCGCCCGCAATCAGCACAAGCCATGTAATCCGCCTCGACGTCAGCTTTTTAAGTTCATATTGAAACAGTTTAAGCACAGCGCAACCTCCAGCAACCGACAAGTACGTTGGGCAGCGTTTTATCTGAAATCGATTTCACCAACAACCCTTTCCCCTCCAAATATAGAAACAGCTTGGCTGCGCAGCCGTACAGGTGTACCGTCTCTCGGAATCGCCTCTTGATATAACATAAGGATTGATTTGTTTGAGTAAGCCGTGTAATTACTAGTCATAGGCAGCCAGGTCTTTGAAATATAAGCATCTATCCAGCAGATAAACTTCACATCGCAGTTGCCCGGGGAATTTATCGCATGGGACGTATCTGATTTTTTAGTGCTTTGAACCAGCGTAATATGCGCGCCAAATCCCGGCAGCCTTTTATCATAATTTACATAGTCGTCTTTCGCCGCCGAAGCTCCGGCAATCAATACGCAAAACGCCCCCAGCGCAACCGCTAAATATAAAAACCTTTTCATAGCGAAACCTCCTTATTTTTTGATGTGCGTTCATTCCTCATAGCTGTTACTCATACTTGCTCAGACAATATATCTTTGTCATATTTATATTATACAGTGCCGGTATATCCTTGTCAACCAAATTTTACTAAACGCTTTTTCTGGCGCGTGTCACCAGGGGTTCGGTATTTTTTAACTCTCATTCTATAGCACATTTATAGCCCATCAAGCCGCCGTGGCGGCCGCGGCTTTGCATGATGATGCAATTGCTATTTACGGCTCCCTCTGATATAATCAGAGAATCATATTAATTGTTAGACGGCCGCTGAATATGCGGTGCGATGGAGGGAACATGCGCGTAGACGTAATATACACTTTTGGCCGCTTGCTGGATAACCAGATAAGCAACCACACTGTTATTGTGGTAGACGCGCTGCGCGCGACAAGCTGCATCGTCTGGGCCGTAAAAAACGGGGCGGCCAAAGTAATACCGACGCAGGATCCGGGAGACGCGGTGGCTGTGGCGGGAAGACTCGGCATACAGGACTGCGTGCTGGCGGGCGAACGCGGCGGGCTCCCCATACCCGGTTTTAACATTGGCAACTCCCCTCATGAATTCGGCCCTGAAACGGTGCGGAACAAAACCGTTATCATCAGCACCACCAACGGCACGGCGGCCCTTTACGGCGCGCGCAACGCGAAAAAGGCGCTGGTGGGCGCGATGATCAACCGTACCGCCGCAGGCGTGCGCGCCGCGGAGGAGGGTAATGATATCATCGTGCTTTGCGCGGGTACCGCCGGGCAGGTTTCCGCGGAAGATATCGTTGCCGCCGGCGCGATTGCCGAAGCTGTATGTGCGCATTCCCAAGCAGAGCTGACCGACGCGGCGATAATCAGCATGGCGACGTTTCAGAATTACCTGGACGGCCGGCTGGACATGGCGCTTACCGGCCATTACCGGGCGCTCACGGCGCTGGGTTTTGAAAAAGACGTTGAGTTCTGTCTGACGCAGGATTTGACCGATGTGGTACCTTGCTATGATAACGGGGTTATACGATAAGGGAACGCTAAATGCGCGTTAGGCGCTGCGCGTCAAGCCGCCTGACTCTTACATTACGTCCGCCTGGTCTTGCGGCAATCATATCATAACCAAAAGAACATACCCGGGCCGTACTATCCATGATGGTGCGCATCAACGTCTTTTTCATCGCGCGCCACAATACTGATGGGTTTTTCATAGCGGCATGCTTTTCAAATATGGATATCGGTATTCTTCTGCCGGCGAACCCAAACCGGTTCAGGTCCGCGACTTCAAGTTTATACGCGGCCGAACGGAGAATGAGCGCCGTGTGATGAAAGTAAAGCAGGATTTTAAGTTCTGCGCGGCAGGTTGAAAAAAGCGGCTGCGCCGCTATTTTGAGTTTACGTGGGGCGCTTGCGCCGTTGCGCGTATCGCCGCGCTATTTAA
The DNA here is from genome assembly GCA_900544555.1 of uncultured Eubacteriales bacterium. GTDB lineage: Bacteria > Bacillota > Clostridia > Christensenellales > CAG-138 > UMGS693. The sequence goes on from UQWD01000002.1 coordinate 86,942, forward strand.
AAAAAGCCTTACGGCAGAACGCTTACCGTTTTCGGGGCATATGTAGCCGCGCCTGTATATGAAAGTATTCTTGCTAGTACTCATAAATGAATCGAATTTTGCAAGGGTTGGCAGAAGTATATCTCCCCTGGACGATATTTAAACCCAAAGGCTAATAAACTATAGTTAAAAAGATTCGCTTCCGCGTTTTTATAGCTATGACCAAGCGGCATCCTTCTCAACCCAAAGATAGGGTCAACCGGCGATATTACAGACAAAGTAGTGTAAATTTGTTCCAATATAAAACGGACAGTGAATTACTCATTACCATCCGGCAGGTAAAAAACATAATAAAAATAAACTAATTGTTTATTTATGCAGCCTTATTCTGATACGCGCCCGCGCTGCCCATCCAAACCATCAACACGCAGCCCGCCTGGCTGTCAATGGCGATAACCGCCGTATCCGAACGCACAGCCTTTACAAGCGCCCCGGAAATGATCCACGCGCCGGCCTCTTCGTTATATTTTACGAATACGGTATTATCGATCCACTTTTGCCCGGCTACGTCGCTGACCACCTTAGCCGCGGCCGTCTTCGCCTCGCCTTCATCCGCAATCCGCCCGAATTCCCCCGTATACTTGAGCACGCTCTCACCCTCAAGCTGCTGCCTGCTCATCTTCAAGAAATCCTTCGGCTCAACACAATTAAGCCCCGGGCTGCCTTTAGGATCCGTATTTTTAAATGGCTTTTCGCCTTCCTCTATACCTATGCCGCCGGGGGTCGCTTCCGGCGCGTTGGTGTTGACAGCGCGCGGGTCGGTTGTTTTGCCGTCATAACCATATGCGGATGGATTTGCCGAACTATCGGGCGGGGATTGGCGTAAAAACAGCGTTCCCGCTCCGACAAGTATAACCAGCACGGCCGCCGCGCTCAACATGCGCACCGCCGCGTCCTGCCTGCGCCGCCTAACGTCCCGCCGCTTTTGAAGCACGGCGCGCTTGATAAGGGCGTACGGTACGGCTGCGTCCGCCTCATCCGCAATGGAGCTGAGCAGATTATCCAGTTCATCATATGTCTGTTTTATCATCGTAGCCACGACCTTTCAATATACGGGCAAGCTGGTTTTTCGCTCTAAGCATCCGGGACTTTACCGTGCCAACGCTCACGTTCATTGCCGACGCTATTTCCTCGTAACTTAATTGGGAAAAGTAATGAAGCAGCACGGTTTGCCGGTATATATCCGGCATCTCGTCAATGGCCTGCCTGAGCGCTTCCTTCCGTTCCGTATCGTCATAAGCGGATTCCGGCTGGTCGCTCCGGCTGCATAGCGCCGTGTCGGACGGCGCGTCCGTAAGAACCTCACGCTTATTCCTGCGCAAAACATCTACCGCAGCGTTAACGCTGACGCGGTATAGCCAGTTTTTAATCTGGCCGTCGTTCATGGAGGAGAGCTGTTTCATATGCCGGTAAGCCTTCAAAAACACCTCCTGCGATAAATCCATCGCGGCGGCAGGGTTCTTTATTACGCTGTATGCGGCCCAGTAAACCATACGGCTGTAACCCGCATAGATTGAATCGAAGTCCCGGCCGGTCATAGAAAGCCCTCCGTAGCTTCATAATAATATACGGCTAAAAAGGGAAAAAGGTTGCAAAGACGGCTTATATCATACCCGTGTTCCCATAAATCGCCGTTCCTAAATGAAGCGGCCTTCGGCGCCCCATCACAAAAAACACTTCATTATATAGAGAAATTATATCATACGCGCTGCGTTAGAGGCAAACTCGTTGACGCTCATTGAAAAAAACAGTATGATGAAGTGTATGTGGAAAGGAGTATACTATGCCTAGCCGTATTGGATTTGACAATAAGCGTTATGTAAAGATGCAGTCCGAGCATATCCGCCAGCGCATTGAGCGCTTTGGCGGCAAATTGTATCTGGAGTTCGGCGGCAAGCTGTTCGACGATTATCACGCTTCCCGGGTGCTACCCGGTTTTTTGCCGGACAGCAAGGTCAAAATGCTGCTTCAGCTTAGGGATCAAGTAGAAATCATCATTGCGATTAACGCGTCGGATATTGAAAAAAGTAAGATGCGTGGCGATCACGGCATAACCTATGATCAGGATGTGCTGCGTTTAATCGACGCATTTCGTTCAATCGGCCTGATGGTCGGCAGCGTGGTTATCACCATGTACCGTGCCCAAGCCGCCGCCGACGCGTTTAGGGACAGGCTTACGCGGCTGGGCATGCCCGTGTATTTGCATTACCCCATACCCGGCTATCCATCCAACATACCGCTCATCGTCAGCGACGAGGGGTATGGCAGGAATGAATATATCCCCACAACCCGGCAGCTCTCGGTTGTAACCGCCCCGGGGCCGGGCAGCGGGAAAATGGCCGTTTGCCTGTCTCAGCTTTATCATGAGTATAAAAGAGGCGTTCGGGCGGGTTACGCGAAGTTTGAGACGTTCCCCATCTGGAACCTACCGCTTTCGCACCCGGTAAACATCGCATACGAGAGCGCGACGGCGGATCTCAACGATGTGAATATGATAGATCCTTTTCATCTGGACGCTTACGGCGTAACCGCCGTTAACTATAACCGCGACGTAGAGATATTCCCTGTTCTAAACGCGATATTTGAAAAAATTGCGGGCGAATCGCCATACCGCTCACCCACGGATATGGGGGTAAATATGGTCGGCAACTGCCTTATCGACGACGAAGCGTGCGAACAGGCGTCCCGCCAGGAGATACTGCGGCGCTATTATCATGCGCTGTGCTGCCAGCGCCGGGGGTTGGCCTCGGAGGACGAGGTTTATAAGCTGGAGTGGCTCATGGCGCGATGCGGCGTAAGCGACGATAACCGGCCCGTCATCGCGGCCGCGCGGCATGTCGCTCAAAGCACGGGAGAACCCGCCGCCGCGCTGGAGCTTCCCGACGGGCGGATAGTAACCGGCAAAACATCCGGCCTGCTGGGGGCGTCCGCGGCCATGCTGTTGAACGCGCTTAAAGCGCTTGGCGGCATTCATCAGGATATCCATCTGATTTCCCCCATTGTTATCGAGCCGATTCAAAGGCTCAAAACACAGCATCTTGGTAACAAAAACCCGCGCCTTCATACGGACGAGATACTCATCGCCCTCTCAATATGCGCCGCCACAAATCCCACGGCAGAGCTGGCCATGCGGCAGCTGAACCGTTTGCGGGACGCGGAGGCGCATTCCACCGTTATGCTCTCAGCCGTGGACAGCGGCATGATGGGCAGGCTCGGGATCCGGCTTACCTGCTGCCCCAATCACCAGGCGGGAAAGCTGTTCTGCAAATAAATCCTATCAATAATCTACGGAGGCGGCACATATGGTAATCGTAGGCATATGCGGCGCGAGCGGAAGCGGGAAAAGTACGCTGGCGCAGGAGATTAAAGATTCCCTTACATGCAGCGCCGTCATAATCGGGCAGGATTGTTATTATAAAAATCAGGCGTTCCTGCCCTTTGAGGAGCGCAAGCGTATTAATTACGACAAGCCGGATATATTTGATTACAGTGAGCTGCTTTCAGATATCGCGCTGCTCGCTTCGGGGGAGCCGGTTACGCAAAAGGGCTATGATTACGCGCAGCATATACGCGCGGATTCGGATACGCTCATTTATCCGCCGGACGTGCTGATTCTTGAGGGAATCCATATCTTCCACGACGACCGCCTGAAAAAGGCCATGAGCCTTAAGGTGTATATGCATGTGGATGTGGACGTTTGCCTTCTAAGGCGCATACAGCGCGATATAACGCAAAGGGGCCGCAGCATAAACAGCATCGCGGACCAGTATATGGCCACGGTAAAGCCCATGTATGAGGAATACGTGAGCAAATATATACGGGACGCGGACTTCGCAGTTATGCGCGGAGGGCGTAACCGCATGGCAATCGACGCTATCAGCGCTTACATCTCCGCAAAGCTACTTGCGGAAAAGTTCGTCATGGAGGATGGGCTTGAGTAAATTTAAGAACCTCTGGCAGTACGCGCGCAAATACGTGCTCGCCATCATCATTGCCATCGTTTTATACGAGGCGTTGGAGAATATCGATAACGTTCTAGCGGCGTTTAAAAAGGTAATGGGGATTTTTTCACCCCTGATTACCGGGCTGTGCATTGCTTTTGTTGTGAACATGCCGATGTCCTTTATTGAAAGGCACGCGCCAAAACGCCTTAGGGTTAAAGCATGGTCCAAGCGCCTTAGGGTCGCTTCAATGGCGGCGGCTTACCTTTTAGTTGCGGCGCTGCTGTTCCTGTTCGTTCTGATGGTTATCCCCAGCATGACGGAAAGCTTAAAAAGCCTCATCGAGAACCTGGATACTTATGTAGAACAGGCCAGCGGATGGTTTGACGGGATTTGGCGGAATCTTCAAGTAAACGACGCCGTCACCGAGCGCCTTCAACAGCTTGGCAAGTTGATTTTTGAATGGATGGATACCGTCCTTACAGGCGTGGTGAGCGGCGCGCTCAACTTCACTATCGGCCTGGTAACGGGCGTATTCAATACGCTTATAGCCGTGATGCTGAGCATATTCGCGCTCTATAATAAAGAAAAGCTGCTGCGGCAAACCCGCAAGATGCTTTATGCCGTGCTAAAGCCCGAGCGCGCGAAGCGTTATGAAAAAATCGCCGCACGATCAAACCTTGTATTCCACAAATACATCCTTGGGCAGTTTTTGGATTGCTTTATACTGGGGGTGCTGTGCTTTATCGGGATGAGCTTATTCTCCATGCCGTACGCGGTGCTTATAAGCGTTATCATCGGCGTAACGCAGCTGGTACCCATAGTAGGCCCCTGGATAGGGACCGTGCCTTCCGCTTTTATCATTCTTATGGTCAATCCGGTACAGGCAATTTGGTTCGTGGTGTTCATCCTCATACTTCAGCAGCTTGAGGGGAACCTGATTTACCCCAGGGTGGTTGGCAACGCAGTGGGCCTTTCCGGTTTATGGGTGCTGATAGCCATCATCGTGGGCGGAGGCTTTTTCGGGCTGGTCGGTATCCTGTTCTCCGTGCCTATTATGGCCGTTTTATACACCGTCGTTTCCGATTGGGTAAATACCCGGCTCAGGAATAAAGAGATTAAGGCCTTGAGCGAATGAACGGCGCATCGCTGCCCTTTGCCGATATTCCGCCCGCCGCCGGCTCCAAACGTGACAACAATGTATTTAACCAGTTTCAGCCCTTATAGCGGCCGGACGGTACAGCTAACGTAACGCGCTTGTAAGGAGTAATTATATGGTAATGACCGAGTTGCCCGCTGTGATAGTAACGCCCAGATTGCTCCTGCGCCAATTCAATTCGGAGGATGCGCCGGGCGTTTTGGCATTCGCGGGCGATCCGGAGGCAATAAGGCACTTAATATGGCGGGGCGTTACGAATTTGGATGAAGCGCGCAACGTTATAGATTTCTATTACCGCCCGAAGGGGGTATATGCGCTTGTATTAAGAGAAACCGGCATGTGTATCGGCAGCTTTGCGCTGAATCTGGATGCAGAGAATGAGAAAGCCACGTTTGGCTATGTGCTTAACCGTGATTATTGGAATAAGGGGTATATGACCGAGGCGCTTAGGGCGGTTATTAGCATGTGCTTTGAGCAGCTTGCGATAAACCGGGTTGAGTCTTCACATTTTATCGGGAATGAGGCCTCCGGAAGGGTAATGGAGAAGTGCGGTATGCGTAAGGAAGGGCTGTGTTTGCAGGAGTTCAAGGTGAAGGGCGCATTTCGGGACGCGGTGCATTACGGAATTACGCGCGGCCAATATCTTAGGCTGTTAAGCGGTGAAACCGCTAATGATGGGTAAAGGCGCGCTGCACCGCCAATCGTCAGGCCAGGTTCTATTTCCTACCCTCAAGCAGGCTTTGGCCGCAACGATAGGAATTGGCCGCGCGTAGTCAGGTTAATTGCTCTAAAGTTCTTTACTTGTTAATAGCGGGAACCGGGAAATATGGACTGCTTCGACACGGAAGAACAGTTAGGTTCAAACCCATAAACGATGAAAAATGATATGAGGAGGTGTCATATGAAATACAAATGCCCAATATGTGAGGCCGAGCTGAAAGAATGCGAATCCTGCGGTTCAGGAATCGGCGCCTTCGCGACCAAGAAAAACGCGCTGAATATGAGTATTTTGGGCCGGAACATCACGATTGGCAATACCAATCATGCCGAACTGGAGTCGGCGCACGTTTGCGAAAACTGCGGGCGTTATTTTGAGTTTTTCAAGATAAAGTAGCTTAATTTATGTGCTAAAACCAGGTTGTTTTATCCCCATGCCCGCGCGTTGCGTTACGGTATAATCATGGGTTATTATACCGTGCCGGGCGGCGAAACGAATAAATGCGGCGGTCTTATGAGCGTGTGCTGCCGATGAATTTCTATATCGATAGCACATGCCCCGCGAGAGCGTATAAAACTCATGTAGGGTGTATGCGTATTATCCTTGACATAATGTATCTGTTCGCGTATGTTTATCATTAAAAACAGGAGTAAACAAACATGTTTCGTACGAAGAACGGAAAACTCTCAGCGATTAAGCTCATATCATTCATATTCATCGTCATAATCGCCTTGAGCGTTGTATTTGGGAGCTTTACAGTAATACCCGCAGGCCACACCGGCGTTGTGGTTACGCTAGGCAAGGTCAGCGATACCGTGCTTCAGGAGGGCATGCATTTTAAAATACCGTTTGTACAGCAAATTGTCCAAATCGATAATAGGGTTGTGAAGCTTGAGGTATCCACGGAGGCGTTCAGCCGGGATTTGCAGACTGTTTCCACCGTGCTTGCGGTCAACTACCGCATCAGCACAAGCCAGAGCTATTCCATCTACAAAAACGTTGGCCCGGGCTTTGAGGATGTGCTCGTACGCCCCGCCGTGAACGAGGTGCTAAAAGCCGTAGTCGCCCAGTATACCGCCAGCGAACTTGTTTCCACAAGAAGCGAGGTCAGTATTAAGCTGGATGAGGATCTCAACGGCAAGCTAAACCCGAACGGTATATTTGTAGAGGATATTAACATTATTGATTGGGATTTCTCCGAGGAATATATCGCTGCAATCGAGCAGAAGCAGGTTGCGGAGCAGAACCTGATAAAAACGCGTACGGAGCAGGAGCAGCAGGTAGTAATCGCTGAAGCGGGAGCGAAACAAAAGGTTATCGCGGCCGAGGCGGAGGCGGAGAGCGCGCTGATAGCGGCGGAAGCGGAAGCGCAGCGTATAACGCTGGAGGCGCAGGCGCAGGCGGATGCGAACAGGCTGCTCTCCGAATCGCTTACCGCGCTATTGATTGAATATCAGTCGATTCAGCGTTGGGATGGAAAGCTTCCGTTGATTACGGGCGGCGCGACCCCGTTTGTGGATTTGAACAATCTACCAGAGTAGTATACTGTATGAGAACATTGTTTCTGGAATAGTTTAATTCATACACAAGCTGATATGAATATAAGGCCGCAGTCCCTTGAGAATCGGACTGCGGCCGTTTTTGTTTTCAGAGTATTTAACGCGGGTTTTAGTTCGAGTATCCGCCTGAAGAAGGTGAAGTTTAATTTGTGGAATGATTGGGTCCCTTTTGCTCACTGTGATTATAACAACCCATGCAAGCTCGGGCAAATCCGCATCCCTCCCGCATTATATGAGTCTTACAAATTCTGGTGAAACTCATCATTTTTTCTTTACCGGGATCCAGATCTCACTGTGATAGCTTTCATCTTCAGTCCCTTTAGCAAAATCGCTGGGGTTTGAATACATTTCAATATTATAGCCGCCCGCTATCTCATAATCCCTGCAATTGGGCAGCCATTCGGAAAAGATTTTTTTATTCACATCCTGCATCGCGCCGGGCAATGCGCCTTTGCAGAGGAATACGGCCCAGGTATGCTTGGGAATGGTAACCGCCTTAAACCCTTCCGGCACGTCGTTCCATGGTATATAGTTGTCCGCTATCAGGTACTCAAAGTCCTTGGAATTATCATCCCCCTCAATACAAATGCCGTATGTTCCGCATACGGTTTTAGACTTTTCCGTTTGGTAATGCTCGCGCCAAAACTTTGGAATATCCGAGAACGCGCTGTCCATATTAAACCTTTTGGCAACGCCCACTACGGTAAACGCCTCTTTTTCAACAATTTTGTAATTCATAATCGATCCGCCTTTCAAAGTAAAATGGATTTGAATCGGCGCAAACGATTTTATCATCGCGCCGTTTTTTCTTACGGACGCGGGGGTTACGCCATGAAAGCGGGTAAACGCTTTTGTAAAGCTGTCGGGAGATTCATACCGGTATCTTACGGCGATATCAATAATTCTGGCATCGGTCGATACCAACTCGCTCCCGGCAAGCGTCAGCCTGCGGCGGCGTATGTACTCGCCCACAGTGAACCCACAGAGCATACTGAACGCCTTTTGAAAGTAAAAGCTTGACACTAAAGCTTGGCTTGCCGCTTCATCAGCACCGATATCATTCGTTAGATTATCTTCGATATAGCGTATAGCTTTGCTCATCCCATCTACCCAATTCATTCCGTACCTCCTGCCGTATTAATAGCATATCAAATTCTAGTCGGCCGTACCCGATTAACTTTGCTTAATTTTGTCTGAGAGAAAATATTCCATCAATATACCTATTCTAGCACATATACTTCGCTGTCATGCGACTTTCTCCAATTAAACGTCATTGCTGTTTTGGATGTTACCTATTTATCTGTTAATTTCATGCATACATCGACCCAAATATCGTTCGCAGCCCGTAAACGGGTATGCTTACCTATCCAATGAATAACACAGCGGCATAGCCGTTGGCTATGCCGCTGTCATATAAAGCCTTTCCTTCCTTAATAAAGAGGCCGTTATATCAACCAAAACTAAACCAGCTCGATAAGGGCCATCTCGGACGCGTCGCCCCGGCGCGGCCCCATCTTTACGATGCGCGTATAGCCGCCGACCCGCCCTTCACATTTGGGCGCTATTTCACGGAACAGCTTTTCCACAACAGGATGATTGTTCGCGCGGGTGCGTTCATGGTATTCCTTCTTGCTTTCCTTATGCTTTTTGGGCTCAGGAACATCGTATAGATACGACATTATCTGCCTTCTCGCATGAAGCTTGGAAGGCGCGTCGTTAATGAATTCAGCCTCAACGACCTGATTCTTGTCATTCTTGGTCTTTTTGGTTACGGTTACGGTGTTGTTATATTCAGCAACGGCAAGGGTAATCAGTTTTTCAGCTATCGGGCGCACTTCCTTGGCGCGCGCTTCCGTCGTGACAATCCTGCCGTTCCAGATAAGCGCGGTGGTCAGGTTACGCAGTATCGCCCTGCGCTGATCGCCGGCCCTGCCCAGTTTACGGTTTGGCATCTGCTTTTCCTCCTCCTGTTAGTCTTCGCTGTCTCGCAAGTTAAGGCCCAGCGCGGCCAGTTTCTGCTGCACTTCCTCAAGGGATTTGCGGCCAAGGTTACGAACCTTCATCATCTCTTCCTCATTTTTTTGCACAAGCTCATCAACCGTGTTGATGCCCGCGCGCTTGAGGCAATTGTAGGATCGAACGGAGAGATCGAGCTCTTCAATGGTCATCTCCAGGATCTTCTCCTTTTTATCCTCTTCCTTCTCCACCATAATCTCTACGCCCTGAACGTGCTCAGTCAAGTTGATGAACAGCGATAGGTGCTCCGTAAGGATTTTGGAAGCAAGGCTTACCGCCTCGTCGGGTTTAATGCTTCCGGTGGTCCAAACCTCCAAGGTTAGCATGTCATAGTCGGTTATCTGTCCAACACGTGTATTATCTACGTGGAAATTAACCTTAGTGATCGGGGTAAAGATGGAATCGACCGCTATCTGACCGATGGGCATGCCTGGCTTTTTGTTCCTTTCAGCGGAAACATAGCCTCGGCCATGATCCAGCATTATTTCCATATAAAGCTTAGCGTTCTCACCAAGCGTTGCGATATGTAAATCTGGATTTACAATTTCTACGTCCGCATCGGCAATGATGTCCCGGGCCGTAACCTCGCAGGGGCCTTTAGCGTCAACCGTAATTTTTTTCGCGCCGTCGCTGTGAAGCCTGCAGCAAAGCTCTTTAAGGTTCAGGATGATTTCGGTCACATCCTCCTTAACGCCCTCGATAGTGGAAAACTCGTGCAGTACGCCGTCAATTTTAATGGAGGTTACCGCAACGCCCGGCAGCGATGAGAGCAGCACCCGCCTGAGCGAATTTCCCAGCGTGGTGCCAAATCCGCGCTCCAGCGGTTCAACCACAAACTTTCCGTAGTTGTCCGTTGTTTCCACACGTTCGATTCTGGGTCTTTCAATCTCTATCATTTACGTTCCCCTCTCTTGATTTATCGAAGGTCGATCAGGGCCTAAGAAGCGATTACCTTGAGTAGTACTCGACGATAAGATGCTCCTCGATGGTAAGGTCAATATCGTCGCGCTGCGGCATGGCAGCGATTTTACCCGTAAGGTTTTCGGTATCAAGCTCCAGCCACTTGGGAACGGGCTTGTTTACACCCTGCTCGCGCAGTTCTTTGAAGTTGGGCATATCCCGGCTCGTATCGCGTATGCTTACGACCTGACCCGGCTTAACAAGGTAGGATGCGATATCCACCTTTTGGCCGTCGACCCGTATATGTCCGTGGTTTACAATCTGCCGCGCCATGGGGCGGCTCAGGCCGAAGCCCAAGCGGTATACGACGTTATCAAGCCTGCGCTCCAAAAGGCAGAGCATGTTCTCGCCGGTGACTCCACGCATATTCGCGGCCATTGTATAGTATTTCCTGAATTGGGATTCTGATACTCCGTAAGCCCTGCGGCATTTCTGCTTTTCTCGTAGCTGCATGCCGTAATCGGACTGCTTCCTGGCGCGCGCCTGGCCATGCTGCCCCGGGGGGGTATGGCGCTTGGTTACGGCGCACTTGGCGGTATAGCAGCGATCCCCCTTAAGGAACAGCTTAACGCCCTCCCTACGGCACTGCCTGCAAACGGAATCTGTATATCTAGCCATAATCGTTTGCCTCCTTACACTCTTCTGCGTTTAGGCGGACGGCATCCATTATGCGGGATGGGCGTCACGTCCTTTATCATGTTAACCTCAAGCCCGGCGGCCTGAAGCGCGCGGATAGCGGCCTCGCGGCCGGAGCCCGGCCCTTTGACGTAAACCTCAACGGTACGCAGCCCATGCTCCATAGCGGATTTCGCCGCGGTTTCGGCAGCCATCTGGGCCGCGAAAGGCGTGCTTTTCCTGGAGCCGCGGAACCCAAGCCCTCCGGCGGACGCCCAGGACAGCGCGTTGCCCTGCAGATCCGTAATAGTCACCATGGTATTGTTGAAGGATGAGCGGATGTGCGCCGCGCCGCGTTCAATATTTTTTTTCTCACGGCGTTTACGAACGGTTTTCTTTGTAGTTCTAGCCTTTGCCATTTGTGCTTATCCTCCTTACTTCTTTCTTCCGCCGACGGAACGCTTGGGGCCTTTGCGCGTGCGCGCGTTCTGCTTAGTGCTCTGTCCGCGTACGGGCAGGCCCTTGCGGTGGCGAACGCCCCTGTAACTGCCTATTTCAATAAGCCGCTTGATGTTCATGGAAACTTCGCGCCTGAGATCGCCTTCCACCTTAACGTTGCGGTCTATGTACTCTCTCAGTTTGTTGACGTCTGCTTCCGAAAGATCCCGAACCCGGATATCCGGATTTACTCCGGTAGCGGTCAGGATGTTCGTCGCGGTCTTACGGCCGATACCGTAGATATATGTAAGACCGATTTCGACCCGTTTATCCCTGGGCAGGTCCACGCCAGAAATACGTGCCATATAATTTCTGCACCTCCGTAAATAATGGTAAAATGTATTATTGATCCCGCCGGTTCCGCGCTTTTATGGCGGCAGCCGCTCCGGCAGGGTGCTTCCGTTTCCCCTTTTGGCGCGGGGCTTAGCCCTGCTTCTGCTTATGCTTGGGGTTTTCGCAAATAATCATGATCCGGCCCTTGCGCTTAATGATCTTGCATTTCTCGCAAATTGGCTTCACTGAAGGCCTGATTTTCATCGCAATTTCCTCCTGTTGTTGTCAGTTCTTGCCGCGCCATGTAATGCGGCCGCGTGTTAAGTCATAGGGGGACAGCTCCACTGTCACCTTATCTCCCGGCAGAATACGGATAAAATTCATCCGCAGCTTGCCGGAAATATGTGCAAGTATCTTATGCCCGTTCTCCAACTGCACTTCAAACATGGCATTTGGAAACGAATCGGATACAATGCCTTCCACCTCAATTACATCCTGTTTAGACAAGCTATCCCTCCTTAGTTTCAGGTTCCTGATCATATCCCAGCTTCCTCAGGCTTTTTCGGATATCCGCATCCAGCACCCGTTCGCCTCTCAGAAGCGCTTCCTTAATCCGCTCGTCAAACGCGTTCTCAATGCGGATATGCTTACGCTTTTTTTTCTTAGGCCGTTCAATCTTTCTCAGTTTCCCATCGGCGACTGCCAGATGTTCGGCGTCGATTGCCGCAACGGCCATAAAGCTCCGCCCCGCGTCTCTTCCCGCGAGTGAAACAACCACGCGGCCAATGATTTCATCGCCCTGCATTCAGGCGCCTCCTCACAGCATAGTAAGAATCACCGGTTCCGTATCCGTTACCGCGATCGTATTTTCATAGTGCGCGCTGGGCTTGTTGTCCCTTGTTTCAACAGTCCAGCCGTCCTTTAAGAGCACGCACGCCGCCGTACCGAGATTGATCATGGGCTCTATGGCCAAAGTCATCCCGGGCGCCAGCCTCGGGCCGCGGCCTCTTCTGCGGTCAACGAAGTTCGGCACTTCCGGATCCTCATGAAGGTTCAGGCCAATGCCATGCCCTACCAGCTCGCGTACTACGCCGTACCCGTGCTTAAGGGCGTGCGACTCAATCGCCGAAGAAATATCAGATAAGTGATACCCCGGCCGGGCGAATTTGATACCTTCGAAAAAGCACTCTCTCGTTACGTCAACCAGCCGGCGGGTTTCCTCGCTTACGCGGCCGATAAGGAACGTTCGCGCGGCATCGCCGTGCCAGCCGTTAAGCTGCGCTCCGACGTCTACGCTGAGTATGTCTCCGTCGCGCAGCAGATAACTGCCGGGTATGCCGTGAACAATCTGCTGGTTAACGGATGTGCAGATGCTTTTGGGGAAGCCCCGGTAGTTCAAAAAAGAAGGTTCCGCGCCATGGCTCCGAATAAGCTTTGCTGCGGCTGAGTCCAGCTCGTCCGTAGTAATTCCCGCCTTCGCCATGCTCTCTATAAGCTGAAGCGTTTTAGCCACAACGGCTCCCGCATCGCGCATCTTTTCAATCTGATCCGCTGTTTTAATGGTTATCATAAGCTTTTCTCCAGAAGCGAAGCTATTTTAGCTGTCACCTCGCCGGCTGACCGGCTGCCATCTACCTTCTTTAGCAGACCCATCCGCTCATAAAAAGCGATCAGGGGAGCGGTACGCCGTTCATAGATGGCTATGCGTTTATGCACAGTCTCCGGTTTATCATCGTCACGAATATACAGTTGAGAACCGCATACGTCGCAAACCGGCTTAGGATGGCTGCTTACGTGGTAGGCCGTATCGCAATGAGGGCATACGCGGCGCCCGCTTATCCGTTCGACAAGCACGTTCGCGGGAACCTCAAGATCAATTACCATATCGACGTCGGCAAATCGCATAAGCGCTTCCGCCTGGGGTATTGTTCGCGGAAAACCGTCAAGCAAATACCCCGCGGCGCAATCCCGCGCTTGAATGCGCGATTTTACCATCTCAATAATAACATCATCAGGCACAAGCTCGCCCCTGTCAATACGTGATTTAGCGGCAAGCCCCAAATGCGTTCCAAGCCAAATCTCATGGCGCAGCATGTCGCCGGTTGAAATATGATTCAGCCCATACCTCTCGCATATCGCCGCCGCCTGGGTGCCTTTACCGGCGCCCGGCGGCCCCACTAAAATCAGAATCATTCAAACCATCCTAAGGCTATCCCAGGAACCCCTTATAGTGTCTCATCAACATCATGGATTCAAGCTGGGACGCGGTTTCTAGCGCAACGCTTACCATAATCAGTACGCTTGTAGGCCCAAACATAGAAGTTAAACCAAACGCGCCCAGTAAAACGGTAGGTATAATCGCGACGCACATTAAGAACAGCGCGCCAAAAAGCGTAAGGCGCTTGCTTATTCTGCCGAGATACTCACCCGTTGGCTTGCCGGGACGTATGCCCGGAATAAATCCGCCGTTCTGCTGCAGGTTTTTGCTTATCTCAACAGGGTTGAAGGAGATCAGCGTGTAGAAATAAGCAAATCCCAGTATAAGAAGCGCGTAAAGCAGATAATACACAATCTGGCCGCCCGTCGTATTCGTTATGAAGGTATTGTACGCCTCATACGATTTACTCCAGAATACCTGAATGATCATCGCCGGGAAATTAATGATGGTCATGGCGAAAATCAGCGGCATAACGCCGTTAGCGTTGACCTTCATCGGAATATGCGTTGATTGGCCTCCGTAAAGCTTGCGCCCTACTACGCGCTTCGCGTATTGTACGGGTACCCTGCGCACGGCCCTGTCAACAAACACAACGCCGGCGATAAGGAACAGCACCAGCACGGCAAGCACCGGAAGAATCCACCACTTGTAAGCGGCTGTTACGAAAACGCCCTCGAAGAAGCTGATAACCACCTTCGGCACTGTCGCGACGATGGACGCGAAGATGATAAAGGATACGCCGTTGCCAACGCCCTTCTCCGTTATTCGCTCGCCCATCCACATAAGGAACGCCGTGCCCGCCGTGCAAACGATACCAATGGTCAGATACGTGAAGATACTGGTGTCCACAACCGCGCCGGTACCCAGGCTCAGCACGATGCCAACGCTCTGTACAGCCGCGAGGCCGATACCGACAAAGCGAGTGATGCGCTCGATTTTCTGCCTACCGTCCTCTTCCTTTGACAGCCTCTCCAGCGAAGGGATGGCAATCGTGAGGAGCTGCATGATAATCGAACCCGTAATGTAAGGGGAGATGCCCATCGCAAAAATGGTAAACTGACCGAACGCGCCGCCGGATAACATATTCAAAAACGTCAATATGTCATACTGCGAGGCTTGCTGCGCGATGAACTCAGCGTTAACCCCCGGTACGGGAATAAAGGAGCCAAGGCGGTAAACCAGCACCAGAAGCATGGTATAGAGTATCTTGGTGCGGATGTCCTTAAGCTTCCATGCGTTTATCAGAGTCTTAAACATCAAACCACCTCAGCAGTTCCGCCCGCGGCCTCAATGGCTTTTTGAGCTGTCTCGGAGAATTTCGCAGCCTTAACGTCCAAACGCTTGGTCAGCTCGCCGCGGCCCAAAACCTTGAGGCCGTCCTTTTCAATTTTTCTGATAACGCCCGTTTGCTTGAGCGATTCAGCAGTGATTACCGCGCCATCTTCAAACCGGTTCAGATCCGAGATGTTTATGACGGTATAAACCTTCGCAAAAATATTGGTGAAACCACGTTTAGGCAGGCGGCGGGCCAAAGGCATCTGACCGCCTTCAAAACCGTTTTTCTTGCTGCCGCTACGGGCTTTCTGGCCCTTATGGCCCTTGCCGGACGTTTTCCCGAGGCCAGAACCTGTTCCGCGACCGACGCGTTTTCTGGCAAAGGTTGAACCTTCGGCGGGCCTTAACTCATGTAGCTTCATTGTGCACCTCCCGCTTATACTTCTTCCACCTTAATCAGGTGCTTAACTTTAAAAATCATGCCTCGAATACATTCGTTATCGGGCTTGACCACCGTGCTGTTAATCTTTCTCAGGCCGAGCGCCTGTATGGTCGCCAGCTGGTCCTTGAGGGCGCCAATGGTGCTCTTGACGAGCGTAATTTTCAGGTTTGCCATATTCGCTTCCTCCGTTAATCCAGAATTTCCGCCACGGTTTTCCCCCGCAGGCGGGCAACCTCTTCGGCGGTCCTGAGCTGCTTAAGTCCCTCTATGGTAGCCTTAACGCAGTTGGCGGGGTTGTTGGAGCCGTAGCTCTTGGTTCGGATATCCTTTACGCCCACCAGCTCAAGAACCGCGCGGGCGGGGCCGCCGGCGATTACGCCCGTGCCCTCCTCAGCGGGAAGCAGCCGAACATGCCCCCTGCCGTATTTCCCTTCAATGGGATGCGGGATGGTCGTACCCTTAAGCGAAACCTCGACTAGGTTGCGTTTGGCGTCCTCAATCCCCTTGCGCACGGCCTCCGGTATTTCAACGGCCTTGCCCATTCCAACGCCTACGTGCCCGTTTTCGTCGCCCACGACCATTAGCGCGCTGAACCGGAAGTTGCGCCCGCCCTTTACGACCTTGGCAACGCGGTTGATGGAAACAAGCCTTTCTTTCAAATCCAATGTGGTCGGATCAATACGCTTCTGCATCTTCTACCTCCTTAGAAATCCAGTCCGGCCTTACGGGCTCCGGCGGCTAATTCAGCGACGCGGCCCGTATACAGATAACCGCCCCTGTCGAAAACGACCTTGGTTATCCCCTTGTCCACAGCGCGTCGGCCGATGGTTTCTCCAACCAGCAGAGCGGCCTGCTTCTTGTTTTTGCCTTCAAGTTTGCCCTTGACCTCCGCATCTAGCGTAGACGCGGCAACAAGGGTTTTTCCGGCTGTATCATTAATAATCTGCGCGTAGATATGGTTCAGGCTGCGGTATACGTTAAGCCTTGGCCTGGACGCGTTGCCGATAATGTGCCTGCGGGCACGGTTATGGCGGGCTTTACGCACAGCGTTTTTATCTAGTTTGGCAATCATACTGTCTCTCCTCTCTACGCATTACTTACCGGTCTTGCCTTCCTTGCGGCGAACGACCTCATAATCATACTTGATGCCCTTGCCCTTATAAGGCTCGGGAGGTCTTACCACGCGGATATTAGCGGCTATTTGCCCGACAAGCTGCTTGCTGATGCCTTTGACGGTGATCTTGTTCGGGGTAGGCACGTCAAAAGTAATGCCGTCCGGCTCCACAAACTCCACAGGGTGCGAATACCCTACGTTAAGCACCAGCTTATTTCCCTGTTTTTGAGCCCTGTAACCAACTCCGACAATATCCAGCTTTTTTTCAAACCCGTTGGTTACGCCGGTTACCATGTTGTTGATAAGCGAACGGGAAAGCCCATGCAGCGCGCGGTGCTCCTTCGCGTCGCTCGGGCGTTTGACGGTGAAAACCCCATTTTCCTGTTCAAGGATCATCTCCGAGGAGATCTTTTCACTTAACCGGCCCTTAGGGCCGGTCACAGTCACGGTGTTGCCGTCGCCAACCGTGATTGTCACTCCGCCGGGAATGTTGATCGGAAGTTTTCCGATTCGTGACATGTTTCACACCTCCATATACTTTTATCAATAAGCTTGGGATAGCCCCAAGTCTTTACCAGATATAGGCCAATACCTCTCCGCCAATGGCCTGCTTGCGCGCCTCGCGGTCCGTCATAACACCGCGTGAGGTGGAAAGTATGGCGATGCCCAGGCCGCTCAGCACCTTGGGTATATTGTCCTTGCGGGCATAAACGCGCAAACCCGGTTTGGAAATGCGCTTGAGTCCGGTGATGACCCGCTGGCGGTTCGCTCCATACTTGAGGGTAATATGTATGGTGGAGATAATGCCCTCCTGCTTTATTTCAAAGCCCTTGATGTAGCCTTCGCTAAGCAAAATGCCGGCTATGGCCTTTTTCATGTTGGACGCGGGCACGTCCACGCTGTCGTGCTTGGCAACGAGCGCGTTGCGTATGCGTGTGAGCATATCGGCGATGGGATCAGTTACGTGCATTTGTATTCCCTCCTTACCAGCTTGCTTTGCGTACGCCGGGTATCTCGCCCTTGTACGCCAACTCGCGGAAGCAGATACGGCAGATGCCGTACTTCCTCAGCACGGAGTGCGGGCGGCCGCAGATGCGGCAGCGGGTATACGCTCGGGTGCTGAACTTGGGCTCGCGCGACTGCTTTATTTTCATGCTTGTTTTTGCCACTTGCTTATCCTCCTAATCAGTCCTGTACAAAGGGCATGCCCAACAGCCTGAGCAGTTCCTTCGCTTCTTCGTCCGTTTTGGCAGTTGTGACGAACACGATGTCCATGCCGCGAACCTTATCGACGTCATCATAATTGATTTCAGGGAATATAAGCTGCTCCTTGAGACCCATGGCGTAATTGCCCCGGCCGTCGAAGCTCTTGTCCGACAATCCCCTGAAGTCACGCACGCGGGGGATAACGATGTTCATAAGCTTATCGGCGAAATAATACATCCTGTCGCCGCGAAGCGTTACCTTTGCGCCGATGTTCATGCCCTGGCGGACTTTGAAGTTAGCGACTGATTTTTTAGCCTTGGTAACAACCGGCCTCTGGCCGGCGATGAGGGAAAGCTCCTCTACCGCGGAGTCGATACCCTTTGGGTTGTCTTTCTCGGAACCAAGGCCCATGTTAAGAACGATTTTTACCAGCCTGGGCGTTTCCATCACGTTCTTATATTGGAACTTTTCCTGAAGTTGCTTGGCAACTTCTTCTTTGTACTTAATCTTCAGGCGCGCGGGCTCGGTAAATGCCTTGGCTTCCTGAGTTACCTTCTTCTTCTTGGCCGGGGCCTCGGAAGCTGCGTTTTTCTTAGCCACTTTCACTTACCTCCTCGCTCAATCGATGTTTTTGCCGCACTTTTTGCATGCGCGGACTTTCTTGGGCTTTGCGCCCTCTCCCTTACCCGCGGTAAAAGCGTGGCCGATGCGGGTAGGCTTCTTGCAATGCGGGCAAACGAGCATGACGTTGGAAATGTGAAGCTTGCCCTCCTGCTTGATGCGGCCGCCCTGCTCACCCTGTTTACGGGGCTTTTTATGCCTTGTAACCATATTGACGTTTTGAACGACCACCCGCTTCTCCTCAGGATAGGCTACAAGAACCTTGCCCTGCTCGCCCTCGTTGGTTCCGGAGATTACCAAAACGGTATCGTCCTTTTTAATGTTCATCTTGTTCATAGCGTATGTCCTCCTTAGAGCACTTCAGGCGCGAGCGATACAATTTTCATATAATCCTTCTCGCGCAGCTCCCTGGCGACGGGCCCAAAGATACGGGTGCCGCGGGGCTGCTTCTGGTCGTTGATGATAACCGCCGCGTTATCGTCAAAACGGATATGGCTGCCGTCCGGCCTGTGGGTCCCGGAAACGGTGCGTACAACGACCGCTTTTACAACATCCTTTTTCTTAACGGCGCCGCCGGGCGAAGCCGACTTAACGGAAGCAACGATTACATCGCCTATGTTTGCGCTTCTGCGGAACGAACCGCCCAGTACGCGAATGCACATAATCTCCTTCGCGCCGCTGTTGTCCGCAACCTTTAATCTGGTCTGTGGCTGAATCATGCTCGGGTCCTCCTTTCAGGCTTACTTGGCCTTTTCAATTATCTCAACCATACGCCAGCGCTTATCCTTTGAAAGCGGGCGGGTTTCCATTATTTTTATGGTATCTCCAATGCCGCATGCGTTTTCTTCGTCATGGGCCTTAAACTTGCGCGTCCGGTTGACCATCTTGCCGTAGAGGGGATGGCGAACCTTGGTTTTAATGGCGACAACGACGGTTTTATCCATCTTATCGCTCACGACTACGCCAATACGTGTTTTACGATAACCTCTGGTCTGCTGCATATGCTCCTCCTTCATTATTCGGCAAGGGCCGCTCTCTCACGCTCGGCGATGAGCGTCTTTACACGGGCGATGTCCTTCTTCGTCTCACTAATCCGCTGGGAATTACTGAGCTGTCCGGTGGCCAACTGAAAGCGGAGATTAAACAGCTCTTCCTTAAGCTCCTTTTCGCGCTTAAAAAGCTCTTCCATGGAAAGTTTTCTAAATTCATTAGCCTTCATCGCTCTCACCACCTACTGATTCAATTTCTCTCTTGGCGACCTTGCATTTAAGCGGAAGCTTATGCATTGCAAGGCGCAGCGCTTCCTTGGCCGTAGCCTCTTCCACGCCAGCTATCTCGAACATAACGCGGCCCGGCTTTACGACGGCTACCCAGTATTCCGGCGAGCCCTTACCGCTGCCCATTCGGGTCTCGGCCGGCTTCTCGGTAACGGGCTTATCCGGGAAGATCTTGATCCAAACGCGCCCTCCGCGTTTGATGTAACGCGTCATTGCGATACGAGCGGCTTCGATCTGGTTGCTGGTAACCCATGCCGGCTCCATGGCCACAAGGCCGTATTCGCCGTAATTGATTTTATTTCCGCGCTGGGCCGTGCCCTTCATACGGCCGCGGTGAACTCTTCTGCGTTTAACTCTCTTTGGCATCAACATAGCACTTGCCTCCTTACGCCTTTCTGGCCCTCGTGAGCACTTCGCCCTTGTAGATCCACACCTTTACGCCGATACGGCCGTAGGTGGTATGCGCCTCCGTGAAACCGTACTCGATATCCGCGCGCATGGTCTGAAGGGGGATGGAACCGTCGTGATATCCTTCACTGCGGGCGATTTCCGCACCGCCGAGGCGGCCGGAGCATTTTATTTTTACGCCCTTGGCTCCGGCTTTCATAGCGCGGCCCATCGCCTGCTTCATGGCCCGGCGGAAGGATATGCGCTTTTCAAGCTGTGCGGCGATGCTTTCAGCCACGAGCTGCGCGTTTGAATCCGGGCTGCGTACCTCTAATATATTCACGTTAACGGGTTTCCCTACGAGGCGGCTCACGTCCGCCTTGATGGCGTCCACTCCCACGCCGCCTTTTCCGATAAGCATGCCCGGCCGGGCGGTATGGATGCTGACCGTAACTTTATTGGCGGCCCGCTCAATATCTATTTTGGAAACGCTTGCGCCGTAATGCACCCTTTTGAGGTGATCCCTTATCTTCTTATCCTCGATCAGGTAATCGGCGAATTCCTTCTTGGAGGCATACCAACGGGTATTCCAGTCTCTGATGACGCCAACGCGGAAGCCGTTCGGATTAACTTTTTGTCCCATATCTTCTCCTCCTTACTTTGCCTGATCCAGGATTATTGTAATGTGGCTGGTGCGCTTGCGTATATGCGTCGCCCTGCCCTGCGCGCGGGGACGGTATCGTTTAAGCGTTGGGCCCTGGTTTGCGTAAACCTCGGCGACGTACAGGCCGTCGGCGGGGAGATTAGCGTTGTTCTCCGCATTGGCGACGGCGGATTTTAAGAGCTTGAGCACCGGCTCGCTGGCGGCTTTGGGCGTGAACCGCAAAATCGCCTCAGCCTCCGCCACGCTCTTTCCGCGTATGAGATCGATAACGATCTTAACCTTGCGGGAGCTAATCCTGATGTACCGCGCTATCGCGTGCGGCCGTTTATCCGCGTTTTCGCGGCGCGCCGCGGTTTTTTCCTTCATTCTTGTTGCCATAGTTCGCTCCTCCTTCTCTTATCTTCCGCCGGAGGACTTTTCAGAGCCCTTGTGGCCGCGGAAAGTGCGGGTGGGCGCAAACTCGCCCAGCTTATGGCCGACCATCTCCTCGGTGATATAAACCGGAACATGCTTTCTTCCGTCGTGTACGGCGATGGTGTGCCCGACCATATCGGGGAAGATGGTGGACGCGCGGGACCATGTTTTAATAACGGTCTTTTTGCCGCTGGTATTCATATTCATGATGCGCTCAAGCAAGCGCTCACTGACAAAAGGGCCTTTTTTGATTGACCTGCTCATGGTTTACTCCTTTCCCAATCACTTACCGCCCCTGCGGCGTACGATGAATTTATCGTTAACATTCTTGGTTTTGCGCGTTTTATATCCCAGCGCGGGTTTGCCCCAGGGGGTAACCGGTCCCGGGCGGCCGATGGGGCTCTTGCCCTCGCCGCCGCCGTGCGGGTGGTCGCACGGGTTCATTACGGAACCGCGAACGGTGGGCCTAAATCCCTTATGGCGCGTGCGCCCGGCTTTGCCCAGCTTGATGTTCTCGTGATCGATGTTCCCCACCTGGCCGATGGTGGCCTTGGCGTTCATGGGAATCAGCCTCACTTCACCGCTCGGGAGCCTTACCTGCGCATACTTGCCCTCTTTTGCCATAAGCTGAGCGGCGTTGCCCGCGCTTCTAACAAGCTGCGCGCCCTTGCCGGGTTTAAGCTCGATGCAATGTATCATGGTTCCAACCGGTATGCTCCTTATCTCAAGCGCGTTACCTACTTTAATATCGGCGCCTGTTCCCGAGAGGATGGTATCCCCAACGTTGACGCCGAGCGGGGCGATGATGTAGCGCTTTTCGCCGTCGGCATAATGCAGAAGGGCGATGTTGGCCGAGCGGTTGGGATCGTATTCAATAGTGGCGACCTTTGCGGGCACACCGTCCTTATTGCGCTTAAAGTCAATAATACGGTATTTGCGCCTCGCTCCGCCTCCGCGGTGACGCACCGTTATACGGCCGGAATTGTTCCGACCGCCGGACGAGCGCAGATCCTCAAGCAAAGAACGTTCCGGCTCCGTGCAGGTGATCTCCTCAAAGGTAGAGACAGTCATAAAACGCTGACCCGGCGTAGTAGGCTTGATCTTTCTTGTAGCCATTGTATACCTCCTTACTGCACCATGCTGTCAAAGAATTCAATGCCCTTGGAATCCTTTTTCAGCTTGACATAGGCCTTTTTAACGGATGGGCGGCGGCCTTGCGTACGACCCTGCCGCTTCATCTTGCCCAGCGTATTGAGCGTATTCACCTTGTCGACCTTGACGCCGAAAATCTCCTCAACCGCCTGCCTTATCTGTATTTTGTTCGCCCTTTTGTCAACCACGAAAGTATAGGTTCTTTCGGCCAGATGATCATAGCTTTTTTCAGTAAGCACGGGCTTAATAATAATATCGTGCGCGTTCATCAGCAGTACACCTCCTCGACCTTGGCGAGCGCATCCCTGGTCAGGATGAGCGTATCGTACTTTAAAATCTCATAAGCGTTGAGCGTGCCTACCAGCGTAGTTTTAACATTGGGTATATTGTGGGCGGCCCGCTCCACGGTTTCATTCTTCCCGGGAAGGACGATGAGCGCTTTTTTCACGTTGACGGCGTTGAGCGCCTTAATCATTTCCTTGGTTTTTGGGGCCGCGATATTCAATTCGTCAAATATAATGATTTCATTCGCGTTAACCTTACCCGACAAAGCGCTCTTCATGGCGATGCGCTTTACCTTTTTGTTCACGCTTTGGCGGTAATCCCTGGGCTTGGGCGCAAACACCACGCCGCCGTGCGTCCACTGCGGGGCGCGGATGGAACCCTGGCGCGCGCGGCCTGTACCCTTCTGTTTCCAGGGCTTGATGCCGCCGCCGCGAACCTCTGAGCGTGTCAGCGCGCTCTGCGTTCCCTGGCGCTGGTTTGCCAGATAAGCCTTCACAACCGAATGCAAGACCGCGCTGTTGACCTCCTGGCCAAACACGCCCTCGCTCAGTTCGATTTCGCCGATGCTTTCCCCGGCGATATTGTATAATGCAACCTTAGGCATTTTGCTTCCTCCTCTCCGATTCGGCTTACTTTACGGTGTTCCTGACCATGACAAGGCCGCCCTTGGCTCCGGGAACGGCGCCCTTGACAAGGAGCAGATTGCGGTCGGCGTCTACCCGAACCACCTCAAGGTTCTGTATCGTTACGCGCTCCGAACCCATATGGCCGGGCAGATGCTTGGTCTTAAACACCTCGCCCGGGTACGTGCACGCGCCCATTGAACCGGCGACCCTGTAAGAGTGCGAACCGTGCGTTTTCCTTCCCCGCGCCTGGTTCCAGCGCTTAATAGTGCCCTGGAAACCCTTGCCCTTGCTCACGCCGGTTACGTCCACGCGATCCCCGGGAACAAACGCATCCGCCTTTATCGCCTGGCCTACCTCGTAAGAGGAGGCGTTATCCAGCTTAAACTCCCTAAGGTACCGGTGCGCGCCCAGGCCCGCTTTCTTTAAATGGCCAAGTTCAGGCTTGTTTAACAGCCTTTCCCGTATTTCAGAGAAAGCCACCTGAACGGCGTCATAGCCGTCGTGCTCAACGGTCTTTTTCTGAACAACGGGGCAGGGCCCGGCCAAAACCACAGTAACCGGAATCATGGTTCCGTCTTCTCTGAACATCTGGGTCATTCCGACCTTTTTGCCCAAAATCGCTTTTTTCATATTAAATCCACCTCCGTTATCACAGCTTGATCTCAATGTCCACTCCGGCGGGGAGATCGAGCTTCATCAGCGCGTCCACGGTCTTCGCCGAGGGCTGAAGGATATCGATCAGGCGTTTGTGGGTCCGCATTTCGAACTGTTCTCTGGAATCCTTGTACTTATGGGGCGAACGGAGTATGGTGACAATCTCCTTCTCCGTCGGCAGGGGGATGGGGCCTGATACGCGGGCTCCCGTCCTTTTGGCCGTTTCAACAATCTTTTCAGAACTCTGGTCGATAAGAATGTGTTCATAGGCCTTGAGCTTAATTCGGATCTTCTGGTTTGCCATGTTATTTCGTCCTCCTTTTTGTATCGGGCTGTACACTTGGCCGTGTGTTTCCTTATTTAAAGAAACGGCCGGGCGCGTGCCCGTTGCCCTGTCGTGGGCCGTCCGCTGGAATTACCCGGATGGCAGAGCCGGCAACCTCCCGCGGAACGCCGCGCGGCAACATGCTATTGCATGAATGTCCCATTTGCGCAGCATGGATTATAATACAGTAAAAAAAGCTGCATTGCAAGGCTTTTTTTATAAAAAATATAATAAAGTGGATTAAATTTATCTTCAATCAACGCGCCCGTGCGTTTCCAACGTGTTTTTCAGGGTTTGAGGCGTTTTTTTCAGCGCAGTTCCATTCCTGGGCGCTCCTGTGAAATATAAAGTATACGAGCTGAGCGTTTAGGCGCGGCGCGCCCGCCTCTAAACGCTGATTTCATTTATGCGATGCGGATCTGCGTAGCGAAACGACGGCGCGTTGAACACCCCGTTTTCACATATCACCATATCCATGATTAAATCGTGCGGCTCCACAGGTATATCGTCCCTTATCATCTTCCCGCGGCACAGCATCGCCTTGATGCAATTTGTTTTGATTAAATATCTATCGTAAAACCCGCCCCCAAAGCCTATCCTTTCACCCTTGATCCCGCCAGCAAGGCAGGGGATGAGCGCCAAATCGATTTCCTCAGCGCGCAGTTCCGAATTCCCGGCGGGAGGCTCCAATATGCCGTAGGCGCCCGGCCTGAGCTCCCCGGCCGAACGGATTATTTTAGCCTGCATTTCACCCTTCCCGACACAGAGCGGAACGGCCACGGTTTTGCCTTCACATAGCGCGCTTTCAATTATGGGCATGGTATTGATTTCACGCGCCGTACCAACATAACAAAAGATACAGCGCGCGCGCCGGTAAGCAGGAAGATTAAAAACAGCCTCGCGTATCGCGGCGTCGGCCCAACGGCAATAATCCGCGTCCATCGCAGCGGCGATGCGAAGCGCTTCCCGGCGCACGGCTTTTTTCAGCATACAAATCTCTTCCATTATAATATCCTGCTTCCGCTATAATATCCTGCTTCCGCACTTCCCAACTTACCGCTCACTCATGATACCATTTAGGCGCTCGGCGGCCAGCGTAACGTTGTGAGCAAGCACCGAGGTTGTAACCGCCCCTACGCCGCCGGGGACCGGGGTAATCGCGCCGGCAACGGCGACCGCGCTTTCAAAATCCACGTCGCCGCTCAAGCTTCCGTCCGCGGCCACGTTGATGCCCACATCGATAACCGTCTGGCCCGGGCGAAGGTGCTCGGCGCTGACGACGCCGGCTTTTCCCGCCGCGGCTATGAGGATATCCGCCCCGCGGCACACGGCGGCGAGATCCCGAGTTTTGGTATGGCATACGGTAACGGTCGCGTTGCGCTTTAACAGCATCATGGCGACCGGTTTCCCGATAACGGCGCTTCGGCCGATCACAACCGCTGACTTCCCGGCCGGATCAACCCCGTAATAATCCAGCAACTCCATACAAGCCTGGGCCGTACAGGGGGCAAACCCGCGTTCAACGCCGAGGAAAACGCCGGCCATCGAACCATGCGTCATTCCATCGACGTCCTTATCCGGGGAGAGCGCGCTCATCACCGCGTTCTCGTCAAAACCGCGGGGCAGCGGGCGGAAAAGCAGCGCGCCGTGTATGGAGGCGTCCTGATTCACTCGGTTGATCTGAGCCATCAGCTTCTCCTGCGAATCATCCTCCCTGAGCGTTACCGCCTCAGCTTCCACTCCGGTTTTCGCTAAGCGCCTCATCGCATTGCGCTCATAAGCCGCGTCGTCCGGCCTATCTCCAACGCGGATTATTAAAAGTTTCGGGGTTATTCCCCGTGCCCTTAGCGCATCCGCGCGCGCGGATGCGCGTTTGCTTACAACCGCCGCGACCGGCGCGCCCCTTAAAATATCAGCCATTTTTCATCTCCACAGCACTGTTATAATCATTCGGCGCCAAAATACCGCCTGATATCCCCGGACATATAAAGCGACCCGAGCGCGCACACGACCCCGTCCGGCCCCGCCTTGCGCACAGCGAGTTTAACGCCTTCCTCCGCCGAATCCGCGGCGACGGCGGGCGCTCCCGCCGCTTGTATCAGCCCTGCAAGCTCTTTTGCCGGCATTGCCCGGTAAAAATCAGGACGAACCGCAATGAATTCCGAAGCCAGCGGCAAAATCGGCGGCAACATCCCTTTTATATCCTTATCCGCCATCACCCCGATAACGAAAGTCACGGGCTTTCCTGGGAAATAGCGCCGCAAGCTCTCCGCCGTTGCGTTAACGCCATGCGGGTTATGTCCGCCGTCCACAATCACAATCGGGCGGCGCCCGACCACCTCGAACCGCGCCGGCCAGAACGCGCGGGCAAGGCCGCGCTTAATCGCGCCCTCATCAATGTTCCAACCCTTTTCGACCAGCACCTCGGCCGTTTTTATGGCTACTGCCGCGTTTTTTAGCTGATAAGCGCCAATAAGAGGTATGCGCAGCCCAATATGGCTTCCATAGTCAAAAGTCTGCCCATCCAAATCGTACCTCGTCAGCCTAAGCGCGCTAAAATCCGGCTTGTGCAGCCTGCCCCCGTGCGTTTGCGCCGCGCTCTCGAAAACGGCTTCCGCATCGGTGTTCTCGCCGTATATCACCACATCCCCGCCCCGCTTGATAATACCGGCTTTAGCCTTTGCTATCTCATTCATGCTGCCGCCCAGCTGCTTGGTATGGTCAAAGCCCATCGCCGTAATCACGGCGGCCTCCGGCGTTGATATAATATTCGTGGAATCCCGCTCCCCGCCGAGGCCAACCTCCAGTACTACGATATCGCACGCCTTAAGCTTATAGTACATAAAAGCGACGGCCGTTATCATTTCAAACTCCGTGGGCGGGTCTTCCATCCCCTCGGCTATTGGCCGGAGCATGGTGGTTATACGAGCCAGCTCCTCGTCCGCAATCGGCTCGTTATTCAACTGTATCCGCTCGTTAAACCGGTTGACGAACGGGGATATGAATAGGCCCGTCCGGTATCCCGCCTCGCACAATACGCTTGAGAGCATGGCGCAGGTTGAGCCCTTTCCGTTCGTTCCGGCGACATGCACAAACTTCAGTCCATCCTGAGGCTCGCCCGCCAGCCTGAGCAGCTCGCGGATACGCTCCAGGCCCGGCCTGCTGCCGCTCCAGGAAACCTTGTGGATATATTGAAGCGTTTCTTCGTAATTCATATCACGCACCTAGCCCGCCAGATATTTGGGCTTTATTCCAACACGTCTAAAAACAATAAACAGAACCGTAGCGTCCACCGCGGCCATGCCAAGCGCCATTGGAGCGCGTATTATGAAAAGCTCCCAGAAAGCGCCGCCCCCGTTGATGACGGTGATGCAGAACGTCGTCCAGAACATGTTAGAAACGATATAACACACAAGCGTCATAATACCTACGCGGGGCCAGCTGATTTTTTGGAGCAGCATTTTTTTAAAGAACCAGGGCATAACGCCCATAAGAATCGGCGAAATAGTGAAGATGGGCATGTAAGCGCCTTGTATAGGGAAAAGCACCGTACCGAGAAAATCCGACGCGAACCCGATAACGGCCCCGGCAAGGGGGCCGAACCAAACGCCGGACAGCAATATGGGGATATTGCCTAACGTAAAGCGCAGGCTTGTGCCGATTGGAAGGACAAGCAAGCGGGTGAAGACAATGCTCAGGGCGACGAACACGCCCATGAGCGCTAAAGAAGCGATATTCCGTTTATTCATTTTTCCTCCTCCTCTCCCGTATACCACACTAAAGAGGAGGTTCCAAGACTCTCTTCAATGGGGTAGCGGATGCAGCGCCTTACCGCAACCCGCATCCTGTGCGGGTTTTCGTGCAAGGGCAACTTCCCATCCCCTGCCACTTAACGCGCGGCGCCTACTCTACCATGATGTTTTTCGTCCGTTTTTGCCGTACGGCGTTCCCATTATACGACGCTTTCCCCCCGCCGCACAAGCCGCTCAAGTATCGATTCAGAATATATTTTTATCCTGTCACCGACGCCCGGCAGCGCCATCGCCGCGCCGGGGTCGTTGGCCGTTTCCAGCATGCAGAACCGCGGCGGGAGGATAAACGTTTTGTTCAGGCACAGGCTGCCCAGTATCTGCCCGGCTACAATATCCCCGCCGCTGTACCCGGATACCACGACGCCGTAAAGGTAAGTATCAAAGAACGTATGCTGGATAAGCAGCGACGTAAGCCTGTTGATGCACGCGGATATGTTCGCGCCCACTGCGTCGTTGTAATTGGGGCACAGTAGCATTAAGGCGTCGCATTCAAGCAGCGCGGGGTACACCTCCTGAACCACGACGCCGCCGTAGAAACAGTTCCCCTGTTCGGAAAAATGCGTGCAGGTTTTAAACGAGCAGCCCCGGCAATCGTAAACCGTACCGTTCTGAAGCGATATTTCCGTTATATCGCATTTCTTCTCCAATATGGAGCAGACCGCCGCGCCAAGCTGGAGCGTGTTGGATGTGGCGCGATTTGACGCGTGCAGGGTCAGCACCTTCGGGCGCGCATGAAGGATGGGTTGAAACCCGCTTACGCGCTCGGCCATCTCCCGCGCCGCGCGCCGGTAAGCACCCATTAAATCCGTTCCAAAGTTTGACGCTAGGGTTTTGAAGTTATAAAGCGAACCCGTACCCTCTACCAGCGGCTTGCCAGGGAAAAGGCACCCCGCCATGTTCGCGGCCAGAACCAGCTCCCGCGCGAGCGACTTGGTGTACAGCTCGCTCTCGCCGTCTACAATCACGCCGCCCACGCATCCTTCCAATGCGCCGGGATGACTGCGCAGCCACATAAGCGTTTTATAATATTCCGGCTCAACGCCCCATTTCCCGCATGATAGCGCGAACAGCAGGCGTTTATCCTTAAGGCAGGCGAGCTCCCCGCGCCCCGCCGAAACCATTTCACAGCGTTCTCCGGCAAGGGCGTATTTAAGTACGCCCTCAAGCCGCTTATGCGTACCCATTGAAATCACCGTGAAACCGTTCATAATATGCTGCTCTCCTCAATGAGCCGCGCGTACGCGCAGCCGATTCTTTCTTGGAGCGCCGGGTTTAGGGGGAGCGCCTCCACTTCCAGCCCCATAGCCGATTCGCGGTTGCGGCAGCCCATATACGCGCCGCCAAGCGGAACCGCGCTGTCCTGCCACCTTCCGCTTAACAGCCTTAAAATCCCTATGCACGCCGAGGAAACGCCCGGCGCGAGATACGGCTTAAACCCCGTTTCCCGAACGCGCAAGTTCGCCTCAACCGTGTATTTCGTCAACAAGTCCGACCGCGCTCCGTCATAGCCGTCCCCGGTATCGTTGGCGATTACAAGCCCGCCGCCATGCGGACCGTACGCCCGGCCGCGCGCGGCAAAGTCCGGGCATAACCCGCTCTTATCCCCCCAATATGCCGCCCGCGCGCTCATCACGCCGAGGCCGAACCCCCGAATCTGCTCAGGGCGTAGGCCGAGATAATCCATATTCCCGTTCTCATCGCGGTTGCTGTATACAAATACGCACCGGCACAACAGGTCGACCGGGTCCGACACCTGAGCAAACAGACCTTTAAACCCCTTTTCCCTCGCCATTCGCGCATAGGGCGCGATGATTTCCATATTGGATTTAAGCTGAGCCATGCGAACATCGAGA
The DNA here is from genome assembly GCA_900544555.1 of uncultured Eubacteriales bacterium. Taxonomy (GTDB): domain Bacteria; phylum Bacillota; class Clostridia; order Christensenellales; family CAG-138; genus UMGS693. The sequence continues at coordinate 117,045 of UQWD01000002.1, forward strand.
TCCCCGCCGCCCGGCTCGGGTACGCCGCGCGAGGCCGCGAACGCGAATACGTCGCAATCGAAAAGACAGTCCGTCTCTACAATCCTCACCTGCGGCACTCTTGCATTGGGTTCGAGAGGGAGCATCTGGTTGATCTCCTGCTCGTACCGCTCGGCAAGCGTTCTGTTCGGATCGTAGATCCCGATCTCGCTGATTAGGCCGCCCCCCAGCAGCCTGAGCCCCATGAGCATAGCCCCGCCGACGTCTCCCAGCCCGGCGAGGTTTATACGCGCCTGCGCTGGCCGCAAGGGCGGGGCGAGCAGATCCTCGTATCCGGGCCAGGCGGCGTTTACCGCGCGCGCACCGCCGTTTAAAATGATATCTTGAAGCTCGCGCGGCGCGCCGGACTCATACGCAGTATCCAGGCTGAGCGCGTGCGTATCCTCTGGCCCTAAGGCCTGCTTAAGCGTACGCGGGGAAAACGCCGCGCGCGCGTTGAGAGGATCCCGATTGAGCAGGAACACCAGCGGGGCAAAGGGCGCCGCTACCCGCCGCGCGCCCGCCGGAGGCTCCGCCTCAACCGGGCAAACAGAGAGCTTCCCGTGCCTGTAAAACTCCAGCCTCACTCGATCACCGCCTTCATGCGCAAAAGCGCCTCCATATCATTTCTTATATAGCTTGACGCGGGCAGGCTGTAATCATACTGCATAGCCCCCCCCTTATCGGGGCGGCGGGGCCAAAGCAGCGCTTCGCCCAGGCGCCCCAGCGTCAGGCTTTGCTCAAACATCGCCTGGTGTTCCTGTTCAAGCGCCTGAAGAATGTCGTAAGCGTTCTCCAGAGCCGTATACGAAAGCGCGAAAATGCTCCGCCTTTCCGCCTCACAAATAAACGGCGGTGCCGCGTACGGCAGAACCATGTTGACCGACGGCGGCAGGTATCCGCCCCGCCGCGCCCCCCTGTCCACGCTGTCACCGCCTATAAACGGGTAGAGCATGCTTTCGGTAAACCAGTGCCGCAGGTTGGGTATGAAGTATACGCATTGGGCGTCCCTGCCCTGCACGCGCATCAGATCCCTGCCTCTCCCCGAAAGGATACCGGCAAAAATCCTGCGTATTTCCACGCCCTCTTCCCGAAAGATGGGGTCGAGCGCTTCAATCCTGTACCCTTTATGGAGCAGATCGTCCACAAGCAGCACGGGCCGGCGGAATGATCGCAGCGTGCGCACCTGATTGGACAGCGGCGAATACCCGGGGTATTCGGTTATGGAAAAGCTCTTTAGATCCGGCGCGTAGGTCTTTTCAGCATGGAGCGTCTTGGTCACCGTGTTGGGAATGACCGAATCCGATAATATCCGTCCGTAAGGGACGCACATATTACCGGCCAGCCGCCGCCCGCCCGAGGCGCCGGGGGCTCCGTTAAAGCGGATGATCTCGCTGGTAAGCTCATGATCAAGCATATCCGCGTCAAACGAAAGCGTGAGCGTCCCTGGATACAGCCCGGTCATCGCCTCTTCCAGCCGGCTTCTCGACCGTTCAATGGCCTCCGCTACCTTTTTGGCGCTCCTGTGAGGCTCCTTAACGGCTTGAGCCACGTCTTCAATCAATACGATGGGGAAGCGCATATCGACGTACATCACCCCGTCCTCACCTCCGGGAATATCCCGAAAGCCCTTGCGCTTAAAAAGTGCGCGCGCGGGATCCTCCGCGCCCTGCGCGCGGTATAGAGCATAGGTGTTGTCCTCGCCCAGCGCGTCGGCCAGCGCCTTATTGAGCAGCATCTGCTTGATCCGTTCCTCCCGGGCGTAGACCCCGTCAATGACCAGCACTCGCCCGGAGGTGTGCCCGCGGATGTATTGCGCCGAATCCATGCTTCGCGTTTCATCGTACATGCCCGCGGCGTTGGTGCTGTGGAAGCATACCCCGCCAAGCGGGGACGGCTCGCCTTCACGATAAAGGGCCACCGCCTGCACGCCCGGCCTGTTCAGGCGCGCGGCGGCCTCGCCGCCGCTGAGCCCCGAATCCAGCGCGAGCCGCGCAAACTCGCCTGTGAGATGCTCGTTTAACGAAACATGCCGTCGATACTCCAGCGTATCCAGGCGCAAAACGGTTTTATACTGGGGCGCGCGCAGGTACAGGCCGTTGATGTACACATACTCCTGCACCAGAGGATCCACGAGCATGGAAATATCCAGATCCTTATCTATATACTCGCGTATGCGCGATGAGCTAACGTCCTCCAGATAGACCGGCAGCGAAAGGCGTATTATCCTGCCCATAACCTTTTCCTTAGCGAGGCCCGTCTCCCCCTCATCCTCGCCGCCGCTTCGCGCGAATACAATGTGGCCGAAATGATGTATGGAATCGGGCGTGGGAGCGGCCCGGTAGGCGGAAGCGTTTTCAATCACGTCGCTCCCCGTCACAATATATACTTCGCGGTTAGCAAACAGCTCCCTCAGCGCCTTTAAATCCTCGGGAGCGGCCAGATTTACAGGCCTGTCGTCCGGGAACAGAAAAACATCCGGCGCGTCCGCCACGCTCATGTTGACTATTCCTCGCCGCACAAGCTTGGGCTGCGTCCGTTTGCTCCATGAAAATTCATCCACCGCAAGATAAACCTCCATACCCAGATTGCGTATTTCATCCACAATACCCCTGTGCCCCGTCGAAAACGGATCGAAGGTTCCGGGGAAAAACGCGGCGTCAGGCTGGGGAGCGAACTTTATCGGGCCAAAACGCGCGTTCGCGTCGGTTATAAAACGGTACAGATGATTGAGCATCGCGGCGGTATTAAAAAACATCAGCCTTCCACCGCTCTGCTCATGGATAAGCGTGAGGAGCTTCTTGTGAATTTTCTTAAACAGCCGGAGCTTCTTCGCAAACCCCATATCCTCGCTTCCAAACAGCCCTCGCCCTATTACCTGCAGCGCCTCCTGCCGAACGCCTTCCGCATAATGGGTCAGCCCCAAAAGCAGCAGCCCGGCGGCGCGCATGCGCCTGCTCTCAACCGTGCCGGCCGGTTCCCCGGCGTTTTGCGCATAGGTATCATAATGCGCCAGCAGCACGCCGAGTGTATGGAGCGTCATGCACGCGGCGCGTTCATTGGCGGATTTGATATGCCGTTCAAAATCGTCGAGCACCTCGTCAAGCTCCTTATGCGGGAGGAAAAGCGCCAGCCGGCCAAGGCAGGGCGGTATGTACCGGGAAAACTCATAGCGGGCCGTTTCAAGACCCCTCGTAAGCTCAACGGCTATTTCGTTGCACTGATCGACCGAGAGCATCGGCGCAATGGTGATAAGCGCGTCGCCGGCATGCTCTCTCACCGTCAGGTGCTCGCTTACGCGTACGAGATTGGACAGGTGCGTCGCCACATGGAAAGCCTGCGCGGCGTCGCTCCTCGTCAGCTCCGTAAGCCAATCGATATTCGTCACCTTCATTATCCAGGGCGTCGCGGATTTGAGGTTTTCAAGAAAGAGCTCAGACGGCTCCTGCTTCTCAAGCCGGCCGGAATACTTCTTAACTAGCTCCGTACCGCCTGCGAGCCGCAGCGCCTTGTTCAATAAATAGATAACCGTGATATCCGCCGTTTCGTCAATTGCAGCTGCGGCGCTCAGCGCCGCTTCGTTCCATGGCCCCTCGCGCCCGTCCATGACCCTTATCATGAATCTGAGCGCGCACGACTGAAGCCTTCTCTCCCCGCTATCTAAAAGGCGGGCGCAATACCCTATGAGCATAGCGATTTCCTCATCGCTAAGCAGGCCAAGCTCAATGCCGAAAAGCGTATCGACCAGCGCGAAGCGATCCTCCAAAGCGGGGTTTTCTTCGCGAAAACGCGCAAGTAGCGGATCGAGATAGACCCGCGCGCCGTCCCGAGCGCAATTAGCCAGTACGGCCTTGGCCACCACCTTTAACGAGCCAGTTACCCTTGAACGGTGTTTAGGTGAAATCTTGTGATCCGGGTGCAATATCAGTTCCAGGTATTCTTCAAACAGGGCCGCGCGTTCATTCAGGCTCTCCTCAAGGGCCGGGGGGATAGCGGAGGCCGGGGCGTGAGCTGGCAGCTCCTTACGGTACTGCGCTGCGCTGTTTGCCAGTATAGCGCCCATCAGCCTGCCCGCCTTGCGCCTGATATCCCCTTCCGGGTGCATCAAAAGCTCGTATAAAAAGCGGAGCGTCATAACTTTTTGGCGCCGGGTCATATAAGTGAAATACTCCTCGAATATATTCAGGTATGTGCGGATGTGGCTCCGGTTCCGCTCGCCCCTCGCGTGCTCAAGCAGATCCCCGAACGATTCTTCCGAGCTTATGGAGCGCATCAGCCTGAGGTTATGCTCCACAGTCAAGCGCTTAAGCGCCCTTACCGCGCCTTCGGGAGATAAAAGAGCGGGAGCCGCTTGAAACGCCGGCACGGGCGTTTCGTCCCACGGATCCGTATTCACGCCTTTGGAGACAAGGTAATCCTCAAAATCCTTGAGCTTTAGGTAAACGCGCTCGTAACGATCCCGTTTTGTCTCATCCACGTTATCAAGCTTTCCGAGTATCACGTCATAGGATTCTGCAAGCGAAAAGATTCTCGTCCGCTCGAAACCGGTTTCGTCTCTGGCGCTTTTTACCCGGAAATCGGCGTAGATGAGCAGCAGCGACTCAACGGGAAGGTTTTCAAGCTCAAGATCCCAGGTGGAATGATTGGCCGAGATATGCGCAATATCCGGCGCCCCCTCCCTGCGCAGCCATTGATCCGTATAAAAATAATGCAGGTAGGGTATGCGGCGCGTGTCCACGCCCCGGCAGCCGAATTTGCCGATATCATGCGCGGCCGCGGCCGCGCTTACAAGGGGCAGATCGACGGCTATCCCCGCCATATTCGCCTGTTTCGCCGCATGCATCGCCATATGATGGACGCACGCCGTATGCGAAAGCGCGTCGAACGGGCGAAGCTCCCGGCTCAGGCGGAACATTTCCAGCACGTACAGCCTGTCCATAGCGTCAAGGAAACGTTCATACTGCTCAGTTACCCGGCTGTTTGTGCATTCCTCCGGCGTTAGAAGGGCCATATCCGTAAAGGGGTTAAACCCTCTCGCGGCCTTTTCCTCATTTAGCGCGCGGCGCAGGCAGCGCAAGGCGAAACAAAACGCGCGCTCATGCTCCTTGTCGCGCGGCGGCCTTCCCTCCTCAGGGAAGACGCCGTGAAGAAGCTCCCCGTAGATATATTCCGCCCAGCCCTCCTCCGGCTCGGGGCAGATTTCCGCCATTACGGGGATGCAGGCCGCAAGCACCTTCATACAGGAAACCGGCTGCTCCAGCGCCGCCTCCATACCCACGCGGAACCCCAGCTCCTCGAGAATTGCTTTCATAACGCGCTTGGGCATATTTTCGTCCAAAGCGCATTGGGCGTAAAGCTCCTCCGCCAACGCGCGGTAAAAATCCTGAAAAGCTCTTTTGCGCATATAACCTCCCAATAAATCCGTCTGGCTTTATTATACCGCGCGGCGGCGCTCCATGCCATCTAAAAGCGCTGTCAATACGTTTCTGGAACGCTGCAACTCGTGCTGAGCACATATTACATTATCAGCCTGGCTGGTTTGGCGTGCGTTTAGCATAAACTCCATAAACAGCCTGCTTTAATTGTTAAAGAGACGAAAATAATAGCATCTTAAAAAAAATGATGCTATACTAAATTGAATAAATTGTAGATATAATGTGTCAATTATGTAAAGGGGGAATGATACTTAATGGAGGTCAGAAAGCGCCGCTGGGGCGACCGCAGGGACGGGTACCGTCTCCGGCCGGGGGAGATAGACGGATTTCACACCTTTTTGCCGTACTTGCTCCTCAACAGAGCCGACTGCGAAGCATTTATCAGCGAGCAGATCGATCTAACAAACATCACGGCGTATCTGGAACGGAAAAACGCGGATAACCCGCAATACAAGTACACGTTTTTCCACGTAATCGCCGCCGCGCTGGTTAAAACCATCGTGCACCGCCCGTTAATGAACCGCTTTATTCAAGGCAAACGTTTTTATCAACGCAATTATTTATCTTTAGCATTTGTCGCCAAAAAGCAGTTCAAGGACGACGGCGCCGAAGGGCTTTTGTTTTTAAAGTTCGGCGAGGATACAACCATTGATTCGCTTCACGACCGGATCTGGAAAGAGGTCGGCGAGGTGCGGGGCGGTAAGGTGGATAACACCACCGGCGCCATGGATACTTTAGCCAAGCTTCCAAGGTGGCTGCTTCGCATTGTGATGTTTGCGCTTATGAAGCTGGACTTTTATGGAAAGATGCCATATTCGCTGTCCAAGGAGGACCCTTATTATTCCACCGTGTTTATGAGCAACCTTGGCTCCATCAAGCTCAACGCGGGCTATCACCACCTGACAAATTGGGGAACATGCTCCCTTTTCGTCGTGATAGGCGAAAAGCGCCTCGCGCCCAAATACGATGAAAGCGGCCGGGTGGAAACGATGCGGCCGGTCCTGGATCTGGGCATCACGCTCGATGAGCGGCTAGCGGACGGTTATTATTATTCCAAAACGATTCATTTGCTCAAGCATCTGCTTGAAAACCCCGAGCTGCTTGAGCGGCCGGCGAAGGAGGCCGTTAATTATGAATAGCATAAAAGCGCCGTGGCTCAACTATTACGGCGTTGTTAAACCAACCCTTGATTATCCTGAATGCGCTATGTGGCGGGTGGTGGAACGCGCGGCGAAGCTCTATCCCGATCTGCTTTCTTATGACTTTATGGGGACGTCCTGCACCTATAAGAAGATGATGAAGGATATCCATCTTTGCGCCAGGGGCCTAAAGGCCATGGGCATTAAGGAAAACGACCGCGTTACGGTATGCATGCCGAACTCCCCGCAGGCGGTCGCGTTCTTTTACGCTATCAACATGATGGGGGCCGTGGCCAATATGATCCACCCCCTGTCCAGCGAGAAGGAAATTGAATTTTATCTGCGTGATTCCAAAAGCGTAGCCGCGCTCACGCTGGATCAGTTTTATTCCAAATTCGCCCGCATACGCAGGGAGGTCGACCTGCCCAAGCTGATAATTACCAGCGTAAAGGATGCGCTTAACCCGGTGATGAAGCTGGGCTACGCGCTTACCGAGGGGCGCAAAATTGAGAAAATACCGGCGGACGCGGAAATTGTTTCCTGGCAGAGCTTTTTAAAGGAGGCGGCCGATTACGGCGGCGAGTATATCGCGCCGCGCGCCGCTCTTGACCCGGCCGTTATCCTTTACAGCGGCGGCACAACCGGCACAACCAAGGGCATCCTACTGTCAAACCTCAACTTTAACGCGCTTGCCATGCAGATTGACGAGATGAGCAACTGCCTTGTTCCGGGGAAATCCATGCTCGCCATCATGCCCATGTTTCATGGGTTCGGGCTTGGCGTATGCATCCATTCCATGCTCGCGGGCGGGTGCAAATGCATACTCGTCCCCCGGTTCACGTCAAAATCCTACGCCCAGCTGTTAAAAAAGCGCAAACCAAACTATATCGCGGGCGTTCCGTCGCTTTATGAAACACTGCTCAGGAACCCGGATATGGACGGCGTGGATCTTTCCTGCCTAATGGGTGTGTTCTCGGGAGGGGACTCGCTTTCCGTCGAGCTCAAAAAGCGTTTCGATAAATTTCTCAAAGAGCATAACGCGCGCATAGAGATACGCGAGGGCTACGGCACGACGGAATGCGTTACGGCAAGCTGCCTGACCCCGTACAATATGTCCCGTGAAGGCAGTATCGGCGTGCCGTTCCCGGACACGTACTATAAGATCGTCGCGGTGGGTACCGAAAATGAGGTTCCCTACGGCGTTGAAGGGGAAATCACGCTTTCCGGCCCGTCCGTAATGATAGAATATGTCAACCAGCCCGAGGAAACCGCGCAGGCTCTTCGCACGCACGCGGATGGACGCGTATGGCTGCACACGGGCGATCTGGGAACAATGGATGAAGACGGCTTCATCTATTTCCGCCAGCGCATAAAACGCATGATAGTAACAAACGGGTATAACGTGTATCCTTCGCAGCTGGAGAATATTTTGGACGCGCACGATTACGTGCATATGAGCTGCGTAATCGGAGTCCCCGATCCGGTAAAGATACAAAAGGTCAAGGCTTTTGTTATGCTCAAGCCCGGCATACCGGCGGACGGGCAGACCAGCAGGGAGCTTTTCGACCACTGCAAAAAACACATTGCGAAATACGCCATGCCGTACGATATTGAAATACGCGATCAACTTCCAAAAACGCTTGTCGGCAAGGTAGCGTTCCGGGAGCTTGAACAGGAGGAATTGGAGAAAACCTCGGCTTCCGGCGCAATGTAAGGCTTATTCCGGGCCGTGGAAAAAACGTTTCCACGGCCTCGAGCTATTTTATCGCATTTGGCACGCCCGTTTTGTGGCCTGGGATGACGTAGAGGCCGCGCGGTTCGTAGTTTTTTAAAGGGGGAGTTCGCGTATATCATGATATTAAATACGGACAGGCTTACGTTAAGGCTTCTCGAGCAGACCGATTACGGCGCGCTTACAAAGATTTTGCAGGATTCCGAGGTCATGGCCGCCTACGAGCATGCGTTCAGCGACGGTGAGGTTCAAACGTGGCTGGACCGGCAGATAGCGCGTTATCAAGCCGACGGCGTTGGGCTGTGGGCTGTTTGCCTTATGCAAACGGGAGAGGTTATCGGTCAATGCGGGCTAACCATGCAGGATTGCTTCGGAAGGAAGGTGCTGGAGGTGGGTTATCTCTTTCAAAAGGCGTTTTGGCGGCGGGGATTTGCGACTGAGGCCGCCAGAGCGTGCAGGGATTATGCGTTCGAGCGTCTAAACGCAAGCGAAGTGTATTCCATCATACGCGATACCAACAAAGCCTCAAGAAGCGTCGCGCTTCGCAACGGCATGTCCGTATGCGGCGAATTTGTCAAGCATTACTACGGCGTGGATATGCCCCATATCGTTTACCGCATTCTCCGCGGGGAGTGGGAAAGCATCCGCGGTACGCGAGATGCTTAACCCACTAATTCTTAACCCAATGGAAAAGAGCGCCGCAGCATTTTGTTTTTAGCGAAATTTGGTTCGTACCGCGAATAAGCTTGATTGTCAGGCCGCTTATATTTACCCGATAGGCTGACGATGTTGTGATGTAGTCAATTATGTCGTCAGTTGGGCATAACCGACACTTGGAGAAAACTTCGAGGCCAAGCCATTATCTCAAAGTTGTTTAAAACGTTGCCCTACTCATTCTCGCTCTTTTTTAATCCTCCCTTTTCACAACATTTGCCAGCATCCCTAGTGGTTTTTATATATGCCATTCCCCCAAGAGAAAGTATAATTCCCGGCATTATGCAATTTGCGTAATTATTCAGAACATATTTATTTTGATTGAGCATGTTTAAAATGCCAAACATCCATGTTCAAACTCTTACAGCTTTAACACACCAGCCATGTATCCCAGGAAAGAGTCATAAGAGAGCGTCCACTGATAAACATCTTCCGCAATTTGTTTAACCTGCCATCTATTCAAATTTTCTCTGCGGATGGATACGGAGCATCTCTGCACTTCCCGCCAACTCCCATAGCCATGTCTAATCTGCTCTGCCAAAGCTGCATTCACAATCACCGGTATCGTATCGCTTTCAATTACATGAAATTGGTCATTAACCGTTTGAAAGCTTAAATTCGTTTCAGCCTCCAACAGAGCCTGTATCTGTTTTGCTTCACTCTTACCTCTATGCAACTCATCACTGATCGATTTTGTGCTCAGCTTAGGCGTGATTTCCATATTATCGCGCAGATACTCTTCGAGCAGGCCCGCGCTTATTTTTATTTCCGGATTGGAAGTGAGCATCTTATCATCCTGCATGCTGAAGCTCCACATCTCCGCATCTTTAGAAAGCCCGTTACGATTAACTCTTCCCGCTGTCTGTATCAGTGACAAAACGGAAGCCAGCTCTCTGAATCCATTACGGAACGAAAAATCCATGCCGGCTTCCGCACAGGATGTCGCCACCAAAACCCAGTTTGTATCCGTCGAATCCGCCAAACGTTTTTTTACCGCTTTAATTGTTTGCTCGCGATCCTCCGGCGTAAGCGCAGTTGAGAGATGCTCCACGCATACCTTACCATATTTTTTACGGATGTCATCGGCAATTACCGCCGCATTTTGTACGGTATTCATGACTACAATTCGTGGTCCTGGTTTTTCCATGACCCAGTCTGTCAATTCCGCCCGGCTCAGTGAAAGTGAATTCCAACGAAACCGGATTCTATTTTTCTCATAGCCAAGCAATGCGCTGCGCAAATTTTTGTTCACCATTTCCGGGATCTGCTTCACCTCAGTTCCAACCAACTCCGGAATCCGCCAAAAACGAACCAGCGATCCTGAGGCCAAAATCCAGTAACAGCCCCACTCCTCTTCCAATACTTTCATCCAGTTCCACGCAAGCGGGAGCAGTTTAAGCGGCAGCGCGGCATGTACTTCATCCACGAAAATGATACTTCCAGGCAACTCATGCAGGCGGCGCAGCGTACCCGGACGGTTTGAGGCCAGTGTTTCAAAAAACGTAACCGCCGTGGTGATAATGATCGGTGATCTCCACAAAGACGTCAGATGACGCGTATGCTCGCTCTCAAAATCCGCTTTGTAATGCAGCTCCGCTACGACCGCCTGCGGATCTTCCCCCGGTAATACCAGCGCTTCTCTATAAACTTCCACTGACTGCGTGATAATATTTGTGTATGGCAGTATTACAAAAATGCGCCGGGCGCCTCTTAAGATGGCCTGCTTTAACTGATGCGCCATCACAGCCGTGGTTTTTCCTGAGCCAACAGGGCCATCATTGGAAACAATTCCGGCCTTGAGCTCACAATCCCGACACTCCTCGTACATCTGCGCGCGCAATTCATTTCGTTCGCTCTGATGCTCGCCCCGTAGGCTTTGTACATATCGGTTCAGCGATTCCAAGCGAAGTTCCGGTTGCAGCCCCGGCACATTTTCCAACTCTGGATTGTGCCCGTAAACGGTTGCCGTATCCGAATGATCTGCATCCACAAGGCAAGACAGCATCATTCGGATAAACACGGCTGGATCTCCTTCGCAATACTCCGGAACATGTGCCGCGCTTTGCGGAATCAAGCGCCTGTGGAGCTGAAGCAACTCATTGAGCTCCTTATCAACATAGGCTCTCATCGTTTCGCGCGAATCCCGGTAGCATATTGCCTCTGCCCTGTTCTTTTCGGCCGAAGAATCAGGCAATCCATGATGGTGCGAGTATACAAGCATCAGCGAACACAGTGCGTCCTGCCCTTTTTGTTTGAGAAATGCCGCGCCGGCGTCTGCATGGTTCACAGGTAAATGTCGAGCTTTTTCGCCTTTTTCATGCAATACCGCCTGATTCTTTTCATCCAGCTTTCCTAGGTCATGGTATGCCGCTGCCAGGCGCAGGATATTTTTTATCTGAGCAGCATCCTTCTTGCAGTATTGTTCAATCCCCCGCGCAAAGCGCAGCGCCAGTTCTGTCGTATTCTTCACGTGATCTAAATAGTTCTGCGACGGATATCCGTTTTTCGCGCTGTGAGCAAGATAAGGTTCCATTACAAACGTACCAAATCCTTAATGCTGGCAACCTTATTAAGCAGTTCTTCCGGCAGTTCAGTCTTGTCCTGATAATCATGCCAGCTCTCCGATGGCGCTGATACATCCCCTATGCGATTTGGCGTCAATGCATCCAACAGCATATAGTCCGGGCAGCTTCCTAACAGGTTTTTGTGCTCAATGTACCAGGCATGGCGCAGACGAACATCCGGCCGAATTGCGGAACGATTCATATCGTATGCCTGAGGGATCAAAAGCTTAAGCAACTCAATATCGTCTGCCGTACAACCGCTCTTTCCGGCAAAGTTGGGGTTGACAAAAAACGGCATGCAATATACGCCGTGTTCGACCACGCGGAAAGCCAGCGGCGCCATTCCGGCTTTTTTCCCTTCCTGCACTCCTGCCTTGTTTGTATTCGTTTGACGAATAATGTTGACCGGACAAATCGAGACGCCAACGCCAAACTGCACAACGCCGGTCTTAATATACCCCTTGTTTCCATCCTTCTCCAGAAATGTGTTTCCAAACACTCTGGCGTCCCAATATTTTCTGACAAACTCACTTTCCAAAAACTTGTGCTGATCAAAATCAGCCAGCTTGCCGCCTGAAGTCATTTCCTTCGTGATAGCTGTGCGGCTACGGCCCCGGTGCTCAAGAATCCGGTAATGATCTGCATTTGATTTGAATTTCTCCGGTAAGCTCTCAAAAAAGGGCGACGCGGAGTCATCCAATAGATCTCTAACCTTGCGTTTATAAGAAACAGGAGAAATCTCCCCACAGCCGTTGGGTCTCTGACGCGGATCAGCCTCCCGATCCGGATCTCCGTTCGGGTTTGAATTTACCGCTTCAATCACCAGTAATCCTGTTGCTCTTTTTATCTGATTATCCATTTTGATCTCCTCCGTCATAGTCGTTTATCTTGTCTTGAGAACCGTTACTGGTTCCATTTTCCTTATATACGTTGTGCTCGTCACCGTGCTGTCGATCTGTTTGTTCCTTTTTGGGGAATGCTGAGAGATATCCAATAAAATATTGGGCTTTTGCTTCCTCATTAAATCGAGTCTGGCTTCCCCAAGCAGCATAAAGCTGCGTCGCAATACTCTCATACAAGGCAAGATACCAGCCTGCACGCCAACTCTCCTCGTTCTTTTTCTGTATGCCTTTTGTGCGGTAACTTTTTGCCCATGCGATATAGGGATTCATCCGCTGACCCAGCACAGCCAGCATTTTGTAAGGCTGTTCCGCCCCTGCGAAATATAATCCACTCCCTGCCAGCGTGTTTGGCATATCGTTATCGCGCACCACCCTGCAATACATTTCATGCAGCGCATCTGATACCTTCAGCAATTGTCCGAATAAATATGGAAAATCGTTCATATACTTCTCCTTTGTTATCCCAAGCTGATACAAAAACAGACCCATCAACGCCATTGCCTTTCGAGTCTGACGCAGCAGCATAACCTGCGAGCCATCAATAACTCCTCTGGCAAGCCCCGTTTTTCCAAGATACGGCGCCAGGCTTGTCACATTATTCATCAGAATGAACAGATCCCGGCGTACCGCCGTTAACTCCTCTCCAAACAAAAGCTGCATCCCGTGATATCGGGGAACCGGTTTAAATTTATCCGTAGAAGGTTTCCCGTCCTGTCTCCAGATCAGGTTTAAGATATCTGAAACTTCCAGCGGAAACAACGTCGCAGGCTGACCGAACAAAAATGAGGGAAGATTCTGACAGCCTAACGACCATTGCTCACTGCAGCGTTCGATCTCCGCAGGAGAAGTGTTAAAGGTATAGACCACCTTTGTTCTGGCTTTGTCCAGTTTCCGTAAAACGAAATACTGGATACGCTCTGACATCGGGTCCGTACCCGGTTGTTTCGTTTTGTGTAGTTCGCTTATGAACGCCTTTGCAGCAAGTTCAAATCCTGCCTTGTTCCTGGTTTTATCATTCGCTCCACTATTAGCCTTGTCTTCCGCCGCGCTCTGACGCCTGCAAAAGCCAACCATGCTGTACATGTTTTCCCGTAAGGTCTCCGGATAGGCAAACAGCGCCTCATCTTTATCCGTGCTGATCCATGTAATTCCCTTGCGCTCCGCGCCACTCAACCACGCCAGCGCAGACTGCAGCTTTAAGCGCGTTTCTTTTGAAATCGGGTAGGTCGCATTTTCTGTTCTCCCATAACGGCTTTGGCACGGCTGCCCACGGAACATCGTCCTAAGAGTAACTTGAAAACCAGCTGCAAGTTTCACTGTCGGCATCGGTTCCTTAAGAGGCCCAGCAAGGTGCCCAAACGCATCGACTTCCTTCAGCGCCGTTCCCGTCTTTACAGCAGCGTCCGCTTCCATCAATTTCTTGTTCAGCACACTTGTAAAGCCAGCCGTTGCCACTGACAATCCCTCTTTAATCAACTTCGTGCTATCCAACACCGCTGATAAGGTTCCAAAATCTTTTTGCGCGCTTTTATCCGGTTTTCCAAAGTGAAAAAGAATCTGAAGTGCCAACGCAATTTCTTTTTTCTGCTTCAACATTTCAAATGCCGCATGCTCAAGCTCCCTATGCAAATGCTTCGCATCTACAAATGCTTTCGCCTGCTCAACGAGTTGCTTTAGCGGCGCAAACTCAGTCCCGGTTTTATGAAACAGTTCGGTCATCTCAAGTGGCACATCCTGCATGCAGATGCGATACTTGTTTCTTATTTTTTCCCCCCAGTTATTTTGTCTGCAAAGCTGATGGATTTTTTCAATATCGAAATCGGTGGTTTTTCCAGCAATCAAATCAGAAACAATCTTTTTTTCTGCTTCATCCGTCAGACGATAAAGCGGCGCCAGATTCAAAGCTGGAAACGTCCCCTGATTCGACCCATATTTTCTGATTTGCGCAGCCCGCTCCATCTCAACGCTTTCAACTTTATAGATCTGCCCGTTATCAAACACAACGTGTACGCAAGGCGCCATCTCTGTGACCTTAGGGATCAATTTATACTTCGGATGGGTATGCTCTGTTGTGATGTTCGCCTGATCAAGTGCCGCTGTCAGCCGGTATAGCTCGTTGATCATGTATCACTCCTCCTCTTTGGGAAAGTTTAATCTGCCCTGATGTATCCGTAGGCTCTGGCTGTAAACAGCACGATAATCCGAATGATATCCATCCGGGAAAACATCTCTGAGCATGGAAGGAATCGTGATATCCGAAAGGTCCTTAAGCACCCCTGTCTCCGGACGAAACGGGCCAAAATAGGATGACGTAAACTCTTTCCATCCCAGTACCGGTATGGAAAATGACTGCCCGCGCTTGATACGCCGATAAAAGATATCCTGATAAGCATGACCTGGCGACGTAGTTTTACTGTCCCATTCCAATGCCTTTTCCGGCAGGTTCTGCTTGCAGCAGTTTGAAATCACATCTGCATAGAGCCGATAGCAAACATCCACCAGCACCGTCGCAAAAAGCTGGTAATTATTGCCCTTCTGTATTGATTTGCCCGCGCGCAAAGGTCCACCATAGTTGGTCACATAGGTATGGTACTGAATTGGTGCGCAGATTTCCACTGCCGTAGGAACAATCCTTATGTCAGGTCCCCACAGGATCGATTCAAAAATCCCTCTGACCGCTGAAGCCGTAGGTGCCGGATAGCTTACTGGCGCGTCTCCAGTATCCGGCCTACTCCAAATCGCAGTCGCCCCCGCAATTTCCATTGCGATTGGGTATTTGCGCTTCACCTTTGATCCCTCCTTTTATTCGTTAATTTAGTAGTTTAATAATATCTCATATAAACTATAATGGCAAGAAATATTTCCCAGTCCATTTCGGGTTTTACATTCTCGATTTTTTATGGTAAATTCCTATATGCCTTTTGATATTACATCAATTGTGGATTGAAATGTTAAATTGGTTGTTTTTCCAAAAAGAGCTGTCGTTATATGAGTAAAAACTGCATATAACGACAGCCCTTTTCTATAATCATACTCTCAAGTCATAAGCCCGGCGATCCGTATCATTTTCCCTTAAGCCTTACTTAATAAACTTTGAAATTGATTATGTGGAGTACCCACATGACGTAACACAAAATGCAAAAAAAGTTGATGATATTACTGAATGGGTTTATAACAACTATGGTCACCATTGTTATGATGCAATTATAGGCCATAGTCTCGGAGGAATAATTGCATTGCAGTTGATTGCAGAATATAAAATGAAAGTCAATAAAATAATTTGTTTGGATACTAATTTTAAACCTGCTAATGAATTTTTTAGAAATTTAATGACAGAAAAAAACATGGAAAAGTACGTAAAAAGTATTCTCCAAATGTTAAGTGAAGAAAGGGAATTTTATACTGGTGAATTATTGATATCAATTAAAGATGATTTTGATTATACCAATTTAGTAAATGAAATCTCACAGGATATTTATGCAATTTATGGTGACCGGGGTATGCCTGAGTATCCAGCTAAAATTCAGGATTTAAGCACAGATTTTAAATAATCTGAATTTAGTGTTTATCCATAACTCTTGTCATATGATTATGGTTGAAAATCCTGAGCAATTATCAGAAATTATTAAAGGAATACTACTAAATTCCCGTTTGTCGAGCTGATATAAATTCGCCTAATTGGGGATAATGCGCTTTCCCTTTAGCTGTTTTTAAATATGGGCAAGCAGTATTTAGCGGTATACATGAAACGATTTTCTGTTTATTGCTCCGGCGAAAACTAGAAAAATCCGCTTATTGGGGGCCGCCCCCAATCCCCCGACAAGAACCGCTCCGCTGCCTTGCCAAATGCTCCACAGGTGGAGCGGCGATTGCCCGCAGGCCTAGTGTCGACTATGTAAAACGCGGGAAAACATCGTTCTTTACCCCAAGCAAGAAAAATCACTGTGATGTTTGCTAAATCAGACTGCGGGTAGTATGATAAAATGTGTTGGTAAAAAAGGAGGCGTGACGCCGCGTATGAAAACGTTGGGAACCCTTTTTCTTTCCTTTGCCCGGGTAGGGGCGCTGACATTCGGCGGGGGCTACGCCATGCTGCCCATGCTGGAGCGCGAGTGCGTCGATAAGCATAACTGGGCGACCCGGGAAGAGCTGTTGGATTACTTTGCCATCGGCCAGTGTACGCCGGGCGTAATCGCGGTAAATACCGCGACGTTTATCGGTTATAAGGAAAGCGGGGCGCTGGGCGCGGCGGCCGCCACGCTGGGCGTTATCTCGCCGTCGGTCGCGATTATACTCGTTATTGCCGCGCTGTTGAGTAATTTTGCCCATATACCCGCCGTCCAGCACGCGTTTTCCGGCGTGCGCGTGGCGGTAGCCGTGCTGATACTCAATACCGTTATCCAGCTTATCCGCAGGAACATAAAAAGCGTTGTCGGCTTGGTTCTTTGCGCGGCGGCATTTGTTTTTATCGCGGTGATGGGCCAGTCGCCCGTGTTCGTGGTGCTGGGCGCGGCGCTTGTCGGCCTGGGCTTTGGCAAATGGGGCAAGCGCCCTATATAACATTATGGTTGGCAGCGTGTTGAAAAAGTGGCCGCGCCACATTTTTCGAGCTAACACGGGGCGCTTTCACCCTTGGCTATCTGAGCACCCCGTACAGAGGACCCTTGCTGCGCAAGGCATTCCGAACCTTTCGCGCTCGCCGTTATATTGGTAAACCTTTAGGGTTTTTCGACAGCCTGATTTTATTGGATTGCGGAGAATTGGTTGAAGTATGGTCTATTTGATTCTATTCTACGAGTTTTTCAAGGCGGGTCTGTTCGCGGTAGGGGGCGGGCTGGCGACACTGCCGTTCCTTCTTGATATGGCAAATAACCCGAGCTATGCCTGGATAACTCCTGAAACGCTGGCAGATATGGTGGCGGTATCGGAATCCACACCCGGGCCGCTCGGCGTTAATATGGCTACCTACGCCGGCTTCCAGGCGGGAGGCGTACTTGGCGGTATCATCGCCACGTTCGCGCTGGTGCTGCCATCGTATATCATCATCATTATCGTTGCGCGTTTTCTGAATAAATATAAAGAAAACGCCCTCGTTAAAAACACCTTCATGGGCTTGCGGCCGGCTGTCGCCGGACTGATAGCGGCGGCATGCTGGTCCGTGCTCCAGCTCGCGCTGTTCCGGTTTGAGAACATCGGCGCGGGCGGCCTGTGGGACGTCGTCAACCTCAAGCCTTTAATACTGTTTGCCGCGCTTTTGGCGCTTACAAACATTAAGCCGGTAAAAAAGCTTCACCCCATCGCGTTTATCGGCTTTGCCGCGGCTGCTGGAATCGTCTTTAGGTTTTAGCTTTGATTACACTCCCTGGCGGCGGGGATGGAAAGGGAATTTTATGATGTTCTGTCCGCTTTACAGCGGTTCTTCAGGCAATTCCACGCTTCTTGAAGGAGGCGGCGCGCGCGTGCTTATCGACGCTGGACTTCCCGGCAAAATGATTGAGCGGGCATTGAGCGAAGCCGGCGTTGAGCCGCATACCATCGATGCTATTGTGATAACCCATGAGCATTCGGATCATATCCGCGGCGTGGGCGTGCTGTCGCGCCGTTACGGGCTGCCCATTTACGCCAACGAGGGGACATGGCGCGCCATGAACGGGCAGCTGGGCGCAATCAAGCCCGCGAACATCCGTATCTTCGAAACCGGGAGGGATTTTTATATCAAAGCGCTCAACATTCTCGCCTTCGCAACGCCGCACGACGCGGCCGAGCCCGTGGGATACAGCTTTTCAGCCGCCGGGCGGAAAGTGAGCGTAATGACGGATATCGGCCATATCAACAACAATTTGCTCTGTGCCGTGGAGGGGGCCGATCTCCTCTTGATAGAGGCGAACCACGACGTGCCGATGCTTCAGGCCGGAAGCTACCCGTATACGCTCAAAAGGCGGATACTCTCCGATAAAGGTCATCTCTCCAACGAAAACGCGGGCAAAGCGCTGGCTAAGCTCTATCTTAGAGGCGTCAGAAACGCCATCCTCGGGCATCTGAGCCGGGAAAACAACTGCGAGCAGCTATGCATGGAAACCGTACGCGCCGCGCTCCGGCTGGAGGATATCCCGGATGAGGAGTTCCGGCTGGCCATGGCGTACAGGGACAGGCCGGCGGGCATGTTCAGGGTGGGCTGATGGTAACGAGAATCATTAGCGTTGGAAAATTAAAAGAACCTTTTTATCAGGCCGCAGCGGATGAGTTCGCAAAACGGCTTTCCAGGTATTCAACGCTTGAAGTTATCGAGGTTCGGGATGAAAAAGCGCCGGAGAATTTATCCCGTTTACAACGCGAGGCAATTAAGGAGGCGGAGGGCGCGCGTATTCTTAACAAAACGAGCGCTGCGGATTTTGTTGTGGCCGCCGCCATAGAGGGGGAACGGCTCACATCCGAGCAGCTCTCCGCCCGCATTCAGTGCTGGATGACCGGCGGGCGCAGCCGAATATGCTTTGTTATCGGCGGCTCGCTTGGCTTATCTAAAAGCGTCATGCAGCGCGCGGACTGCGCCGTAAGCTTTTCATCCATGACGTTTCCGCACCAGCTGTTCCGACTAATGCTCATGGAGCAGATATATCGTGCCTTCAAGATCATGAACAATGAACCGTACCATAAATAGCAGAGATGTGTAATTTAGAAGATAAAAAAGAAATTGCAGCCATAACGCGCTTAAATCGCTGGGCATAGCTTACCGCCGTTACGAACACGCGCCCGTACAAACCATGAAGGACTGCGCGCTTATCGGCCCGGCGCAAGGCGCGCGCCATTTTAAAAACCTGTTTCTCACGAACAGGCAGGGAAACGCATTTTATCTTCTCATGCCCGGCGTAAAAAAGAGGTTCCGTCCGGCTAAGGTCAGCCGCCTGCTCGGCGTTTCCCGCCTGAGCTTCGCTTCCCCGGAAAAATTGATGGAAAAGCTCGGCTCTCTGCCGGGCGCGTATCGCCGTTAGGCTTAATCAACGATCACAGCCGCGCCGTTTCCGTCGCCGTGGACGAGGATATCTTAAAGGCTCAATATGTGTTGGTGCACCCATGCGTGTCAACAGTCTCCTTGTTAATCAGCTCCACGGATTTATTCCGTTTTTTCTCGTGGCGTGGAAACCCTGTCCGGCTCATTCGAATCTATGATACCCTATTTACGCCAATCAAATGAATCTCCGTGACGTGTAATGCGAACTATTTGTTGGCGGGCTTTTATCCAGTCCTGCTGATCTATGCATAGCGCACTTTGAACATGCCGTGTATATATTCAGCATCCTCATGAAAAGAACGCCTTAACTCATAGCCGTTAAATCGCTCATTTACCGGGCCGCACGCTATGGCGCGGGCGCTTCCCTGATTTCCCCGAGCCCGCCCGTGCTTCGCAACAGGCGCCTGAACGATATCAGGAAGGTAGTTGAGGTAACCGTTACGGCCAGGAAATCCGCGATAGGCTCGGCAAGGAACACGGCGGAGGCCTGATCCTCAATAAACAGCGGCAGTATGAATATCAGCGGTATGAGTAAAATGACCTTTCTCAGCAGCGCCAGAAAAACGGAGGCTTTCGCGTTCCCGAGCGCGATAAACGTCTGCTGGCACGCTATCTGCGCGCCAAACAGGAGCGAGGACGCCATATAGATACGGATAGCCTGCGTGCTGTATACAATCAGAGACTGCTCGTTCGTGAACATACGTATGAACGCGCCCGGCAAAAACATAGCCACAGCCCACAGAACGGTCGAGTAAGCGAGGCATGAGACGAGTAGTATCTTAAACGCCTGCTTGACCCTGCTAAGATCCCCGGCCCCGTAATTAAAGCTGATTATGGGCTGGGCGCCCTGTGTAAGGCCTTGAAGCGGCAGCATCGAAAACTGCATAACCGTCGCCAATATGGTCATGGCGCCAACTGCCAGATCCCCACCGTACTTAAGCAGAGATGTGTTAAAGCATACGGAGATTACGCCCTCGGTAAACTGCATGATAAACGGGGATACGCCCAGCGCGAGGCAGGGCAGTATGATAGAACCCTTGAGCCGCAGGTTCGCTTTTTTGATCCTGAGCGTGCTGCGCTTTGAGGTCAAAAAGCGTATGACCCAGAAGGATGATACAGCCTGGGATATAATCGTTGCGAGCGCGGCCCCGCGAACACCCATATTAAAAACAAAAATGAAGATAGGATCGAGAATAATATTGCATACCGCGCCGATAAGCACGGTGTACATGCTCGCCTTGGCAAAGCCCTGCGCGCTGATAAAAGCGTTGAGCCCCAGCGCGGTTTGAACGAATATGGTGCCAAGCACATAGATTTGCATGTAATCCCAGGCATAATCGATGGTGTTTTCGCTCGCGCCGAACAAGAGAAGGATCGGCCGCCCAAAATACGAAAGCAAAGCCGTAAGCGCAACCGCCGTCACGACCAAAAGCGCGGTGCAGTTGCCCAATATCCGCTCGGCCTGCTCGTCGTCTCCCCGGCCCATCATGATAGAAGCGCGCGGAGCGCCGCCCATGCTGACCAGCGCCGCGAAAGCGGATATGCCCATAATAAGCGGCATCGTTACCCCAAGGCCCGTAAGCGCGTCCGCCCCGATTACCGGAATATGCCCGATGTACATACGATCTACAATATTGTAAAGCACATTGATAACCTGCGCGAGTATCGCCGGAAGCGCCAGCCGGAACAACAGCCTGCCTACGCTTCCGCTTCCGAGATCCGCCTTTTGATTCCCTTTCATATCCGATAGCCTCCCGATGCTGACGGATGAACCGTCTCAAACATTATATGGCATTCGCCTCAAAGGCGCGCATACGCTGATTATGAGCAACCGCTTATCCGACCTTATCCTCTTTCGCCGACGTCTGTTTTTCAAACCATTATGGCACTTTAACCTATCGCCCGGCGTTTGTCAAGCCGCGCGAAAAGCGCGCTGCAAGAGGGCGGCATATAAGCTGCGCTGCTTCCTTTTGCGGCGCGTTTTCCGCAAACCGTGTCTCCTTTAAAAGCATTACTTGCCGAAACGCTGCGCGGGTTAATCAAGCGTACGCGCAAGCCTCTGATTCAGGGATTCAAAGAATCGTGATATGTGTATCCCATCCGCGAGCGCGTGGTTAACAAGCGCCGTGACGGGCATTATAAGCTTACCGGCCTGTTCAAAGTATTTACCCCATGTTATGCGCGGGTTGCTGTCCGCCGGCGTCGGCGTGGGCTGTGTGATCGACGTATAGGAAAGCCATGGGAGGGAGGAGATAAAAAATCTGCCGACGCTCTCGTCGCCTTCCTCAATATCGCCCTGTTCCCTGGTTAAATCCTGCATTTTTGCGGCATACGGCAAAAATGCCCGAAGCGGCATATCGCAGTTCAGCGCGCAATACGCGTACGCGCCGTTATCCCTAAGTACCGTATGCGAGGCTCCGCAAAAATCAAACTCCACCACCGCGTCATTGACAATGCGCTGCCTGAACTGCCTGACGCTGTTCGCGGCCCATACCGCTTCATATAAAAAAGTTAAGAAGAAAGGATGCGCGTCGTTTCTCACGCGTTGGTAAAAGCCTGTAATATCTACATTCATCGTAACCCCGACATAGGGGTTTAACATACTCTTAAAGTACTCAAAATGAGCCTTTCTTTCATATTGATTCATATCGATTGCGTGATAATTCATATCTCCGCCCCCCGCTTTGATTTTAGACGGTTTTAAGTGTACTATAACGCATTCGCCTTTTCAACAGCCGCGACGGGAATGCCGTATGGCTCCATGAAAAATGCGAACGTAGAAATAAGAAATAATATTTTGTATGGCTACGGCCTTATAATCCATTGGTAAACTGCGGTTATTTTTACGGAAATCTCAGTTTTTTCTTGATGCGGTGCGCTCTTTAGTGCTATAATATGTTGCTAACGTGCTTCTTGCTCTGATTTACAGAGCCATTAGACCATAAGGAGGTGAAAAGCGTGAATCAGTACGAAACCCTGTATATCATCACGCCCGAGCTGGAGGATGAAGCCGTACAAGCCGTAATCGGCAAGTTTAACGGGATCATCACCGACAACAAGGGCGAGGTTGAAAAGGTAGACGAATGGGGCAAGCGCCGTCTTGCTTATGAAATCGATTATAAAACCGAGGGTTACTACGTTCTCGTAACATTCCAGGGCGACGCCGAGCTCCCTAAAGAGCTGGAACGTAACTTTAGAAATGACGAGAGCATTATTCGATACATGGTCGTCCGAACCGAACAGTAGGGCGAACGGTATTCCACAGGGGGAGGTAATATTATGAATAAAGCTATTCTTATCGGTAACCTCACAAGGGATCCGGAATTACGCACAACGCCCTCGGGCGTATCGGTCTGCACATTTTCCATCGCCGTTTCCAGAAGGTTTCAAAACCAGGCGGGCGAGCGGCTTACCGATTATTTTAACATTGTAGCCTGGCGGCAGCTTGGCGAAACCTGCGGGCGTTACCTCGCTAAGGGGCGAAAAGTAAGCGTAATTGGCGAGATACAAAACCGCAGCTATGATGGCAAGGATGGCCAAAAGCGATATATTACCGAAATTATAGCGGATGAGGTTGAATTCCTTACCCCGCGCGGAGAGGGAGCGGCAGCGCCGCCGCCTTCCGCGCCGCCGGCAGCGTCCCCGGGCTTGCCCTTGGATGCGGAAGGCTTTACGGATATTGACGAGGATGAACTGCCCTTTTAAGGGGCGTCACGCCTCCTTTAAAGCATTTTAGAGAGGAGTTGTGGAAATGGAAGAGCGCAAAGCAAGGCCAAGGCCGCGCAAGGGCAGACGTAAGGTTTGCGGTTTCTGCGTGGATAAGGTCGAGCATATTGATTATAAGGATGTTGTCCGCCTGCGTAAGTACGTTACGGAGCGCGGCAAAATCATGCCCCGCCGTATGAGCGGTGTGTGCGCGAAGCATCAGCGCGGCCTCGCGGTGGCCATCAAACGCGCCCGGATAGTAGCCCTGCTGCCTTACGTAGCGGACTAACAATTTAATCATAGAGGACGTTGGCAGGCGCTTCGCAGTGATTAGGGGCGCCTTTTTTGCATAAAGGCAAAGCAAGCGTCCCGAATTCCGGAGGGAAGCGGGCCTGCTCTATGTTCGGCCTTAAGGCATTAATTCCGCGCTGGTTTTTTTGACAAAATACCCGTTCAAGCTTTACAATAAACATGTAATAAGCATGTTTCTCGGAGGAAAACAAAATGAGGCGGAACAGTACATTATTAGGCTTTATGCTCTGCGCCGTATGCAGCGCGTGCGTATGGATGGGCTTTAATTTTATCCCGGCCTTATTTTTGTTCATGCCCGCGCTTATCGCCTTTATCGGGCTGCGCTTTAGTACGCTGTATTTTATTGCCGCCGCCGCGTTTACCGCCGTTAGCGCGTATTTTAACGCGCCGGGCGTTTGGGAGGGCGCGGGCGTTATCGTTATGGCGCTGATACCCGGTTATTTGATTATGACGCTGCTTCGTCGCCGACGGCCTTACCGGACGGCGGTTTGCGCGGCCGCAGCCGGGTCGGCGGCGGGGATGTATTGCGCGCTTTGCGTACCATCGCTAATCGCGTACGCCAACCCGTTCGCGGCGCTTGAGAACAGCGTTGAGGAGATTATGCAAGGTGCCGCGGCCTTGCTTCAATATACCGATCCCTCCGCTGTGATGGACGAGGCGTTTATGAGCGATTTAGCCTCTCTCATACCGGATATGTTTATGCCGGGCCTAATCGTATCCGCCCTGGCGTCGGGGCTGGCGTGCGTGGTTATATGCCGCGCGCTCATGCTTAAAACCCGGTACGCCGGCGGCCTTAAGCCCATGGCGCGCTTTAGGATGTGGCGGCTTACAAAATCATTTTGCATCGGCTGCCTCGTGCTCTTTGCGGGCGCGCTGATTGTGCTTTACTCCGAAATCAACGGCGCATACGGCATTTGGAATACGGTCCTGACCATTATTATTCTGCCGTTTGCCCTTCAGGGGATCTCTTACCAGATATTCATACAACAGGTTCGCAAGCCCCCGCTGTGGGCTAAGCTCATGTTTTGGGCGCCTATCGCGCTTTTGTTCCCTGTCAGCCTTCTGCTGCTGGCGGCGCTTGGGCTGATTGAGCAGGCCCGCCATCTGCGGGCCAGAATATTGGCCGTTATGGAAAAGGAATCCCGCACGGGCGGAAAGGATGGTCGCGATTAATGATGAAAGCACCGTTAAAAGCGCTGATACCCGTATTGGCCGCGTTTCTCGCCATAGCCGTTTACATGGCGGCGCAGCGTAATTTCTTATACGCCGCAGTAATACTCGGCGTGGGAATCGTCCTTAGTGCGGTCAGCGCCGCCGTGCTTATAAGGTATCATAAGCGCCTGTGCGCTCAGATGGACGATGTATTTAACAACAACGCCATGTCCGCGTTCAATCTTATCAACTCTGTCGGGGTGCCGTGCCTACTCATCGATCAGGACGGGCGGATCATTTGGCGCAACGAATCCTTTGCCTCCATGTCGGACGCGAAGGACGTTTTGCAACTGATGCCGGGTTATGACAGCCGGTATCCGCCGAAGAACAGCGTAGCCGAGGTTTCCGGCAGGCATTTTCAGGTGGTAAGCGCGCCGGTTGCGCGCGCGTCCGGCAAATCAAGGCGCATCACGTTTCAATATTGGCTTGACAGGACCGAGGCGCAGCATTATTCGCGCCTGTATGAGGAACAAATGCCCACGGTCGCTCTCATCTATGCGGATAACTATGACGAGCTTGCGTCCGACAAGCAGTTTCACCGAAACGCCGTGCTGTCGGAGGTGGAGAAGTGCGTGAGCGAGTTTGTAGCCACGGTTGAGGGCGCGTACCGCCGCTACGACAATACGCGGTTCTTCATCGTTTTTGAAGCAAAATACCTGGCCGAGCTTGAAAAGCAGCGGTTTAAGCTGCTGGACAGGGTGCGTACAATCGAAACAGGCACGCCTCAATCCGTCACGCTGTCCATCGCGGTGGGAGCGGCCAGCCGAATCGCTCAGTCCGACGAATCGGCAAGGCAGGCTATGGAGTTGGCGCTTGGGCGCGGAGGCGATCAGGCCGTGGTTAAGCGGGGAACGGGATACGCCTTCTACGGCGGAAGGCGGCAGGTAACCACCCGGCATTCGCGCGTTAAAACTAGGTTGTTCGCCAAAGCGCTCAGGCAGTTGATGGAAACCTCCAACGACGTTTTCATCATGGGGCATCGGCATCCGGATATGGACTGCATGGGAGCGGCGCTCGGCCTTATCCGCTGCGCGAGAATCGCGGGTAAGCACGCGCGCCTTATCCTGGAGGAGGGCAATCCGACAATAGACAGCGTGCTGAGCGCGATGCAGCAGAACGTGCAATACCACGAATGCGTGTGTACCCCGGATCAGGCAGGCCAGCTAATGCATGCCGGTTCTGTTCTGATCATCGTTGATACGCAGCGCGCTAGCTCAATCGTCGCGCCGAGCCTGTATGACAACGCGTCTAAAACCGTGATTATCGATCATCATCGGAGGCCGGTGGATTCTTTGCAGAACCCAACGCTCAGCTATCTTGAAGCAGGCGCGTCGTCGGCCAGCGAGATGGTATCCGAGGTTCTTCAATATTTTGACGATAATCCCAAACCCAACTCTTTTGAGTGCGACGCGTTGCTGGCCGGCATTATGCTCGATACAAAGCAGTTCGCATATAACACGGGTACCCGCACGTTTGAAGCCGCGAGCTATCTTAGGCGAAACGGAGCGGATACGGGTATTATAAAAAAAATGTTTCAGGACGACCGGGAAATGTTCCTCAATAGAGCGCGCGTGGTGGAAAGCGCGCAGATCCTCAGCGGCGGAATTGCACTGGCCGTCTGCCCCGACGGTATGCCGAACGCCGCGCTATTAGCGGCTCAGGCCGCGGACGCGCTCATCACCATCAAGGGCATCACCGCGTCGTTCGTGATGGCTCAAATACAGGGGCAGGGGAGCGACATATCCATCAGCGGCCGCAGCCTGGGGCAAATCAACGTTCAACTGATACTTGAGCGTATCGGCGGCGGCGGCCACCTGACAATGGCCGGCGCGCAATTAAAGGATATCTCCATGAGCGAGGCTGTTTCTCAGCTCAGACAAAGTATTCAAGCATATTTAAAGGAGGCAGATAAGAAATGAAGGTAATGCTTAAGCAGGATGTAAAAGGGGCCGGCAAGGCGGGTGAGATCGTAAACGTAAGCGACGGTTACGCGCGCAACTTTCTGATACCCAAAGATCTGGCCGTTCCGGCGGACGCGCAGATTATCAACGCGGCTAACATAAAAAAGGGCGCTGAAGCCCACAAGAAAGCCATGCAGCGCCAGAACGCCCGCGCGCTCGCGGACAGCATGAGCGGGCTTACCGTTAAGGTTTTTGCCAAGTCGGGAGAAAACGGGAAGCTGTTCGGCTCCATCACCGCAAAGGAAATTTCCGACGCGCTTCTGGCGCAATACGATATTCAGGTTGACAAAAAGAAAATCCAGCTGAGCGAGCCGATAAAATCCATCGGCGTAACCGAGGTATCGGCACATATGTACGAGCGCACCGACGCGAAATTCAAGGTAGAGGTTTTACCGCTGGAAGAGTAATTTGCTTTGGCCGCGCCTTGCTATGCCGGCCGGAAGAAGCTGATTGAAGGGATGGTATGAAGCATGGAACAACCGCCGGCGGCACGCACGCTCCCGCATAGCGTGGAAGCGGAAAAATCAGTGCTTGGCAGCATGCTTATGGACAGGAACGCGCTGGAATTAGCTTTGGAGGCGCTTAATAAGCATGATTTTTACCTGCCTGCGCACCAGGATATATTTGAGGCGGCCGTCGGGCTTTACAACGGGAATAGCAGCGTGGACAGCGTTACGCTTATCAGCGCCCTCCAGCGCTCCGGCCGCCTGGAGAACGTCGGCGGGGCGGCCTATATCACGGGGCTTGCCGCGTTCATGCCGTCCGCCGCCAACTGCTCTCATTATATCGCCATTGTTGAGGAAAACAGCATCTTCCGCCAGCTTATACGCGCGGGCGGCGAAATAGCCAATGATGGTCTAAACAGGGAAAAACCCCTTGAGCAGCAGCTGAACGACGCGGAGCGCCGCATATTCGATATTTCCATGAAAAAAGGCGGGGATACGCTCCTTCCGATTCAGGACGTCGTATTTGCAAGCTATAACCGTATCGGCGAAATCGCCAACCTTAAAGGCGCGCTTACAGGCGTTCCTACGGGCTTCGCGGATCTGGACAAACTGACCTCCGGCATGCAGAAAAGCGACCTGATTATCATAGCGGCGCGCCCGTCGATGGGAAAAACGTCGCTCGCCATGAATATCGCCGCCAACGCATCAATAAGGTATGGAAAAACCACCGTTATCTTCAGCCTTGAAATGTCCCGTGAACAGCTTGTGATGCGCATGCTCTGCTCAGAGGCTCAGGTTGGCATGCAAAAGGTCAAAACAGGTCAGGTGACGGAGAACGACTATCTTCGTTTCGTAGAGGCGCTCGATCCGCTTGCGAAGGCTAAAATATTTATTGACGATACGGCCGGCGCTTCCGTTCCGGAGATAAGATCCAAATGCCGAAGATTGAAGGCTCAGCACGGGCTGGATATGATCGTGATTGATTACCTTCAGCTTATGCAGGCTACTAAAAAATCGGACAGCCGCGTTCAGGAGGTATCCGAGATAACCAGGGCCATGAAGATTCTCGCGCGTGAACTCAATGTGCCCATACTTCTTCTGTCGCAGCTTTCACGCGGCCCTGAGCAGCGAAAGGAGCACAGGCCCATCATGGCGGATCTGCGCGAAAGCGGCGCGATTGAGCAGGACGCGGATATTATTATGATGATATACCGCCCTGCCGTGTATGGGGAGAGCGACGACAACGTCACGGAAATAATACTTGCCAAGCACCGAAACGGCCCTACGGCAACGGTTGAACTTGCATGGTTGGATGAATATACGAAGTTCTGCGATCTGGCAAAGGATTACTGATAAACCGCTTCGCCTTTTTTGCGCTTCGCGCGTCAACGGTATAATGAACCGGTTAAAGAGGGCATGCTGGGATTTAGCATATAAAGGCGCTTGCCTACTATCCATCTACTTACCCGACAGCCTATCTTGCTTCTCTTGAGATAAAAGCCGCAGCTTCCCGTGAACGGGGTTGCTTGCTGGATATTGAACCGGGGATTATTACCCGCATATGAGATGCTTTATGCAAGCTAAAATCGGTAAAAGACTAGTTCACGGGAGTGGCACTTTAAATATGGCGACTGGGCAGTCTGGCTGTAAATCCCGAGGTACTAAAAACTCCATTTGTAAGGTTAAAAACGAGTGCCTGTGGCCTAGATTATTATATCGACGCTTTTGTTTTAAATCATGTATTATGGATATGGTATTTAAGCGGTAGTTTATGTGAACTATACGGAGAGGTATACCATGCGTTGTTAAGCTGTTCGCGATTGAAATCACTGCTCTTATCGGCTTTCGCTCAGTTTATGCATGAACATATGCTTTTTTGATACAGGCGCTTTCCGACCGAAAAACATAATCCGCCTATGCCTATTGCAGGATAAAGCAGCGGCATGGCCTAAATAAAGGCCATGCCGCTGCCGTCCTAATCCGCCGTGGATGGGGTACGCCCATTAAACGATACGGGCTGTTGTCTACATTACAGTCTTATCTTCTTTTTCTCCGAATTACAGCCGCTGTTGAACCGATGGCGGCAAAAGCGGCGCCTATCAGGGCAAAGCTAACGCCGCCGGCTTTAGGAGGATCACTGGGATCTTCTCCGCCGGGCGTGGGCGTGGGCTGTTCAGGCGCGGGCGTGGGCTGCTCCGGCGTGGGCGTGGGCTGCCCCGGCGTGGGTGTGGGCTGCTCCGGCGTGGGTGTGGGCTGCTCCGGCTCAACATACTCCCAGGTTACATTTTCGTACTCCGCGCAGAAAGCGTCAACATCCTCAGGCGTACCGTAAACATTGATTAGCATATTCGGATAATGTTCATCCACATTGTATTCCTGATCGATGTATATCTGGATATCGCTATAGCAGTTGCCGGTCGTATTTAAGGAATCGATCTCGCTCGAATAGATATAGTAGCCGTTCTCATAGGGCAAATCGCTGAAATACTTTGGAGTCCACCAGTCAAACGGGTTCTGGATATAACACCTGTCCAGATCAACGCCTTCGGGTATGGCTATGCCTATGGTGACGATATTGTCCTGATTATTGGCAATATAATATTTGTCCGCCGCTTCAAAATAGATCTCTCCGTTGATGGCGATTTCAACCGCGGGGTCGAACACCTTAACGTCAAAGGTGGTTACCGGAGGCTCCGGCGTAGGCACGGGTTCATCTCCGTCGCTCACATAAACGTTATCAATATAAATTGCGTCTTCATTATCATCCGCCGCCTCGTCCTTTTCATAGGTCCAGGTAAAGGTGTAAGAGCCGGTTTCCGGGGCGGTGAACTCGTATGTCGTCCAATCGATTATGCCGGAATGCTCCAGTACCTGAACGCCATTTACCAGGAAGCGCATGAAATCATACCCCTCCTCTGTGCTTACGCGGTAGTCGAAAGACAGGCTTTGACCGGCATTGAGCTGAACCGTCGTGGTAACCGTGCTTTCCAAATCCCCTATATACTTGTTGCCGCTCATGCCTACGTATCTGTCGCCGTCCTGAACGGCTTTAAACCCAAACCAGCCTTCAAAATCGGTCGCGAACTTTAGCGTACCGCCTTCAACGTTCATGGCCTCGTTCAGTTTCGCCTCCGCTTCAGGATCAATCCCCTCGGCCAAGCGTTCCTGCCAGCCAAGCGCCTTATTCTCGAACTCATCGTAGCTCAAGCCGCCGACAACCCATTCGAGTATGTTTCCTTCACTGTCGATAAAGAACGTGTTAGGAATGAACTGGCAGCTGTTAACCAAATCTACAAGCATCTGCGAGTCGTTAGCCACGATGGAGGGATAAGTAAGGCCGTACTGCTCGCTTATCTCAATGCCGCTCGCTATGGTGTTGTTGGAATCCACTCCAAACAGGCCCATAACGTTTATGCCCTGCGATTCATACGTGGCATACATCTGCTGCAGATGCGGGAGCTCCTGCAGGCAGGGGCCGCACCAGACCGCCCAATGGTTGAGTATCGTTACGTCATATTCGCCGAATATTTCGCCGGTGTACTGGTTGCCATTGAGATCATTAGCGGTAAAACCGTACAGGTTGTCGACGACAAGCTTGGGATCCGTCTCGTCGGCGGAAGCCGGTATGGCGACCATAAGAATCATCAAAATCGCCAAAGCCAATGCAAACCTTTTTTTCATTAGATCATCCTCCTTGAATACTTTTTCGTTCAATACATTCCCATCCATAACATAATTTAACGGTATTATAAATTTTGGTTCTCGTCAAGAGAATTTTCAATATAAATGCAAAATTTATTGTATAATCTGCGTGGATTATATAGTATTATTATGATGTATAATAATTTCTTGACGATTCCCGTCGAGCGCACGCGCTGCTATTTATATAGAAACAGAGCCGTATAGAAACCCTGTCTTTACGGCTCTGGCAGACATTTACCTAGCTTTTATCTTAGTTTAGATAATTATCCTCTTCTTTTCTTAATAACAATACCAGCGGCTCCGCACGCGGCGATAGCGGCGCCTGCCAAAGCGAAGCTTATACCGCCCGCCTTGGGAGGATCTTCGGGCTCCGGCGTAGGCGCGGGCTGTTCCGGCGTGGGCGTGGGATGCTCCGGCGTAGGCGCGGGCTGTTCCGGCGTGGGCGTGGGCTGCTCCGGCGTAGGCGTGGGCTGCTCCGGCGTGGGCGTGGGCTGTTCCGGCGTAGGCGTGGGCTGCTCCGGCGTAGGCGTGGGATCCCCGGGATCATCGATATACTCCCAGCCGGACCCTTCGAACTCCGAACAGAACGAGTCCGCGTCGTCCGGTGTGGCATAAACATTTATAATCATAGTCGGATAATGCTCGTCTGGGTTATACTCCTGATCGACGTAAATCTGTACATCCGTAAAATTATACCCGGTCGTATAGATGGAATCTATCGGCCCGCTGTAAATGTAATAGCCGTTTTCATATGGAAGATCGGTAAAAAACACAGGCTGCCACCAATCATAAGCGGTTTGAATATAGCACCTGTCCAATGAAACTCCTTCCGGTACAGCAACGCCCATGGTGAAAGTATCATCCTCGGTGTTGGCGATGTAATACTTATCCGCCGCGTTGAACCAGAGCTGACCCCATACGTCTATCTCCAACGCCGGGTCGTGTACGTCTACCGTGAAGTCGGACGACTTAACACCAGCGTTGATATGGCCGTCAGCCGAGTATCCCCTAGGCTCGGCAGCCGAAGTCTCGCGCTGTCCAGCCATAACCGGCATAGCAATCACAAGCGCCATGATGATTGCCAAGATCAATGCTAACCTCTTTTTCACTTGATTACCCTCCCTTGATTTGATTTTGTTTGACAATAATTACAACATTAATTATAATATACATTAGCATGAAAATAATGTCAATATGTTATTTGAAATAAATGGGTATTTTCAGTATTTTTTATTCTGTTTTGTTATTTTAACGAATCATACTATATTGTGTAAAAATACGTATCCCAGCCTATTGAATTGGCAGCGAAATAAAAGTTATGATGAAAATTCAACACAAATGCCTATGTCGTCGCATCCGTTGACTGTACGCTTTAGCTTAAGCGGCGCGGCAAAAAAGCCTAAAATCAACTCCATTTATATACGACGGCTTGGCTTTATCATCAGGCTTCAACGGTTACTTTCCTACGCAAAAGCGTGAAAAGATGCCCGCAATAACTTCATCGTCCACCTGGCGGCCCGTTATGGCGGCCAACGCGGTCAACGCCTCGCGCACATCCATTGCCGCGCAGTCTAAGTCGGCGGCGCCAAGGCTTTCCCGGATAAAGTCCGCCGCGCTCTCTATGGCATGCAGATGCCGCGCGTTTGTAACTAGCCGGCTTTCCGTATCCGGCGCGATAATTCGCGCGGCCAGGGTTTTAATCTCCTCAACACCCTCCCCCGTAATGGAACTGCTTACGAGTACAGGGCCGCCGCCCAAACGTCTTTTGAGCTCATCCATATCAATGGTAACTGGTAAATCCCCTTTGCATACAACCGCGATGAACGTACGGCCCCGCGCAAGCTCAATCACGTGCTCGTCCTCCGCGCTCATGCTCTGCCCGTCAAAGGCCAGCAGTATTAAATCCGCGCTCCCGACCGCATCCACCGTTCTCTTAATGCCCAATCTTTCCACTGCGTCCGCGGTATCATGAAGGCCCGCCGTATCAATAAGCCGTATGGGTACGCCCGCCCAGTCCATCTGCTCCTCGATAATATCCCTGGTGGTCCCCGCGAGAGGGGCGACAATAGCGCGCTCTATTCCTAGTAGCGCGTTT
The DNA here is from genome assembly GCA_900544555.1 of uncultured Eubacteriales bacterium. GTDB lineage: Bacteria > Bacillota > Clostridia > Christensenellales > CAG-138 > UMGS693. The sequence goes on from UQWD01000002.1 coordinate 149,991, forward strand.
AGGAGCGATGATTTACCCGCGTTTGGCTTGCCGGCAATAACAACCTTGGCGCCCTCGCGCAATACGCGGCCCTTAGCCCCGCTCTTCGCCAGCGCTTCTAGCCCGGCTAAAGCGCCGCCTAAAATTTCGCTAAGCCTCTCCTGAGCCTCATCCGCCATCTCATCCGGGAAATCGATCAGCGCATTAATATAGGAAAGCGCATCCGTTAGTTTTTCCTCAATCTGCCCGATTCGCCAGCTCAATCCCCCCTGAAGCTGTTCAAGCGCAGACTGCGCTCCGCGCCGCGCCGTCGCATAAATCAGGTCGCACACAGCCTCGCACTGCGCCAGATCCATCTTGCCGTTAAGAAAAGCCCGTTTTGTAAACTCGCCCGGTTCAGCCGGGCGTACGCCTAACGCGGATATCGCGTCCATAACGCCGCGAGCGGCGGCAGGCCCGCCATGCGTATAAATTTCGGCCATATCCTCCCCTGTATATGTAGACGGACCCTTCAGGTAAACGGCGGACGCCTCGTCGATAATCCGGCCGTTGGATATTATCCGCCCGTAAGAGAAGTACCTGTGCCGGCAAGCTCCGGTAAACACAGCCTCAAGCGTTTCCCGAGAATGGGGGCCGCTGATGCGGATAACGGCTATCGCTCCCCCAAGCGGGGAAGAAAGCGCAAATATGGTTTCGTTCATGCTTTACTCCTGTAATTACCCGGGAAATATCCCCAAATTATTCCGTTTTACTTATTGGGCGATTTGAGCCGCTTGCGCTGCCGAATTAGGTTGAAATAACCGAAAACGGTCATTATAAGCGCGCCCGCAGCGTCTACTATAAGGTCTTTCATGGTATCCGTCAGCGCTTCGCGCCCAACTTTCGCCTGCCCGCCCTCAAAGGCGTATTTTTGCATATTAAGCCCAAGCAGCCCGTCCATGGAATATTCGTATATCTCCCATACCGCGCCTGCGGCGACGGCGAAGCAGAACGCGAAAAACGCTACGAACCCCGGGCTTAAATGCATGTTGATATTCTCCGCGTTGTTTAAAATGCTCACGAGAGTAAACCCAAGCGCTCCCAGCATAAAACCGCTGAACGTATGAAGCAGCGTATCCCAATGGGGCACAAGGTAATAAAAACTTCGCACCTCGCCCAGATAGACCGCGCAAAAGAGAAAAATAAAATACATCACATACATGTAATTGGGTATCTCCAGGTTCAGCTTCTTCTGAACCAGCGAAGGAAGAAACATAATGATGATTGCAAGCGTACACTGCACAAGCATCAGCATATAATCGCTTTTCAAGCGCGTATGTTCAGGATACCCTTGTATTTCGGTCGGCGCGGTAAAAACGTTAGCAGCCGCGTACCCGACCGAGAACAGCAGCGCGATAAAAAGTATGACGCCCGTAATCCTGCGCCATGACAGCTTGTGTTTTTTATCCATTTCATGGGCCTCCTCAAATATGGTCTTATATTAGCATAAGCCAATTCCGCGTTTTATTCCATAGAATATTTTAAACCCCAATTGCTATATAAATATGAAAGAACAGCATCGAGCCGTCCATATATGTTTTTTACTTGCTTTTTATATCCGTCTTTTTAACGTATAAAGAATATCGGGTTAAATGTAATCATGCCCAGGCTGAATCAAGCAAACGGTATTTACCTTTTTTCGGTTTTTACGGGGCAGTAGCTCCGCTTGCATGGATAACGCACCATGCAGTTAAAGCCTTGCTGCGTTAGGTTTTACGCTCAAAAGCGCGTATTTCTTCAAACAAGAAAAAATCAATCGGGAACCGCTCTACCCGAAATTCCCGGTTTAATCCGGCTCCAGCAGCCTTACAAAATATCATCGGTATATGCAAACTCTGTATGAAATCCAGAACGGATACTATTTATCAGGCCCATCCGTTTGTTTTATAACTTTATGATTTCTTAAACGGTTATGTGTTCGCAACGGCTTCACCGCATGCTATGATAGTAATGATGATACGAAGGAGTGTGATTCGTTTGTACAACATACTGGTATGCGACGACGATAAAGACATCGTCCACGCGCTCAGCCTATATCTTACCGCCGAAGGTTATCGCGTTATCGAGGCGTACAGCGGCGTGGAGGCTATGGAAGCGATTAAGAACAATCCGGTCCATTTGGCGCTGATGGATATTATGATGCCGGATCTGGACGGCCTTAGCGCCACGGTAAAAATACGGGAGCAAAGCAACGTTCCGGTAATCCTCATCACGGCAAAAAGCGAGGATACGGATAAGGTGCTGGGGCTGTCGCTCGGCGCGGACGATTATGTGACCAAGCCCTTTAATCCTGTTGAAGTAATAGCGAGGGTTAAAGCTCAGCTACGCCGGTATACGCGCCTGGGCGGAATGGAGGAGGCAAGCGGCGTATTAACCATCGGCGGTATCGAGCTGAACGACGAGGACAAAACGGTACACCTGTTTGGGGAACCGGTAAGCCTAACACCCATCGAATACAACATTTTAAAGCTGCTCATGGAGCATCCCGGCCGGGTTTTTTCCTCCAAAAATATCTATAAGCAGGTATGGAACGACGAGCCAATCGGCGCTGAGGCAACCGTAGCCGTACATATCCGCCATCTGCGGGAAAAGCTTGAGTTCAACCCCTCGGACCCAAGATATTTAAAGGTTATATGGGGACAGGGGTATAAAATTGAGAAAGGGGAGGGGGTATGAAGAGGCTAACGTATAGTCTTGGCGCGAAAATCACGGCTGTTATACTCTTCTTTTTTATATTAACCGCCACCATAATCTGCGCTCTGGCGGCGCTGATTATGCTTAATAGGGGTTATTACCAGCCAGGCAGCGAGTTCACTCATGCTTACAGTGCGTACTTCAGCCTGCGCTATTTGGTTATTGTACTCGCCTTTATCGGCGCGGCGGCCTGCGCCTCGCTGCTGGCGTTTCTGATATGCGCCGCCGGCCGAAGACCCGGCGTAGACAAAGCCGTACCTAACGCTATGGACAATATCCCGCTGGAGCTGTATGCGGCCGCCGTGCTCTTCATCCCATATATTCTTTTTCAATTTGGTATGGTTCAAACAATCCCCGCAGTTTTATTTATGAGCGCCGCGCTTTCTCTTTCGGGCATAATGCTGCTTGCCTTCATCATGACGTGCGCGACCAGGATTAAGGCGGGAGTTATATGGCGGACCACATTCATTTATTTGGCGGTGCGCGCCATTGCTGCTTTAGGAACGATATTTTTATCCGCCATGCGCCGGCTTCCGCTCGTGTGGAAATATGCCGCGGCCTTTTTATGCTATGCCGTTATAGGATTGGCGCTAATGTCCATGAGGCTGTATTGGCTGTACGCGGCGCTGGTATTATGCGCGCTGATATTTATCATAAATTTGCTCGCGCAGCTCGACGTATTGAAAAAAAGCGGCGAACTGCTCGCGGATGGAAACCTGAATTATGAAACCGAAACCAGCCGTCTGTTATGGGATTTAAAGCTTCACGGGGATAACCTTAACCGGATAGGCGACGGCATGGCAAAGGCAGTGGATGAACGAATGCGCAGCGAACGCTTCCGGGCGGAGCTCATCACCAACGTATCGCACGACCTTAAAACGCCGTTAACATCGATTATAAGCTATATCGATCTGCTTAAATCCAGGAATGTTCAGGACGAACCGGCGAGGGAATACGTCGCCGTGCTGGAACGACAGGCCATACGCCTCAAGAAGCTGACGGAGGATCTTGTTGAACTTTCAAAGGCTACCACAGGAAATATAACAGTTAAGCTCGAGCCGTCAAGCTTACGGGAAATTGTTAGCCAATCTATAGAGGAATATGCCGAGCGCCTGAAAAAAACAGGTCTTTATATTGTTACTAATTTCCCCGAAAACGACGTGGTTATCATGGCGGACGGCCGCTTGCTGTGGCGTGTTTTTGATAATATACTCAGTAATATTCTTAAATACTCCATGCCCGGAACGCGCGTATATATTGACGCGTCTGTAAAGGAAGGAGAAGCCATTATCGCTTTTAAAAACATATCGAGCGCACCGCTTAACTTGCCGGCGCAAGAACTGATGGAAAGGTTCACCAGAGGGGATGCCTCGCGCTCAACCGACGGAAGCGGGCTGGGCCTTTCTATTGCGCAGAGCTTAACGGAGTTGCAAAACGGCAGTTTCAGCATTGCTACCGACGGGGATTTGTTCCGCGCTCAAATAAGGTTAAAATTAGCTTAGCTATTCGCTGCGGCCGATTCTTTCTGAATAAAGTATTGTATAAGATTTGATTACGCGCTTTTACCCTTTGAAATCTCTAACAGCGCGTCATAATCCAGTACGGTTATCCGCCCTCTGCAGCATTGTAAAATGCCACGCCTTTTTAGCCTGCCAATAGATCGGGATACAACCTCGCGGGCCGTACCTAAAAAGCCCGCAAGCTCTTCATGCGTGATATTCAGCGTGTTTTTCTGATGCTCCCTGATTCTTTGCTGCCTGAGCTCATTGACTACAAAATGTGCCAGCCTGCGCTCAACAGAATAAAATAACTGCATATCCATCGCCCTTAAGATTTTGTCCATATGGGACGCCAATACTTTGAGCATATAATTACCGACAGCGGGTATTTGACGCGCCAGCAAACCCCAAACATCGCTGTTAATACAAATGATTTCGGATTTGCCCATCGCCTGTATGGTCGGCAAAAACGCGCTGTCGCCCATCAATCCTCGCGCGGCTAATACGCAGGGTTCATTTTTAGCGACGGTAAAAAGAAAGATTTCTTCGCCCTCCTCTGATACGATATAGTTTTTTATTATGCCGTTCCAAACGAGCATGAATCCCTGCCTATTCTCGGCGGATGAATCGATTATCTCCCTCGGATTATATTGGCGGATAATACTGCTATCAACAATCATGCTACGGCGCTGCTCGCCAATATCTTCCCAGAAGGGAAGGCATTGCGCTAGAAACATCGGGATAGATTTGATTTTTTCATGATTATTGATAATATTCACATACAACCCCTTTCCATTGCTCGAATAAACTTACAATGTAAAGTTGCTAAATGGTGTAAATTCTGTCGTAGCAGATTATACCAACACAATATATTTTATAAGTATCGGTTTTGCAGTTATGTAACTTAAGTTACATAGTCAATTAATAACTCTAACTCAATAATGTTTACCGATAACATACCTACAATAGAAGCCTTCGTATCTAACATGTTTCTTCGTTTCAGATGAAAACATCGGCATACATATTGATTCCTATTAATTTTAAACACCAAGTTAAATAAAAACCGGTATGCAAACGGGGTGTTTTGCTATGATCGTCCGGCAGGGTGAAGCCGGCTGTGCTAAAAAGCGTTGCCGCTTTAAGCAGTACGCCGGCCTGCCGTAGTAGAGGACGTCGTCGGTTGCCTTGTCCTTGATGAGCACCGACACGCTGCGGCCCGTTCCGGTTTTGGCGTTCTCATACGCAAAGCTGGCCGTATCACACGCTTTGCCGTGACAGGGCCGGAGGCGTCGTCGTGGACGTGGCTGCAGCCCTGCTCTTCGGCGCAGGTCATGCCGGAGAGCGGGAACACGCCCACCGGCATACTCAGGCACAGCGCCAGGGCCAGCCATCGGTGACGCCGCTTTGTTTTTCTCATGGTGTTTCCTCCTTTTTTTTCGGGTCGCCGCCCGGCAATCTCACAAGAGGGTTGGCATGGGTTTGTTTGTCTTGCCTATGCAGTAGGCAAGACAAGGGGTATACCCCTTTTGCGCTGTCTCCGTTTCATGGGTGGAACCGTTTCCGGCTCCCGGTCTTTTGTTCGTCCTGATTGTCGCAAATCCATCTATACTATTCAATAGAAAAAGCTTAAGCCGTTCCCACAGAGCCTAAACCGTAGATTTTTGTCGCAAACCGGGCTGATTCATGGTATAATGGTCTTGACAAATTGAAATTGAATGTAATTCGCCTCGTGGAAGGAGGAATGGATATGCTGGCTGTTGTCTGTGACGACCTCGCCGCCGACCGGGAAATCCTGCTGGAATACTGTGCCCGGTACGCGAAGGAGAACCGCCTGCCCGTCGCCACGCTGGAGTTTGACAACGCCGGTGCGCTGCTAAATAGCCGGGAGGCCAGAAGCGCCGACATGATGTTTCTGGATATTTACATGGACGGGGCGCTGGGTGTGGACGCGGCGCGCATCCTGCGGGGAAAGGGGTATCTAGGCACGCTGGTATTCACCACCACCAGCACCGAGCACTACGCGGACGGCTTCGATGTGGAGGCCGCCCATTATTTACTTAAACCGGTGCGCCGGGAGGCCTTTTGCGAGGCCATGCGCCGGGTGCAGGACCGCATAAACACCGGCACGCGAAGGGTGCGGGTCACTGCCGGGCGGGATGAAGTGGACATCGACGTTTCCGGCATCCAGTATATCGAGGTCTACGGCCACAAGACGGTGCTGCACACCGTCAAGGGCGAAGTTGCGGTGAGCCAGTCCCTCACCGCCCTGGAGGAGCGCCTTGGCGGCGACCCGTTTCTGCGGTGCTACCGCTACTTTATCGTCAACTTGGATTTTGTGAAACGTTTGAACGAGGACAGGTTTCTGATGAAGGACGGGCGGGAAATCCCCCTTTCCCGGGATGGCCGCGCCGCCTTAAAGAGCCGGTATATGGCCTATGTGTTCAAACGGATGTAGGTGTGAGGATGGAAGCGATTTTATCGGAGTATATTGTGTGGGTCATCGACATTGTGATGACGATATTCTTCTGCCTTTATGTCCTCAAAGACCGCCTTCGGGTGCGGAGGCCTGTATTGTGCGGCATTGCGGCGGCGCTGGCGCTTTTCGGCGCTGCGGCAAGCCTCGGCGCGGCTGCCTTTGCAAACGGAAGGCTCCCTTTCACGATGGACTATACCATCACCGCATTGCCGCTTTGGCTCATTGCCGGCCTGTTACTTTTGCGGTGGGCCAGCAAAGAGAATTGGGGCCGTCTGGTGTTCGTCCTGCTTCTCTCGGTGCAGACCCTACATTTCTGCCAGGCTGTGACCTATTTTACATACGGGCTTTTCTTTCCAACCCTGGCGGAGGGATCGTTCCACTGGGCCGACATCCTGGGCTTCGGCATCCCTCGCCTGCTGATTACATGGCCTCTGGCTATTTTTTGCCAGAGGCTTTATCACAAACTCTTGGCTGCTAATATGAAACAATTTTTTCTGTTGTGGGTCATCCCCCTGTTTTTTGTGTTATTATATTTCATGCAAAGTAACCTCTATTCCATCAATAACAATTTCACCCTGGCGAACGGCTTTCGCATCATTATCTGCGTGTGCGCTTTTATGACGTATTCACAGATGGCTACCGCCGTTTCCAGCAGCGCAAATGCGGCGAAGGAAGCGGAAACCCGTGCCCAACTCGCCCACCAGCTCGATTTGCAGCGGGCGCGGGTGGAGGATTTGGAGAGCCACGCCGAGGAAATGAAGCGTATTCGCCACGACCGCAGGCAGCATGTGCGGGTGCTGCGGGGCCTGCTGGAGAAGGGAGAGGTCAAGGAAGCCCTTGCCTATCTTGAGGATTACGAGGGCAGCATGGCAAAAGCCATCCAGCCGCCGCTTTGCGAAAACTTTGTGGCCGACACCCTCTGCCGCCGCTATGAAACGCTGGCAAAGCAGGCGGGGGTAAAGGTTTCCATCAGCGCGTCGCTGCCAAAGGAGCCGGGCGTCGCGGGCAGCGATCTGGCGGTCATCCTGGGCAACCTTTGGGAAAACGCGGTGGCCGCCGCGCTGGACCCGGGGGAAGGCCGGAGGTTTATCCATCTTCGGGTACAGGCCCAGGAGGAAAGGGTCTTAATCCGCATGAAGAACGGCTACGGCGGGCTGGTTTATCAGGAGGGCGAACGGTTCTTGTCCAGCAAACCGGGCCGAAACAGGGCCGAGGGCGTGGGCATCGCCAGCGTCCGGGCGATGGCTGAAAGATACGGCGGCATGGCCGACTTCACCTACACCCCGGACACCTTCACCGCCTCGGTGCTGCTGTATGCGGGCAGGTGACAGGCATACTGGGCAAGGCCGGATTTACAGGCCAAAGCCTGTGTTATCACTGGCTCTGAAGCAGGGTCTTAATCTACTGGCGAGCAATGCAAACATGTTATATCTGCTGTTTTTGCGGATTTTCCACCACAGGGGTAGCCCGCAAAACCGCCCGCTTCCATCCCGGAAAATTTACAAATTCGCGGGCGCGGCTGCGCGTCCCGCGGACACTTGATAAATACGGCGGTGAAAAACGGCGGCAAGCACAGAAAAGCTCCGTGTGACTATCCTTCATCACATGGAGCTTTTTGTTTTCCCGCTCGCCTGGCCTAAGTCAATAATATTGCGATACTTCTTTATGGCTCACGGCCTTTATCGTTCGCTAGTTTTAGTTACGCCTGAGGCAGCGCCTCTCTCTCAAGCATTGCGCGAACAAATTTTACCGAGTTCATCACGTCGTCCATATCCGCTGCTTCAACGGGAGTATGGATATACCTTGTGGGGATGGATATGCATCCGGCCAATATGCCCGCCTTTGTGCGCAGTATCGCGCCCGCGTCCGTGCCGCCCGCGGTAAGGATTTCGTTCTGAACGGGTATGTTCGCTTCCTTCGCGCAATCCTCCATATAGCGCCGTACGCATTGCGGGATGATGGCGGAGGAATCCATTACCTTGATGGTTGGCCCTTCCCCGAGGCTTACCGACATACGCGCGGATTTAGGCGTATCGCCGGTACGTGTTACGTCGAGGTTCAGGCTAAAATCCGGCTCAATGGCGTAGGCGGCGGGGCCTGCGCCGCGCAGGCCGACCTCTTCCTGCACCGTGAATACGACATAAAGATCGTGGGGGCATTTTATTCCCTTAACCGCTTCTATAATAATGGCGCAGCAGAGCCGGTCGTCCAGCGCGCCGCACGCGAAGCGCTTGCCCATATCCACAAAATTACCGGCATAAGCCGCGATATCCCCGATTTGTACCTTCTCAAGCGCCTCCTCACGCGTAGCAGCACCGATATCGATAAACATAAGCGGCAGCGTAGCCGCCGAAGCGGGCGTTTTTTCCGTTTCATAGAAGGTAACGCCGCGAACGCCGTTTTCAAATACGACCTCGCGCGCCAGGGTAATCACGGGGGATACGCCTCCTACGTTTGAAACCCGCAGGAAGCCCTTTTCGTCGATATCCACAACGATAAGGCCGATCTGATCCATATGCGCGGAAAGCATTACCTTTTTCCCGGATACTCCCTTTTTATAAGCGATTAGGTTGCCCATAACATCGCGGTAGACCCTGTCGCAATGCGGCCTGATATACTCTTCAAGCACGCCGCTTACGGCGTTTTCGCGCCCCGTGGGGCCGTACGCCAGGAGAACCTCTTTTAACATATCTTTAAACATTCTTCAGCACCTCCTCAAATTTTTTGGTATTCAAAAACGCATCCGCCAGTTTAAGCGCGTTTTCATAATCGCTTACAGAGGCGACGCTGCATGGGGAATGGATGTAGCGGCAGGGTACGGAGATGCCGCCCGTTATGGCTCCAACACCGGATTTATGGATAATACCGCCGTCGGTTCCTCCGCGCGTTCCCTGTCGCATCTGCCAGGGAATCCCCGCAGCCTCGGCCGTTTCGCGCAGAGCGTTGAACATCTCGGGCCGCACGACGGTTCCGCCGTCCATAAATGATATAGCCGGGCCGCCGCCAACCCTTGATACCCACTGGTGCCCCTCTGACTGGGGCATGTCATTGGCGGTAGTACCCTCAAGTATCAAGGCCAGCTCGGGCTTTACGTTATACGCGGCCGCGTGCGCCCCGCGCAGGCCAAGCTCCTCCTGTACGGTGAATACGGCGGTGAAATCGCAATCATAATCGTTTTTTAACAACTCAATAAGTATTGCGCAGCCAATGCGGTCGTCGAGCGCCTTGCCCTTCATCAGCCCGTCGCCAAAGAGCGAAAATTCCGTATCGAACGAGACGTAATCGCCGATTTTTACGTATTTTTCCGCGTCCTCTTTATCCTTTGCGCCGATATCGATAAACAGCTCCTTATGGGTCAATACGCGCTCGCGGTCCGCAAAAGACTGCAGATGGATGGCCTTTGCTCCGATTACGCCCGGTACCCGGTCGTCGCCGATAAGCACGCGCTTTGACACCACCACCCGGCTGTCGATTCCAGATGCGGTATAGGCCACAAGGCCGTTTTCCATCACGCCGCGCACCATCATGCCCACCTCGTCCATATGCGCGCAGACCATGATTCGGCGGCCCTTTCCAGGCTTGCGCACGTAAAGGTTGCCCATCGCGTCAGTATGCGTATCGGGGGCAAACGGCTTTACGGCCTCCTTAATAAAAGCGCGGACGCGTCCTTCGTCTCCGCTGACGCCCGCAATGTTACTTAATTGTCTAAGCATAGCGCGTCCTCCCAGTCCTCATTGATATTGGCGATGAATTGCGCTAAGAGCCTGGCGCAGTTCTTCAGCGTCGCTTCCTTTAGCGTTTCAACGCTTGTATGCATATACCGTACCGGAACGCCAAGAAGGGCGGTCGGAACGCCGCCGCGCTCCACCTGTATCGACCAGCCGTCCGTGCCGGAAAAGCCCATGCATGCGTCAATCTGCTTCGGTATATTGCATTGATCCGCCGCGTCCAAAAGCATTTTATGCAGTTTTGGATGGATATTGCCGCCCTTGGCTAACTCAATCTTATCCATATCGCAAACGTCCAGAGGATCGACGCCCGGCGTGGGCGCGTGCGTTACGTCGATAGCAATGCCCATATCGGGCTTGATTCCGTACGTTCCGATGGAGGCGCCGATGCTCCCTCGCTCTTCCTGAACCGACGCGCAAAATACGACGGTGCAGTTAAGCTTAACGCGGGAAATATGCTCCATCGCCTGGAACAGGCATGCGACCTGCGCCCTGTCGTCGAGCGTTTTTGAGCAGATCACACCGTTTTTCAGCTTAAGCGGCTTTATCGGATCGAAGGATACAAAATCCCCCACGGATACCAGCTCCCTCACTCGCTCGGGAGGGTACCCGATATCGCAAATAAGCTCGTTGATCTTATAGCCCTTTTCGCCGCCGGTGAGCAGGTGCGGCGGAACGGCCCCAATAACGCCGGGGAGCGCTTCCCTGCCGTATACGCAAACCTGGGAGCCTGGGAGCACGCGCGTATCAACGCCCGCTACGGAGCATATTCGCAGCATGCCGTTTTCCTCAATATCCGTTACCATCATGCCGATTTCATCCATGTGCGCCATGATGAGGACGGTTGGCCCCACGTCGCCAACCCTTGCGAATACGTTCCCGAGGGTGTCGCTCCATACATCCTTGGTATAACGGCGGAAATATCCTTTTACTGTTTCGCCCACGGCGTTCTCACTGCCTGAGACGCCGCCGGCTACGACCAGATCGGATATCGCCTGAAACATATCCATTGAACACAGTCCTCCTTGATTTGTTGATAATGATTTAAAATCATCTATATTATAGCACCTTTCACACGGATATGGCATATATATGCCTCCCTTTTACTTCTATTAATACGCTAATTCCGGCGCGCAATACAAACGAGGCGCCAGCCGGCGCACAAGAATTCCATATCGATTGCGATACGATTCTTCCGCGGCAGAAATTGAACGCTTGCAAAACTACGCCGTCTTGTGTAAAATAGAATTCTACTTTGATATCAAGTTTGCCGCGCTAGGCGGGGAGTCAGCGGTGCCCTGTACCTGCAATCCGCTACAGCAGGGCTGAATTCCCGTCCCGAGGCTGGCCCTTGTGGGGTCTGGAACCGGTAAGGAGCGTTGAGTTTTGGGTCCCGTGCAATCGGCGTCTGTGAACCATGTCAGGTCCTGACGGAAGCAGCATTAAGCGGAAAAGCCGATGTGCCGCGGGGAAGCCTGAAAGGAGCCGCCTGCCGGGATACCGCCCGGAAGGGTTTTGTCAAGGGATGGGTGCGCGGCATTTTATATTAATTAAAATAATAATCTTACATATACTGTTACCTAAAGCATATCAAATGCAGAAATTTTCGTTAAGTAATTAAATACTGCGTACATAATTTTCAATAATTTCCCCCAAGGTACATTTGTACGGCATACTATATTACAGTTAACAAAAGTGATAAGCAGCTGCCTGTGAAAATAACATTTAAAGTATATTATGCGTTGTGATGCGCGCATAATTGCTGATTAATGATAAGCTGACAAGCCGGTAGTGCCTTGCCGATAACCGCTGCTGGTCTGGCGATGGCTCTGTGATGTCTAAGCTACTTCTCATTGAGCAGCAGCCATTTTAGCCTGGAAATGTAATTGCGGACCTTATCCTTATCCATTGCGTAATAGGTACGGTTCCCGCCGAAAATGCTGCTCACAAAGCCGGATACCTGAAGTTTGTTCATATGGTGCCAAATCGTTGTTGTGGATAACTTGAAGCGATCTGAAAGCTCCTGCCCATAGGCGGTGTGTTCCCTTAAGTAGCAAAGGATTTCAAGCCTGCCGGGGTCGCACAGCGCTTTGGTTATGTTTGAGAGCGTGGTTATGGTTTCATCGTGCGAGGTGATTTCTACAAATCGCTTTACAAGCACGCCGATAAACAGTTTGGATACGTCCGCGCTTGCCGCCCTGATAATATAAAGCGAGTTGAAACCCAGAACAGACGGATGGAATTCAAGCGGAAGGTTCTCCGTTACGTCCATGCCGAACTTTTCGCGGAGGAACTCTTCCAGGTTCGGTATGCTGCCGTACAGCTCCGTGAAATCGTCTAACAGCTTAGTATAAAGATCCTCGCGTTCGGCAATTAACTGCATGGCGGGCAGCACAATTTCGTACAGCTCATCCGTATAAGCGCTGAAGTGCTTATATGTATCGATTATATCCCACTTGCTTTCCAGAGGAATGGCAAGCGCGTCGATATGCTTTGAGAATTCTTCTATAGTCATTTCGTTCGCTTCCGAATTAAGACCGGATACATGGAGCGCGCCGCATATCTGATACCGAATCTGGCCGGGCGTCATGCTTTTGAGGCTGTCTCTGAACGCTGCAAGCTCCTCAAAACCGTTATACTCCGGCATGCAGAAGATGAGGCCGGCGGGATTTGCGCTTTCAGAAACCATATCGTCGGACAGGCGGGTGAACTTCTTGAAAAAGAAATTCAGCCTTTCATCAGGGATTTGAATCTGGGAATCTAAAAAAGCTTCCAACTCAATAACGGGCCGTATCAAGCTTTCAAGCTCTTCCCCGTAATTTTCGAGCTTCCCGCTCAGGCTGTCGAGGATTACACGCGCGTTCTGGCCGTTCACCCTTCGGCTAAAATATGTTAAGGCCTCTACTAAATAGTTAAGGCTCGTATTCATGCTCATGCCTCCGCCTCCGTTTTTATCAAATTTTATAATCATAGTATCCTCCAACAAAAAAACTTCGTCAATATTATTTAACGGTTATTGACATCAGCACAGGCTGACCCTATAATTGTATTTGATGGATATAGGCGAAGTCAAGAATAGCAACTATGTTTATAGAATGTTATATTGTTTGAACCTCACTTAATGTGATGGTGATAAATCGCAAAGAGACATGACGGCGTGCAAAGAAAAAAGTGATGAGGAGGTAATAAGACGATTGGGTTTTGAAAGTGAAAAAGTCTTACCGTTTAGGGTTTGACGATCTGAGAGGTGGAGCGTGGCTCGAATAAAATCATTTATTTCGTAAATTAAGCAAAGTAAATATTGTTTATATTAATTGCGGGAAGCGTTTTGAGCCAGTGGTGAACCAAAGGTGTTTAACTATTAACGACGCGAAAGGAGCAACCAATGTACTATAATCGTAGAAGAACAAAGTGGCAAATGCTTGCGGCGCTTGCTCTCGTTATGGCGATGCTAATAAGCGTTACAGGACAAACGGTTTCCGCGGTCGGCGAAAGCGCCAACGGGGGCGGCGTCCGAGTCAATAAACTGGACGGCACGCCGGAGCTGCCGGAGGCGGGGAAAGCGCCGCACGGCAAAAAAGGCGAAGGCGCGCTGTATAATGATGATGATCAGGTGGTGATAATCGTTGAGATGGAGGATAAGCCGCTCATTGACGACGCCTCCATGACGAAAAACACCGGCGCTGGGCTTGACCTTACGAAAAAAGGGAAAAACCGAAGAGACATTCTGCTGGAAAAGCAAGCTGATATACAAAAGAAAATAACCGCCTCAATGCCTTTAGAACTTGAAATTCGGAACCAGTATACGCTGCTGATGAACGGCTTCTCAGCGAGGATTGAATACGGCCGGCTCGATGCGATACGCGCTCTGCCAGGCGTAAAAGCGGCGTACGTGGCCCCGGTTTATATTATTGAGCCGGACGCCGTATCCAGCGGCGAGATGGTTGGCGCTGCGGATGTGTGGAATGCCACGGGTTATCGCGGCCAGGGGATGCGCATCGCCATTATCGACAGCGGCATCGACGTCGATCACGAGCTATTCAGAGACGCGCCGGAGGACCCCGGCGTGGATATTGAAATGATTCGCGAGAATTTGAACAACCCCAATCTACATGCCAAATTGATGGATCCCGACATTACGGCCGAAGACGTATACCTGAACGACAAAATCCCATTCGCGTTTAACTACGCAGACGGCGTGGCGGACGCGGATCATCACGGAGGGAATACGCACGGGACGCACGTCGCCGGCATCGCGGCCGGAAACGACGGCGTTCATCCAGATGTTATCGGCATGGCTCCTGAAGCACAGCTCTACATAATGAAAACCATGTCAGAAAATGTGCTTTATTTTGACGCGGTTCTTACAGCATTGGAAGACTGCGTTATGCTTGACGTCGACGTTGTGAATATGAGCCTTGGCGCTGCTGCCGGGTTTACGGAAGCGGAGGGCGTCACCAGCATGGACGGGGTTTACAGCAGGCTGGGGAGAACGGGGATATTCATTTCCGCGTCCGCGGGCAACAGCTACAACGCGGGATACCGGAACCGCTGGGACAAGGATTTTCCGCTGGCGGGCGACCCGGATAACGGCATTGTAGGCATGCCGTCTACGTTCGCTGAATCCACCTCTGTCGCAAGCGTGGATAATAAAACCTACATGTCCAACTACTTTGAAGTGAATGGGCGAAAAATAGCTTATGAGGATGGGACTTCCGCGAGCTCTCAATACAATTTCCTGACGCTTGTGGATTTGCCGCTCATCTATGTACCGGTTCCTAACGGCGGAGCGGCTGAGGACTACGAGGGGCTCCAGATGGACGACTGGAGCATAGCGCCAAAAGTAGCGCTTGTCCAGCGCGGCGGGGGGCTTTCATTCCAGGAAAAGCATGATAACGCATTGGCGGCAGGCGCTTACGCGATGGTTGTTTACAACAATGAAGCCAACTCTTGGATTCTGATGCAGATTGAGCGCCAGAGCATACCCGCCGTTTTTATTCCGATGGATGACGGAAATTATATGCTTGAGCAGAACCAAAGGCAGATGACGGTAAAGCAGGATTTATGCAGGGCCGATTACCCATACGCGGGCGAAATGTCATCATTTTCGTCCTGGGGCCCGACGGCGGATCTCAAGCTCAAGCCCGAGATCGCCGCGCCGGGCGGCAACGTTTATTCGTCGGTAGACGGCAACGGGTATAAATCCATGAGCGGCACGTCCATGTCCGCTCCGAACATCGCGGGCCTGGCCGCGCTGGTTAAACAGTACCTTAAGAACGACGAACGGTTTGCCGACCTTCCAGAAGAACATATGCGGGAGATGATCAACACCCTGCTCATGAGTACCGCCATACCCGCTGCCTATGAAGATGAGTTATTCGGGGAAATACCATACTCGCCCAGGCAGCAGGGCGCGGGCATGGCCAACGTCAACAACGCTGTGCGTACAAACGCCTATCTGTCCGTACCCGGCATGCTAAGGCCGAAAATTGAACTGGGCGACGATCCTTTAGAAACCGGAGTATACGAGCTTACCTTTAACGTACATAACTTCGGTTCTGAAACGCTCAGCTATAAGATCGAGCCCACAATGATGACCGAGTTTACTGATTACGATGAAACAGGCAGGCCCTTCATGGCAGGTACGCCCAATCCCCTGTTTCCTGAAATGGAATCGAATTGGGGTGGCGACGTGGTGGCCGTGCCCGCGGGCGAAACCAAACAGGTAGCGGTAACGCTAACCCTTGGCGCGGGCGATAGGGAGCTGCTTACATACTGCTATGAAAACGGCATGTACGTCGACGGTTTTGTGAAGCTCGCCTCGTTGAATGAGGACGGCGTTGACCTTTCCGTTCCTTTCTTGGGATTCTACGGCGACTGGACAAAGTCTCCGCAGCTCGACCACGGCTTTTACTGGGATACCCTACTGGATGAGGCAAATTTCAAGGCGTCCATGTATCCGCATGAAGCTTCCGCTGCGAAGGATGAATTCTTCCTGTACTACCTCGGCGATAATATGCATCATTACGTTGAGTACCTTCAGGATAGGAATGCCATCTCCCCCAACGGCGACGGCAATTTCGATTCCCTGGAGCAAATCTATACAAGCCTGCTGCGCAACGCCAAGACCTTCAGCTATATCATTGAGGGTGAGGACGGCGCGGAGTATTACAGGCTGGATTTAGGAGAGGTTTCCAAAACATTTTATGATACCAACTCCGGCCGTGTCTTCCCGGTGGGGGCGAACCGGTGGGATGGTATCGAGCCCTGGTTTGGTACGGACGGTGACGGAAACGCGCTTCCCAATAACGCGAAGGCAAACGTGCGCGTGGAGGCAACGCTGGATTATGATAAGCATGAAAGCGCCAACCTGCGTTCCGGCTGGGAGTTTCCGGTAACAATCGATATTGAATCACCGGAGCTGCTCTCATATAAAATGGAGGAAGAAGGCGGTAAGGAATATCTGCGAGTCGAGGTTAGCGACAACCAGTATATAGCGGACGTATCCACATATGCCTACGTTAACGATATGGCAGACTACCGTATAGAATCCTTCCCGGGCGAGGCTGAGGAGCCCGGCCGGAGCCTGACGTTTGACCTAAATGTTCAGAACCATGAAAGGATTCTGCTTGTTGTGACGGATTACGCGTGCAATGAAACGTCATATGAGATTGAAATCCCCAAGGAAGGTTTCTGCGTCGAACCCTCCAGCGCGGTTTTGTATGTAGAAGAACAGCGGCAGCTTTCAGCGGCGCTGTATCTGCGGGAAACGGGCAATGAAAACGTGCTGGACGAGCCTGTCGAGTGGTCGAGCAGCGATAACGCGGTTGCGACCGTATCGGATAACGGGCTAGTAGAGGCGATAAGCGCGGGCGAGGCGGTTATAACCGCGCGGACCCCGTCTGGATTGTCCGCCGCATGTGCCGTAACGGTTAAGGAGATGGCGGACAAGCCCGCCCTGATTTTCAATAAGGACGTGTACTTTGGCCTGTACGAGCAAAACGCCAACGACGAGGACGGCAAGGATCCCATACAGTGGCGCGTGCTGAGCAGCGACGGTGATAAGGTCCTTCTCATGAGCGAGCGCATACTTGAAATCCACCCGTTTATGGATTGGTATGGGGAACTGAGCGTACCGGCTACCTGGGAGGATTCCGACGTGCGAGCTTGGATGAACGGCGAGTTCTATGAAAATATGTTCTCGGCGGCGGAAATGCCCGGTGTTATGGATTCGCTTGTTGAGGCCCGGATTAACCCGGATTACCCCGCGGTTAATCAGGGAGCGGATACGCGGGATAAGGTTTTTCTGCTGTCCTACGAAGACGCCATAAATCCCGATTACGGCTTTGCGAACAATACGGAGGCCGCGCAGTCACGCGTTGCTCTGATGACGCCAAGCGTGCTTAAGCATCTTCAGGATAACGATTCTACTTCTATGGAGGTATTCTGGTTACTGCGCACGATGGGATACGATAGTGAGCATGTGGTGTTTATCGATCCCGTGGGCGGAATATCCGCCGCCGGCGCGCTGAATGTAACCGGAAACACCTCCATCAGGCCGGCGTTCAACCTGGATCTGTCCAAGGTGGCGTTTACAAGCGACGCGACGGGAAAACCACAGCATATCGGAGCCTTAACTCAGATGGGTATCCCTGACGGCGCTGTAAAAATCACGATGTATGACGATGGGCAATCCGTTCAGGTAACCAACGAGATACCGGGGGTTATTTACGCCGGCGGAGATGCCGTTGTAAATTATCAAGGAGCGACGGTTGGCGAGAACCAGTTTGTAAGCGTCACGATAACGGGAACGAACGGACAGATTCTCTATTACGGCAAAATGGCCAAGAGCGATGCTCAAAGCACAGCGACCGGGAGCTTCAGCGTTCCAACGGGCATGCTCAAGGAAGGCACCTATGCGCTCAACGTGTTTGCGGAACAGGATAACGGTGAATCGCGCACGGATTTTGTGAGTGAAATGCAAAGCTTTGTGTTTAAGGTCAGCGACGAGCAGCCCACACCCGGGCAGCCCACGCCTACGCCGGGGCATACCACGCCCGATCCTGAGGAACCGCCTAAAGCCGGCGGAATCAGCCTGGTTTTATTCGGCGCTGTGTCAGCCTCCGCCGGTTTATTGGGAATGGCGACGCGTAAAAGGAAGAAGTAGGCAGTACGATAATGACATGTCGGGAATGATTAAACTTAACGGACAATTGCTGCCGTGACCTATCGAAGGGGAAAGCGAAGGCTTTCCCCTTCGCCTAATCAGCTGGTACACGCGGAAATTTCTATAACTCTAATATCAAAGAGCCTAATCTGTGAATAAATTCCGTACATTTTCATATCTATAAAATTCTATAAAATCTGGGCGGGATTCAGCATGTAAGCACTAAAAAGAACGGCGACCTCCGTATTCATCAGCGTCTTGAGTGCCATTGCACTCAAATATAGCAGGAAGTAAAAATTTTATATGCGGCTATTCTTTACAGTATAATCATGGCGATAAAAAGTATAAGATTTCGCGTCGTTTTTATGGTTGTCATATCTGTTCAAAATCTACTCGTTTTATTAATAATAAAAATGATAATGACTTATAAGCTAAGCGATAAAAAACGGCGCCCGATTACGGACGCCGCAAACTAAGCTGTGAACCGGCTAACTGAAAATCAGCATGCGATTCGCATTGAACAATCATTGGGCTTTGCGCTATTCGCCCGGATTTTCCTGAATGCTTTTCTTGCGCGCAGGGCGCTTATTGCGCGGGCATTTTTGTTTTGGAGCATCCCTATCCATCAATTCATCGTTAATTATGGACAGGTCTTCTAGGAGCCCTTCGGTACCACCGGGCGCGCCGTGTTTATGCGAACCTTCCCCGCATGGCTCACCGGCAGCGGCGGCTTGAGCGCGTTCGTCCTGTTCAGGCGGTGTTTTTTCAGGGCCGTGTTCAGCGCATGGGCCTTCGCAGCCGTCGCGGCAAACACGTTTGGCGCAATGCCTCCCCTGCCCCGTAACGGTTACTTCCCGAAATGGATATTCCCGCACATCGTACGTACCGTCGCTCAAGGCTACTTTTACCTTGGTCTTCTCTGTGATAACGTTGTTCTCAAGCACCGTTCCTGGGCCGTCGGCAGTCATTACCTCCCGTCCGCATCTGGGCATCTGGCTACGCATTGTTTCATAACATTCCTGTTCATACTGCAAACAGCACATCAGGCGGCCGCATATGCCGGAAATCTTATTTGGCGATAACGAAAGGTTCTGTTCCTTCGCCATTTTGATGGATACGGGTGAAAAATCGGATAAAAAGGCGTTGCAGCAAATAGGCCTGCCGCAGGAACCCAGGCCGCCGAGCATTTTTGCCTCGTCCCTGACGCCGATTTGGCGCAGTTCTATCCGCGTTTTAAACACAGACGCAAGATCCTTAACCAGTTCGCGAAAGTCGATCCTCCCGTCGGCCGTAAAGTAAAAAGTGATTTTGCTCCCATTAAACGAATACTCAACGTCCACAAGCTTCATTTCAAGCTCGTGCTTTTTAATCTTCTCCAGGCATATCGCATGCGCTTCCTCTTCACGGCCGCGGTTCTTTACGCGCTGCTCCGTATCAGTAGCGGTTGCTACCCGAATAACGGGCTTAAGCGGCACGATTATCTGTTCGTCTGGAACAACAGTGGGCCCCTGGACCACGTCCCCATATTCTACTCCGCGCGCAGTCTCCACGATAACGCCGTTCCCCTGACTGATATTCAATTCACCGGGACTGAAAAAATATATTTTGCCTCCGTCTTTAAAACGGACGCCGATTACATTCGCCATTAATCCTCCCCCTGATCAACGCATTCCTTAATTTGAATCAGGAGCCTGTCCAGTATCATACCTTGGCCGGCGCTGGTTCCAATACGCTTTTTAGCGTCAATCAGCAAGTCTATGATACAATGAATCCGCCGGTCTGTAAAGCGGGAAGCGTATATGCTGATTCTGGCTCCCCTGTCGGGATTCTCCAGACTGCAGCTGGATACGCCGGCTACCATGACGTCCCGGCAATATGAAAGCATATAATCTATAACCCTTTGCGCATTCTCTCTCGTCCCAGCGATATGGGGTACGGAGGGAAGGGGCAATTTGGCGCTCAACAGCTTATCCATAACCTGTAAGGCGTTTTCACGAAGCTGCGCCGCCTCCTCCGACAAGCACAGCTCCACGGCCGTATCCAAGCGCCCCCCTCCCGCGGCGGCGCAGACGGCCGCTTTTGCGGGGGGGATACCTTGAGCCGCCAGCCTCTGAGCCATCTGGGATGCGCTTAAAAGGCCGGGCCGCAATATAGCGCACCGGGAACGAATCGTGGGCAGGAGCCCGGCCTCGTTCCCGGTTAATAAAAAATAGGTATCCGCCGGCGGTTCCTCCAGGGTCTTGAGAAGCGTGTTCTGGCAGGCTTCAGTAAGCCCATGTGCGTTATGAACATAAACCGCCCGCCGTCCGCCTGAAAAGGGGCGGCGCGAGAGCTCCGTGCCAATTTTGTCCCGAATATCACTTACGCGGGCGGAATGCGCTTCTAGCTTAATGAAGTCCGGGCTATCGGCAAGCCTGCCCGGATCCTTTACGCCGGTAAGCTCAGCCGCCGCGCCAAGAGCCGCCTGCTCCTGTAAAACAGGTTCGCCGCCGCATATAAGCACTGCGTGCGGAAAACGCCCTGCCTTATAAGCGCCCGACAGCCAGCTCCGAATCTGAGCGTATGAGTCCATTAGAATTTGTGAAACTGCTGTACGTCAAGCACAAATACCGTCGCGCCGCCAAGCGTTACCTGCACGGGCGTGGGCGCGCTGTCCGTATAGCCGGGCAGAGAGGAGGGGATAACCATATACTCCTTGCGCGTACTGGACTGGCTCTTGATAATCTCAATCGCTTTATCAAGGCGGTCTTCTTTTACGCCGATCATCAGCGTGGCGTTTCCGCCGTGAAGAAAACCTCCCGTACTGGAAATCCGCGTGACGCTGATCTCATTTTGAATCAGTGCGCGCGTAAGACGCCGCGCGTCATCGTTCTGAACGATAGCAAAAATCAGTTTCATGTTTGCACCTCCATACATTTAATATTTAGGACGACGTCGGGGATGCGCCCCAACGGAGCCGTTCATTTGCCGCCAAACAGGATCTGGCCGAGCTCCCGCGCGCTGGCGGCCGTGTAATCAGGAGCGCAGGATGCGATTTCATCGGCGGAGCCGTATCCATACGAAACGCCGATAGCAGGGATACCCGCCGCGCGCGCGGCATTGAGATCATAATGCCTGTCGCCAATCATCACCGCGCCGTCCGGCATGCCCAGGCTTTTGAGCGCCAGCATTAAAAGCTCGGTTTTTTCGCCGATACCGCCGTCGGTAGCGCCCTGTATCAAATCAATCCACCGGCGCAGGCCGAAACGCTCAAGATGCTGTTTAGCGATGCCCGTGATTTTTGAGGTGACTACCCCTACGGTTGCCCCGGCCTCTTTAAGAGATTTTAATAAATCCTCAACACCCGGATACGGGCGGGCTAACGACAACGCCGACCCTTCGGCTTTTAAACGATAAATCCGTATCGCTTCTTCCAGCATCCGTCCATTAAGCCCCATATACTCAGCGAAGCCAACGTTCAGCGGGGGGCCTATTAAAGAGCGCATGGATTCCTCGGATATGGGAGGGAGCCCAAGCTCATCCATCATTCCCTTAACGGATGCGAATATTGCGGGGCCTGTCTCGATCAGCGTTCCATCGAGATCAAAGAGGATGACGGAGTATTTCAACATATCGCTCCACTCCTATTCTATTTGCGCGACGGGCCGCCCATTCCCTAATAAGCTTTGAACGCGCCGCAGCTGGACCTGAAACAATTCGGACTCATACCATTTATAACATTATACCACTAATTGGACAAATTGCGCAATTTCTCCGGCAGATGGGATATGAGCGCGTTGTCAGGATGGAACTCAAGGCGCATTAACCTGCCGCCCCGCCTGTAATAAAGACAGTGAGCGGTTTTGGCGGGCCGCCCGGTAATCCGTATGGCTTTGGGCCGCTCCTGAAAACCCGCAGGATGGCTTTCCCGCAAGGCGATACGAAGCATCTCGTCCGGTAAAACTATCTCGCTTACCCTGGGCTTATCCCCGATCATCTGCTGGGCTATGAGCGTTCCGGGAGGGAGCTCCTCGTGCTCGCGAATCTCTTTATCTTCTTTAACCGATTCATCCCGCTCGAGGATTACGGTATAACGGTACGTGCACAGCCGCCTTCTGAATATGACAAAGCACAGGGCGGCAAGGCCGGCGAACATAACGGCCTGTACAGCGGCCGGAGGTATGAAGGCGCTTATTGCGGAAGAAAAGCGGTTCATTAAAATCATAATCAGAAGGATTGCGCCCGCCAGCGCTAAATCCGCCTTTTTTCCACCCTTTGCGTTCTCCTGCGTCTGCTGATACATTAGAGCATACCCTTTCCGCCTGTTCCCCGTATTTCGGGCGGCTTGGCCATCGCATTTATTCAAGATAGCATGATTTCATGTTAACATCTTGAAAGAACTGTGTCAAACCAAGCAATTCATATAACCGAGGCTTGAAAGCGAATTGGAAATAATAGATAATGATAGCTGAATCTATAAGATAGAGGGTTGTTTATGTCTTATCAATTGTTCATCGACGCTACCGCTGACCTCAGCGTTAAAAAGGCGGCCGAAGCCGGCCTGAACGTAATCCCGATGGAGTACGCGCTTGAGGGCGAGGTTCAACAGTACCTGCCCGGGGAATCGGGCATGCCAGTCCCGCAGTTTTATAACGGGCTGCGCTCGGGAGCCGGTGCTACGACCTCCCAAATCAACGCTTTTACGTTCAAGGATCTGTTCGGGCCCATTCTTGAGCAGGGGCAGGACGTATTATACATGGGCTTTTCATCGGGTTTATCCGGTACTGTTCAGGCGGCCGGGCTGGCGGCGGATGAGCTCAACGCAAAGTATCCCGGGCGCAGGGTAGCCGTAGTGGATACGCTTTGCGCATCCCTTGGCGAAGGGCTTTTGGTTTATACGGCGGGTAAAAAGCGGTTGGCCGGCATGGAGCTGGAGGAACTCAGGCTTTGGCTGGAGGAGAATAAACACAACTTAGCACACTGGTTTACGGTTGACGATCTAAACCACCTTAAGCGCGGGGGAAGGGTGAGCGCGGCGGCGGCGGCGTTCGGGACTGCGCTGAGGATAAAGCCCGTACTGCATGTGGACGACGAGGGGCGGCTTATTCCCATGGAAAAGGTGCAAGGCCGAAAAAAGGCTTTAAAAAAGCTGGTCGATAAAATGGAAGAAACGTTTATTCCTGAAAAGAACGACGTGATTTTTATAGGCCATGGGGATTGTCTGGAGGACGCTGAGCGCGTTAAGGACGATGTTAGAGAGCGATTCGGCGTTAAAGAGATTTATATCGATTTTATCGGCCCGATTATCGGCGCGCATTCCGGGCCGGGAACGGTTGCGCTTTTTTATTACGGCGCTAAGAGATAAAATACGATGCTGTTAATGCGCGTATAAAGCGCGGCATGGCTCAAACTACCTGTTTTGTTTGTTGCGTCTGGCAGGGAACCGAATGAGCCGCCGCTTTGATTGGCGTTTATCCGTATGCCCGCCGGAACGCTGGCGGCATAGAGAAACAGCATATCAAAGCCGGTATGCTAATATCAGACGAAAAATTCGCAAACCCTAATAACGGCTTACGCCCGCCCCGTTGTAATGAATTCGCAGCCGTGGGGTACGGATGTAAAGTTTCACATATACTACTTCTTTAATTTCAGAAAGGAATGAAGAAACACATGCAATCGCATAATGCGGACGCTCAAACCATTTGCGGCGCGCTCAACACATCCGCGGATTCCGGGCTGTCCCAGAAGGAGGCTCAGCTAAGGCTAGATCAGCACGGCCCCAACAAGCTTGCCGAGAAAAAGCGCAAGCCGCTTTTGGCGCGTTTTTTTGATCAATTCAAGGACGTCATGATTCTCATCCTGCTGGCCGCGGCCGCCGTTTCATTCATTGTGGCGGTTAACGGGCATGATCCATCCGAGTTTTTTGAACCGCTCCTCATTGTGTTAATCGTGGTGCTTAACGCGGTTATGGGCATGGTTCAGGAAAGCAAGGCAGAGGCCGCGCTTGAGGCGCTTGAAAACATGAGCGCCCCGCATGCGCGCGTGCTGCGCGAAGGTAAGGAGCTGTCCATCGACGCGTGGCGGCTTGTCCCGGGCGATATCATTCTTTTGGAAGCGGGCGATTACGTGCCGGCGGACGCGAGGCTGATACAAAGCGCGTCGCTTCAATGCGAGGAAAGTGCGCTGACCGGGGAGTCCGTTCCGGTACAGAAAAACGCCAATGAAGTAGTACCCGAGGACGCGCCGCTTGGCGACCGAATCAATCAGGTTTACTCTGGGTGTTCGGTGACTTACGGGCGCGGAAAGGCCGTTGTTACTCAAACGGGTATGAATACGCAGATGGGGCGCATTGCCAACCTGATTCGGGGAGAGAAGGACGCGCGTACGCCCTTACAGATGAAGCTGGCGTCCATGGGCAAGGCGCTGGGCTTCGTAGCCCTTGGCGCGTGCGCGGTTATATTCCTTATCGGGCTAATCGACGGCATGCCGGTGCTGGATATTTTTATGACCTCCGTTTCGTTGGCGGTTTCCGCCATTCCTGAGGGGCTGCCGGCGATTGTGACGATTGTATTATCCCTGGGCGTGACGCGGATGGCCAAACGCAACGCCATCATCCGCAGGCTTCCCGCGGTTGAAACGCTGGGAAGCGCTACGGTTATCTGTTCGGATAAAACGGGAACGCTGACGCAAAACCGGATGACGGTAACGCGGCTGACGCCCTTTAATATAGCTGAAAACGAGCTGCTCCGTCTTTCAACCCTTTGCTGCGACGGTACGGTATCCATTGAGAACGGCCGGGAAACGCACCTCGGAGACCCGACGGAAACGGCCATCGTTATGGCCGCGTTGAAGGCCGGCATAACGAAGGAGGAACTCAACCGGCTTTATCCCCGCGCAGCGGAGGTCCCATTTGATTCGGAGCGCAAACGCATGAGCGTGGCCGTTAAGGATGGCGACGGCTACACGGTTGTTGTAAAAGGCGGCGTGGACACGGTGCTCCCGTGCTGCGTTGACGCGCCTGAGAACGCGCAGCTTGAGGCGGAAGGCATGAGCAGGGATGCTCTCAGGGTCCTGGCAGTGGCGGTCAAGCGGGTTTCGCAAGTCAGCGAGGAGCCCGCGCCGGAGGAGCTTGAATCAGGGTTGACGTTTATAGGGCTAATCGGCATGATCGATCCGCCCAGGCAGGAAGCGAAGGACGCTGTCGCGCTATGCCGAGGGGCGGGGATTAAGCCCGTCATGATCACGGGAGATCATGTTTCGACCGCTTCGGCGATAGCGCGCGAGCTGGGAATACTTGTTGACGGAGACGAGGCTATCACAGGGGTTGAGCTTGCCGCGATGAGTGAGGAGGATCTGATAAAGCATGTGGAGAGCACCGCGGTTTACGCCAGGGTTTCGCCGGAGGATAAAATCCGTATCGTAAAAGCCTGGCAGGCGCGGGGCGCGATCGTTTCCATGACGGGGGACGGCGTAAACGACGCGCCGGCGCTTAAAGCCGCGGATATTGGCTGCGCGATGGGCATAACCGGAACGGACGTCGCCAAGGGCGCATCGGATATGATTCTTACTGACGATAATTTCGCTACTATTGTGGAAGCCGTAAAAGAGGGGCGTGGGATTTACGCCAACATCAAAAAGGCTGTGGGCTTTCTTCTTGGCACCAATATCGGAGAGGTCGTGGCGGTTTTCGCGGCGATACTGCTCTGGAAGGTAACGCCTCTGCTATCCATGCAGCTTCTATGGATTAATTTGATTACGGACAGCCTGCCGGCAATAGCTCTTGGATTGGAGAAGGTGGACGAGGATATGATGTCCGTTCCGCCCCGGCCAAAGGATGAAGGCGTGTTTGCCAACGGGCTCGGCATAAAAATCCTGCTGCTCGGCGCTTTCTTCGGCGCGTTGACGCTGATTGCTTTCCGTATCGGAATAGACGCTACCGGCGCGCTGGCTGGAGGACAGACGATGGCGTTCATGGTGCTCGGGCTTTCACAGGTTGCTCATTCGCTTAATATGCGTTCGGACAGCTCGCTGTTCCGCACGGGGTTCTTTACAAACCGATACCTGACGGGTGCTGTCGCGCTATCGTTTTTACTTACGGCGCTGCTGCTGTTTGTCGCTCCGTTAAGAACAGCGTTCGGGCTTATAGCTCTTCCTGCGGAACTGTACTGGATCGGGCTTTTGATGTGCCTGACGCCTATCGCCGTAATGGAAATAGCAAAACTTATTATAAACGCCAAGAAAAGAAAAAAGGGCGCTTAAGCCGCAGACAAGCGCTAACCCGCATGCGGCGTTAAGACAAAAAACGCGATAGTTCATTCGGCTCCCTTAAGCGAAAAGGGAGCCTTTGTAAATATTGCTCAAACTATACATAGCACAACACAAACAAAGTTAACGTTATATATGATGACAGTTTGCCGTTACGTGAAAGCAGAGGAGAAGGGACCAAAAACGCGTTATTCTGTATTTGCGCTGTTTCGTTCTATTAAGGTATTGTCAGTTGAAGGCTTTTAATATTATGCGCTTGATATATATTATTCCTCACATTATGTGATTTAGGCTGGGGGAATGGGGATTTTCGGCGCCGTCCTGGCCCCGAGGGTAAAATTATGCCGATGAAAGGTTGTTTAATGACCGATCAACATAAAAAAATAATTATTTTTTATGAATATTTAAAAACTACGTGTTGTAGAATGCTCTCATGTATGATACAATGACTTAAAGTGTAAGTGTTACGCTATTTAACATCGATTACATTGTTCAACGCCGCCGCAGCCTGCGATTATCCACAGGCTGTTGGGCTTTGAAAATATACATTGAAAGGGAATGTCAGCATGAACGAAGTGAAAAGCTTGCCAAGGAGCGAGCTGGAGATCATTAAAGCGATGTGGTCGTTAAACGAGCCGGTAAGTGCGGCGCAGCTAAACAATCACATTCAAAAGGGTTGGCGTGTGCAGACGCTTATTACCCATCTGGCCAGAATGGTCGCTAAACAGGTAGTAACAGTGGAACACCGCCCCGCAACGCATGGAGCCCGTTATTTTTACAGCCCATGCATCGATAAAACGGAGTATATCAATCAGGAGACATCGTTGTTTATTGAAAGGCTTCACGATGATAATATCAAGAGCGTGATGGACTCCATGTTCAGTTCGGGTAAAATTAAGAAGGAAGACGCTCAATACCTGCTATCGCTGTTTAAATAACGGCTGATGAACGCGAAATTGATATGAAGGCCCGTTTGCCGGTATTCCATGCGATGGATACCGGCTCGTGGGCTTTCGTTTTCAAAAAAATAAAGCGGGACGCGGAAAGAAACGCTATATTTTCGACAGAGGGATATTGCTATTTATGGTGCGACCGAATATACTGATCATACAAAAGCATGAGAGGAGTCGTAAAAATGAGCGAACTTGACATAGTCCTGCTCTATAAGGCGCAGAATGAGGCGGAGGCTGGAATGATCGCTGAAGTGCTCAGGGATGCGGGCATCGAGTGCCTGGTAAAAACGCAGGGAGCCGGGTTTTTATACCAAAGCTCCATATTAATGGGCGTGGATGTTTGTGTAGCGGCCGATCAGCATGAAGAAGCGAAAGAACTCATTGAGGGCTACTTTAACGCCTCTGAATTTGTTTTGGATGGCGATGAAATTGCGGACGTTGATCGGGTTGAATCGGAGGACGATTAGCTTTGGGGGAGTCAGCTTTAGCTGGATTTATAACCATAAGTAAACCGATCCTTAGCGGCCGCCTTTGTGCCCAAGCCCCAGGTGTATTGATAAACGTCTAACGGGCCCTAAAACAACAGCCGTACGTTTATGGCTGCTGGATACAACAAGCACAATTACGATGGGCGCTCCGCCATTAGGAACGCCCAATCTTGCATACGCATTAAAGCGCATGCCAAGCCTAAACAGACATTAATGCTAATATAAATACAATTTCTCACAAATTTGTGAATCTTATAATAAAGCTGCGTTTACCTTAAAGCCGAATAGAGGAACAGAGACAACTAAAATATATACCCTATAAAACCGGGCATGAAGCCTTAACTTCACGGCATTAACGATTTTTATCCGTACCGGCGATTACCTGTTTTGATTTGAAATGAGATATGAATATTTAATTGCAAGCGTACAGGCTGTGACAAAAGCGATTAAACTTTTTAAGCGTTGCATGAAGGCTCTATCGCTTAGGGCACAAAGCCCCTGTGCGGGATAAGCCTTACTGCGCAAGGCTTTTGGTTCGCAACAAGAATGTGGCCGCGAGCGTATGGAAGTTATCGCTTAACAAAACTTTAAACGACTGGCCCCTCCAATGCTAGGGGCCAGTCGTCAACATTATAGATGCTGATTACCGGTCGGTTATTGAAAGCCTATCTGCGCTTCCTGCGCGCAATGAATCCGGCTGTTCCGGCGGCAGCTGACACAGCGCCGAGTACCGTAAGGCTTATACCGCCAGCTTTAGGAGGATCCTCAGGCGTAGGCGTAGGCTGCCCTGGAGTAGGCGTGGGCTGCCCTGGAGTAGGCGTAGGCTGCTCAGGCGTGGGCGTGGGCTGCTCAGGCGTGGGCGTGGGCTGCTCAGGCGTAGGCGTAGGCTGCTCAGGCGTGGGAGTAGCGCCGATTTCAAGGTACCGGGCAGTTATGGTCAGGTTGCTTTGCACGTTTGTGAAAACGCCGTCCCATCCGGCAAAATCATAGCCTTCATGAACCGGAGGCTCGGGAGCCACAGCATCCTCTCCCGCAAGAACGGGCTGCTCTTCAATCGTTTCTCCGGTCAGTCCATCGACAAACGTTACCGTGTATTGTGTCTGCTCAGTCTCTACCAGCACATAGAGCCTGATTTCATTGTAAGTCGGGTTTGTCGCGGGCCATATATCAAACGCGGGGGCCTGGCCTTCTATCGATTCAACGTAGGATAGATGATCCCAAATGCCTGTTTCGCTCGAATCCGTACGCATATTGCCTTCGCCGTCCCATATCCAGTTATTCCGTGGAGACTGCGTCAGGCCCAGCCAGGAGTAGCCGTTTACCTGCACTATTTCGCAGTACTGGCTGTTGTTCAGGCTCATAATTGTCCCGGCCGTGTTTTTGGAGAATACCCAGTTGTGCTTCATTTGGGCATTTATTATCGCTTCCTGGCCGCCGTATTCGCCAAGCTGAGCGGCGTCGCCCACAAGCCGGATGCTGCTCTGACGATCATAAACGTCGCTCATCATCATCAGCTGGCCGTTATACTCGGAAGCGATAACGTACTGCTTACCAGGAATAATTTCATTGGTGCGCACGTAAACGCCGCCTTCCACAACGGTGGTAACCGTCACGTCGCACGTATCCGTGAACCCGCCGTCCACGGTTGTTACCGTGATTTGAGCGGCTCCTGGAGCAACCGCCGACACAACACCGTTACTGTCGACACTCGCTACGGATTCGTTGGAGGATTTCCAAGACACCGCGCGGTTCGCGGCGTTAAACGGAAGCACGGCCGCGGCCAATTTGGTGCTGGATCCAACGATCATCAGCGTTTCGTTCCGATCGAGCGTCACGCCCGTTACGCTCACGTCGCCAGGTGGAGGCGGGGGGTTGGAGGGGACCATAAACATGCCGGTTATCTGCGCGTCATGTCCAATAGGCGAGAAATAAGTCGCTTCACCGGTTTCCAGGTTAACTTCCTGAAGGCCGTTCACATCGCAGTAAGAGGCCCACAGCATGATCTGGTTGTCGTGATCGTAGGTAAGGGACTGCCCGTAATTGACCTCCTCACAGCCGGTAGGCCCGATAAGCTCCGCCTGAGCGGTTTCAAGATCAAGCCTGTAAAGAAGGCCGCTGTTCGCGGTTATCCCGTACGCTTCTCCCTCGGTTGTAATATCGAAAATCCAGATGATGTCTTCGGTATTGGGCTTACCGACTTCACGCAGCTCACCGGAACCCATATTAACCTCATAGAGCATCCATCTGCCCTGCTCTCTGAAGCCAACCGCGTACATGCGGCCAGTTGCGTAATTGTAGGCCATAGACATGATCTGCGCGCCGCAGTTATAACCGTTGTAATACCACTGTGTATCGTCGAGCGTGGTCATAAAATAATCGCCTGTAGCTGTAAACCCGTAAATCGTTCCGTAGGCATACGCCATGGCATAAGTTCCCTGGCCCGGGGTGTAAAGGGATTCAAGCTCCGATGGATTATTTGCGTAGAAGGAAACCATGTCGTCCTGCATGCCGCTGGCGGCCCAGGTACGGAACGCGTACAGCCGAGTGTCGGGCAAGCCCTCGCTGACGGTAACGGCGCATTCATCCATGAACCCGCCATCGTGTGTGGTAATGGTGATTACGGCCTCGCCGACGGATACGCCGCGGACATTGCCGTCTTGATCAACCGACGCGACGGACGTATCGGAGGAGGTCAGCGTTACTCCATCATCATACGCGTAAACAGGATTAATAACCCAGTTGAGCTTTGTTCCAGAACCCACGCGGATGTTGGCCTCATGCCGGTCAAGCTCAACGCTCTCAACCGGAATCGCTTCGCCCGCGTATACGTTGGCGAGCCAGCCGCAATCGTGCCCCTGGCTCCAGAAGCCCGTCTTTTCATAAGACCAGGTGAAGGTGTATTCGCCGGACTCAGGCGCAAAGTACACATACTCGTCCCAGGGCATGAGCTGGAGCTCTGCGTCGTTTTCGTAGCGGGAGACTTCCTCGCCGTTGACGTAAAACGCCAGATGCGCCATGCCCGGGTGGCAGCTTACGCGCCAGTCAAAGCGGATCATCTCGCCCTCGTTGAGGTAATGCGTGGTAGAGATTTGGCTCACCGTGCTGTTCTTCGCCACGTTGGTGCTCGTTGCGCAAAGCACATCCTGGAATCTAACGACTTCCCACGGATATTCTCCGCCGGTTTCAAATTGCAGCAGGCCGGGCTCAAGGTTCAGCGCTTCGTCGAGCGACTCCGAGGGCTTATCGCCGGAACCGTTTGCGAAATCAGCGAAGAAGGTACCGAGAACAAAATAACCCAGTTCGTCCCCGATGAACCCGAGATCGTTAATTTCTCCGGTTTGAGGATCAACGGTGTAAAGCTTCCCGTATATCCCCAGCGAGGAACCGGAAAGCGAGGAGTAGGTAAGGTAGACAAGCCCGTCTTCCCTGTTGTACGTTGCGGACGGAACCCACGCGTTGCGATCCTCAAACCGCCCTATGGCAGTCGCGTTGCCGTCAAGATCGAGTTTTACGATGTTTCGGGTAAGGAAATCCACGGTGAAGAATTCGCCGTTACCTATGTACGCTATGGGAAGAATAAACACGTAGTCGTTCGTGTTCCACGACGCGACCTGCGTAGCGCGGCCGGTAGCGCGGTCTACCTCGCAAAGCTTGTTGTCGCCGGCCAGGCCATAGATTTTATCGGATTCCCAGTCGTAGGTAAGCGCCTCGATGCGCTGATTACAGGAGCCTATAAGGGTGGTTTCAAAGGTTTCGGTATCCACCGAATAGAAGTTGTAGTCGTTATCCAGCCCGTAGATGGTTTCCCCGTCGTACGCCGCGCTGAAGAACTCAACGCCCGCGCGGGAAAGCTCCGTAAGCGTGTTGGAAGGATCCAACGTGCTGAATTTCACCCACGCGGGATAAGGCACGTAGGAACCGTCGTCCGTAAAGTGGTTGCGGGTATAGCCCAAAATGGTGGTGTTATCGGGAACGCTGGGCTCCGGGTTCGCGAAGTCCGCGAAGAACGTGCCGAGCGCATAATATCCCTTTTCCTCGCCGATGTATCCAAGGTCAACAACCTCGCCTGTTTGTGGATTCACGGAGTAGAGGTTGGAGCATGTGCCGAGCGAGGAGCCGGTAAGCGAAGTGTAGGTGAGGTAGACAAGCCCGTCTTGCCTGTTATACGTCGCGGACGGCACCCACGCGTTCGGGTCGTTAAGGCGGCCGATAGCAGTCGCGTTGCCGTCAAGCTCCAGCTTGAAGATGTTGCGCGTTAGGAAATCCACGGTGATGAACTCACCGTTGCCGACATAGGCGATGGGCAGGATGAACTGGTAGCTGTTCGTGTTCCACGACGCGACCTGCGTAGCGCGGCCGGTAGCGCGGTCGACTTCGCATAACTTGTTGTCGCTGGCAATGCCGTAGATCTTATCGGATTCCCAGTCGTAGGTTAGCGCCTCAATGCGCTGATTGCAGGAGCCTATAAGGGTGGTTTCAAAGGTTTCGGTATCGACCGAGTAGAAATTGTAATCAATATCCAACCCGTAGATTGCCTCCCCGTCGAACGCCGCGCTGAAGAATTTGACGCCCGCGCGGGAAAGCTCCGTCAGCGTGCCCGCCGGGTTTTTTGTATCAAACATCACCCATGCGTTGTAAGGCACATAGGAGCCATCCTCACCAAAGATGTTGCGGGTATAGCCGATGATGGTGGTACCGCCCTGAAAATAGCTGCCCGTGTCGGAATACAGAGCGGTTACGGTCATGTCGCCCTGGACCGTCGTGAATGCACGGTCCCAGCCGGAGAACTTATAACCGTCATGCTCGGGCGGTTCGGGAGCGACGGCGTCCTTGCCTATCTGTACAGCCTGCTCCTCAATTATCTCGTTATTTAGCCCGTCCACAAAGGTTATGGTGCAATATTCAGCCGGCGTGACCGTGACCGCGCACTCAGCTTTAAATCCGCCGTCAACAGCGGCAGCTGTAATCACAGCGGTTCCCGCGCTGATTGCGCTCACTGCGCCGTTTTCAACCGTAGCCACACCCTCGTCGCTTGAGGTCCAAACAATATCCCGTATATCGGCGTTTTCCGGCGTGAACGCGCATTCCAACCGAGCTTCGAAGTTCTCAGCCAGCGTCAGGCTCGTTTCGCTCAGGGTAATCCCCTCAACATGAACGACCGGCAGATCGCTGGCGGTAAACGTAAGAGAACCGGTTTCGTTTGCGCTGTAACCGGTTACAAGCAGATAGTATACGCCGCCCTCTAATGCGGTATAGTCAATTTTGCTGAATCGAGAACCATTGTCGTCGTTAGAGTCGATGAGATTAAAATCCGAGTCGTAAAGGCTTATATATGTATCGATCAATTTGCCGCTCGCGTCGCTTGCCGTTTCAAAGGAATATATATGAAGCGGCTCAAGCTCAACCATAAACCCAACGGCCCAGGTGATCGTGTAAGCGACTCCGTTGCGGCTGTACCGGATTTGCTCGGATTCGTTCCAGCCGAGCGTCAATCCTGCGGACTCTCCAAACTCTGCCTCGCGGTATGTAATACCGGCCTCGTTCGGGAGATCTATCGGGTTTACTACGGTGACCGCGCAGGAAGCGATGAAGTTGCCGTCGTTGGTAACAGCGCTTATCTGAGTTTCGCCCACGCTTACCGCGGTAACCAGACCATTTTGATCCACGGTTGCCACATCCTCGTCGTCGGACTGCCAGGACATGGATTTATCCGTCGCGTTCGACGGTTCAACAGCCGCGATGAGCGTGCCCTTGGAACCGACGGCCAGTATGCCCGATTCGGCGTTAAACGATATTCCAGTAACGTCGATAGGTTCGGGAACCGTAACGGAGCAATGGGCGGTAAAGCCGCCTTCTTGGGTTGTCGCCGTAATGACGGCGGTTCCCGTGCTGACGCCGGTAACGAGGCCGGCGTCGCTCACCGTCGCTACGCCTTCATCGCTGGACGACCAGGTATAGTTTTTAACTGAGGCATCTTCCGGCTCAATGAGCGCGGAGAGCTGAAGCGTTTCGTTAATGTATACGGTAGCTTCCGCCGGTTCGACGCTCACGCCCGTTACCGGCCTAATCTCGCCGATGCGCACGTCATCAAGCCACGCGCAGTCTTCCCCATAGTCGTCGCCTGAATCCTTAACATATTTCCATTCAAACACATGTTCGCCGGGGGTAGGCACGTAAATATGCTCCCTCCAGTCCGCAAGTACTCCGTTGGAAGGGCTTGACAAAATGGCCGCGGTCTGCCCGTCAACGATAAATAAGGCCTTATCGTAGTTCGCCTCGCTGCTTACGCTCCATTCAAACTCAATGGTCTGCCCCTCCTGAGTCGTCATGGTTGTTGTAACGGAGCTGCTTCCGTTATTTACACCCTGGCATGTGGATACGGCTGCATTGCGATCTTCCAATTCCACGGCCGTCCACGGATATTCTCCGCCAGTCGTAAAGCTGAGCGCGCCGCCCTCGATATTCAGGGCGAGATCCAGCTGTTCGTCTTTGGTGGACAAAGGATCTGCAGCTCCCTCGCCTCCTGCGCCGCCCGCCATTGCCGCGAACGGTATGGCGCAAAGTGCCATAATTACCGCCAATAGCAATGCGAACTTCTTTTTGCTGTTGTTCATGACGTACCTCCTACTCAATAGTTCCACGCATGTGGAAGGGAATGTACCAACATTATAGCATTATGCGGTGGGGTTGTCCATTGAAAAAAGATGTAATTACAGTCTGTGGGGCAATTAATAATCGATAATCATCGTATGCTCAATATTGACTTTGTTGAAGATTATCGGCATACTAATAGCAAATATGGGAGAGGATCGATCCGTTATGAAAGCTCTTGGTATTATCAATCCGCTGTTAGAAGCAATCGAGTATTTCAGATACAAGGCAAACGGCGTTTCGACGGAAAAAGTGATTAACCGCCTGCTCGCGCAGCGGGAGATCGAACGGGGAGAGTTGGAGAGAATACTCCGCCCCGCGCTTGAACTTGAAGCGTGCCTTGACAGATACATTGTAACGCCGCCAAATTGTGAGAAATATTTTTCGGATTTTGAACGCGCCGGCGGCGCTGGGGTTATTAAATCCTGCTGCGCTATGCTAACTATGTTATTTTCAGACTGCCCGGATTATACGGATATGGAAACGTTGAGAAAGGGGCTGCTCAGCCGTAGCCGAGAGGAAATACGCACGAACTTTATAAAGGAACTGGGCTCACATATCGTCGTGGACGACACGGAAGATTCCGCGAGCCAGGGAGTGGATTATTTCCTTCGGTTTGTTGAGGACATGCCCCTGTCTGAACATTCAAAGTGGCAGATTATATGCGCGTATAACCGTTTTGAGGAGTACGTTAACGAGATTTCAGCCGTATTAGAGCCTGCTGTTGAGCTGATAATTGAAAAAAAGCACCTGTACGAGCCCTATTTGGAAGGGTTTGATCGGGAATACAGCGACGTGAGCGACATTCTTGACAACATCAAGAACCTTATTGGAACACATTTTATTATAGAAGACCACGGGCTGGTGTACCCCAAAATTCTAGCTAACAGCGAGTTTACATGGATTTACCGCAAGCCTGAAGAAGGCGGGCCCGTCGTATATATCGGCATCGGCGTGCGCCCGATGTTTGAAGTGCCGTATAAAGTACAGGCTACCGTCAACTGCGAGGAGGTGCTCAAAGTATTGGGGGACAGAAACCGCCTCGCGATTATGCGCATGCTCAAAAGCAGGAGCGCCTACGGGCAGGAGATAGCGGATATGCAGGGCCTGTCGCCCAATACCATTTCCCACCATATGAACAAGCTGCAGGCCTGTAATTTAACGCAGTCCACGGTGGAGGGGAGCAAGGTGTATTACGCGTCCAACCAAAAGACGGTGATTGCGCTCATCGAACAGCTAAAGGATATGCTGGTTGAAGAAACGCGGAACGATTAACTGACTTCGCTGGCGGGGGCGAAAATTTTGGTTGATTTGGAAGGAAAGCGGCGTAAGGGTTGCGCCTTGGGATGATTGAGCGCGCTTGCGCCTAAAGTGGCGCCGCGCGCTTTGGCTATCATAAAACGCCTCAGATTTGATAAACGGGTCTTTAGCAGGCTATGCTCGTGAGCGGCTGCGCGCTGCGAGGAAAGTTTTAGCTGCAGGGCTTATCCCTGAATGGGTGTTAAGCGCCAGCTGTGCAAGCATCCCGTAAAGCCCTAAAAAAGCGGTGTGATTTTTGACGGTTTTTCAACTAGTTTCCGTCATACCCCCATAATTTAAGCCACGCCCTTACCGATTCCTCCCAATCCTTGTGTCTCCAACCGTCCTTGTATTCCGATAAGTTCTCGCGTAAAGGCTCGAGTAAAAACTGTAAAAAATCATGCGGGCTCTTAAAAGAGTATAACTCCTCTATCCACCGCAATTTCTCCATCATCTTTTCTTCTATGGCTGCTGCGTTTTCTTCAATGGCAATGCCGGCCTCTATTAGCCTATCTTCCCAAATCTTCGCCGATTTGCCGCAGGATGTTAGTAAAACAACCGTCAAAGTCAATACTAAGCAGACGGCAACCAACTTGCTTTTCATTAATTGAGCCTCCTTTTTTTAAACTTACCTAGTATCATAGTTTGTGGAACTTACAATTCGATGACGATCGGGTGACAGATTAGTCACTTTGAATAACGGATAACTCTTATGGGAAACGGAAAAGGCGCGGTATTGTGCCCGCCGCGCCGATAATCAAGTCATGTAAACGCGAACGCGTCAATAATATTTTTCAACTTTCATGGCGTACATCATGGTAATGAACATGACAAGGGAAGCCGGCGCCTTAGGCGCCGGACCAGTGTGTCGAAAAAGTGGCTGCGCCACGTTTTTCGAGTTACCACGGGGCGCTTTTATATTGGCGCGGTCAGCGCCCCGTGCAAAGAAACCTTTGCTGAGCAAGGCATTCCGAATCTGACGCTCATGTCGTCAGATTCGGTTGAAAGCCTACGGGGGTTGCGGATCCACCCAACCCCGGGTTTTTTGGCTGAGCCGGCGCCTTAGGCGCCGGCCTTAAACCGCCCTTTAAAGGCGCAAAAACCACCCTTTTGAAGGGTGTTGATTGGCCGCGCGCGAAACGGTTCTTAGCCGATAAGCGCCCGGCCTTTTAATCAATCGCAGCAGCGGGATTTATCGTCTCTGTTTAGCCATTCTACCGACGCGTCCATCGCTGCCCTGCACGCCTCCGTGTTATCGAGGGCGTTGAGCATAACGAAATCGTGAATGGTGGCGTTTACGCGAAGGGACGTCACATTCACGCCTGCCCGGAGCAGCTTTCGCGCGTACGCCTCGCCCTCGTCGCGCAGAACATCGGCCTCTCCGTTGATTATCATTGTTTGTGGAAGGCACTTGAGCTGTTCGATGGAGGCGCGTAAGGGGGAGGCTGTTATCTTCATCCTGTCGCTCGCTGACGGTGCGTACTTATCCCAAAACCAAATCATCCCCGCACGGTATAAATAGTAATTAACCGCGAACTGCTGATATGAACAGGTGTTGAAGCACGCGTTGGTCACAGGGTAGTATAAGAGCTGTTTATGAATTATCGGGCCGCACCTGTCCTTTGCCATAATCGCAAGCGCTGCCGCCAGGTTCCCGCCCGCGCTGTCCCCCGCAACGGTTAACGGGCATAAATCCGCGTCTATGCACGCCTTTTGCATTAGCTCGGGGAGCATGCACATAACGCTGTAGCATTGCTCAACCGCAACAGGATACCGCGCCTCAGGGGAGAGCGTGTACTCCGGAAATACTATGACGCGTCCGGTACGCGAAGCGAGCTCGCGCACAAGCTTATCATGCGTGTGCAGGCTGCCGAACACCCACCCGCCGCCGTGCATATACAGTATAACGCCCGAACGCCGCGCGCAGTTTTCAGGGAGGATAAAATGTGTATTTATACAACCCCATTCACCCGTATCGACTTTAACTGTGGTTATTGCGGCTGGGCACTTGAAAACGGGCGAATCCTGCGCCGTTTCCAACCTTTTACGCCCCTCCGCCGGCGGTAATTGAAAAATCAGCGGCGGTACGGCGCTTTGACGGCAAACCTCTTGCGCCGCCGGCTCCAAAGGCACTGTTGTTTTAACCATAATCAAACGCTCCTATACATGAATTATCGGAGTAACCCGCGAACCCATTAAGCTCAGGCTGAGTACGGGCCGATAATTCAATATATGCGAAGAAGCCGCTTACAAGCGCCTAAGTAATTTTAGTTACAAAAGCCTGCGTACTATTTAGCCGGTTAAACGCCGGAGTTTTGGTACGCTTAGAAAATGTGGCGGAGAGCGCGGCATCCGGTTCAGTTATTTAATCCCTGCTCTCTAGGAACCCCATCCCGTACATCATGATGTTTTCGGCCATTGCGGCCACGTCATCGGCGCTGCCTACCATCCCCTCGGACAGCCACTTTTGCAGCAGCCCAATACAGCCCGCGCTCACAAACGCGTAGAAATATTCAATTTGCTTCGGGGTAGCGGATGCGAAATAGCGGGAGTAGGCTTCAACGCATTTTTCCCGGCCAAGGTTTATAAGCCTGAGCGCAAACGCTTTATCTCCGTAATCGCCAAGCGTAACCGTGCATATATCCGCGTTGTCCTTCAAACACTGAAAGATACCGGCGGTAATTTTTACGGGCGTGATGTCTTTATTGTTGGTCGCCAGCAGGGGTTCAAGGGCTTTTAGGAAATCCGCCAGCATCTCCGCCTCCATCTTCTCTAGAAGATCGTGTATATCACGGTAATGGGCGTAAAACGTACCGCGGTTTATACCGGCCGCGGTGCAAAGCTCTTTTATTGAAATGCTTTGGATGGGTTTTTGGCGCAGCAGGTCCATAAACGCCCTGCGGATAAGCATTTTTGTTACCCGGGTTCGGTGATCCGTTACGGTTGGCTTCATAGGGTTTTTCCTTTCGTATTGCGGTCCTTAAAAGTATCGAAAATAAGAATT
Source organism: uncultured Eubacteriales bacterium (assembly GCA_900544555.1). Taxonomy (GTDB): domain Bacteria; phylum Bacillota; class Clostridia; order Christensenellales; family CAG-138; genus UMGS693. The sequence continues at coordinate 189,212 of UQWD01000002.1, forward strand.
TTCTGTTACGCGGCCCGCCTTCCAGACAAAACCTGTTGGATATGTCGGTTAACTCGACATCTCACAAGGATCTGCTGTTTGTAGATAAACTCGCTATCTAATATAATACTTATAGAGAAGAAAATCAACATAATGTTTAATAAGATTATGAGGAGTATAATTATGAAACGTGTGTATATTATTACAGGAGCCAACGGACATCTCGGCAGTACCATTGTCCGTATGCTTAAAAAAATGGGAGCTGCGGTCCGCGGGCTGGTTCTGCCCTCACAAAGCGCCGCGGATGAGGAAAACATCCGCTATATTCACGGGGATGTGCGCGACAGGGCAAGCCTTAGGCCGTTGTTTGAGAACGCGGAGGGCTTCGAGCTTGTCGTTATCCATACTGCAGGCATTATTGATATATCCGAACATGTTTCGCCGATTATGTACGACGTGAACGTAAACGGCGTGAAAAACATGATTGCGTTATGCATGGAGTACGGCGTTAAACGAATGGTTTACGTCAGCTCTGTACACGCGATACCCGAAAAGGGGGATAGCGGCGGGGAGCTGCAAGAGGTAAATCGTTTTTCTCCCGACTGGGTGGTAGGCGGATACGCTAAAACCAAGGCGGAGGCTACTCAGGCTGTTTTGGACGCGGTAAAGGAGGGGCTTAACGCGGTAGTGGTTCACCCTTCGGGAATATTAGGTCCCTACGACGGTTCAGGCAACCATTTGGTGCAGATGGTCATGGATTATATCACCGGGAAGCTCCCCGCATGCGTAAAGGGAGGGTACGATTTCGTGGATGTGCGTGACGTGGCCTACGGGTGCCTTTCCGCCGTCGATAAGGGAATAACGGGGGAATGCTACATCTTGTCCAACCGCTATTACGAGGTTAAAGAGGTGCTGGGCATGGCGCGAGAGGTCTGCGGCGGCAAAAGGCTTCCGGTGCTCCCCATATGGATGGCAAGGGCTGCGGCGCCGCTTATGGGTTGGATTTCAAGGCTTCGCAAGCAGCGCCCGCTCTATACGAAATATTCCCTCTACACGCTGTCCAGCAATGATAATTTTGACCATCGCAAGGCGACGCGGGAGCTGAATTTTCATCCGCGCGATCTTTACCAGACCATACGGGATACCATAGCTTGGCTTAAACGTAAAAAGGCCGTTTTATAGCCTGTTTACCGATACGGCTTAAAGTTTACCGGGTTTTTCGGTCGTCGTATCTTAGTTAAACCCAACGTTGGCTCCGTCGGAGGTAAGTACGTTGTATTCCAGCCCTTGCACATGAATCGACGCTCTGCGGTTCAAGCGGTTATAAAAGTTGCTCTGGATTTCGTCGCCCACGTTTGCCCTGATGACCAGGGGCTGAACTTCCTCATATGGCTGAGGCGGCGAGAGCATAAAGCGTTCACGCGCTTTTTTTTCTATCCGATCTGCGTCCTCCACTAGCGTGTAAAGAAGACCGTTCGGATAATGTCCCCATTTGTAAACAATAGGCAGTGAGATTGCCGCAATATCAAAGCTTCTTACAATATGGGAATCAGGGTACTCGCATAAATGGTTCATATCCTAATTCCTCTCTTTATTTTTGAAGGTCATACCCTCATTGCACTTATATGAGAAAGCTATGGACTCGGTTCAATTTGGAGCATATCGATTCAACTCAACATAATATGCATCATGGACGGAATGCGGACGAATGCGTTTTGTCACAGGATAAAGGAGGTAAAACATATGGATCACGCCCATCAATATATCATCTCTTCTCTGGAACTGCATTTGTTCTTTGCTCGTATAATGAAGGAACATGCGTTTTTTATGGAAGCGGGCTTTACGCCGGTAAACGCGGCGCTTGCGAAAGAGGCGGATGAGATCAAGGAAAAGTTTGAAGAGCTGTTGCTTCAGGTTATTCGCCTGTCAAACGGGCATGTTCGCCCCAAGGTATTGCGCTCGGAAGAGATTGTAACGGAGTTTACCGCTAGAGTAGAACTGCAGACGCAGCGCTTTACGGGGATTGAAATCAACCGGGAAATTACCGCGTTGGAGACGGCACTGACCTGCGGTAAGGGATTTAACCCAAGGCCGGATCTTGTAAGAAGGGTAAGAAATATCAACCAGGCCGCGTTAAGGCATTTGGAATGCTTAATCAGCTTAAAGGAGCGCGTTATTGGAAGCGTAGCGGCATGCCGAATGTTTACGGTTAACTATCCGTTGTTGATAAAGCATATTCTGCGCGAGGCGAAGCTTTATCAAAGTTATATCCTGCGGCTCGAAAGCGGCAGGCCGCTAGACGATCGCTTCCTGCGTCAAACCGAGCAGTTCTGGAACCGTATTATGATGGAGCACGCGCTGTTTATCCGGGGGCTGCTTGACCCAACGGAGGAGGCGCTTATCAAGGCTTCAAATAATTTTGCCAATGATTTCGCGCGGCTGCTTGAAACATCCCGAAGAAAAAATGACATCGCCTTTAGTGAGCAAACCGAAATTACCCTGCGTAAAACGATTGAGTTCAGGGATTTCAAAGCGGCGGGAACCAAAGGTATCAGTAATTGCGAGATACAATCCATCATCTTGCCGCTGCTCGCCGACCATGTGCTGCGCGAGGCAAACCATTATATTAGGTTACTGAACGATTAAATGAGCGTCTTGTTCGGCGCGTGTGTGATTATGTATGGCGGGGGTATCCTTAGGGTTTAAAGGGTATCCCTCAAAAGCCGTATCGAGTTCGCGCGGCGGGGATATACGGGGGTGAATAATTGAAGCAGATAAAGACAGTCCAATAATGTTTTTATTCAGCAACTAGCTCTCCTAGCATGAGATTTATCTGTAATACAACAATTTATCGGGCATTACAAAAAATAAAGCGTAACAGCGCGACGAGAGCTTTGGGAAGAAACCGGCGCGAAACAATACGAAATAAGTAGATATGGGTATATTACATAAGCGGCGTTAATGAAGCGAGGCATGATGCTGCCGAGAGCTTCGGCATGCTTTATTCGGCTATGACCGACTCGTTTTATACTGAGCTTAACAGCGAAATTGAACGGATTGTGCTGTTAGAGGAATTACCGGATAACTGGACTATCCGGATATTCAGCCCAAGCTTGTAGAAAGGGTTGCCGCCGTACTTTGTAAACCCGGGAACCTTTAAATACAATTCAAACCCATCTCCTTAGATGAGCCGCCTGCCATAATTTTGACTCTCATTGTAGAGGGGATTTATTTTAATAACCTAATCCTAGTATTGTAACGCTTAAACGAAACTTCGCATGTAAATACACCAGTTTATGCCTATACTTAAATGAACTTGGACAGTGCGTGAAACAATCTGAGCGTTAATAATTAACAGAAATATGGAAAAAACATACATATTATAAAAATAATTATCTATTGCCAAAATACATATATAGCGTTATTATTGTCATGCGTACACCATATATAGCTTATAAAACATTTGGCTGTTTATTGGAACGTTAAAAATCTACATATTATGCAACAAGGAGATAAAGGTGTTTAAGTCTATTATAAAAAGAGACGGCAGGGTTGTTTGCTTTGATGAAGCGAAAATAACTAGCGCCATCGCCAAAGCGGGAGAGGCCACAAAAGAGTTTGATGAGGTTAGGGCGGAGGCGCTTAAGAATGAAGTTATAAAGTTTGCTGATATGGATATTAAGGCCGCCGTTCCGACGGTTGAGGAAATTCAGGATATCGTTGAAAACGTGTTGATCGATTCAAGATATAAGCAAACGGCTAAAGCTTACATTATCTACCGCGATCAGCACAGCAAGGTGCGCGAGTTAACCTCAAAATCCCAGTTTGAGCTGATGGATCAATATGTCGGCAAGCTTGACTGGAGGGTGCGGGAGAACAGCAATATGACCTTTTCACTTCAGGGCCTGCGCAATTACGTGGCTTCCGAGGTGACGAAGAATTACTGGCTCAATAACGTTTATGATCGGACCATTGGGGATGCGCATAAAAGCGGCGACATCCACATTCATGATCTGGATTCTTTATCCGCTTACTGCGTCGGGTGGGATCTTTCGGATTTAATTCAAACCGGTTTTAAAGGCGTTGCGGGCAAGGTTGCTTCAAAGCCCGCGAAGCATTTCAGGGCGATATTGGGGCAAATCGTGAATTTTTTCTATACGCTCCAGGGGGAAACGGCGGGAGCGGTCGCCTTTTCCAACTTTGATACGCTGCTTGCTCCGTTTATTCGTTACGACAATTTGGATGAGCGGCAGGTCGAGCAGGCGCTTCAGGAGTTTATTTTTAATATGAACGTTCCGACCAGGGTAGGCTTTCAAACCCCGTTTACCAATATCACGCTGGATATAAACGCGCCCGCCCATTTGGCCTCGAGCGCAGTCGTAATAGGCGGCGAGATGAAGGAGGAGACATACGGCGATTTTCAGGATGAGATGAACCGCTTTAACCGCGCGCTGCTCAAGGTCATGCTCGAGGGTGACGCGGACGGGCGCGTATTCACTTTCCCCATCCCAACGGTGAATATTACAAAGGATTTTGACTGGGATAACCCCGTTATCGAGAACTTGTGGGAAGCTTCGGCAAAATACGGCCTGAACTATTTCAGCAATTTTATCAACAGCGATATGGATCCGGAGGACGCGCGCTCCATGTGCTGCCGGTTAAGGATTGACAATAGAAAGCTGGAGGTGCGCGGCGGCGGCCTATTCGGAGCGAATCCACTTACCGGCTCCATCGGCGTGGTAACTGTCAATCTACCCAGGCTCGCTCTTAAATCAAAAGATGAGACGGATTTTAAAAAGAATATCGAAAAGTACATGATTATTGCAAAAGACAGCCTAGAGATTAAGCGCAAGCTGGTCGAAAAGCTTACTGAACAGGATCTGTACCCGTATACCAAATATTATTTAAGGCATATTAAAGAGGCCACCGGCCTGTACTGGACCAACCATTTTTCCACCATCGGGCTAATCGGCATGAACGAGGCGCTGCTGAACCTTTTGGGCGTTGATATCGGCTCTGTCAAAGGGAAAGCGTTTGCCGAGGAAATCATGGACTTTATGCGCGAAAGGCTGATTGCGTTTCAGGTGGAAACCAACCATAACTACAACCTTGAGGCCACGCCTGCCGAGGGTACGACATACCGGCTGGCGCGCATTGACCAAAAGGATTTTGACGGCGCCCATTTCGCCAACGGGGTTGGGAAAGGGGTTGAATGCCCGTTTTATACCAACTCAACGCATTTGCCCGTAAATTATACGGATGATCTGTTTGAGCTTCTTGATTTACAGGATAATCTCCAAACGAAGTACACGGGGGGGACGGTTATCCATTTCTTTGTAGGGGAACAGATTGACGATCCGGGCGCGCTCAAGAGCCTTGTACGTAAAATCTGCAATGAATTCAAGCTGCCATATTTTACGTTCAGCCCCAGCTTCAGCATATGTAAAAACCACGGTTACATAAAGGGCGAACAGAAGGAATGCAAAAAATGCGGCGAGCCCTGCGAGGTCTATTCAAGAGTGGTCGGGTTTTTGCGCCCGGTCCAGCAATGGAACGACGGCAAGCAGGCGGAGTTCGCCATGCGCAGGCACGCGAACGTCGGGCGCGCGCTGAATCGGGCCGCAAGGTGAAAATAGGCGGCATACAAAAGGTCTCGCTGGTGGATTACCCCGGAAAGGTTGCGGCCGTTATCTTCACTATCGGTTGCAATTTCCGGTGCGGATACTGCCATAATCCAGGCCTGGTGTTACCGAACGCGTATTTTGAGGAGATTAACGCGGTAGAAATTCTGAGCTTTTTAGAGAGACGCGCGGGCAAGCTTGACGCTGTGGTAGTAAGCGGCGGTGAACCGACGGCGCATAAGGATTTGCCGGGCTTTATACGCGCCGTCAGGGATATGGGGTACGCGGTAAAGCTTGATACGCAGGGGTCGAATCCCGGGGCGTTGGAAGGTTTGGTTCGTGAGGGCTTGCTGGATTATATTGCGATGGATATCAAGGGGCCGCTGGATAAGTACCCGGAAATCGCGGGCTTGAATATGGATACGGCAGCTGTAGAGCGGAGCGTTCGGGTTGTTATGGGGTCGGGGCTGCCGTATGAGTTTCGAACTACGGTTGTGAAATCCCAACTTGCCGTTTCGGATTTTTACAGGATTGGAGAGTTAATTACGGGCGCGGAACGTTATGCGTTACAGCGCTTTAAGTCCGCCGACCAAATGATAGACTCTGAAAGGTTTCGGGATGAAGTCACGCACGGCGACGGGGAGCTTATGCTAATTCAAGCGATTATGCGGCAGTATGTTAATTATTGCGTTATCCGCTGAATTTTAGGGGGCTTTGATATTTGCTCTCCTTTCATATTTTTATGGGATCGCTTACATAGTTTTAGGATGTAAACAGCCCCGGGCGAAAATAGGCGCGGCCTTGTTCCGGCGTTAGGTTAATCAGCATATTCGTCATAATATGCTCGCAGATCTACACGCCATAACTCTGTTTCAAAAAGCTGATTGGAATCAGCATGTACTCTCGAAAATGAAGTATGCCGCTGTGCTGAGCCAAATCTTCCAGCGTTTTTATGCTCTTTTCATCCGGCTCAACGGCGGGGGATGTACAGGAGCAAAAAACAACCATCGCCGTTAACAAAAGCAGTGATACGGTAAATCTTATACTCCGCTTAAACATATATTCCCTCCTTTCATTTTTTCCGAAGCCGGCTTAATAAGAAAAATCATGTATATATACC
>UQWD01000003.1 GCA_900544555.1 uncultured Eubacteriales bacterium
GAACAACTACGACGCGATGGGGCGGATAACCAGCCGAACGATAGGGCTGGGTACGACGTACAGGGTGGGCATTAGCGGCAGCTGTTGTTTTAATTACAACGGGACAATGGATGCCTTGCCTTTAACCAGCATAATTGATAAATGTAAGGAGCGATTGAAAATGTTATTTGGAATCTTTAGAATAGTTTTTTGGGGAGTTATTATTGCATCTGTTATAATAATACTAAAAAAAAGAAAAGCAAAAAGTAAAATACGCACTACTATTATATCAATAATATCATATATGGTTTTATGCTCGTTATCTTTTCTTTTACCAATAGAAAACTTATTCATTAATTTTAAATCCCCAGAAGATGTATTTAGATATTATCAAACTGGAGAAATTGACGACGTCATTTACGGTGTTAACTCTAGTATGGTCATTTATTCAAAGGGGGAAAATTCTGGTGGTCATTTTATTGTTCCTAAGACTGAAAAAGGATATAAAATACCTAGTTTATTCTCTGTCAAAAGAACATCACAAAAGATAGACAGCGATGGAAGCTTTAATGTGTATAATATTCTGGGAACAAAGGATTATTTTATTGTGGGAACATTCCTTTCAGAAGAAAGCGACATAGATGTTGTTGACAGTAATAATGAACCTGTTAAGAACATCTTAATCGATATGGGGAATACAGATGTAAAATCTATTCTTGTATTCTGTTTTGTAGAAGATTTCACAGAAGATTATTATTTGCATATAAACGGCAAAAAAATATACATTTAGATACATAATAATATTCTAAAACCAGAATACAGACAAACAACTCGTCCGTAGTCGGGCGGGTTGTTTGAAAAAGCATTTAAGTAATGAGCGTTTGGCGTTCAATGGCGAAAGGGGCTGGAAGAGATAATAAGGGAATATACCGATAAACCGATTCAGGGGATAGAATACCTTCCGGGCAGAGGGCATAGAAAATATATGTGGGGTTACAATGAACATTTGGACAAGTAAAAGGTGGAAGAAGGTATACGCTGAAAAAAGCGTAAGGTCGGGGATTCGGCTAATCATTGATAAAAACGTCGATCCTGAAGTGCGCAGAGCTATAAAAGAGTTTACTGCCTGGATGAGGGAAAGATACTCTTTTCCCATTAGAATACGCGTATATGTAAAGTCGAGCGAAAGAATAAAAGCGCAGGATGGAGACATGGTATGCGGAACTATTTTACTGCCTGACAGTTTATATGTTGAACCTAATATCCGGCTTGCAACAGGCGACTATAATGATTTAGAGGCGGAAATCGGTAAGGACAATGCTTTGGCTGCAATTATTCGTACTCTTATACACGAAGTTACTCATTATTATCAATGGATTAACTGCGTAACTCTTACTGAAATAGGTACAGAAAGGCAGGCAACTGCGTATACAAATATCATTTTGGATGAATATGCTCAGACCCGAGAACATCCGTAAAACAATGCGGAAAATCATTAAACCGCATTATTAGTACGTACGCGAACGCTCTTTAAAGTAATAGGGGCGTTGGTCGGATGAATAATCGGAGGAGTATCCGCCGCTATAAACGGGGAGGATATTTTTTCGGGAATTGCCGGAGGGGCGGTTACGGGTGCGATATTTGGATGGTTGCAGACTTAACTGTTGTATCGGGAGGGGTGGCAGCCCCCGTAGCGGCAGTTATAACGGGAACAATTATAGGCGGAACCACAGCGGGAGCTGCGGGAGGTTTTCCCTTATCGATAACATCCGTGCGCCATTTCTTCGGTGCCAATATCATTAAGTGTTGCACGGCATCGATCATCCGGCATGGAGAAGCGCTGTGTAAGATAGCGCATCGCCGCGGCTAGCTCAGAATCAGGGCCGCCGTATTGGGCCATTAATAATTTGGCCATGCGAGCGTCAGGCCGCGTGATGTTGACGGGGAACTCCAGTTTTTTCAGATAAATCCACATATATTTACCTCCTAACTATTCCCAGGGCCAGGGGGAGCAGACGTAACAGCCCATAGTGGTTGGAGAATGCCCAAAGTTCATGAGCGGCCCATAAAGCTCCTCATATTTCGAGATGAGCAGACTCAGTTTTTCGGAATAGCACAGATAATCGGCTCTCGCGGCCTCGTCATCCGGGTGCGTATCCAGATACAAATTCAATTCCACGCAGACAAACTGACATTCGCTGATTTTTGTCAACAGTGCGGATTGGCAATTTTCCATGTTTACACACTCCTTCACTTATAAGGTCGTACCAATTCAGGGAACAGCGTACCCGCCTGAAACGCCTCGTCCGGGCAGAAGCCTACGCTGTATATCTGAATTGGAAACATGATTTCGGCAAGGGGATATTCCGTAACGAGTTCGGATAAATCGAAGCCCTTGCAAACCCCGCTGCAGGCTGACCCCGCAGGGACGGTGTTGGCCTTTGCGCTTACCCCGCAATCCATGGGGCAGCAGCATCGGGCTGGCTTGTTTTTATACATATTGGATGCCTCCTTATGTAATTTCAGATTGATATATACTATGCGCATATGTATATGCGCGTGAAAAGGTTGAGGTATGGGAATATAAATATTATAATAAAAAAAGAATGGAAGATGAAAGGAAGCGCTTATGCTGGAAATTGATTCTCTAACAAAAAAATATGGAAAGACCAAAGCAAACGATAACCTGTCCTTCAATATCGCCGGCGGGCGGATCACGGCGCTGCTCGGCCCTAACGGCGCGGGTAAATCAACAGCGATAAAGGCGATAGCCGGGTTAATTCGGTATAGCGGAAGTATCCGCATCGACGGGTATGAAAATAAAAGCACTCAGGCTAAGCGGGCGCTGGGATATGTGCCCGAAATTCCGGCGGCGTACGATATGCTTACCATTGAAGAACACATGCAATTTATCGCGAGGGCTTATTCGCTTGAGGGCGAATGGCAGGAACGCGCTGATAACCTCATTGAGCGCTTTGAGCTTGAGGATAAGAGAAAGAAGCTGGGCAAGGAGCTGTCAAAGGGGATGCAGCAAAAGGTCAGCATATGCTGCGCGCTTTTAACGCAGCCCAAGCTGCTGCTTGTAGACGAACCGATGGTTGGTCTTGACCCGCACGCAATCAAAGAGTTGAAGGCGATTCTTAGAGAGGAGCGCGGGCGCGGCGCGGCCGTGCTGATTTCCACGCATCTCATTGACAGCGTAGAGGATCTGTGGGATGAAGCGTTGATCTTGATGGACGGGAAAATAGCCGCTCAGAGAAAGCGTGAGGAGATGAGCGCGAGCGGGGAGTCGCTTGAAGAACTGTTCTTTAATATTACGGAGAATAAGGCGGTCTGACATATGAAAGCGATTGGATACCTTATCAGGCGTATATTCTGGAATACGGTTAAAGCCACGCTGAGAAAGCCCGCCGTACTGGTTGTGTACCTGCTGCTTGCGGCGCTGATTGTTGCGGCCGCGTTTATGGGCGGCGCGAACGAAGTTGTGGCGGTGCAGAATGTGGATGTGTACAGCGCTGCCGTCATGGGCCTGTTCGCGTTTATTCTGGTAATCTCCATCATGCAGGGTATGAAGCAGGGCGCGGCGATTTTTAGAATGTCGGACGTGAATTTGCTTTTTACATCGCCGGTTCAGCCGCGTACCATACTGATATACGGCATCGCGAAGCAGTTTGCGATTTTGGCGTTCGCATCGCTTTTTATGCTGGCTCAGTATGGCAATATACGCAGGATGTTTGGCCTTGGAACGGAAGCTATGCTGGGGCTCATCGCCGGCTATATCCTCATCGGCCTTTTCGCCCAGCTCTTGAGCGCGAACCTTTATGCGTTCTGCGCCTCGAGCGAAACGAGAAGGGGCAGGGTAGAGTGGTTTTTCCGAGCGGTGCTGATTGCCGTTATCGCCTTTTTTGCGGTTTACGCGCTGGGCGAAAGGGATCTTGCTGGAGCGGCGAGAGGCTTCTTTGGCTCCGCGGTTTGGAATTTTATACCCGTGATCGGCTGGTCTAAGGCGCTCGCATACTATTCCGCGTACGGAAACCTGGGTATGTCGCTGCTCTTTGCGTTTTTATTATTGGCGTCGTGCGGCGCCATGATCCTATGGCTGCAAAAAAGCAATCAGGATTATTATGAGGATGTGCTCCAATCCGCTGAATCCACCCAGGCACGCCTGGAGGCGGCCAGGGAGGGGCGCGTGACCGCGTCCGGCACGGTTTCCAAAAAAGTAAAGCGTGATTTAGGGAATCTCAAGGGACGGGGGGCATGGGCTTTTTATTACAGGATACAACGTGAAAACCAGCGCAGAAACAAGTTCGTTTTCACGATTTCCTCAATTGTCGCGGCCGCCGCGCCCTTGGCGGCAAAGCTTATTTTTTCCGATATGCATGAGGGCGGATTATGGGGTGTGCTGTATTTTAGCGCGTATATGCTGATATTTACCTCCCTAACCAGCCCGGTCAATAAGGAGCTTACGCAGCCTTACCTATATCTCGCGCCTGTGCCGGCTTTTCGCAAGCTGGCGGCAATACTGGCGCCGCAGATGATTGGTTATCTTGTGGACGGTTTGGTTTTTGCCGTGATGTGCGCTGCGGTTCTCGGCGCTTCGGTCTTTACGGCGGCCTTTGCGGCCCTGGCTTATGTGGGCATAAATGTTGTGTACGCCGTTGGGCTGCTGCTTGTGCAGCGGCTGCTGGGCGGGTTAAAGAACAAGGTACTGATTATATTTCTGTTCTTCATTATCTTAATCCTGCTCGTGATGCCGGGCTTTATCGTTTCGATGCTGGTTGCCTCTACCCCGGCGGCATACCTGATTTGTTTTGCGTGCCATATGCTTATCGCTGCGGGCGCTCTGCTCATGTCCCGCTCGGTATTGAACGCGATGGAAGCGTAAACGCGAAAGCGCGATAGGTTTATTAGAGTAAGCTGTCGATTGGTATATAACACAAGCAGCGCTCCCGCCATATGGCGGGAGCCAGTGTGTCGAAAAAGTGGCTGCGCCACGTTTTTTGAGTTAACACGGAGCGCTTTTACATTGGCGCTGTCAGCGCCCCGTGCAAAGAAACCCTTGCTGCGAAAGGCATTGAGAATCTGACGCACATGTCGTCAGGTTCGGTTGAAAGCCTATGGGGGGTGCGGCTCCGACCCTACCCCCGGTTTTTTTGACAGGCTGACTCCCGCCATATGGAGGGAGCTTTTTATCAAGAGAAAACCACTCGCTGGGCGAGTGGTTCAAAAGAAGCCTTCCGGCAATGATGCGGATAGAGAAAATCTCTTTCGCTAAAATAAGTATGCGGCCTGACAACTGCAACCTAAAAGCAAAATGAGCCAACCAAGAATGAACGGCACAAAAAGTCTATCGCTTACCAAGTGGAATTGCATATACCACATAATATTAGCGCCGAAATTCCGGCGGAAAGTATTCTTTGGAAAGAAACGGGTAGAAGAAGGGAAGATAATAAGAAAGCTGTGTGAGTGGAAGGATATAAAGATAATAGAAGCGGCAATATGCCCCGACCATGTGCATATGTTGCTGGAGATACCGCCGAAAGTGGCAGTGTCGAGTGGGTATCTCAAAGGCAAAAGTAGCCTGATGATATACGAGCAGTTTCTAGAATTGAAGTATAAGTATCGCAACCGGGAGTTCTGGCGCCGGGGGTACTATATATACACGGCAGGCAAGAATGCAAAGAAGACTGCGGAATACATACAAAAGCATTTGGAAGAAGATAAGATGGGCGAGCAGCTAACGATGAGTAATTAAGCCGCTTGCGGGCCGCAGGTATCAAGCCTACGCAAAGGTCAGGCCGTACCAACGCCACGTGAGGCGTGGCTAGTATCAAAGGTTTGTACCCGTATATGAAATACCCCCGGCTACGCCGGGGGATTTTTGTTATCCGGTATTAACTGTGGTTCGCTTTGGTAATAGCAAAGCGTTTAGGGCTATCCCTATAAGAAAATTAATCAATCATACAATTACATCAAATTACTTCAAATCTTATGTCGAAGCAGATCGTTTGTATACAGTCGAGTAAGATGAGGATGAGCCAGGACGAAGTATCCGCATGACATGGCAGCGTTATATAACTATCAGCAGGAAACGCCAGGCTATAATAGAACGCCCGAAAGTACGGTGTTGGGGGCATGATAAAGCACAAAAAATAATGATGCTGTTGGGTACGAGTAAATAAGTACGGCGGCTCTCTGGGATAGTACAGGCAAAACAGACTATTTGGTATAGTTTACGAATAGGTATTACAGTCAGTTAAAGCGTAATAACCGCGGATTGATTTTGGAAATACTATTGCAATTTAGCTGCGGGTGTTGTAATATAAGCTAGGTTATTCCGCTTAGCATTATAAGCGCTTATTCTACGGTAAGGCGTTTATAGATACCATGCGAATGGTGAGACGACACGGGCGGAATAATAAACAAATATGTTCTGGAGAGATGGCTGAGTTGGTCGAAGGCGCACGACTGGAAATCGTGTAGTGCAGGAATGTACTCAAGGGTTCGAATCCCTTTCTCTCCGCCAAATGAAAATAGTCGAAATGTCTTGCTTTTTGCAGAAAAAGGAGTATTCGGCTGCATGATGAGCAGGGTCGTTTATCGGCTCTGCTTATTTGCTTTATTTAGCAATTGGAGGTATCTAATGTGGCAATATGGAAATTATACTGGGTTGCATCAGATGGTTTTGAAGATTGCTTTGTTGTAGCCAAAAATAGTAGAAGTGCAAAAAGCGTTGAAATAAATATGAATGGGTTTGATCAAGAAGATGTATGTGCGTTGAGAATAATGGATATCCCAGACAATTATGAGGAAATGGCAAATAAAGAATTTTTAGAATGGTCAAAAGAAAATGTACCAGAACAAGCAAACATTCAAGGGCTAAGGAAATGGCCCTGGTATGCAGATAAATGGTTATTAGAAAAATTAGGTGCTAAATTTCGTGAATATGATGACAAAAAGCAGATTCTAATTAGAGATGTCGTTTATTCAACCGAGCCCAACGGACGGAAACTCGTTTAACAGTTGGTGCTAAAGCCTTACGGGAACGTAATCCTGAATTGCCATTATATGATAATTATGAAAATGAAATAGAAATTAATATACAAGAACAATTATATCAGGCCATAGGTTTAGCTATTGCAAAATGTCATGAGATTGAAAGTTTATTTTCCAAGTCTTTTGTATTTGCTGTGTCAAAAAAGCAGCAAAAGAAATATAACACTATTTTGGATTTTTTTAATGGTTGGGAGAAAAAAACTTTTGGTAATTTAATTCATTCTATGCAAGAAGCATTTGAAATTGATGAAACTATCAAGCTTGCGCTAAATGTTTTTCTTGATATGCGCAATCAGTTAGTTCATGGTATTACAACAAAACCAAAATACGATATATCAACGGACTGGGGACAAAGGGAATTAATTAGTTTTCTGGATTTGTTTTTATCTTTATGTGACCCCATATTTAATATTGCAGCATCATGTATAGAGTTTAGTATTGCATTTGCTAACGAATACCTAATTGATGATAGTGCTAACAAAATCCCAATTGATCAGAATGATGAATTATTATCCCTCTTTATTAATACATTTAAGCTGAAGATTAATGAGCTGTCATTCCCACCATTTTAGTTATAGCGTTTGTGCTACGCAAACCTTACCCAGCAAGCATAAGTGTCTTGCTCGAACTTGCTTAACTATTTCGATATGATCAGAGGATTAATCACGCTAGTTTAAAATATATAGATAAAGCGTTCGGATTTGACCCATCCCGCTCCGCCAAAGTGGACAAGTTCTTGATTGCAGGGGGTTTGTCCATTTTTCTTCCGAATTTCAGCGCATAACCTGCAATTTTATGTAAAGATGAGTAAATGTTTTATACTGCTTATGTCTTAACGACCGCTGACGCGATAATGTCCCTACCCTAAAACATTCAGCTTTTCAACCGCCGCGGCGTTTTTCCACCGCTTAACCGATATGATAGCGGCAATCACCGTTAGCCCAAAGAGTACCGCGATGGATATGTATGGCGGGCAAACTGGCGGCTTATTAAAACAGCTGTAGAGTAAAGATGTATAATGCGAGAAAGGGTTCAGCGAATAAAGAATGCGGCTTGTGTATGAAACGCTGCTGAAAATATTATAAAGCGGCGTTGTCATAACGATGACCATGTAAAGCATATTGATTATTGGTTAGGCCATGTTCGTGTTTGGTATAATTCCGCCTACGACGATGGAGACGAAGCTTAAAAAGAGAAACGATAAAATCAGTACGCCCAAAAGCGCAGGTGAGTTTATGGCAATGCCGCTCAAAAGCGCAAGCGCCGCTAAAGCCAACGCGAATGGAAGCATCACGATGAAATGAAATAAACTTTGCCCTAAGAAAACGAAAATTGGCCGTACCTTAAACGTCGCGTACATTTCAATCGTAGTTATGCCGTTGCTTAACGCGATTGAGGCCGACTGCATATTGATAAAGATTGAGATCGACATCAAGCAGAAAAGGTCCAAAGCATAATCCGCGGCGCTCTTTAACCCGCCGCTGGATACAATGCTTATTATAAGGTATGTAGCTGGGAAAACGATTACCATCATCAGATACTGCATGAATTTGAGCCGCAATCGTTTTAACGCTGATCCATATGGAGGTTGAGACAGCTTTGAGCATAAACCCCTCCAGTTAACAACCGTTTTAGCATAAATAAGATTCCTTCGTAGAATGCCGGGTGTTCGCATTCCAGCCCCAGTTTTTCCGACGCTCGAAATCTCATTAAGCGCCGCAAGCATTTGTACAACATCTTGCGTGACAAGCTTAAAATCGCGCCCGTTACGCCGAACGCGCGGCAGGAGGCTAAAGGCGCATCGGCCGCCGCATCCGCTTTCGCAGCCGTGATTAAGCAGCGGCAAAAATCCGTTTTAATGTCTGCCGGCTTACCGTGAAATACGATTTCGCCCTTCTTCATCAATACAAAGGATGAGCCAACCAGCTTTATTTTAGAAATATCATGTGAAGCGATTAAAACGGCAGCGCCTTTATCCCTTTCTTCGCAAACGATACTCCAGATGTTCTCCATGGATAATATATCGGCCATGGCGGTAGCCTCGCCGAGTATCAAATAAGGCTAATCCTGGGCTAAAGCGCAGGAAACTGATAAAAGCTTTTTTTGTCCGCCCTAGAGGGCGTAGGTATATTGCTTCGCAATTTGAGAAAGCCCGGTTCTCTCAAGCCCGCCTCGGCCCGGGCCAAGGCGGGTTTTTTACTTATTCCGATGTAATAGAGGGCGGCGAGGACCGTTTCGCAAACGGTCAGGGCGGGGTATATCGCGGGAAACTGCGGAACGTAGGCAACTTTGCTCGAATCGTTTTTTATGCCGTCAATGGTTATGCCGCCGCCGGTTTTCAACACGCCGAGGATTTGCTGAATCAGCGTGGTTTTCCCGGAACCGTTTGGGCCGACTAGCCCGACGGCTTCACCGGGCTCTACGGACTGGCTGACGCTTTGGTTTGCCCTTATACCGTTCGGATACGTTTTTGACATATTATCAACGCTTAACATTGCTTTTTCATACTCCCGTAATACTCTTTGATTTATCTTCGATTATAATGGGAAATAATTTTTCACTGCTTTCCTTTTTACATATATGGCCGTCTATAACGCAGCTCCCATAACAGAGCGCGCCGTATATACAGTTCGACACGCAAGGAGCGGATTCATATATGTTTTTATACCAATTGATACTGTGATTCAATAACTCCGCATCCTTACTTATAGACTTAAACTTTATTTTACTAAAATTTTATAAATAGATCTAAAAACCGATTTGATATAAACATTGCGATTTGACTCATATTATCACATAAACTCCTTTTGCTGTGTGCATTTATAAAAAAGACGGGTTAACCGCCTTTTTTATTTAATATATACGGTTATACTCGGTTTTGCCCGGAAAGCTAAATAACTTCATTAACACTTTTTTTATTCGACCTGTACAGGTAAGCGGAGATAGCGGCTAATAGTGTAAGTGTAAATGAAAGGGAGTCAGAAGTGACGGCTATTTAACTCCGCTTACCCGCAGTAGTTATCATCGTGATACTTAATATCCATTACGAGCGTGAAAAGTTACGCTCAAGCGAAAAATATATTTTAACCGGATTTAGTGCCGAGAATAAAGGAAGCGAAGCCGGTATCCATTTATTGCATATATTTAACTCGTTGTTTAGCATATATTGCGCGCCTCCTATGAAACCTTCTTGGGACGGTATTATAGAGGCATAATTGCTTTATGGAAATGTGATATAACCGAGCTTTGCTCCAAACGCTTGCCGCGCCATGCTTATTGACAGTAACCGCTTTTTTTGCTAAAATAGTTAAGCGTTTAACAGTTAGACGTTTAATACAACAGGAGGACGAACATAATGCCGCGTTTGAATCCCATTGTTTGCAGGCTTAACCGGCTTGAAATACTGCGGCGCATAAATCTCCAGCGGGCAATAAACGATATTGAGCTTTATAAGGGGCAGCTTCCGCTGCTGGAATACGTTATTGAGTACGGCGGCTGCACACAAAACCAGATTGCCGAGGCGCTTCATGTAACGCCTGCGTCGGTCGCTCTTTCTACAAAACGTATGCAGATGGCGGGTCTGCTGGAGAAAAACGTTGATGAAACGAATTTGCGCTGCAAGCGGCTTACCGTTACCGATAAGGGCAGGGATATTGCCGTCAGGTGCCGCGCCGCGTTCGACAAACTGGACGGACGTATGCTGCGCGATTTTTCACCTGAGGAGACGGATCTGTTCAAGTCGCTTTTAGATAAGGCCATCGCCAACATCGATACGGACAGGGAAGAGTTCTACCGCTTCCGTCAAAGGATGTTCGAGCTGGATAACAAGCTATAATTAATGGGGGAATGTATCGATATGCTAAAAAGAATGTTACCCTATGTTAAGGGGCATCGGCTTCAAACCGTTCTATCCGCAGTTACCATCATATTGGAGGTGATATTGGAAGTATATATTCCATATATCATGGCCGATGTGATTAATATCGGCATTAACGGCGAGGGTGGGATGCCTTTTATTCTTGCCGCCGGCGGCAAGATGATCGGCCTTGCCGTGCTTTCACTTTTCTTCGGCGTGGTAAGCGCTCGGTTCGCGGTTCTGGCAAGCACGGGTTTCGCACGTAACCTCAGGCGCGCCCTTTTCTATAAGGTTCAGGATTATTCCTTTGCGAATGTGGATAAATTCAGCACGGCTTCGCTTATTACACGGCTTACGACGGATGTTAACAACACGCAGCAGTCGTTTATGATGTCCATCCGCATGCTTATCCGCGCCCCGGTGATGCTGGTGAGCGCCACGGTTATGGCGCTTAGCATCAACGCGGATATGGGCGTTGTCTTCGCTTTCGCGCTCCCTGTTCTTAGTATATCGCTTGCGGTTATCGCTGTGAAGGCCTTTCCCCGGTTTCAGGCGATGCTCAAGAAGTACGACGGCATGAACCGCGACGTGCAGGAAAACCTTACGGCTATCCGGGTGGTCAAGGCGTTTGTGCGCGGCGAATATGAAACCGATAGGTTCGCTTCCTCAGCGGACGAGGTTCGCGCGGCCCAGCTTAAGGCCGAAAGGGTGCTCATCTGGAATATGCCCATAGCGCAGTTCGTCCTGTACGCATGTATGATAGCGACCTGCTGGATTGGCGGTAACAATATTATCGCCGGTAGGATGCAGGCGGGAGATTTAATGAGCTTTATCAGTTATCTTGCCCAGATACTCAACGCCCTGATGATGATATCCATGGTATTTGTCAACCTGGTGCTTTCACGCGCGTCCATAACCAGAATCGGGGAGGCGCTTGACGAAAAAATCGATATTCGGGACGACGGCGCGGAGGAATCGCTTAATGTGCGCGACGGGTCAATTGCGTTTAAAAACGTGACCTTCAGCTACTCAAAAAAACCCGATAACCTTACGCTCAGCCATATCAGCCTTTCCATACTATCTGGGGAAACCATAGGCGTAATAGGCGGCACGGGATCTGCCAAAACCACGCTTGTACAGCTTATACCCAGGCTTTACGATACGCTCAGCGGCTCTGTGGAGGTGGGTGGCCGGGATGTGCGTGATTATAAAATCGACCGTCTGAGGGACGCGGTATCCATGGTGCTGCAAAACAACGTGCTTTTTTCAGGAACCATACGCGACAATCTCCGCTGGGGCAACCCCTCCGCCACGGACGAACAGATTGAGGAAGCCTGCCGGGCCGCGCAGGCGCATGAATTCATTATGTCGTTTCCGGATGGTTACGATACGAATTTGGGTCAGGGAGGCGTCAATGTATCCGGGGGCCAAAAGCAAAGGCTGTGCATTGCCCGCGCATTGCTGAAAAAGCCGAAGATCATTATTCTTGACGACAGCACGAGCGCGGTCGACACGGCTACGGACGCGGCCATACGATCCGCGCTGCGCAATCAATTAAGGGATACAACCACGATTATCATCGCTCAACGCATTGCGTCCGTAATGGATTCGGACAGAATTGTCGTGCTTAACGACGGCATGATTGAGGCTGTAGGCACGCACGAGGAGCTGCTTAAGACCAATCATATTTATCAGGAAGTTTATAATTCCCAGCAAAAGGGGGTGGCTTAATATGCCTCCGGGAAACTCGAGCCAGGCAAACCGGTTCAGAAAGCCCAAGAACGCCAAGGCGACGCTGCGCCGTATCATGGGCTATTTTAAAAGCTATAAGCTTGAGCTTGCGATGGTAACGTTTTTTATTGTTATCAGCGCGGCGGCAAACGTTGCGGGGACTTATATGCTCCGCCCGATAATCAACGATTATATTATGCCGCTTGTCGGCAGGCAGAACCCCGATATGTCCGGCTTTATCCGCATATTGGCTATAATGGCCGCTATGTATACCGCCGGCGCTGCAGCTATCTATGCGTATAACAGACTGATGATCCGCGTTGCTGCCGGCACGCTTTACCGTATGCGCTCGGAGATGTTCGCACACCTTCAAAGGCTTCCTGTAAGCTTCTTTGACAAGCATACGCATGGTGAAATCATGAGCCGCTTTACAAATGATACGGACGCCATGCGCGAGCTCTTGAGCAACGGTGTACCGCAGCTTATCAACTCCACGGCGAGGATTCTCGGGGTTTTCGCCATGATGCTTATTATCAGCCCGCTGCTTACGCTAATCGCGCTCGTCATGCTTGGCGTTATGCTTTTGACCGTCCGGCTGCTCACTAAAAAGAGCGGGTTTTACTTTAAAAAGCGGCAGAAGTCGCTCGGCGAGGTGAACGGTTATATTGAGGAGATGATCGAGGGGCAGAAGGTTGTAAAGGTATTCTGCCATGAGGAGGCCGTGCGCGCGGATTTTGACGCGATTAACGACGAGCTTAGCGAGGCCACCGCGAGCGCGAACACCTGGTCCATCATCCTCATGCCCATTATGGGGAACCTGTCCCATCTTCACTACGCGATAACCGCGGCGGCAGGCGGATTGATGGCCGTGAGCGGTATGCTGGATTTAGGCGCCATAGCCTCCTTCCTTCAATACAGCCGCAATTTCTCCATGCCCATAACGCAGCTTTCCCAGCAGTTCAACTCAGCAATGAGCGCGCTGGCGGGGGCCGAACGCATATTTGAAATGCTCGATGAGGCGAAGGAAGCGGACGGCGGGGATGTTACGCTGGTATACGCGGATGTAAATGAAAAAGGGGAAGTCGTCGAGTCAGAAAAGCGAACGGGCGCGTGGGCATGGAAGATCCCCGAGGATGGGCGAATCCGATACGCGCGGCTTGCGGGCGACGTAAGGTTCCACAGCGTCACGTTCAGCTATGATGGCGATAGAAACGTTCTACACGACGTATCGCTTTACGCAAGGCCGGGGGAGAAAATAGCGTTCGTTGGCTCGACAGGGGCGGGCAAGACGACGATAACCAACCTCATTAACCGCTTTTACGACGTTCAGCATGGCGAGATAACGTATGACGGCGTGCCCATCGTACGCATAAGGAAAGACGATTTGAGGAAATCGCTTTCAATGGTGCTTCAGGATACGCATTTATTTACGGGTACCGTACGCGATAATATACGATACGGCAGGCTCAACGCCTCGGACGCGGAGGTTGAGGCTGCGGCAAAGCTTGCGAACGCGCATTATTTCATATCCCATCTTCCGCAGGGATACGATACCGTGATAACCGGGGACGGCGGCAATTTAAGCCAGGGCCAGAGGCAGCTTCTCGCCATCGCCCGCGCGGCGGTTGCGGATCCCCCGGTGTTGATTCTTGACGAGGCGACAAGCTCCATCGATACCCGTACCGAGGCTTTAATCGAGAAGGGTATGGATAAGCTTATGGTGGGGCGTACCGTATTTGTAATAGCGCACAGATTATCCACCGTTCGTAATTCTAACGCGATTATGGTTTTGGAAAACGGTGAAATTATTGAGAGAGGAAACCATGAACAGCTACTGAGCCAGCGCGGCAAGTACTATCAGCTTTATATGGGTATGTTTGAGTTATCATGACCGCTCGGCGCTCATGGGCCCCTAAGTTAAACGCCCATGAGCGCTCGCTTAGATATTGATTGGCGTATACATCGCCTGAGTACGGAAGCTTGATTTATCATGTATATTATTCAATCGGCTCAACTCAGACTGCTGATTGAAAACAATATATTACCGTTAATTTTGTGATGCGCGGCAATCGAAGCTGTCTGATTAATAAATATGAATCGCTTGTTTTTTAGCTTGCCGACGTATTCTTGAAATGTTCGACGCGATAATCGACACGAAACGCCTTTCTTTTTTCTTGACTAATTATTGTTTATAAAGTAATATTAAGTTAAGTTGAAATATAGGTTATTCTTAAGACCTCTAGACGTTTCAATAATTTAACACGTAAATAGGTGTATATGTATAATTTCTTTGTGGATGGTGGTGGTTCCACGTCCATTTCCGGCGACAGACGCGGTTGAGAACCGTATTCGATTTATTTTCAAATAATTTAACATACTGTGATGAGAAAGAAAGGAGCTTTCATTTTGACTAGAGACATGCTTTTGGAAAAAAGCCTTGCGGATTTGCGGGAAATCGCCAGATTGCAGGGAATCAAATCCATTACCAAATACCGCAAACATGAATTGGTGGATTTAATCATGAATGGGGGAGAGAAGGCGGGGAGCGCTCCGGAACCGGTGAGCTACGCGCCTGTGGCGCATATCGCTGAGCAAGCGCCCGTTAAGGATCAAGGTGGCGGTTTTGAAACCCCTCTGAATCGTCCTCCCTCAGCCGAACCGCAGAGTATTCCGATGGATCCGAGCGGTATAGAGTCCGCGCCCGCCGACGCGCCGCCCGCGCGCAGGCTTACGGCCGAACCTGATAAGCATGCGGATAACCGCCCGTCTTATGTTACGCCCTCGTACCGTCCGCGTCAGGACAGCGGTTATCAGCAGCAGGGAGGCGGCTATCAGCCGCGGCGCGCATACGGCAGCCAGGGTTATCAGCAGCGGCCTTATTACAACAACGACCGCAGGCAGGACAGCGGTTACCAGCAACGCCCATATTATAACAATAACGACCGGCGACCGGATAATTATCAGGGCGGCTACCAAAGGCAGGAGGGCGGTTATCAGCAGCGCCCATACTATAACAGCAACGATCGCTCTTCGGAAGGTTACGCCCCCAACTACCGGCAACAGGATAATTATCAGCAGCAGCCCTACCAGCGCCCGCACCAGGCGGAAGGCTTTAACAACCCCTCTTTTGAATCTGAAGAGGGCGATAGCAACCGTTACCGCGGCAGGCAGGAGCCTTATTATAATAAAGAATATGGTACCAGCAACCCCGCCGTATCGGAATTGCTTGAAACGGGCGCGTGCGGGGATGCGGAAGGCGTGCTTGAGGTTTTGCCGGATGGATATGGGTTCCTCCGGTCGAAAAACTACATGCCCGGCAATAGGGACGTTTACGTTTCCATCGCCCAGATCCGCAGGTTCGGGCTGCGTACCGGCGATCTCGTAGCTGGAAAGACCCGGCCGACCAAGGAGGGGGAACGCTTTCTGGCGCTACTATATATAACCGGGATTAACGGCGAGTCACCGGAGGATGTAAGTCAGAGAAAGCCGTTTGAGGAGCTGATCCCGATTTATCCGGATCAAAGGCTCACGCTCGAATTTAAGGAAAATGGCCGTAAGCCCAACCTGGCGATACGGTTAATCGACCTTATCGCGCCAATCGGCAAGGGTCAGCGCGGTATGATAGTTAGCCAGCCAAAGGCCGGTAAAACGACGCTTTTGAAAAACATCGCAAACGGCATATCCAACAACCATCCAGACGTGCATCTCATTGTTTTGCTCATTGATGAACGGCCTGAAGAGGTAACGGATATGCAGCGCTCCATCAAGGGCGAGGTCATTTACTCGACGTTTGACGAGCTTCCTGAGCATCATACCCGCGTGGCGGAAATGGTTATGGAGCGGTCCATGCGACTGGTGGAACAGGGGAAGGACGTTGTTGTTTTAATGGATTCCATAACCCGGTTGGCACGTGCTTATAACCTGACCATACCGCCCACCGGCAAAACGCTTTCCGGCGGAATGGATCCCGGCGCGCTGCATAAGCCTAAGCGCTTTTTCGGCGCTGCGCGCAATATTGAGAATGGGGGAAGCCTTACCGTTATCGCGACCGCCCTCGTTGAGACGGGCAGCAGGATGGACGATATCATATTTGAGGAGTTTAAGGGCACCGGTAATATGGAAATTCATCTTGACCGCAAGATGTCGGAAAAGCGTATTTTCCCGGCGATTGATATCCATAAGTCCGGCACGCGCAAGGAAGAGCTTCTGTTGACGAAGGATGAGCTTGAAGGCGTGTTCAGTATGCGGCGCGTATTGGCTGGTGGGAATCCGGGTGAAATCACTGAGCAGTTTATCGGTATGCTTGATAAAACGTCTACGAATGCCGAGTTCCTCACCCGTATGAAGGAATGGCTCAGCATTTATGAAAAAGACGGATACTCCTCAGGACGGAGCTTTAAGTAGAATTATAAGATATTCTCCTCTCTCTTCATTCAGGTGTGACGGCGGCCGCCCGTCACAGTTCAGGGTTTACGATTTGTAAAGCGACTGTTTTTAAGGTGAAAGAGAGTTGTTCCGCTCATGTTTGATTAACTCCGAAATAAAAAATAGTATTTGAATTTGAGTTGTCAAAAGTTATTAAACTGTGATATCCCCTGTAAATACTAACTTTTCATCATATCAATGCAACTAAAATCGCTATGATTTTTGACACTTTGGTGCCCAAATGGTGTTCAGATTTCCAAAGGCGATATAAAACGATACGGGCAGATATAAGGAAATATCATAATCTTCGAGGGCGAACGTACTTGTTGCCTTTTGCCCTCTTGTCTGCCACATAAGCAGAGACTACGAACTTGTCAACGGCGGGCTAAGCCCGTTTATCTTGACCGTTGACGAGGGCGGCTGACTCTGCTATTCCGTAAAAGTAGGTAAATAATAGAAAAATTCACAACCGAACGGTATAATATGTATGTCGCAGAAATACGGATCGGAATTTGTGGAGGTATTGGAATGGAACAAATCGAATTGATAGAACCTAAAATGAAGTATGCTGATGATATATGGGAATTTCGTCAAGAAATTTTAGACTGTGATGCAGAAAGTGAATCCCAGTTTGCTGGTTGTATATCACTTGATGTAAGTACGTCGGCTGAAGAGTGGATAAAAATATGCGAACTTAGAAAGAGTGAAGAAACATGTGGCGAGGTGGGAACAACGGTTTCTTCACATATGTATTTGGCTGTTCGTAAGAATGATAACAAAGTTATAGGTGTTATAGATTTGCGTCACCATATAAATCATCCTATTCTTGGAACATGGGGAGGGCATTGTGGATATTCAGTACGTCCTTCTGAACGAGGTAAAGGATATGCTAAGGAAATGCTTCGTTTAAATATACTAAATGCGAAAGCGTTAGGAATACCAAAACTTCTTATTACATGTGATGTTAAGAACAAAGCCAGCGAAAAAACAATACTTGCTAATGGTGGCGTTTATGAGAAAACTATAGATGTTGATGGCTGCAAGACGAAAAGATATTGGATTACGGTTTAAGAAGTAGAGAAATTCCAATTTGCTGAAGGTTTGGGATATTCCCAACAAGCAAAAATTTCTTTTACTGTCGCAGACGGAAAAGATTGATTTTTACGGAAAGAGTACCCCTTTCCTATGCTTGCTCTTCCAAAAATTACGCTGAAAAGGTCGGAAAGGAATGAAACGAAAAGTGAAATTGAAGAATATTCTGAGGAAGTTCGTGGTGCTCAAAAGGTGCCCAACTTTCCAAAACCACGGTGTTAGGAGTTATGATGAGAAATAAGAAGATGTGCGGAAAAGCCTTATTTGAAGCCATTTTACGGTGCCGCCCATAAAAGCTTATAAGAACATATAAGGCAGTTTTCATCTATAAATCAATAAAAAATAGTAGAATTTTTCTCTCCCATACAAGCTGGTTTGAGGACGGAAATGAAAAACGCCGGGAAGCGGTATAAACACCATGTTTTCACACGCTCTCGGCGTTTCTTTTATTCCCAGTTTTTGTAGCGCTTTTTTGGTGAATGGTGCCCAAATCTCAAGCGGGGATATAAAGGGCTATAAAAAGCAGTAAAGAGATAGTCCGTTAAAGAGTTGCTTTTTAATAACTGGTATATATAAATATTTTGCGTCGATCAAACTTTCCTGCTTGCATTTTTGCAGTAGAGAGGAAAGTTTTTTAATTCTGTATCTGTAACCTCGTTTTATTCCGCAGACAGGACAGCGTACCCATTCGGTCGCCGCTTTTGCCATATTTTCTATCAATATAGCTCATATTGCCATAGCTCAAGACAACTGTTTTTGTGTAGTAAGCGAGAAGCCGTTGCTTGCCCGCTTCTACCGCAATACAGCACCGTATTCCTTGAACAATTAGATAGACTAGCTGTCAATGGCTTTACTGAAACCCTCAACCTTGTTTCCACCTTTCCGAAAAACGATATAGCGATGAATAGTATACTGATTTAGCTTAACTAATAGAACTGTGTAGACATATCTAAAAAAGAAAGTGATAATGTTCCCTTTGCCTGGTCGTAACTGCGCCCGCAAAGCCGCTTAAATCAAGGCTTACTTTATCTTTACCGCGTAACATGAGGGCATGTAAATGTTAAGCCGTTGTCTCATGGCGTCATAAATATTTATGAGGGCTTGTAAGAAGATATCGTCTATCAAAATCAATAAAAAAATACGGTAAAAGGGCCTTGGCCCTTATACCGTATTTTAACTTATTTATATGGAAGAATTATGCGGTTAGAGAACCAACCAACTTTACATATTCATGCGTAACCTGTATTTGCGTGTACTTGAACCTGGCTGAAAAAGTTACAAAGCTCTCGGTGTTTAAGGACTCAAGCTCCTTTAGCGCTGTTAAGCAATTATCATAGCATGCCTTCACAAGCGAAAGCACGTCCCCGCTCGTTGTGCTTTGTTCATTTAAAATGGACGTTGCGTTTTCAAGGTTGGTGCGGATTTCAGTCACGATTTTTTTCCCGTCCGAAATCGTTTGCTGCTGTTTATCAAAGGTGAGAGCGGTCTCCGTCATGCGCTTTTGCATTTGAACAAGCGCCTCAAATCCGGCTTTAACCTTATCAAGCTGTGCTTGCGTAGATGTAACGCGCAAGGAAGCGGAAGTACATGAAACCTCGTGTACCGTGCAGTCAAGGCCCTCATCTTTGAGGCGATCCCGCACCTCCTTAGCGTTTGCCTCCGTATCATAGCCGGCCGCGAGTACCCGATACCTGTCGCCATCCTGAAGGATGTAACCTCCGGCGCCCTGACCCTGAAGTGATTCCGACTGGGACTTCGCGTTTTCCATAGACGAGTAGATACCCATTTGCAGCATATAGCAGTTCATGGCGGGAAGAGTTATTTCATCGCTCACGGATGGGCCCGGCGATGTTCCCGGTTCCGGTGTGCTGCCCGTCCCATGCGTCGCGTCGGGTGAAAATGCGTCGAAGATAGGGGCCATCACGTTCTGCGCTATCCATGTTCCGGCCGCTGAAGCCGATACGATATAAATTATGGCGGCCGCAAGCAAAAGCGCGATAACGGCGCGCCCCGCTGAACCGGCCTGCTGCGCGGTGCGGCGACTAGCCTGCGCCCGGCCTTTGCTCCGGCGTTTACGCCGCCTGTACTCCATGCTATACATCCCCCTTTTTTTATGGTTATTGATAGGTATGCATACAGTCGGCGGGATATGCCTTGCCTGTCCACTAAATACGGGTTACGGTCGATGCGTTGCGCCAAGGGCGATTTTGCTTTACAATAATAGGGAATAGATAACGGAAGGGGCAATTATGCGGGTTCATCTCCGTCCAAGGCTTGAAGCCGTAGCGGCGATGGTTCAGGGCTCAGATACGCTGGCGGACGTCGGGTGCGATCATGGGAGGCTGACCGTAAGCCTGTTACAGCGGAACATGATTCAACGGGCGTTAGCATTGGATATCAGCGCGCCATCGCTTGATAAGGCGCGCGCGCTGGCCGAACGCTGCGGGTTAGGCTCAAAAATCGAGCTTAGGCTGTCCAATGGGTTACTTGGCCTAAATGCGGGTGAGGCGGACGCTGTGGTTTTATCCGGGATGGGCGGTTTGCTCATAGCCAGGTTGCTGGATCAGGGAGCGAAGGCGGCAAGAGCGGCCGAGCGCATCGTCATGCAGCCAATGGGCGGAGCTAGCGATCTTCGAAGGTATTTGTGTAATAACCGGTTCAGGATCCTGGATGAAGAGCTGGTATACGACGGCGGCAGGTTTTATCAGGTGATAAAAGCCGCCGATGGAGAGGCGGCTCAAAGGCCTCCCGGATGGCCTGAAGGCATATTCGGTTTTGGCTGGGTTAACTTGGAGAAAAACGCGCCGACGTTGATAAAGCTTTTGGATAGGCTTTATGAAGGTAACGACAGGCGGCTTGCCTTGGCCAAGAAAAAAGGCGTAATACCGGAGCGGCTTATTGAACGGCAAAGGGAGCTGGAAGCCGTGCGGGGCTATTTACAGGAAAAAAACAGGAGGTAATGATATGCTTTTATACGATTTTATAGCCGCGATGGAAAAGCTTGCGCCGATTGAATACAAGCTGGATTTTGACAACGTCGGGCTGCTGGTGGGGACGGCTAAAACGGATATCCGCCGCGTGCTTGTAGCGCTGGATTGTTCGATAAGCGTTGCCCTTGAAGCGGTAAGCATGAAGGCGGATTTGGTGCTAACGCACCACCCTATCCTGATGAACGGCGTGAAGCGGTTGCTGCCTGATTCTCCTGATACGGCCGCGGCTTATATTCTGATCACAAATGGAATCGCCATGTACGCGGCGCACACGAACCTTGACGCGGCCCCGGGCGGGGTGAACGACTGCCTCAGCAATGCGCTTTCGCTTAAGCGTGCGCTGCCGCTGCCGCCCGTGGGGCTTGGGCGGATAGGCGAGCTTGACGAAAATGAAGCCATGCGGTTTGTGGATTTCGCGCGGTATGTTCAGAGCAGGCTGGGCGGCCCAGCTTTGAGATGCGGTGACGATACGGCGCTTATCCGCCGGGTCGCTGTGCTAGGCGGCAGCGGTGGGGACGCGCTGGCGGCGGCGAAGGAAGCGGGGGCGGACGCATATGTTACCGGCGAATTGAAGCACCATCAGGCGCTGGAAGCGGGCGTTATTGGGCTTAACGTTATTGCGGCCGGACATTATGAGACTGAGCGCGTCGTACTCGAACCGTTGATTACCCGTTTACAAAGCTTAACGGATGGTATACAATACAAGTTGGCGCTTTATGATCAAGCGCCCTTTAAGGGAATTTGAAGCGTAGTTATAGGCTGCCGCATTTTATCGGTAATGCGCGCGGCGCTTTGATATGGAGGTAAAAAAGTATGAGTATGCTGGACTCTTTGTGGCGTTTTCAGGAGGCGGAGCTGGCTCTGGAACGGGTTGAAACGGAAATTAAGACCACGCCTGCGCGGATAAAGCTCAATAAGCTTAGGACGTTTTTAACGGAACAGCAGGGGCAGATAAGCGTAATGGAAAAACAGATAGAGGCGCGCCGCGCCGCTCTTTATAAGCTCGCCGCCGCTTTTGATGAAATTGAAAAGCAGTCTGAGCTGGAGCAGTCTGAGTTTGAAACAATGGCCGGCGATGAAGAATGCACGGCCGCTGAGATGACGGAGTCTCGCCGTTCCATAGAAGCGTTGCTGGAACGTATTAACCGTACGCGAAAAGAGATTTATGATACGATCGTATGGCTTGAGAAATCCGCTGTGGAAATGAAGAATACCTGGCAAAAGGCTGCG
Organism: uncultured Eubacteriales bacterium; assembly: GCA_900544555.1. Taxonomy (GTDB): domain Bacteria; phylum Bacillota; class Clostridia; order Christensenellales; family CAG-138; genus UMGS693. The sequence goes on from UQWD01000003.1 coordinate 22,360, forward strand.
AAAGCGAAAAAAGAATACGACGCGCTCAGGGCGGCATGCGAAAAGGAGCTGAACGACAGCCAGCCAAGGCTGGACGCGGCCAAAGCGCATATCGTTGATATGGGTAAAGGCGTTGCGCCAGATTTAATGGCTAAATACAATGCCGCGAAAAAAAACCATGCAGCCCCGATGGCTATTATCGAGAACGGTCAGTGCGGCGGGTGTAATATGTCCCTCCCAACGTCTGTTATGCGGCGTATAGCGGGGGGAGATTCGGTTGTAGAATGCGACAACTGCGGGAGAATACTATACGTTCAATCATAATTTGAACACAAATAACGATAGGCAACGCGAGTAATCCATGTGACCGCATGCGGCTTAGACCGTATGAGGAAAGTCCGAGCTCCATAGGGCAGGGTGCCGGGTAATACCCGGTGGAGGCGACTCCAAGGATAGTGCAACAGAAATAAACCGCCAACAGTCGTTACGGCCGGTTGGTAAGGATGGAAAGGCGAGGTAAGAGCTCACCGGCGGCATGGCGACTTGCCGGCCCTGTAAACCCCACCTGGTGCAAGATTGGAATGAGAGCATTTAATGGCGGCCCGCCACGCTCTTGGTAATCGCTTGAGCCTGCCGGTAACGGCAGGCCTAGATAGATGGTCACACTAAGACAGAACTCGGCTTACGGGTTGCTCGCAAAGCATATAGCCGCCGGCAAAACGCCGCGCGGCTTTTTGATTGCGTTTTAAGGGTTGTTATCGCCGCCTCAGCTTTGTGAGATTATTATCAAACGGATCAGCTCTGGGAACGTTAGCTCGAAAGCCTCCGGTTTTGCAGACGACATTTCAACCAGGTTTTTTATTGGTTTCACACTAATTAGTATGATGTTAAAGTAAAGCTAGAAAGGCAAAACGCGATGTCCGCGCTCTATTGTTATCCGGCAAAAGTTTCATTGATAATTCTTCCTAATTTACTTATTTAAGCGCGTTTTTCCATCGACACCTGCTTATCAATATCATAATTTATAAAAGAATCCGAGCTTCATCGTTCGATTGTTGAAGCATTCTAACGCGATTGCATGATTTATTCTCTGTTGTTCGATATGCCAGACTTCAAACCCCTCAAATCTAAAGTTGTAACGATTCTTAACCATGCGTTACGAATTTAAATCCCTTTATGCATTTACCTTTCGGGGATACGCGCAGTAAACAGCGCAATGCCGCTATTATTCTTAGCACAGCAATGATATTAATTACAGGCGGTGGAGAAAAACCCACGCAAAACTCTTTACACCTAAACTATTACCTTTGTATGATATTAGATGCATAGCGCAGGGCATAAAGTAAAAAGCGTATGCGGGCTATTCCACTTTATCACCTCGTAATTACTTGTGGATAATCAAACCCTCTTTCGCCAAGCCCCGCTCCTTTTGCGTTACGTATATGTTATGGAGGGCTTGACGCCATTTAGCGGTTAGACTTGTTCAACGGTACATACGCACCGAGCGCTCACGCATTCCATGCGCCCCTCAGCGTTCATTCCCTCGGTAGTCGTGGCTTTTACATTGACGGCTTGCGTAACCATACCCAGCGCGCGGGCGATATTTACGCGCATGCGCCCGGCATACGGGGACAGCTTGGGAGCCTGGGCTATGATCACGGCGTCGATATTGTAGGGCCTGTATTGAGCTCGAGTTACCATCTCGCCGACTTCCTCAAGCAGCTTCAGGCTTGACGCGCCGCTGTACTTAGGGTCCGAATCCGGAAAATGGCGGCCGATATCGCCCAGGCCGCATGCCCCGAGCAGTGCGTCCATGACAGCGTGTATGAGCGCGTCCGCATCCGAATGCCCGAGCAGTCCGCTCTCGTGCGGTATATCAACACCGCCTAAGATGAGCTTGCGCCCCAAAATTAAGCGGTGGGTATCCTCGCCGTAACCGCATCGGACTCGGCCGCGCCTACGGTTCTCGTCCATAACGGATTCAAAAAACGGTATATCATCAGGCTCGGTGAGCTTTTGGTTTATCAAGCATCCCTTTACGAAGTTCGGCGTGAACCCGGCGCGCTCATAAATCATGCAATCGTCGGTAGCTTCGAAACCCTGGTCTTGGGCGCTCTGATACGCGGCTAAAATGGATTGAAGGCCGAACGCCTGAGGCGTTTGCGTAGCGAAGATCCCTTCCCTCTTGACGCTTCCCGCGCCCGGGCGGAACAACGTATCCCGGACAGGAATGGCGGCAATTCCGCTGCCAAATCTGGCGGCGCTGTCCATTGCAGCGTATATGACGGAGGGGGAGGCCAAGCAGCGCGCTGCATCGTGAATAAGCACAACGTCTTCCTTAGCGTGCTCAAGCGCCTTCCAAACGGATTCCTGCCTAGAAGCTCCTCCAGATACGATCAGCGTTCTTGTTGACATACGCGCGGCTAATTCTTGCGCGACGTTCCGGGTTTGAGGGGAAACGGCCATAATAATCCGATCAAACCCGCATCCGTCCATCAATAACAGGCTTCGCTCTAGGGGAGTTTGCCCGTGAATCGGAATAAGAAGCTTGTTGGTACCCATCCTTACTGAAATGCCTGCCGCTAAAAGTATTGCGCAAAAGCTTGTCATGTCAAAACCTCCGGTTATTATTATCCTGCCCGTTTAGCTATAAAAGCGCTTTAGCGCCAAGCCGTTACGCGCCGTTTATTTTTACAGCGGCTAACAATGCCGCCCCCCATGGTTTTTACGGCGGGCAAGCCCCTTTAACGCAGCATACCCGCCTTAGCTTGCAAACGCCGTAAACGGGCGGTTTGCCAAAAAGACGCCGCTTATATATGCGGCATGGCGTAATTCAGGATCCGGGACGGATGAATCCCGCGGGTTTTACGCAGCTAAGCTGACGCTCGAGCGCGTTTAAGTTAAAACCAATACGTAAAAAGCGCCTACGCGAATCGCAGCTGTATTTGGTCGGATAGGGCTGTTTTCGCCGCGAGCGGGCTGCCCTGATGGGCAAGCTATAAAGCTGGGCGCTATACCCCAAAGCGTTTCAAGAAAACAAAACGACGCGCATCCGTTATTTAACAGCCGTAGCTGCGACTTTTTTACGCATTAAAAGCGCCGCAGCGCGGCGCTTCAATAATCGCGCAAAGGCGATGAACAGATATAGGCGGGATATCCGCTTATTAATAAATAATAAGCGCGCATTATTAATCAGTCAAAGCCTCATACATGCCGGAGGCCTCGTCTTTCGCCGCATGCTCCTTAACGGAGCGGACCCGAACCTTCATTTGGTTGGAGCCGAAGCGGATTTCAAGAATATCCCCGACGGCCACGACGGAAGACGGCTTCGCCGTTTTACCATTTATTGTTACGCGCCCCGCGTCCGCCGCCTCGTTCGCAACGGTACGCCTCTTTATGATTCGGGATACCTTTAGATATTTATCCAGCCTCATTGCTAAACCTCCAAACGATACCGGTTTATGCCTGCCCCAGATGCCTAATCAACTCAACGTTTCGCTTAATGATGGATTCATCCTTTAACCACTGCGTAATCAGTTCTTTCCATTCCGCTTCTTTCTTTTGATTAATCAGGGCGGTCTTGGCTTCTTCCTTAATGGTGGAAAGCTCTATCGCGCCGGACGGCTCGTCGCCGAGGTAATAGATAATATGGTAACCATCGTCGTCCATAAATACCTGCGAATAAGTTCCCGTTTTGAGCTTCTTGAATTCGGTTTTGATCTCGTCCGACCAATCCACTTCGCTTTCAACGTCCGGGTTTATCAGCATTCCCTTTTGAGCGAAAACATCGTTTGAGGTATAATCCGCATCCTGCGTATAGTCTTTCATAACGTCCGCAAACGGTTCGCCGGCCTGCAGCTTGCCGTACGCTTCGTCTATGCTGGTTTTTGCCTTGGCGTATGTTGAATCGAACAGCTCCTGGCTTTCACGCGCCAGAGTATTATACTCATCCATCAACTTCTTAAAATCAGCGGATTTGTCGTTTCCGTCCAGCGCGCTCTCAAAAGCCAGCTTTCCGTACTCCGTTTTAATCTCGTCCATCCGTTTTGTTTTCGTTTCATATTCGTCAGGAAGCGATTCTTCCGACGTTATAAAAATATGAAGTATGCGCGAGTACCCTTCGGGCGCGTACGCGGCGGGCGAGCCGCCGTTAACCTCATACTCTTCCTGCTCGTCCTTGTAACTGCCGGGATCCTCCTCGAACGCCTTTTTATCCGCCTCCAGCGCTTCGTCGTACCAATCCTGAATCTCATCGTCCGTGGCGGTCAAGTCCGACAGCGTCTCGTTATAGAATTTTTCCACATAGAATTCTTCATACATGGAGGTTTTAATGAACTCTAAGTATTCATCGTAGTTCATGTCTTTGCCTGTATAATAAGGGGCTTCCTCCTCAATCATCTCGCGTATGCGCGCGTCCACGTCGATAGTGTCGTCCTCGGCGGCTTCCTTCTCCGCCAGATCGCGATAATAAGCGAGGGTATCTTCCACCTCTTTTTCAGCCTTTTCCTCAAGCTCCGCTTGCTCGTCCGCCGTAAGCTGGTCATACCCGCCCTCAATAGCCTTATATAGCAGCACCTTTTCCTCAAGCATCATATCCAGCGTGGAGTCCTGGAACTCCGTTAGCTCAGCGCCGCCCGTGGGCACAGTTCCGCCATAGTATTGATAAAAGGAAACATAAGAATTGAATAAATCCTCATACTCCTCATAGGTAATGTTATATTTATTGCCAACGCTGGCTACGACAGCGTCTTTATCGGGCTTAGGCGAAGAGCCTGGATTTGTTTGTTCGGAATCCAGCTGGCAGCCCGCCACACCCAAAAAAACGGCGCACGCCATCAACACGCCTATAATCAACGTAATCGTTTTCTTCATTTTAGCACTCCTAACTTATTTTTCTTACATAATTATAACGAATGATTGTCCGCCAGGCAATGCAATACATGTAAAATAATTATGTCAAACAGGACACATTGCGCGTATCGTAAAGCTCCGTAAAACTATGACGCCCACCTTTCAACGAGGTTAAACGCATTCCCAAAAGCGTACCGGACGCTTTGTTAAACGTATACGCGGCAAAAGAAAGCTATGGATTGATTAACCCCGCGGCCGGCGAATTAACTCAGGCTGCCGCGGGGCTGGCGGTTGCGCGGATATTAAGGCGCTTCCAACTTTAACCGCGCGTGACCGGTTATTATGCGCTGGCATGCCGTGCGCCGATGTTTAAGCGGCAGGGAACAACCAGCATAACTATTCCCATCGGAACAGCTTGAGCGATAATCCCGCGCAGATAATGAAGACGCCCGCCAGTACCGCAAGGCTAATCCACGCGTCGGCGAAGCTTCCGCCCAGCCAAACCACCTTCATCGCTTTTACCACGTGCGTCACAGGCAGAACCTGAGCGATATCCTGCATGAATTTTGGCATAAGCTCGATGGGTACGGTAGCTCCGGTTAAAAACAGCATGGGGAAGTAAACAAGGTTTGCCGTCGCGGTTGCGGCGCGCATATTGGGCGCTATGCTGGCGATTAAAAAGCCTATGGAATAAACGCTCAGCGTTGACAGCAGGAACACCGCGATTACTGAAAGCGCGTTGCCGATAAATTGGAGGTTAAACACAAGCCTTGCCACGAGTATCAGCAGCAGCATTCCGACCACCGTCATCACAAGGCAAACGAGTACATGCGATAAAATCACGTAAACCGGCTCAATGGGGGTTGCCTTATAGCGCTTGAGTATCTTCTTTTCCCGGTACTCGCATATTGTCAGGGGAAGGCTCATGAATCCGGTTACGGAAATAATCATTCCCGCGTACGCCGGTACGGAGATATCAACCGTGCCGAAGCCGCCGTACATCTCAAACGGTTCATTGCCGTATATCCCGCCGAATAAAAGTATCATCAGGGTTGGAAAAACGAGCAGGAAGAACATATTCATGAAATTTCGAGAGAACAGCTTAAACTCGAACGCGGTAAGCCGCAGTATTATTTTTGATTTCATTTCTCCACCCCCTGTATCGCGCCGTCGTTTTCGTTAAGGGAATATCCCGTAAGGCTGAGGAATACGTCCTCCAGATCCGGTTCTTTAACCGTAAGTCCGGAATATGATACGCCGGTATCGTTGAGGTGCTTGAGCACCTGCTCCAAAAAGCCATTGCCTCCGCCCAAAACAAGTATCTTCTCCCCGCTTCGTTCAGCGGAGGCAACGCAGTCTAGCCGTTGTAAATCCGCCGCGCAGTCCGACGCTGATGAGAAAACTATTTTTGATTTCAGATTGAAATCGTTTATTACGCTGGCAATGGAGCCGCAGCATAGTATCTCGCCCTTGTTCATGATGGCTACCCTGTCGCATATGGCCTGCACCTCGTCCATAAAGTGGGAAACGATAACGATAGTCAGCCCTCTGTCCCTCAGGTGAAGTATAAGATCCCACATTTGCCGGCGGGCTTTTGGGTCGAGGCCGGTGGTTAACTCATCCAAAAACACCACTTTAGGATTGGATATGAGCGCCAGTATAATGGATAATTTCTGCCTTTCGCCCCCCGAAAGCTTGGATACATACGCTTTTTTTCTGTGCTCCAGTCCGATTAGCTCAATAAGCTCGTCATAGGGGGCTGGGTTCGAGTACAGTGAGGAGAAGAGCTTTAATATCTCATGCACCCTGGCCCTATCCGGATAAAAGGTATCCTGAAGCTGTACGCCCATAACGCTGTGCAGTTGCCGCCTATCCTTCCACGGATCTAAGCCCAGCACCCGTATCCTGCCGCCATACGGCTTTTTCAAACCCTCGACGCATTCCACCGCCGACGTCTTACCGGCCCCGTTCGGGCCGATTATACCGAATATCTCCTTTTCTGCAACGGTGAACGAAATGTTATTAACCGCGAAGTAATCCTGATACTTAACGCTGAGTGAATCTACCTCAATCGCCATAGAAAAACCCCCTTGTATAGAATTCTAGTTTTGCCCGCTAAAACCTGCTTCCGCTCGTGTAAAACCCCGCGAATGACGCATGCATGATAATCGAAGGTATGATACTCCCGCTTGCCAGAAAGAGCACTCCGCCTACAACGGATATGGCAATGCTGGAAAATACCATAATTACCCTTTGGGTTATTGTATCAGCCAAAAGCGTTTGATTCAATATAAACGCGAACGTGACCGCGCCCAGCGCGAGAAGAGGATCGGCCCCGCTGAGCATGAGCGCGCTGAAAAACACCCCCCTGAAAAAGATTTCCTCAAAGGATGCGCTTAAAAGCGGAAGCAGCCAGGCGATTTTTGCCGGAGCCTGAAACACGCCCTGTATCCATTTTATGTTTGCCATCTCAGCCGCAATCTGGATACTAGGCCTGATTTTTTGGGTAATAAGCACAAAAACCGCTAAGAGCGACATGCACGCCGCTACGCCAAGAACGGTTATGGCAATTAAGGCAAGGCTTAGCGGGGCGGCAAACAGGCCGGGTATATATACGCCCCCCAAACGCGAAACGGCAAGGCTGCTCAATATGGGCAGAAGGCAATATAAAAGCGTGGCGAATATGGAGTAGGAGTATGAGGCCGGGAGGCCGAATACCGACGACATAAACAGGGTGATCTTATTCTTGATATGCATGCTTTTATACGACAGCTTAAATAGAAACAGCCATATGAACAGGCACCCGTATCCCCCGGCTAAGACCCAGACGACTTTACTCATTTTAAACGCCTCCCCATAAGCAATACAGCGGCATTTTGCACCAGATGCGCCGTTATTGGAATGAAAACCGCCCGGCCCCCGGCCAAAAAAAGCAAGGAAAGCAACGCGCCCGTCAGCGTTTTTTGAATGAAGGTATGGAACCCGTAATAGAGATGATTAACGCCATAGGCGATGGATGACAACACAATGAACCAAACGGGGCTCATTCCCAGCTCCGTAAGAATTACAACGCCCCATAACTGGCGGAATATCAGTTCTTCAAACACAGCCGCGATAAGCGTGAGTATAAAGCCCGCCGCGGACGCTTTTTTCCACCCCGCGTTTATGGAAATCCCGCGCGCCTTAACGCCGGACGCGCGCAAAAGCGCCGCTCCCGCAAGGAACTCGATACCGATGAACGCCAGGCCCGCGGCGGCGGCCGCCAGAAACCACAACGGCTTCACAGCCAGCCTTAATCCGTCCCACCAAGGTACGATTAACGCGCACAAAAGCAGCAAAAGCAGGCAGACGCCCGCGCATAGCGCCAGGTAAATATCGCCGCCGCTTTTGGCCGCGGGCGTTCTCTTTTTCGCGGACAGGGCGATCTGCGGGAGGGAGACGGGGTATACCGTTGAAATAAGCGCGAGGACATTAAGGCAGAGGATGCGGGTACTCATTTTTAACACCACCGTATTTTTGAAGTCGAGGATGGTTCATGAACGGAAACCCCGGCAGACACATCGCGCACAGTTCCGGGATGAACACCCGCGCTACGCTCCAGCCCTTATCTATGATTTCCGGCGGCGTTATATCCGCGTATACGGCGTATTCGCTCACCTTGGCGATTTCGCGGATGAGGTGGGCTATCTGCGCGTCGGTATCCCCTTCATAACGGGATTCGATCTCGGAAAGCTTAATCGTTCCCTCAGTCATGGCGTTTAGTAAACCTTCTATTTCATCCGCCTTATCAGGGACGCCGTAATACAGCACGTTCGTATCCAGATCCGAAAACATGGAATTGGTATTGGAAAACTCAATTTTCTCCGGGTCGAACAGCGCGTTGAAGATATGCATGAAGATAATCGCCGTCGCCTCCATCGTCCCCCTCAAGACGCCGTTGGAGGGGTTGAGATCCCCTTGAGTGCCCGTGATAAAATAGGGGAACTTCTTATCTTTTCTGCGCAGCGCGACAAGAAACACGGGCAAATCCATATCCGGCAGCGTGATGAGGAGCGGAATGACCTCGTAAGGCGAGCTTTGGCCCAGCCCGCATTTCTCAAAGCAGTCGAGCACGTCTGGATCGTCGATGATAACGCGGCGAGCCTTTCTCATGGCATACCAGGATATAATGAACGCGTCTATCTGCACATATTCCACAAGCGCGTTAAGCAGCGCTTTTTTCAAGGAGCGGTGTGAGGCCGTTCCGGTTGAGAAAGAAGGCGTAAAGAGCTTCTCGCCCGAGTCCTGCACAAATCCAACGAGCAGCATCTGTATGGGAACCCATATGTTCTCACCCGGACGGGTAAGGGACGCGCAGCTGATCCATCCAATGGCGTCGTCCTGAGTCGCATGCCGCGGCGAATAAAAAGGCATGAGTTCGGACAGGGTTTTTTGCTGTTCCTGTGAAAACAGGTTCAGGTATTCAAGCGGCATGGCCTTGCCGCGCTTTGATATTTCCCGGTAAGAGGCGTAAACGACCTTATCATGGAATATCCTCTCCGTTCCGACGGGCGCGTAGCGTTCAACGCTTTCACCGATAAGCTTAATGAGCGCCTCCTCGTTATACATGCCGTATCCGCTCAAATGATATTCAACATGCTTCTCCGGATCGTTATAGGTTATCTTATGATAGTGGGGCATGCGCCCAGTCATGGATTTAAGGCATGGTTCGGGCGGCATATGAACCATAGGCGCGATTATGCCATGCATAATCCCGGTCTGATTCGCGCCGATATGCCGGTACTGATTCATGATATGTTCATACGATGGATAAAACCTCAGCACGCTGTTTAGCTCCCTTCAGAATTATTTGTTTTATTCGTATCCCCAATTAAGCGGGGAATACGCCGTAGCCGCCGCTGCGATAGGCGCTACTTCACGCAGTTGAGCGCGTTTGCCGCCATTTCGTCCACCAACGCGCGTGCGGAAACGTTTTTCTCCTCCAGCGTAGCCTTTGCCACAGCGCCGCACGCGGGGCAGAACGGCGCTCGTAGAATATCCTGCGCTTGGATTTCAAGCGTCGGCAGATAGATTGTCAGCAGCCGTCCGGTAAATTTTGAAACGCCTATTTTCCTGAAGAGGTAGGCCTCGGCAACCGCGATGTTCGCCAGTACGTTCATAAGCGGTATGAGCCCGCGCCCGTTCGCGCCCGCTTTTCCGGCCGCCTCCAAACCGGCAAACCGATGATACTGAACGTGATCCTCCAGCCTAGAAAGAGCCCTTAGCTCAAAGCATTCCAGGCATCCCGTCGCGTAAGGCTGCGTAGCGAGCGCGCAGATGACCGGCCCGTCTACAAACGTAAAGATTACGGGGATTTCCAGTTCAATAGAAATGCGGTTCAGGTTCCTCATAAACAAAACTGAGAGGTTCCTCAAACAAACAATTACCGCGTCGTACTCCCTGAACTCATCGGCAAAGCTGTTTACGGCCTTAACCGTGCTTAACCCGTCCATGTTTGTGGTGAGATCCGCCGTTCGTATTCGCCCGGCCGTTTTTTCATCCATTAAATAGATGGGCATGTCCATTTGAGCGGCAAGGCTTTGAACGGCGTCCCGGGCAAACGCGTCGTCCGAATAAAAGAGCAGTTTCTTCTTGCCCGCGTCCTCGTCGGTATTCATATCGTCATGCTCCATATAGCCCAATAAGGCAAGCGTCAGCTCCTTGGTCAAGTCCGCGCCGCCCTTTTCCGTTATATAATTCGTAGCAAGGAGTTCCTCAAAGATATTTTCGGCCAACTCCTTTTCATACGGCTCAAGCAGGCGTTCGTTTATTAACCGAGCGTCGTAACCGTCGCCGTTCATCAGCTTAAACGCTTTTCTCATAAACTCGGATAAGCTAGGGGATAGCGGCGATAAATCCAACGCGACCTCCTCGTAATTGAAAACGCCCATCCTAAGGCGAATTTCATCCGACCCATTATCAAACAGCCTCACGCTGTCGCGAAAAACGTAAACCTTTTGATTAGATTCCATTATATAACTCCCCCGTTTCCAAACAATGTAAAGTGGATGACCTGCTTGCTGATTCCGTCCAATCCCAGCCGTTTTTCAATAAATTGCTTGTTATACCCGCCGATGTCGCATGCACCATAACCAAGTGCGGTGGCGGCAAGCTGCGCGTTTTGCGCTATTTCGCCCGCCTCGATAAACGCATACGCCGCGCCCGCGTCTCCGTATTTATGGGAGTTTACGTAAAGCTCGTACACGTACGCGGCGCAAAACGCGGACGTTTCCACCTTGATATCGCCGAAGCCGGCGAGCGCGTTTAAATCCTCTTCGCTATAACCTTTTTCGACCAGCCTCAATGAATGATGATAGGGATAATATTCATATATTCCGCGCTCAAGCCCGCCGACATTCCATACCACAAGGTAAAGCTTAACCGGGTAAAAGCCGCCGCCGGACGGATTTGTGTGGAGCAAGATGCGCTCCGCGCCTACCTCGCTCTCGCGCAGCTTCATATATCCCGTTATGCCCTGCGCGTAATAGAGAATGGAGGCGAAATCGCTCAGCGGTATCGGGCCGTCAAACTCCCTTACGCTGCGCCGCGCGCGCATAACTGAGCTGAAGGTAGCCCGAATATTCTTCGCCTGCGGAAGCTTGATGGTTTCTACGGCTTCTTCCTTTTTTTCACGCATTGCGAATGAGAGCAGCGCGTCCCTGGCTCTGAATCGGCTAATCCCAATCCTGAAATCAAGCCGGGCGCTGTATGTGCGGAAGTTGAGCAGATAATCCTCGCTGGTAAAGCGGTTTGCGCGCGAGTGGTAGATGCCCTTAAGCGTGACTTCGGGCGTGCGCACGACGGTAGTATCCGAATACGGGGAGACTAAAACGTACTGCGAACTCATGTTGATCGTTTCACGGTAGTAAACGTGTTCATCCAGGTATTTTTTCGCTTTAGTATCCAATACGGCGCCTCCTTATAAAAAATTGCATAGCTTTGACGAATTTAGTATAATAATGAATATGAGCGAGCCAAGATATTTTAAAAGCGCATCCTGGCCCGCCCTCCGGCGGCATACCCGCCGCCGTTTATCCCAACCCCTGCAAACCAAAGACGGTTGTTAAATCATTATCGCCGCTATTTTAAATAGCGGAGCAAATTGTGGTTGTACGCAGCGTCTGCGCATAGGGCGTTTACTTAACAGCAGCAGCAGCTGCAGCAGCTGCAGGCCGAGCCTGTACAGGTGCTCGATGCGCCGGGGCTTACAGTGACGGTGCCTTTGACTACGCTGGTCGCGCAATTATAGCTGGTATGCTTTAACATGGTTTTCAACTCCTTTCCAGTAGATTTTTGGTTTGCAGGGTTATTAGGTGATATTGAAAAGCTCCATGAGCATATGCGTTGTTATCGCATAGACGAGGATCATATCCTCGGATATGCTTAGCGCCCGGCCGGCGCGTTTTTTTTGCTTATACGCTTCCATCAGGCCGCTTACCATCTTATAATCGAAAACGCCGTACCTATCGAACGCGAGCTTGGATAAGTAACGGCGCGTTGTTTCATCATCCAACAGGATTCCTGAGCCGGGGGTTGAATACTGGTATTTGGCCCTTTTTAAAATCGCGTCGGGGACTATATCGCTAAATGCTTCTTTGAGGATGTATTTCTCGTTATAGCTGTTTAGCTTGAGCGAATCGGGAAGCGCGGCGGCCAGCTCAATAACGCGCCTGTCAAGAAATGGAAAACGGCCTTCAACCGCATGCGCCGCAAGCATTCTGTCCCCCTGCGACGAGAGAAGGTAACCGGCGAGCAGGTTTTGCATTTGAACCTCCTGACAACGCGCGAGCGCGCTAATGCTGTCCCGAGCCTCGCCCAGCCCGCGCTCCTGTTCCTCACGAATTCGCTCCGGGTCCACTTTTTTTCGAAAGCTTGGCTCAAAATAATTAAAAATCACTGAGCTTTCTCGCGCGCGAGGTTGAACTGAAAAAAGTTTGCCATGCGGTTCGTCAAGATGCCGCGCGTAATACTTTTTATATCCCTCTAGAATAAGGGGGTTTGCGCATGCCGCCGGAGGCGCGATATATCGTATGTCTGCGCCCGCCGATGCGGAATCCGGGTTCAATGCCCATTGCCAGCGGAACAGCGTTTCCTTAAACAGATCGTACCCATAAAACAGCTCGTCCGCTCCTTCGCCGCTGATTACAAATCTAACGCCCTCAGATTCTGCGGCCTTTGACAGCAGGTACATGGGGACTGGGCCCAGCTTCAACAATGGCGCTTCGCTGTGATAAACCGCGCTGCAGAGGTTGGCGGAAATATCCTCAGAGCGGATCTCAACGCGGGTATGCGCGCCGTCCCCGCCTTGCGCCGCAAGCGTCTGAAAGGCGGTTTCATCAAGCCTGTTATCGTCAAAGCCCAGTGAGAAAACAGGAACGGATGTAATCCCGGCTTGATATAGCAGCCTGAGCAAAATAGTTGAATCCAGCCCGCCGCTGAGGTAAACGCCCCATTTTTCGCTCCCATGCGTTATCCTGTCCATAAGCGAATGAAGGAGCGTTTTACGAAGCGCGGCCGCCGCCTCGCTCTGCTCGGCGAACTCATGTTGAGCTGTAAGATAATCGCTGAAGGCGTGGTACCGCGTTAAGCTTGATTTGCCGGCCGTGTCGAAAGTGATATAACATGCGGGGGGAACCTGATAAATATCCTCAAAAACGGTACGGCCGCCGCTGACCGCCCAATAAACGAACTGCTCGTACACGCCGTCCGCATTTAACCGCGCCCCCGCAGGCGCGGCCGCAAGCAGCGATTTGATTTCAGAGCCAAAATAAACGATCCCGCCGTGAACCGTGTAAAACAGCGGGCATATACCCACGCGATCCCTGGCCAAAAATAAGGTTTTGTTCCATTTGTCATAGATTGAAAAGGCATATTGCCCGTCAATTTCATTGAAAAGCCGCTCTTCGTATTGCTCGTACAAGTGTAATATGATTTCCGCGTCGCAGTCGGAGCTGAAGCAATGCCCAGCCTTGGACAGCTTTTCCCTCAAGGCCGCGTAATTATAGATTTCGCCGTTAAAGGCCAGGGTAAGGCGGCCGTCCATGCTTTGAACGGGCCGGCCTCCAACAACGCCGAGCCCGCAGCCCCCGGCATGCGCAAAGAAGCTTCCGTTAAGGCTCGTTTCCGAACTCCGATGGGAAACCGCCGCAACCATGCCCTCAAGGGAGTTGTAAAAACCGGGGACGATATTGTTTGGCGAGTATATTCCGGCTATGCCGCGCACGAGCGTTAACCTCCAAATCCATAAAACATCAATTTTGACGGCGCCGAGCGGCCATCACGCCGCGCAGCCCAATACTAAACAACAAGAGCTACAAAAGCTAACAAACTAATCGTCCTAATTCTCTCGTACAAGCCGGACGGTCATCAAACCGGCTTATGATATACTAGATTAATATGTGTAAAGGATACTATATTTTTTTCCTCAATGCAATACTATAAAAAGAAAAAAGTCTTAAAAAATTATTTGAATTATATATACATTTTTATTTTAATAAACCGTATAATCAATAACAAAAAAATATTGGTATGTAAAACATCAGATCGAAGATTACGTGAAATATTATTATTCAACGCCTTAATTTATTGAAAATTGTGACATCATCTAAATCGACATTTTAATCAGGTTAATCTTTAAAACCTTCTTGTTTAATGTATTTAGACGTAACAGCAGAAGTGCGGTTTATAACGTATGAGAAAGATACTAAAAGCATATTTATATACTACTAAATATATGAAACGACGAACACGCGCTTTGCCGTATTACTATAAACATAATGAAAGAATAGATAAAAACGTTAAAACTCCTGTTTCAAGCTTCTCATAAATAAGCCGTTCAACTCGGAACGGGCGTCCTTCCCTTGAAACAGCACGTTATGAACCGCTTCGCATATGGGTAGCTCCACGCCGTATTGCAGCGCAAGTTTCATCAGCGCCCGAACGGTATAAACGCCCTCGGCCAATTCATTGTAAGGGGTATTGCCGACAAATGCCTCCCCGAATTTTCTGTTATGGCTGAAAGGTGAAAATACCGTGGCCTCATAATCGCCAAGATGGCAAAGCCCGTAGGCGGACAGGCCGTCTCCGCCGAGCGCGCTTATCAAGCGCGATACCTCGCGGGCCCCGCGGGACATCAGCGCGCCCTTGAGCGAGGTGAGGCGCAGCCCGTCGAGCATGCCGGCGGCGACGCCAATCACATTTTTTGCGGCGGCGCCTACCTCGTTGCCAATCAAATCGTTGCCGTAGTAAAAGCGGATAAGATCGCTCGAAAACGCCTGCGCCAAACGCCGCTTAATCATAGCGTCGCCGCTGTCGATGACCATGCAGCTTGGCGCGCCGCTGTAAAGCTCCTGCACGTGACCGGGGCCGATCCAAACGGCTGTTAGGTTGCCCGGAAGGGTTTCCTCGACCACCTGGGACAGGCGTTTTCCCGAAACGATTTCCAACCCTTTCATGCACAGCGCAAAGCATTTACCAACCGGCTCATAGCGCCTAATTTCTTCCGCCAACGCCCTGAGCCCCTGGGAATTTACAGAGATAATAACTGTGTCAGGCTTTAGAGCGTGCTTTAAGTCATCCGTCAGCCGAATCCTCGCGCCAAGCTCGATCAAGCCGTTCCCGCGTTCTTTGAGCAGCCGTTCAAAGCGGGGAGAGTTGGGGCGGCCGTAGAGCGAAACCTCAAACCCGATACGGTCGAGGTACCATGCGAGAAAGGCCCCCCATCTCCCGCAACCGATGACTGAAACGTTGTTTTCCATATCATTTCCCCTTGCCTCATTATGGTTTGATTCGTTTACCCTCGCTGTAAACGGCGAGTATGGAGGAATCCTGTGCGAAATACAAAAGCCTTTCCAAACGCTCCGCCGTAGAGAGCGTGAGCGTTTTGGGCAGCTCGGCGTCTGACAATACAACCGCGTGCAGCATATCACCCTTCTTAAAGCCCGGCCCCGCGCCGAAGAAAGCCTGGCCCGCGCTGGTCGCCATATAAAACGCTTCCGCAGCCGAGAGAGGAGAATCGGAGCCGTGGCTAATGAGCTTTGAGGTGCGGATTGCGGCTGTGACGGCGCGCATCATGGATAGCTCCGCGCCTCCCGCGATATCTGTTCCCAACGCTACGCGCACGCCTTCCTCCGTCATACGCCTTACGTGCGCCGCGCCGGAGGAGAGGTTGATGTTTGATTCGGGGCAATGCACGGCTGTAACGCCCCTTACCGCCATTGCCCGGCGCTCTTCCTTATCGCTGTAAACGCAATGGGCCATAGCCGTAAAGCCGCCGAACAGGCCGTATTTATCGTAAACCTCCCAATACCGCCTGCAATCGGGAAAAAGCTCGCGAACCCATTTTATTTCATCAATGCTTTCGGAAAGGTGGGATTGCACCGGCAGGCCGAACTCCCCCGCGAGCTCGCCAAGCCCCGCCAGCAGGCTATTGCTGCACGACGGCGCGAACCTCGGGGTGAGAATGGGCTTTATGGCGCTGTAGCTGTTTTTGCATTCCATAACCCAGCGGCGAGTCTCGCTCAGGGATTCTTCGGCGGATTCGCGGAGGGATGGAGGGCAGTTGCTGTCCATATTTACCTTGCCCGCGTACCCGGTTATTCCCGCGAGCTCAAGCTCCTCCATGAGCACGTGCGTCGCCGCGCGGTGAATGGAGGAGAAAACGCAGACGCGCGTCGTCCCCTTATTGACCAGATCCCCGGCAAAAATACGGTACACCTTTCGGGCGTAAGCGGCGTCGGCAAATTTGGCTTCCGTGGGGAAGGTATACGCTTCAAGCCATTCAAGCAGCTTTTTATCCAGGCCAAGGCCAATCATGGGATATTGGGGCGCGTGAAGGTGCATGTCTGTGAAGGAGGGGATGATAAGGCAGCTGCCGTAATCCGTTTGAGGCGCATCCCGGTATTGCGGAGGGAGCGAACAGGAGATATCCTCGATACGCCCGTTCTGGAGCAAGATAAAGCCATTCTCCAATATGTTTAACGAGCCGAACTCCGGCGCGTGAACGATAACGCCCCTAACAACGCTTTTACCTTTCAAACCCAGCCTCCTGGCCGCCCAGACGGGCGCTAAATAGTTTTAACCGCATCTCCCCGCGCCGAATAAAAATGAACGAGACAACCTATATCGAACTTATATGCAGGTTAAACGCTTTGTATATCCGGGGCAGGCGCAGCCGCTGAACGAATAAGGCTCAAACGGCGTGTTCGCCATAAAAGCGCGCGGCATGATACCAGCGCACCGCGCTTTGGTGGTTCATTATAGCATGAGGACCGGGCATTATCAAGGCGGCGCCGCCTGCTCTCGCCGACCGCCGGCCGTGATTCTCGTTCGGGTATCTTCATTATATAAGGCCTGATATAAGGCCTGCCCGCTCTGGAAACGGCGAGTGTTTATTCACATAATATTTATTTTAAAAATGCGGTCGAAGCATGTAAAAGCCCGGAAATGAACCGGTTTTAATGTAAAAATGGCGCGCTTGTCCATAAAAGTGGTGACAAGTGGTGCGATATGGTGTATACTTCTTATATTCATTCACTGTGCGGAGGTATATTCCGCGCTTTAGGAGGCGGCGGCGTGCTCATCGGTACGTTTGAACATAATATGGATCCCAAGGGCAGGGTGTTCGTTCCGGCTAAATGGAGAGAAGATTTGGCGGATACGATAATCCTTACCCGGGGGATGCGCGGGCAGGGTGACAGCCAATGCCTGATGGGTATGTCGCTTGAATCATGGAAGTCCTTTTCAAAACGCTTTTCCGCCATACCCATGACGGACCTGAAGGCTCAGAATGTCCGGCGTATGCTCTTTGCCAACGCTTCCGACTGCGATGTGGACAAGCAGGGCCGTATATTAATCCCCAACATGCTCAGGGAGCACGCGCGAATTGAGCGCGAGGTTGCGCTTATAGGCGTTGACGACTATATCGAAATCTGGGATACGGAAGCGTGGAAGGAATATACGAGACAGTGCGATGCGGGAGAGCTGGATATCGGATACGATCTCCTGGCTCAAAGGGGGATTTAGTGATGGACGCTTCTTACCATATCCCCATCATGCTTGAGCAGGTAGTAAATCTGCTTGAACCGGAACGGGGCGGCGTGTTTGTTGACGGAACGCTGGGCGGCGGCGGGCACGCGCGAGCGCTGCTCGAAAGGCTGCCGGCCGGCTCAAGGCTGTTTGGAATTGACCGCGATACCGACGCGTTAAGCGCAGCGGGGAGAAAGCTTACACAATTTGGCGATAGCTTTACGCCCATACATGGGAATTTCTTTCATATGAGGGAGCTGCTTAAGGCGTATGGGGTTTTACGTATCGACGGGGCGCTGCTTGATCTGGGCGTTTCGTCCTATCAGCTTGACACGCCTGAACGCGGCTTCTCATATCATGACGACGCGCCGCTGGACATGCGTATGGATTTATCCGCGCAGTTCAACGCCTACGATGTAATAAACGGATATGAGGAGCGCGAACTTGCCGCGATTATCAGGGATTACGGAGAGGAACGCTTCGCCGGCCGCATCGCGCGTGCCGTCGCGCGGGAGCGTAATAAGCGCCCGATACAGAGCACCTGCGAGCTGGCTCAAATTATTAAGGCCGCAATCCCGGCGGCAAACAGGCGCGAGGGTCCGCACCCGGCGCGCAGGACGTTTCAGGCGGTGCGCATAGAGGTCAATGGGGAGCTCAAGGGCCTTGGCGAAGCGGTTACGGATGCGGCCAGGCTCCTCAGCCCGGGCGGAGTTTTGGCGGTTATAACGTTCCATTCGCTTGAGGACAGAATTGTTAAGCAGGCGTTCCGAACGATGGAAAATCCCTGTATTTGCAGTCCGAAGGCTCCCGTATGTGTTTGCGGGAGGAAAAGCGAGGCGCGCGTGCTTACGAAAAAACCGCTTACCGCGACAGAGCGAGAGCTAAGGGATAACCCGCGGTCGCGCAGCGCAAAACTCAGGGCGATAAGAAGGAACGCGGATTAACGCTTAAATTTACATATGTGGATGAGGAGCTGAATAACATGGCAATAGCGGCAAGGGATGAAGACAGGAATAAATACTACGTACCGGTAACGCGGGTGTATTCTCATTCCCGCGTCTCGGCGGCGGAGGCGATTCCGGCGCCCATCCCCGAACGGCCGAGCGAGCCGCACAGACCGTTGAATCCAAGGCAGCCGGAGGCGGAGACTAAGAGGCGCCCCGCCCCGAAGCCGAAGCTGCACGCGGGAAGAAAGCTCCTGTACTTATGCTCGTTAGCCATCGTCACCGCGGCGGCGCTGTTTATGCTGACTCGTTACGCCGCCATAACCGGCAGCTATAACGAGCTGAACAGCTTAAAGGGCAATATCGACGAGTCCAGGCAAAAACTGCAGGCGCTGGAGGTGCAGCTGCATTATTCAATCGACCTTGACGCTGTGCGTCAGGCGGCGGAGCTTGCCGGCATGGACTATCCCACGGTCGATCAGATTATCGGCGTCGGCCCGGAAAACGGGGAGGGAGCGAAATCCCCGCAAGGCTGACGGCTTAAAGGGGTTTTGAGGCATGGGCGTAAGTATTTCAAGTAAAAAACGGCTGTTGATCGCGCTATTATGCATTGCGTTAATCTTTACGCTTCTTGCGGGCAGGCTGTTTTACCTTCAATTGATTGCTGGGGACGAATTGCAGCAAAAGGCGCTGTCGCAATGGACGCGGGAAACCCCGCTGAGCGCCGCGAGGGGCAGGATTGTGGATACGAACGGCACCGTCCTCGCCATGAGCGGCGTAGCGTACAAGGTGCTGCTCTGGCCGGATTCAATAGACGCCGGGGACACAAAGCGCGTGTCCGCGGAACTCGCCCGGATTCTTAATATGGACGAGGCGTCCGTGCTTGAGAAAGCCAGCGATAAGAAGAAACAGGAAATCGTACTTGCGCGTCAGCTTGACAGGGAGGTTGTGGATGAGATTTTGTCCCTTAAGCTGGGAGGCGGGGTCGGCATAGCGGTCGATACCAAGAGGTTTTACCCTTCCGGAACGCTGCTATCGCAGGTTATCGGGTTTACGACGATTGACGGCGTGGGGCAGGAGGGGCTGGAGCTTAAGCTGAACAAGTACCTTGCGGGCGAGGACGGGAGAATGATTACCGAAACGGATCGCAAGGGAAGGACCATAGCGTACGGGGCGCAGGAGTATATCGAGCCTACCGACGGTTATGATGTGCTGCTAACGACCGACAGCGTAATTCAATCCTTCCTCGAAAAGGCGCTTAAGGAGGCCCAAAACATCAACAAAGCCAAGCGAGCCGTCGGAATAGTGATGGACGTTCAAACCGGGGCGATAGTCGCCTTATCCACACAGCCCGATTATGATCCGAACGATCCGCCCAGAAAGGATCTGGAGCTGCTTCAGGAGTTATCCAAGAACCGGGTTGTGTGCGACGTTTACGAGCCCGGCTCGACGTTCAAGATAGTCACCCTGTCCGCCGCTCTCGATTCCAACTCGGCCAGCACCTCCGATACGGTGGACTGCCCGGGATTCTATATGGTAGGGCAGCAAAAGATCAAGTGCTGGAAAAGCGGCGGCCATGGGCACCAAACCCTTACGGAGGCAGTTGAAAACTCCTGCAATCCGGCGTTTATGCGCATGGCGCTGTCAATGGGGGTTGAAGAGTTTTACGATTATATCTACGCGTTTGGGTTCGGCTCGGTAACGAACAGCTCGCTCACCGGGGAATCGTCTGGCCTGGTGATACACGAGAAATATGTGCGCGATCTGAACCTGGCGCGTATAGGCTTCGGGCAAAGCATCGCGATTACGCCCATTCAGTTGATAACCGCTGTCAGCGCCGCTGTTAACGGAGGGCGGCTTATGCAGCCGTACATCGTCGATAAAATCGTTTCGGCGTCCGGAGACGTGATAAGTGAAACGGAGCCGACGGTGGTGCGCAGGGTTATCAGCGAGGATACCTCCAAGACCGTGCGCGAGATGCTTGAAAGCGTGGTTGCAAACGGCAGCGGGCGCAACGCGCAAATACCCGGCTACCGCGTTGGGGGGAAAACGGGTACCGCCCAGAAATATGAAGACGGGCAGGTGGCGCAGGGCAAGCTTATCGCTTCCTTCATCGGCTTCGCTCCGGCGGACGATCCGCGGTTCGCCTGTTTAATACTGGTGGACGAACCGCAGGTGGGCAGCATTTTTGGAAGCACCGTGGCCGCGCCGTTTGTAAAGAACGTGCTGGAAGAAACGCTGCGCCATTACGATTACCTGCCCAACGGCGGCGCGGAAACGGTTACGGTTCCGGATTTGACGGGAATGACGACCGCCGAGGCCGCCAAGACTCTCAAGGACATGGGGCTTGAGGCGGTATATCAGGCGGAAGACGAGGTAACTATGCAGCTTCCCGGCGCGGGTGAAAAGGTATTGGCCGGATCGCAGGTGCTGTTATATACGGATCTCACCGGCTTTATGATGGAAGAAGGCGATTTGGATACTGTTGAGGTGCCGGATCTTTCGGGATGTACGCGGCTGGAGGCGAGCGATAAGCTTGCTGAGCTGGGACTGGTTCTAAAGATCGATGAAGAATACCAAAACGGCGCGGCGTTTGATCAGGACTATAAGCCGGGGGCTGAGGTAGCGGTTGGCACGGTGGTCACCGTGCGGTTTAAGCAGGACGGATAAATGTCCAAAAAGGAGAGGCTGTATAACGTGCGATTGTCCGACTTAATAAAATATATTGACTGCCGTCTGGCGGGGCAGGACGTTTCCATTAGCGGCATCGAATATGATTCGAGGCGGGTTATGCCCGGCAATCTGTTTTGCTGCATAGTCGGCACGTATAAAGACGGCCATGAATATGCCCATATGGCCGTTGAAAGGGGCGCCGCCGCGCTTGTTGTCCAGCACGAGCTGCCGATTAAGCTCCCTCAGATAGTCGTATCAGACGCGCGGGCGGCTATGGCTCAATTATCCGCGGCGTATTACGGCTTCCCCGCGAGCGGGCTCAGAATAGTCGGAATAACGGGGACAAACGGCAAAACAAGCTCGACCTACATGCTCAAATCCATTGCCGAAAAAGCGGGATACAAGGTGGGCTTAATAGGCACCATACGTAATATGATAGGCTCAAGGTGCATCGATACGGAGCGTACGACGCCCGAAAGCGTGGATCTGCAAAAACTGCTTCGGCAGATGAAGGATGAGAACGTGGATCTGGTGGTGATGGAGGTTTCCTCCCATTCGCTCGATCAGGGTAGGGTTCATGGCATAAGGTTTGAAATCGGAGAGTTTACAAACCTGACTCAGGATCATCTGGATTACCATAAAACCATAGACAATTATCTGGCAGCCAAGAAACGGCTTTTTCTTGCGTGCGGTACGGCCGTAGTAAACGCAGACGATGCTTATGCTAAGAAAATGACGGTTGGCCTTGATATTCCAGTGGTTACCTTCGGTATCCGGGAAAAGGCAAAAGTATTTGCCACCAATATTGAGATTACGGAAAAAGGCGTTTCTTTTGATTTAAACGCGAAAGGATTCAGGGGCGTGCCTGTGCGCGTTCCGATACCCGGCCTGTTCAGCGTGTTTAACGCGCTGGGCGTGGCGGCGATTGCGCTTGAGATGGGTATGCCGATAGAGGCGGTACAGCGCGGCGTTGAGGAGATGGGCAGCGTATCGGGCAGGCTGGAGCCTCTGCCCACCAATGGCCGGGAGTTCTCGGTAATACTGGATTTTGCGCATACGCCGGACGCGCTCGTTAATATCCTTTCGACCGCGCGGGAGTTCGCGAAGGGGCGCATCGTAACCGTATTTGGCTGCGGAGGAGACAGGGATAAGGCCAAACGCCCCATTATGGGCGAGACGGCCGGCCGGCTTTCGGATTTTCTTGTGGTTACGTCCGATAATCCGCGAACGGAGGATCCTAACGCCATCATCGCGAGCATCGTCGAGGGCGTAAAAAAGTCGGGCTGCGAGTATGTTGTAATAGAAAACAGAAGGAAGGCTATCCGATACGCGATTGAGAACGCCCAAAGGAACGACGTCATTATTCTGGCGGGCAAGGGACATGAGAACTACCAGGAAATCAACGGCGTTAAAAGCCACTTTGATGAAAAGGAAATCGTCGCGGAACTGATGAAGGAACCGACGAACTAAGCGGAGGATGGAATGCAAAAGTTAATTTTGGCCGGGCTGCTTTCGGCGTTGATATGCATGATACTTGGGCCCGTTGTTATACCGATGCTCAAGCGGCTCAAGTTCGGGCAAACGGAGCGGGACGAGGGGCCTCAGTCCCATTTGGTCAAACAGGGTACGCCTACGATGGGCGGAATCCTCTTTATGATTAGCTCCCTTGTCGCCACGCTGATATTCAGCCGGGTTTCCGCTAATTTCGTTATCCCAGCCCTTTTAACCATGTGCGCTTACGGCCTTGTAGGATTTTTAGATGATTTCATCAAGGTTCGATTGAAACGATCGCTGGGCCTTCGCGCGTATCAGAAGATCATCGCGCAGTTTGGGTTTGCCCTTATCGTCGCGCTTTACGCTTACAACAGCCCGTATATCGGTTCTAAGCTGTACCTTGCGTTTTTTAATACAGAATTTGAAATGGGAGTGTTTTATATACCGTTTGTGATGTTTGTGATTATCAGCACCACGAACGCGGTTAACCTGACGGATGGGCTTGACGGCCTCGCGTCGGGCGTAACGCTTATTTACTCAATAACCATGGCCCTTATTTTCCTGTTTATGTCAACCGTAGCGGGACAAGCAGGGCAGGTGGAATATGCCGCGAGCCTCAACGGGATAGCCGTGTTCGCGGCTGCAATCGCGGGGGGGTGCCTGGGCTTTTTACGCTTTAACTCCTATCCCGCCAAAATCTTTATGGGCGATACCGGCTCGCTGGCGCTTGGCGGAGCGATTTCCATGATGGCCATATGCAGCAGATCGCTGCTGCTTCTGCCCATAATGGGGGGCTGCTTCGTAGCTTCAGCGGTATCCGTTATCCTTCAGGTAGGTTCTTTTAAGCTGCGTCATGGGAAGCGTATCTTCAAGATGGCGCCGCTTCACCATCATTTTGAGCTGAAGGGGTACGGTGAAACGAAAATCGTATCGGCGTACATGATTATTACCACGTTCCTTTGCCTAGTATGCCTATTGGCGTACGCTTAAAGGCAGAATTAAAATCGTTATTATGTTGCCCGGCGTTATCCGGAAGCCGTGTTTTGAGTTGGCGTTTGGCACGGCAGAAACGGAAAGGTTAAGGGTTTTGAGGCGGGGACGCGGCTCTGCCGCCTCAAGCCCCTTGACCGCCGGGCAGCTTTTTTTATAAGGAGGCTAAATGATGAAAACGGCTTTGATAGTCGGCATGGCCCGGAGCGGTATCGCCAGCGCGAGGCTTCTGGCGGCAAAGGGTTACCGAATCATCATTAACGATATTAGGCGGGAGATTCCTGGTCTTTTTGAATCGCTTTGCGGCATACAATATGTTAACGCGCTTGGCGCTGAGCCCGGCACGCTGCTCGCGGGCGTGGATCTCATGGTTTTAAGCCCCGTTATTCCCATTTTCGCGCCCTTTGCAAGAGAAGCTGAGCGGCGTGGAATCGAGGTGATAGGGGAAATTGAGCTTGGGTACCGGTTTTCGGACAGGGGCGCGAGGTTTGTTTGCATCAGCGGCACGAATGGAAAAACGACGACCACAGCGCTGACCGGCGAAATCTTCAAAGCGGCCGGGGAGAGGACATTTGTACTTGGCAATATCGGCGTGCCAATCGCGGATAAAGCGCTTGATACGCGCGAGGGCGACGCGGTTGTTGCGGAGGTGGCCGCGCTTCAGCTCGAGAGCATAAAGCAATTCAGGCCGAACGCGTTCGGTATGCTCAATATATCCGAGGATCACCTCAACAGATTCGAGTACAGTATGGAGAACTATATCGCCGCTAAGCAGCGCGGCTTTGAAAACCAGACGGATCAGGATTTTGCCGTGCTCAATTACGACGATTCGCTGGTGCGTGATATGAATCGGCTGACGAAGGCGAAAACGCTTTACTTTTCTTCAACGCAGGAAGTTGAGGAAGGCGCGTTTATATCAGAGGGCGTTATTAAGTATCGGATAAACGGCGTTACAACCCCTGTGATTCCGGTAAACGGTCTGCGTATCCCGGGTGAGCACAACATAGAGAACGCCCTTTGCGCTACGGCGCTGTCAATGTGCATGGGCCTGCCCGCGGAAAGCGTGCGCGATGGGCTTAGACGGTTTAACGGGGTTGAGCATCGTATCGAATTTGTGCGGGAATTAAACGGCGTAAGGTACATCAACGACTCAAAGGCGACGAACCCGGATTCCGCAATTAAAGCGGTTCAGGCGATGAAATGGCCGACTGTCCTGCTTCTGGGCGTGGGCGAGTACGATAAGCAAAGCGATTTTAGGCCGCTGTTTCGCGCTTTTGGCGAAACGGTTAAGGGCGTTGTGGCGTCGGGCGTTAACGCGCGGGCTATTTTGGAGGCGGCTGAAGAAACCGGTTTTAAGAATATCCGCGTCTGCGACGCGGGGCTTGAGGAAATGGTCGCGCAGGCCGCATCCATGGCGGGAAAAGGCGGTGCGGTGCTTTTGTCTCCAGCCGCGGCGAGCTGGGGAGCGTTCGATGATTTTGAGCACAGGGGCAGGGAGTTTAAGAGGATAGTAAACGGCTTACATTGAGGAGGGAACCAAGGTGGAGGGAAGAAAATCCCTGACAACCGGTCATATGGATTTTCCGCTGCTGATAGGAGTGCTGTGCATCTGCGCCTTCGGCCTGGTTATGATGTTCAGCGCAAGCTATTATTATGCCCAGACCACATTTGGGGACGGATACTACTTTTTAAAAAGCCAAGCCATGTATTTGGCGGTAGGAGTAGCGGGCATGCTGCTCATCTCCCGTTTTGATTATAAGCGGTGGGATAAGCTAAGAACCATCGCGCTGCTAGTTACGATCGTGCTGATGGCGCTTGTCTTGGTAATTGGCGTTGACCGCAACGGGGCGCAGCGCTGGCTCGCGATAGGCAGCTTTACAATCCAGCCGTCGGAGCTGGCAAAATTCGCAATGATCCTGTTCATGGCTTCGTTTATGGCGAGGAAGCAAAAGGAAATAAAGACGTTAAAAAAAGGTATTGCGCCAATGGCGTTAGTACTTTTTATCATGTGTGTGTTTATTATATTGCAGCGGAACCTTTCAATGCTGATAATCGTGGGGCTGGTATGGTTTATCATGCTGTTTCTAGGCGGCGCGCAGTGGAAACATTTGCTTGCCTTCGTGCTTATATGCATCCCCATTGTGTTTCTCCTGTCGCTGGAGGATTACCGCTGGGCCCGCGTTACCATATTTACCGACCCGTGGAAGGACGCGAAAGGGGATGGTTATCAGCTGATTCAGTCGCTTTATGCAATCGGTTCGGGCGGGCTGTTCGGCAAGGGTCTGAATTTTAGCAGGCAAAAGCTCCTGTTCCTTACGTACGGTGAAAGCGATTTTATATTCGCCATCATCGCGGAGGAGTTGGGCTTTATCGGCTGCGTGCTCGTTATGGCCGCGTATATGTTCGTTATTTATCGCGGGGTCCGTGTGGCGCTGCGCTGTAAAGACCGGTTCGGAAGCCTGCTCGCGGCGGGTATTATGTCCGCGCTGGCGGTGCAGGTGCTTGTCAACATCGGCGTCGCCACAAGCTCTATCCCGCCCACAGGGCAGACGCTTCCTTTTATAAGCGCCGGCGGAACATCGCTGGTGATATTCCTGTGCGCAATAGGGATTGTGCTGAATATTTCAAAAAACACAAGCCTGCAATGAACTGCCGCTAAGCCTCTCACATATAATGGAGTATGCTGTTTATGGCCGATGAGAGGAGTTTGTTCATGACTAGATTCATCGTGGAGGGCGGAGCAAGGCTTGAAGGGGAAATGCGCGTTGACGGCGCGAAAAACGCGGTTCTGCCCATCCTTGCGGCGGCGCTTTTGACGGATAAGCCTGTTACGCTTTACAACTGCCCGCGCCTCAAAGACGTGGACAACATGATAGCAATACTCCAAACGCTTGGCTGCGCCGCGGGCTATACGGACGGCGGAGCGCTTAAGATAGACGCTTCGAGCGCGCACAGCCATGTCATGCCCCCAGCGCTTTCCAAGGAGCTGCGCTCCTCCATATTCATGCTGGGCCCCGTTATCGGCAGGTTCAGAAAAGCGCATTTTACATATCCGGGAGGGTGTGAGATAGGGAACAGGCCCATTGATCTGCACCTAAGCGGGTTGGCCATGCTTAACGTAAAAATCAAGGAAGAGTATGGATGCATCATATGCGACGGAAGCGATCTTAAGGGAGCGGCCATACATCTTGATTATCCAAGCGTAGGCGCCACGGAAAACCTGATGATGGCAGCGGTTGCCGCAAAGGGTGAGACCGTGATATACAATGCCGCCAGGGAGCCGGAGATAGAGGATTTGCAGCTTTTCCTCCGGCGTCTGGGTTATCAGATTACCGGTGCCGGCACTTCCACCGTGGTGATAGTGGGAGGGGGCAGGCCCGCTGGAGCGGAGCACACCGTCATGCCGGATCGTATCGTGGCGGGTACGCTGATGTGCGCGGCCGCCATAACGGGCGGCGAGCTCAGGCTTACCGATGCGGCCCCCATGCATCTGGGCTCCGTTACCGCTAAGCTGAGGGAAGCGGGGTGCAGTATTCGCTTTGAGGGTAACTCAATCCATATTAATGGTCCGGAGAGGCCTAGGGAAATAAAGCTGATTGAAACGCTCCCGCACCCGGGCTTCCCAACGGATATGCAGGCGCAGATGTTCGCGCTGTGCACGGTTGCCGACGGTACGAGCATCATCGTTGAAAACGTGTTTGAAAACAGGTTCAAGCACGCGGCTGAACTGGCGCGTATGGGCGCTGTGGTAACGCAAAAAGACAGGACGGCCATCATCCGCGGGGTGGACGCCCTTACAGGCGCTCAGGTAACGGCAAGGGATCTGCGCGGGGGCGCCGCGCTAACGCTGGCGGCGCTCAAGGCGTCCGGCCAGAGCATCATTAGTCATGCCGAGCACATAGACAGGGGATACGACAGGCTTGACGCGATGCTCAACAAGCTTGGCGCAAGCATTCGGCGCGAGGAAGATAACCAATGAATATGAACAAAGGGCCCGATAAACCCGATAAGGGCGATAAAAAATATGCGCCTACGCATCATTCCGGCATACCGGAGCCGCTGCGGCCGTTTTCCAGATCCGCAGCCAAGGGCGGGGAGCAAAGAAAAAGCGGCCTTTCAGGAGCGTTCATTCATATGCGTGAGGCGCCTTTGCCGGATCATACCCCGATTATGGACAAGCCTGACGAGCATCTCGAGGCTCAGAACAATTTAACGGGCAGGCCGGCTAAACAGAAGGGCCGTAAAGGGAAAACGAAAAAGTCCGCGCGCTCCCCAAAGCGGAGAAGGAAAAAAAGGATAGCCGCGCTTGTTATACTTTTGCTGCTACTGGGTGCCGCCGCCTGCAGCGCGGTTGTTTTCCGTGTAGAGCGAATTGAGGTTACGGGCAATGTTGATTTGAAGGCAGAGAGTGTTATTTCGCAATCAGGCATAACGACTGGATCGCATATGTTTTTTATCGATATAGGGAAAGCCGTGTATAACCTTGAGCGCAACCCGTATATCGAGGTTGTGCAGATCAAACGCGCCTACCCCAGCGACGTTGAAATCGTTATACGCGAGAGGAAGGCGACGGCCGCCATCGTTCTCGTGGGGTCTAATGTTGTGATTGACAATGAGGGGCATGTGCTCGCCATTGAATCGGCCGACGCCCATCAAGGGCTGACAAAGGTTCATGGCATGAGCGCGGCGGGATATGAATTGAATCAAAAAATCGGCAGCTACGGCGATTTCCATTCCAAAACGCTTGTGGATATCTTGAACGCGCTGATTTCATGCGAGCTGCTATCAAGAACCGAATCTATCGACGTATCCAACGCTTTGAGCGTTCGTCTCATAATGGATAATGGCCTAAATGTTCGCCTTGGCCAGCCGTCGTCAATTGAGGCAAAGCTTAATAACCTGGCGAAAGTAATCGATCAAATCTCGGAAGAGAAGGCTCAGGGAGGCGTGCTGTACTTAAGTGAGGAAAGCGCCGTGTTTTCGCCATATGAGTCCGGCGGTGAAACTGGGGAAGGCGGTCAGGATCAGGACGGTGAAAACGAGCCGCCGCCGACGGACGAGCCGGGCAATACAGAGTGATGTGCGCTGCGTTTATTGATGAATGAAATTGTAAGACTTGCGGCTGTCGAATTGTAACGTTTTTTTGACTTGCATGCTATAATACCTCAGGTATGTTGCGCATAAGGGAATGGCTGTGTTATATTTTAATAGATTATTGGCGCGGTTTTATAATAGTAAACGCCGGAAAGGTTAATGGATATAGACGAACGGTGGCAAGCCTGACAAGTCATTACACTTCAATACTGGACATAGGCAGCTCTAAAGTGGTATGCCTTATTTGCAGCCCATCGGGTAAAGACGGCATTGTTGTGCATGGCGCGGGTATAGGCCCGTACTCTGGATACCGGCGCGGTCTTTTTGCGGATGACAGCCAGCTTATCAGCGCGATAGCCGATTCCGTTTCAGCGGCGGAACACGAGGCTAAACGCCGTGTGCGAGACTTGGCTGTGGGAGTCCCGGCGCCATTTTCGCATTTAGCGCTTCACAAGGCTGAGGTTGAGGTTTCCTCCCGCTCGGGCCGGATAGGGCAGCGCGATATTGAGGAACTGATAAATCGCTCTCTGGAGTTTGAGCAGCCCGAGGGGTTTGAGCTGACTCACAGCACGCCCGTTGAGTTTATGGTGGACGGTGCTGAGCGCCACGATCCGCCTATTGGAGAAAAAGCGGCCGTTCTTAGCGGGCTGATGTCTCACGCTTATGTCAGCTCATACTTCAAGCGGCTGGCGGCGGAAGCGCTTTTGCGTATCGATCTGGAGGCCGACATGTTCATCAGCGTCCCGCTGTCCCAAAGCCTTTTCATTATTCCGGAGGAGGATCGCTTCGACGGCGCGCTTTTGATTGACGTAGGGTATACGCATACGGATATCAGTTATGTGAAACATTCGGCGCTTATCAGCTGTTCCAGCATAGACGTGGGAGGCGCGCACTTTTCGGGCGACCTGGCCTTTGGGCTAAAAATACCGGCTGACTCCGCTGAGGATATTAAGAGAAGGTATGTTTACTCGCTCGATTATCAGGACAGCATAGATACCATACGGGTTGGCGGCGGCACTTTGCGTATTGAGCATGAAGCCATACAGTATATTGTGGAATCGCGCACGGACGAATTGGCAAAACTGATAATAAACGCGGTTGAAACAATGGGGTTAAAGCTTTGTGAGGGATTCCCCGTGTACTTAACGGGCGGAGGGGTGGCCCTGATGCGCGGCAGCGGCGAATATTTGGGGAAATGCCTGTCAACGCCTGTGGAGGTGCGTATGCGCTGGATGCCCAGGCTTAGCTCGCCGAATTATACAAGCGCTTTCGGCGTGATGGATTTTATGACGCACTCGCAGGACGACGCCGGCGAAGTCCGGCTGGAAACAGGCGCCAGAGGGCGCATGATGAAGAAAATCAAGGACTTCTTTGTGAAGTGAGGAGGAATAGATATGCCGATGGGTTTGGAATTGGATTTTGAAGGCGGGGAATTTGCTCAACTAAAGGTTGTCGGCGTTGGCGGCGCGGGCAATAACGCGGTAAACCGTATGATCCAGTATGGATTAAGGGGCGTTGAGTTTATTTCGATTAACACGGATAAACAGGCCTTGTATCTATCGCGGGCGAACCAGAAGATTCAGGTTGGCGAAAAGCTTACAAAGGGCCTCGGCGCGGGGGCCGATCCCGAGATTGGCAGGAAAGCCACCGAGGAATCCAGAGACGCGGTGATGGATGCGCTTAAGGGCGCTGATTTAGTCTTTATTACGGCCGGTATGGGGGGCGGTACCGGAACGGGCGCCGCGCCCGTCGTCGCCGAATGCGCCCGGGAAATGGGCATACTTACGATTGGGGTTGTAACTAAGCCCTTTAGCTTTGAGGGTAAGGTGCGCATGCAAAACGCGAACAGCGGCATACAAAACCTCAAGGCTTCGGTGGATACGCTTATCACCATACCAAACGACAGGCTGTTGGATACGGTTGGAAACGCAAGCCTTTCGGAGGCTTTCCGGGTTGCGGACGACGTTCTGCGCCAGGGTATTCAGGGTATCAGCGACTTAATTGCGGTTCCAGGCCTTATCAATCTGGATTTTGCCGACGTGCGCGCCATCATGAAGGAAAAGGGCATGGCGCATATGGGTATAGGCATGGCCTCCGGGGATAAACGGGCGGTCGAGGCCGCGCGGCAGGCGGTCGAAAGCCCGCTTCTTGAAACGACCATAAGCGGAGCTAAGGGCATACTCATGAATATTACCGGCGGGAACAACGTTGGTCTGCTCGAAGTAAACGAGGCGGCGCAGCTTATCATTGAAACGGCCGATCCAGACGCGAATATTATCTGGGGCGCTGGTATCGACGATGAGATGGGCGACGCCGTACGCATAACCGTAATAGCAACCGGCTTTGAATCAGCGGACGAGAAAGAGCAGCGCATAAACGCGGTAAAGCAATCGCAATCCCCCACGACCGTTGTGCGCACCGTAGGCGGAACAAAACCGCAGACCCCCGATTTAAAAAACCCGACGCCGCAACCCAAGCCCAATTTCTGGGAGAGGCCAAGACAGCAGCCGCAGCGCCAGCAGGAGTATTCTTCGCCCTTGCCGGATGGGGAGGATGTAACGCCCGTTTATACAAAAAACGATTTAAACCAGGGCGAATTTAATCCGAAGGAACGCAATAACCTGGATTTGCCAAGCTTTTTGCGCAACTCCGATAGGAAGTAATCGCTTCGCGACAGCGTTTGCCCGTTTATATCGGTATGGATTACGGCCGGGCGGATTCTCCGCCCGGTTTTAGCTCTTGAAAAACTACGTTTGTGCGCGAGATGCAAGCTCTGATGCTGCGCTCGGTTGGGCTCGCGTGTCAAGCGGAAAGAATTTTCGGGCGCACATACCGCCCCGCGGCTTTTTTTGGGTCTTCCCAAACCCCAAAGCAGAACGAGGTTTTTTCATGTCTTGTTTAAGCTCTTTCGCGCACTCTTCTTTGTCAAATGACTTTCCGCACAGCCCTTTTTACGTTAGCTTTCTTCCAATTAAACAGGTAAAAAATATAGAGGGAAATGAGCGTAGCATAACAAGTATTGAATAAAACTTTTATATGGAATAGCTTCTTTTTTATGTGGTTAATTTACGTTGATTTTATTTAATACAGGATACGTATTTATATGATTGCATGGGAGGCTGTGTCCCCGGCGCTGTCGCCGCCAAATGATAACTGCGTCTATTATCTGCGGCTGCGCACGGAAATGACCTTAATGCGAACGGGCTAGAATAATACATCCGCAATAGCCTCCGATAGCCGGCTGCCGTTTGCCTCGTTTCTATAAAGGGTATTTGCCTGATCATCAGCCGTGCGCCTCTGGCGGTGAAGTTTGCTTTAATTTGCGAGCAATGGCGCGCTCGCGTCCGTCGCTCTTTATTGAGGGGAATAGACCCGGAAATGTATAATACTGGGTTTAGCGGCGGATACTCTTTGCATAGGCAATGCGGCGTTGCCGCAACAAATTGGGCTGGAGGAAGCGGCATGCAGATATTTTCCTCAATTAAGAGGCTTTTTCAGTTTGATAACGTCCCCGGAGAGTTTGAACTGCTCGAAACCGAGAAGGGCGAGCCCTCGTATTTCGGCGGCTGGCCGGAGGAAAGCAGGAAAACCGGGGAAAAACAATTCGACATAGCGCCGGAGGTGGAGGAAAACATCAGGCGTCTCAAACAGGAATTCAGGGCGGATATCAACGGCGATATCATTATACGCCGGTTCAGCCTTGGCGGCGAGGTTCCCGCAACGGTTGCGTGTATTGACGGCATGGTCGACGGCAGCCGCATCAACGATTTTATTCTGCGGGACGGGATGCGCCCCGGATGCATGAAAGACGCTAAGCGGCCCTATACGACCTATACGGCGGAGCATGTATTCACCGTTGTTGAAACAAAGTTTGAAAAAGAGTGGGGAACGGTAAAAAAAGCGATACTTGAGGGGCGCTCGGCCATTTTTATTGAGGGCGAAACCGAGGTTCTGGTTATGGATACACGCGGCTACGACAAGCGCGGCGTGGAAAGCGCTCAAAACGAAAAAGTAGTGCGCGGCCCTCAGGAGGCGTTTAACGAGAATTTGCGCACCAATATAACCCTTATAAGGCGCATTGTGCGCACGGACGATCTTGTATGCGAAATGCGCTATACCGGCGGCGACAACAATACCTTGATGGCCGTATTATACCGCGAAGGCACTGCGAATGAAACGCTGGTTAATGAGGTCAAGCGCAGGTTGGCGGTTATAAATACAAGAATGGTCATGAGCACTGGCGTAATTGAACAGCTTACGGAGAAACATACGCTGTGGCCTCTTCCGCAGATACTCAGCTCAGAACGCCCCGACAGGGCCGCCTCGTTCCTGATGGAGGGGCATGTCGTGGTGCTTTGCGACGGCTCGCCCTACGCCAACATCATGCCGGTCACACTGTTCGCACTTATGAACAGCCCGGAGGATATTTATGTAAAACAGCCGCTGGGAACGGTTATCCGCATCGCACGCTATATTGGCGCGGCGCTTTCCATCTTGCTTCCGGGCGCTTTTCTGGCGGCCGCCATTTTTCATCCCGGGCTTTTATCAACTGAAATCCTAAGCACGATAATCGCTTCGCGCAAGATGGTATTCGCCTCAATTGGAAATGAGCTGATATTCTTGATGATTGTATTTCAGCTTGTCCGGGAAGCCGGGCTCAGGGTCCCGGGAAGCATCGGTCAGGCAATCGGCATTATCGGCGGCCTGATACTGGGACAGGCGGCAGTCGCCGCGAACCTGGTCAGCTCCGTGGTGCTTATTCTCGTAGCTTTAACCGGGCTGGGCAACTTTTGTATGCCTGATTACGCGACGCAGCTTGCCGCGTCATACTTCAGGCTGTTCTTTGTGCTGTCGGCCTGGATAGGCGGGCTGCTCGGGTTAAGCGTGGCGCTTGTGCTTACCGTGGCTTGGGTTGCGACGATAAAATCCTATGGCGTGCCGTTCCTTTCGCCGCTGGCGCCTAAAACATATTCCAAACGGCCGCTTGTTATGCGCGGTAAAATCAATATGCATCAGCGCGCCGCGGACTATATGAATACCGGCAGTGAAAAACGCGCTTAAACGCGTTCCAAATACCTGCGAACAGGAGATTCGATATGAACTTAAAAGAGGGAAGGATTGGCAGACAGGAATCCGTGGCGATGTGCGCGATGGCTATGACGGTAAGCGGTATATTCACCATAGTTCCACAAGACGCGTATGGCGGCGGAAACTCAACATTTATCTCCCTTCCGATAGGCATAATTATTTCGCTTCTCATATTCTTATTGGCTGTTAAAGCGATAAAATCGTCGCAAAGCCGTCATTTAAGCGAAATGTTTGAATTCGGCCTTGGGTTTGGCGGAAGGATTATTGACGCTCTGGTAATCCTTTCATTAATCGGCGTGGCGTACCTTCAGCTTTCTCATTTTACCACACTGCTGCACGGGTTTATCTATGAAGGCAACGATTACTTTAATATCACGATTTTTATGCTGGTTGTCGTCGCGCTCCTGGCGTGCATGGGTTTGGAAAGCATATCGCGCACGTCGCTGTGCTTTGCAGTGCTTCTGGCTATATCCGCGCTGACGGGCTGCTTTATCGCCTCATCAGGATTTGAGGTGCATCGGCTGTATCCGTTTGTTGGCGACGGGGTTGGGCATATGCTGGAGTACTCAATTTCCAGAACCTGGTTTTTTCTTCCGGGGCTTTTAACGCTTTTGATAGCGTGCAAAGGGGTTCACGGCGTTGATATGGCGAAGAAATCCGGTTTGGCTTCAGCCGCTGTCGCGCTTGTCATTTGCGCTATCATACAGCTTTCCATATCGCTTGTTTTCTCATATGAGGAGCTGTCCGGGATATTCTCGCCGTTTTATCAGCTAAACCAGGGGCTTGATGAAAACAACTATTTCCTGCGAATGGATAGAGTCGGCATTTTCATATGGCTGATTGCTACAATGATATCGAGCGCGTTATACGTTTATGTCGCTGCGCTCACCTACACGCGCGCTTTCCGGCAGTCGGATATACGCCCGGCCGCTTCATCGCTTGGGCTGGCGGTTATCTTTTTGGTACTGCTTGAAAAAAAAGGTTTAGGTGCTCCTCTGACTAATTTTGCGCATACACTTACGCGTTATGGTTATATCGGCTTGACGCCGATGATAATAATTGCTTCAATCGCCGCCATAATACGCGCGGCAGTTAAACAAAAAAGGAAGGTGGCCCTTAATGAATAGGAGTTTTTGCAAACCTCGCCTGGCGGCGCTTATACTCATTATCGCGCTGGTATGCCCGCTTCTGGCGGGATGCCTGGAATCGGCCAGCTTGGATGAGTTTGGCTATGCGCTCAGCATCGGCGTGCAGAAGGGCGAACAAAAAACTTACAGGATATACCTGCTGGTTCAAAAAGAAAGCTCGGATGCAGAGGCGCAGCAAAGCGGCGGCGGAACCGTGCTTGGCGCCGAAGGCAACAGCATTTTTGACGCACTTGAGATTATCAACCTGGGTGCGCCTTACCAGATTAACCTCACCCGGGTTGAATATATCGCTTTTTCGGAAGAGATCGCGCGCTCAGAGTTGATGCAAGAGTTTCTCAGTTTATCGTTTAATTCGCTGAGAATGCAGAAGTCCGTCAATTTGTTGGTGGTAGAAGGTAATATAGACGAGTTTTTCGAGGGCTATAACCTGGAGGAAACGCCAAACATAACGAAGTTGCAATATGATATCAGCAGGGATTTGGAAAATATGGGGCTGGTTTCCGTAATGAACGCCTCTGAATTCTTTGAATCGGTGCTTAATAAAAGAGCCGACGCCGTTTTGGGATACGGGGTTATTGATTCGTCGATTGTCACTTCCGATGAACAGACTAAACAAGAACAGGGAGGCGGACAAGGCGGCGGACAGGGAGATGAGCAAAGCGGTGAGGAAGGCGGTGAGGAAGGCAAACCTGAGGATACTCTGGGGGGAATTCAAAGGTTTGGGGGAATGAAAAGCGCCGTATACGGGTGCGCTGTATTTGACGGATGGAAGATGGCGGGCGTGCTTGACGGGCATGATACGCAGGCGCTTTTAATGGCGCGCGGAGAATTTGTTAAAGGTACGCTGGTTCTGAATGTGGAAAACGGAATTTTAGCTGTGGGGCTCTCCGCGATAAATAAGCCAAACATCCGTATTGAGCTGGAACCCGAGCTCAAGGCGGAATTAAGCATATCCATCAGGTGCTCCATAAGGCAGGATTCGACCGGATTGGTTTATAAATATAGAATTGCCGATATAGAACAAATGGTGGAGAAGCATTTGGAGACGCAGCTTGATAGGATCTTTAAAGGCTGCCTGGAAATGAACAGCGACGCTATCGGTTTTGGCAGGGCGGCGGCTATGAAGTTCTCAAGCGCCAAAAAATGGGAAGAATATAGATGGAAGGATCAGTTTCAACGACTGCAAGCGTCGTTCAAGGTAAACGTGGATATTGACGACGAAGGCACGAAGCAGGGTATGGAATAATCATGATTTGGATAATGTTAGCGGCTTTAGCCGCGCTCATATACGGGGTGATCTACGCGGTTCATAGTTTTAAGGCAGGGAAAAAGCCGCCCGCCTTCGGCGCTGTGCTGCTTAGCGCTATGGACGCGGTTATCCTAACTTATGTACTTGTTCAGGCTTTCAAATAGCGTCGGGATATAAATGAACGACCGCGGGACGTCTCGCCGTCATTTGAGCTTTTCCATCATCCGCCGTATCCGTTCGCGGCGGAGCCCGGTTTCCTTTTCATCTATAATATAGCGACCGCTCTTGTCAATGGCAAGTATATCACCCTCCCGCGCGTTGGTTGGTATATTTGCCTTATCAATTAAAACAAAATCCTTTTCGTGCTCGCACACAGCATAACCGCCCTCAAAACGATCAATGATATACATTTTTGCTCTCCACCTGTAATAATGCGGCCATTATAACACATCAGAGCATATTCTACAAACTTTTCATTTATTCCATTGTGAAATCAATCGAAAGATGTTAAAATATAAATATCATTTTCATATAAGTTACCGACCGATTGTAATTATGAAGGGAAGAACAGCTGTGGATCAAGGTTATGATTGCAACAATTATATTACGGTTGAGGTTGTGGAAGCGCTTCGTGAAAAGGCGAATAAGCTCTTGAAAGAGCTTAACACCTTGGCGAAAAAGGAATACAGTGAAACGGGGAAGCTATCCAGCCCGCGCCTCAATGATAAGCGTGAAGAATATGAGAAGCTGGCTTTGGCTGTACTGGCATTTGAGCAGCGCCTGTTGGATTCGGATAATTAATCTGCCCCTGTAAACAAACGATGAATATAGTTTTCATGGCTTCCATTTCCCGCTTGCGTATTATATAATAAATGTTGACGCGTACGCGGTATGAAAGCCGTGAGAAGAATTGCATGTACGCTTTGCGGCTCATTGCCACGCCGTTAGGTTTTAACGTTTCGCGTAATGGGCATAAGGTTTATATACTAAGCGATGCGCGCTGTTTTATAAACTTGACGCAAACGGTAAGGCGCATTCGGCGCAGCCGGTTCAACCGCACTTACTAATGCGGGTATTAGGTATTTTATTTGAAGGAGCAAATGCGCCTGTGTCTGTTGAGGTCATTGTAAAAGCAATTACAAGCGGTTTTTCGCAGTTCCAATGGCAGGATGCGCTTGATATCCTGATCATTACCATACTGCTGTACCGCCTCATACGGTTAACCAAGGAAACGCGCGCTTATCAGGTTATCAAGGGCATAGGCATGTTATTTATTGCCGCTATGCTATGCCAGCTTTTTGGCCTGACGGCGATGAGCTGGTTGCTGAACTCCCTTTTGGCCTCTGGTATTGTGGTCATGGTGGTCTTGTTTCAGCCCGAACTTCGCCGCGCGCTGGAGCATATCGGGCGCGGCAAAATATTTGATAAATCTACCTGGACGACGGTTATGGCCAATTCGTCCGAGCATACCGTGCATGAAATACAAAACGCCGTTATAAACCTTTCAAGAAGAAGGGTTGGCGCGCTTATCGTTATCGAGCAGAAGACCGGCCTCGGCGATATTATTTCCACGGGCACCGCTATAGGCGGCATCGTGTCCGCAGCGTTGCTGGAGAATATTTTTGAGCCGAATACCCCGCTGCACGACGGGG
This sequence comes from uncultured Eubacteriales bacterium, assembly GCA_900544555.1. Classification (GTDB taxonomy): domain Bacteria; phylum Bacillota; class Clostridia; order Christensenellales; family CAG-138; genus UMGS693. Next base: position 60,587 of record UQWD01000003.1, read on the forward strand.
CCTCCATTGTGAGGGGAAGCAACATTGTTGCCGCGGGATGTTTTCTTCCCTTGTCTGACGAAGGTAGCATTTCTCGTGAGCTGGGCACAAGGCACAGGGCGGCTTTAGGCGTTTCTTCGGTGTCGGACAGCATTACCATCGTCGTTTCTGAAGAAACGGGGGTAATATCGTACGCCAAGGATGGTAAGCTCATCCGCTATATCGACGCGAAGGCGTTGAACGATTTGCTTGAATCCATTTATACGGTCGAGAAATCCAAACCGCTAACCTGGCTTAAGAGGAGGGGTAAGAATGACGGAAAAGACGAATAAATCCTCCTTTGGTGAAAAGCTCAAGCGTATTTTCCTTCATAATTGGTGGTTAAAGCTGGCTTCGCTGCTTTTCGCCATCGTGCTGTGGGGTTACGTGCTGACATCCCAGAATCCAACGCGCATCAAGCTGGTGCCTAATGTGAGCGTCTGGTTCGACGGTGAAACGGATTTGAGCGCCAAGAACCTTGTTGTTCGGGGCGACACGGCTAAAATACTGGAGCCCATAAGCGCGCGCGTGGAAACGGAGCTGACCAAATTCGCCGATTTTGACGCGAATAGCATAACCGCTACCGTAAGCCTTAAAAGCATTAGCACACCGGGTACCTATACGCTCCCAATTATGGTTACCGCCAAGGACGGGACGATTCTGTCGACCTCGCGGAAAAACATCACGGTGGAAATCGACCGGTTACAAAAACGAAGCATTCCTGTCCAGGTGGTGCAGAGCGGTACGCTTCCGGACGGATATTGGGCGGACGAACCCGCCATAAGCGTAGATGAAATTGAAATAGAGGGCGCGCTCACGGATGTGAATATGGTTTCGCGCGCCGTTTGCGAGGTCAATCTGGACGGGAGGACGGAGAGCTATTACGATTCCGTTTCGGTTAAATTGCTTGATGAGAATAATGAGGAAATCGATCCGGCCCTGTTCCGCGGGCAATTCCCGTCCGTTACGCTGCGGCTGATGGTTCTTCCTACAAAAAAGGTGCCCGTAAACGTTGAGAAGGCGGCGGCAGGCGCGGATCAGATCAGGGATGGCTATGAAATCAAGGGTTACACGATTACGCCCAAAACGGTTTTAATCGCCGCTCCGCAGGATGTTCTTGACGGCATTTCCGAGTTGGACGTGGAGATGTTCGATGTAGCGGGGGAAAGCGAAAGCATGATACTGGAGAATCATAAGATTATCGTGCCGGACGGGGTTAGGCTCATCAGCGCGCAAACGGTTGATATTTATGTAAATATTACGGAGATACAGGAAACCCTATCGATAGATAGCATTCCTATCAAAATAGAGGGGCTTGGCAGGTCGTATACGGCCGAACTCGAAATTGAGAGCAGCGGCGTATCGCTTTTAGGCGGCCGCTCCATCATCAATAAACTGACAAGGAAGGATATAACGCTGTATATCGATGTTACGGACTTGGAGGTGGGCGTTTATACGCTGGATGTACATCTTCGCCTGCCAAAAGATGAATATTTGGATGAGCTTACGGTTACGGTAGGCGTGCCAAAGGTTACGGTTTCGATCAAAAAAAGATAGCGTAGAGGTCGTCGTTAATGGCGTTATTGCTCAATGAATTAAAGGTCCCCCTTTCAGAACAGGAGTCCTCGCTTATCTTTATAGCGGCGGGGGCTCTTCACGTTCCCGCCTCCGCTATTCAAACGCTCACGGTGGTTCGGGTTTCGCTTGACGCAAGAAAAAAGACGGACGTCCATCACCGCTATACGGTAAGGGTGGAGCTTAATGAGAAAGATGAAAAGAACGTTCATGCAAAAGGGCTATCTAACGTAACCGATGAACCTGAGTATGAGGATTATTCGCCTGCAACCGGAACTAAAAGCATGCATGAGCCTGTGGTCGTGGCAGGCATGGGGCCCGCGGGGCTATTTGCGGCGTATACGCTGGCGTTGTACGGTTACAGGCCCGTCGTACTGGAGCGGGGCAAGCCGACAGGGGATCGTGAGCGGGACGTTCAGGCGTTTTGGGCCGGGGGGCCGCTTAATCCCGAGAGCAACCTCATGTTTGGGGAGGGAGGCGCCGGCGCGTTTTCGGATGGGAAGCTCACAACAAGGATAAAGGACCCCCGGGCGCGTGAGGTAATTAAGATATTACACCGCTTCGGCGCGCCGGATGAGACTTTAACGTTAGCCAAACCGCACCTGGGTACGGATCTGCTTCGAGGCGTAATTGAGGCAATGCGCGAAGAAATTATACGCCTTGGAGGGGAAGTGCGTTTTTCAACAGGGCTGTCGCGCGTCAGGATTGCCGAAGGAGTGCTTAAGCAGGTTGAGGCTACGCGCTTGGGTCAGGCGCATTGGTTGACCTGCTGCGCGTGCATCCTCGCGACCGGTCAGGCCGCTCGGGATACTTACGCTATGCTGCACCGCGCGGGAGTACCGCTGCAGGCAAAGCCCTTTGCCGTGGGCGTGCGCGTCGAGCATCCGCAAGAGCTCATAGATCGATCGCAGTATGGGCCGTTTACCGGTCATCCCCGCCTTGGCGCGGCTCAATACCGTTTGGCGTCGCGGTCGGGAAGCCGGGGAGTATATACCTTTTGCATGTGCCCGGGAGGCCTGGTCGTCGCTTCTTCCTCCGGATACGGGCAGGTTGTGACAAACGGGATGAGTTATCACGCCCGCAACGGCGAATATGCGAACTCGGCGATTGTGGTACAAATAGATCCGGCGGATTTTGGTCACGATCCTATGATGGGTATACAATACCAGTCGGATTTGGAGAAAAGGGCGTTTAAGCTTGGCGGCGGCGATTATACCGCCCCTGCACAAAGGGTGGAAGATTTCCTTAAAGGCCGCGCATCCTCAGGGTTCGGCGCGGTAACGCCCACTTACCGTCCCGGGGTCCGCGCGTGCTATATCGGGGATTGCCTTCCGAATTATGTCGCGGCCGCCGTCAGGGAGGGGATACGCGATTTCGGGAAGAAGCTCCAGGGTTTTGACTTCGCGGACGCGGCGCTTACCGCTGTTGAAAGCCGAACGAGCGCGCCCGTACGCATTGTAAGGGATCAGGACGGCCAATCGCCGGGCGCTGCCGGGCTTTATCCGGCGGGCGAAGGCGCGGGCTACGCTGGCGGGATAGTCAGCGCAGCCGTCGATGGTATGCGTGCGGCGGAGCGGATCATGGCGGTTTATGCGCCAGCGTAGTTTTCCAAGCAATGTTTTTACGCGTTGCGAAACCGGGCTTTATATGGTTTGTGATTAGGGGCGCATATGTAATCACACTGCAATAGGAAAGGGAATATGAAAAATGAAGAAGAAAACCTATGTGTTTATCGGCAATTTTGGTTCCGGAAAATCTGAGTTGGCGCTAAACCTAGCGGTTGAAAAATCAAAAGCTGAAAAAACGCTTGTAGTTGATCTGGATATTGTCAATCCATACTTTCGCATATCGGAACGCCGCGAGTTTCTTCAAAACAGGGGCGTTCGTTTGATCTCCCCAAACTTTGTTCTGACAAATGTTGAAACGCTTAGCCTGCCGCCTGATATTTATTCAGCGTTTATTGATGAGCATCAGACCGTTGTTTTTGACGTCGGCGGCGATGCAACGGGCGCTATGGCGCTGGGTCAATACAAGAGCCAATTTGATACGCTTGAGAATCTTGAAGTATGGTTTGTGGTAAACGGCAGAAGGCCGCTATCATCCTCCGCCGATCAGGTAATCGCCCTGCTTGACGGCATACGCGCGTGCAGCCGCCTGAATGTGACCGGGTTAATCAACAATACCAATTTATCTAATGAAACGACGGTTGATGATATATTATACGGAAGCAGGCTTTTAGCAGAAGTATCTAAACGCTGCGGCATACCCGTGGTTTTTACGTCGGGTATGAAAAAACCGCTTGAAGACTTCAGGAAACATTTCGCGGCAAACGGTTTATTTGAAATGGGCGCAATCGGCGAGATATGGCCGATAGAGCGATACATGCGCCGCGATTGGGATAGATTTGTTGAGGGAGGCGGCCTGTAAAGCATTATGCGCATGATACATACGAGCGCTCAAAGAGAAGCGGAATGCGCGCTCCCGAGCCTATATAAAAACGCAGCGGGCGCTGGAGCTGAAAACGTGAACGTGTTATCCCGCGTAAACGGGTAGCAGTGAAGCGAATATCTTTGCCGTAGAAGTTCAGCGTCCTGATGATGTGTATAAGGTTTAGATATTGCGCGTTTATACAGATGATTTGTATTAAATACGCGGCGTTTATAACAATGAACCGCGTTTTGAAAACAGCGATTCACTGATTGAATTGGGAGAACGGAGTTCGTATGGCATTTGTTTACATGCTACGGTGCAATGACAATACCATATATACGGGTTATACGACGGATCCCGTCCGGCGCGTTAAACAGCATAACATGGGCAAGGGAGCAAGATACACCCGCGCCAGGCTGCCAGCCGTTTTGGTTTACCTTGAAGAAGTACCGGATGCCGCGCTTGCTCGGCGCCGTGAGTATGCTATAAAGAAGCTGACACGTGAGAATAAGGAAAAGCTTATCGCCACTTATGCGCTATGCGGTTCAAACGGGTGTTCAAAGCCTTAGCGGATGGCCCGGCAGGATGGTATTTAATGCTCATAAGCGGTATGACGAGAGATAAAAAGAAAAGCAGCTATCGCTTTTTAGCTAATGAAAATTATCTGTTCTTACATCCATATATATTCTTATTTTATATATCTTCTGTTGACGTATGAGCAGGCTGGATAGTCTTTCTGCAATTAAAAGAGTATTAATGAACTTAAAGGCTTAGGATGAATAGCCAGATATTTATAATTAAGCAGATGAATGCCGCTTGGCCTAATCTCAATACGGAACGTAACCGGTTTTATGGAAATAAAAAAGCCCGCCCCAGCGTTACTGCGTATCGCTTAGACGGGCAGGCGCGGAATAGGCTGCACGTTTTTGATTAATGCCTGCTCGATTCAACGTCGTTATGGTGCCTTTCGCGGCGGAACAAAAGCGTGATGCCCCATATACCCGCAAGCCCTACTATGGTATAGATAACGCGGGCGATAGTTCCGCTCATCCCGCCAAATAGGCTAGCCACCAAGTCAAACTGGAACAATCCTATCAGGCCCCAGTTTAATGCGCCGATAATAATTAGAATTAAAGAAAGCGTATCCATAAAACCACTCCTTCACTGTTATGGGACTATTATGCACCGTTAGGAACGGTGTCATTCATAAACTTTATTTTTGATAATCATATACTTCAAGGCTGAATTGCTCGAACCGAACCGGCTCAATAAAATCGGCTGGTCGGAATACGACGCGTGAGAATTGATATAAATCATTCAAATGTTTTTTTAAAATTATTGGGCGTGAAATGTCAAGTTCGTTGCAGATATCGCTTATAATCCGCGTCCAGTCGCCGGCCTGTTCAAGGCTTGCGTAATCCAGGCTTATAACGCGTTCGCTTACTATTCGTTGACAGCTTGAAAGGGTTGCCCAAATTTTCATCAGCCTGCTCTCCTCGATTTATTTTATAATATTTGTTCATCGATAACGAAACATGCGGCATGAAGAGGAAATTGTATATGAAATTCCGTTTTTTGGCCTGCCCGCCGCAATAGCAGACGGCCGCCCGGATACCGCTAAATAGCCGTATCAGGCGGCCGCCTTGTTTTTTAATCCGCATTATTTGTCGCTTTTCAAAATGAACCAAGCATACATCATCGGCAGGCCGCTCTCCTCATGCTTGCCATAGGGGAAGCACAACACATCGTAAATCTTGTTATCATCGGTCTCCACCTTGGTTGTACGGATATTGTAGTACTGAAAAATCAATTCCTTGCCGTCGCTGGTCCTGATTTTAGCAACAACGGATCTGTTCGGCACTGTCTCCAATATCTCTACAATTTCGCCGGTAATTTTATACGGCTGGTTATGGTTGGGGGATTGAACAATACGATCGTAGTCAAGCGCGAAAGCCTTGCTTCCATATTCTTTATAATCGCTCGGCGCTCGCTCAATATGCAGCAGCGCTGTGCTCGATGTAGAACCAACCTTAACGGTAACCGTTATGGGGTAAGGCTTTATATCCGGGGTTTTAAATATTAGCTCAAACGCGCCGTCGGAACTTACAACGGGGGTGCTTTCAAGCTCGGCCCCTTCAACGGTTATGGAAGCGCCTGCGGGTACCGTACCAGTAACTTTGATGGTGTCAGTAGTAGTACGCAACGCCACGTCGTCCCCAACCTTAAACACATCGCTCTGAGTTGAGGGGGCAGTGCTTTCAACCGTCAGCGTTTTGCTCGCAACCTGATACCCGGCGCGGCGAGCCTCGATCACAACCGTATGCGTACCCTGCCCGGACACCGTGGCTGTTGCCGTAAAGTTGCCGGATTCATCCACAGGGAAGGCGGTTTCGTTAACATAAACCTCGGCCAGCACATCGCTGACAGTACCCGTAATCGAAAATTGGCCGGTTTGAGTTGTAACGTTATCGCCGGCGGGCTCCGTAACGGTCATCGTTAGTTTTGGAACCGCAATATCAAACGATGGTATTTTTAACGGTATCCTCTCGCCTTCAGGGCTGATGAGTGTAAAGCTCGCGCTGGGATCGACCGTATAGGTTTCCCCCGAAACAGGCTCGTCTGGAATCCAGATCGAATCGTGAATCTTTAGCTGCCGGCTGCCGCCGCTTATCGTGGAGGTATCCGTAACGGAACCCTTGACGAACTCCAGCGTATATCCGTTTCGGGCATAAACCGTAATCGTATGCGCCGGATCCCCGCTTTTTGTCACGCTTTTCTCCACCTGGGCCTCGCGCGTTACGGGGTCGCCGGAAAACACGCTGGAAAAGAACGCGCTTAAGCTGCCGCCATAATTCGCGTTCAAGCCGATAACGGATAATACGATGATAACGGCGAGCAGAACTACGCCGGCAATCAGGGCGATTGCGCCGCCCCTGCCCATGCCCCTGCGGCGTGCGCCGGGCTTCCTGCTTCTGCCTCGGCGCGCGGAAGCATCGCGTCCTGTATAGTCGAAAGCGCCGCTGTTGTCGATTGGAGGGGCGTATCTGCGCTGGGCGGGCGCGGCGCCTCTCTCGATTAAGGGGCTGCCATCAAATTCATCGTCAAATTCATCCTCAAATTCATCCTCAATTTCATCTATCGTACGTTCCGGTACTGTGCGTTCCGGGGCACGACGAACCTGAGACTCCTGCGGCCTGTTCGCCCCGTTCGCCCAGGCGGCGGAACGGGAATAAGCTTCCGCGCGGCGCGCCGGCGGTACCTTTAACGTCGGCGTGAACGCGTCGCCGGAAACGGCGGCCTTGCCTTCATCAACAGGGGGGATATCTTCATCCGTTATCGTGTTCGCGTCAAACTCCGGCTTTGGCCATTCCGGCCCGCGAACGAACCCCCAAGAAGACGCCTCATCGTCAGAGACGTAACGCCTTGGCTCCCGGCTGTTCTTGACGGGCGTTTCCTGTTCAGGCGGGTCAGCCACAAGCAATGCCGCGCAGTTTTCGCAATACTCAAGGTAATCTTCATTATGCGCTCCGCATTGTCTACAGATCATATAAAAACCTCCTAAAAATACGGAAATAATTCAAATTTATTATATCAAACGCAGTGATTAAAAGAAACCCTTGTCTTTAATTAGAAATGCAAACATTCTTTAAACATGTTGAAGGGTTATATTTTGCAGCGCGATTGTGCTATAATTAAAAGCAGTTTTGTATACTATTGATGAAAAGAGGGACGTTATGCCGCGTCGCGTTATGAACTTAATATTGGCGTCCGCCATTTTGCTTACATTTTTTCTCTGTGCGTGCTCGAGTCAAGACAAGGCTGAGGAGGCGGACCCATATAAGGGCTTTCATTCAAACGAACGCCTGTCCGGAGGCGGCCCGGTCGAAGCGGCCAACGCGCGGAGCGTATCGGCCGCGGCAAAGGGCGAGACAGCCCGGGTTACATTCGCTTTTTCATCCGGGAGCCGAATTTCCGATGGCTCTCAAGAGAAAGCGGCGCCCGGCATTCCGGCTTATTCCGTATATATGCTCCCATCTCCCGCGAGGCTGGTTGTGGAATTTGAGGGGCTGTCCTATTGGGATTACGACAGAGACGTTCAATTGCCCGAGGAATGGTTTCACGGTTCGTTTCAGCATATGGTAAACGGGCTTGAAACGGTTTGGGTATATTTCCAGCTTAAGAAGGACGACGTTGTTTTTCAGGTAGAAGAGCATGATGAAGGGCTCAGCATAATTTTAAAAGAAAAAACTCATGCAGCACAGACTACCGACAGCCCTGGGGGAGCGCCGGAGTTGAATTATTACGCGGTCGCCAACGCATATAAGGATTATTGCAGCGGCAATATCTCGCGTGAGATGGATATGTACCCCTGCCTCACAAGGGATGGGGATCATATCATTCTGATATCGGGGGCGTTTGAGACTGAGCAGGAAGCCAAGGATTACCGCGCCTCCACGATAAAAGCGACTGAAAACGCGCTGGCGGAACAATGGGGCGTATCCGCGCTGCGCCCGGGCTCGCTCCCTGCTTATAATGAACAACTTGATTATGCGGCGGCATATGCGCAAAATGTAGCCCGCATCGACGGAACGGATCAGACGCTCCCCGTTTTATTGCCTAACGGTCAGTACCTTACGGAGGTTCCCGGCGGTGAGGCGCTTCTTTATGCCCGGCGCATAAGCGTAGGGGTCGAAACGGATGATGAGAGCGAGGGGGAAGATGGCGACGCGTCGGCGTCGTCATACGATGAGCTTTGGATGTCGGATAAAAGGGGAGGTTCGCAAAAAAGATTGATCCGCTACGAGTTTGCGTCTATTGAACGGGCGGTATATTCGCCGGACGGGCGAAAGCTTGCGGTGCTTGAGCGTTCGTCCGAAGGCTCGCACCTGTATATTTACGACACGGACACTTACCATTTAATAGCCGATCTGACCGAGTTGGGTTTTGGCAATATGGTGAGCGACTTCACTTGGGATAATTTCGGCGGGGCGGTATATGCGCTGAGCGGCTCCTCCGGCATGCAGATACATATGTATGATTTCTCCGTACCCGACGAGGGCAAGCGGTACAGCCTGGTGGATGATAAAGGCGCGGACGAAGGTGATATTGGGTATAGCGGCGGGGAATTGTTCTTCACGCAGTCCGACATCGACTCATCATCCATTTATCGGATAAAGCCGGAAGGCGGCGTTCGCAAACCGTTTGCCGCGGGCGGGAAATTCGCGGTTTCAGCGGATGGAAGATATATGGCGCTTTACAGAACAGGCGTTGGGGGTGAAGGCGCGTTTATACTACGCAGCATGGAAACGGGGGAAGAAAAGGAAATAGCTTGCGATTTTCCTGTGAATGAGCTTTTATGGTCGCCAAAGGCGGACAGCGTATATTACCTTGAGAACAGGCTTTCTGGAGGCGAGGGAGAGGACGGCGGAGGCGAGGAAACGGTTGACGCCGATCCTTACCCTTATACCTTATGGGTTTATGACGTTGCAAGCGGAGAATCTCGCGCTTTAGCGGACCTGGCCGGTACTTCCATTACCCCGTCGCCCGACGGAAGCGCGATTTACATACATTATGTGGATAAGGATACGATGGGTGAGCGTATAAACGCGACTTACATTTTGAATATGGAATAAGGCGCATGCCCTTCAATTTAAAAAGCGGACGTGAAAGCTTCAATGCGCCGCTTGAAATTTGCCAACTCAGGTTATAAATGTTATCCTGAACGTACATACTCTTAACTATAAAGGAGGGTATGGCACAAGATGAAGGAACGTTATACGGATACGCTCAATAAGGGGGGTAAAGGCAAAGGGGGGATAATGTCCCGGCTGAAGCTGATTGCCAGGCCCGCTTCCCGAAACGGGAACGATGAAGAGGACGTCTTTTCAGCGTTACAGATGTGGAAAGCGTCGCAGAATTATTTTGAGCAGGCTCAGGATCCTGAACTGGTCGAGTTCGCTATATATGATATGGAGGCCGCTAAACGCCGTTATATGTTTTTGCTTAAGCGGAGCCCCCGAAGGAGGTAACCGGGAAGGCGCTTGAGGTATATATTTTACTGGGAGGGTATTGGGAATGTTGGGAACTATTCTGGCATATGCCGCCGGTATCTTGATTTTGTTTGTTGTTTGCAAAATATTGGCTTTACCGCTCAAAATCATCTGGAAGCTGATAGTAAACGCGCTGGTTGGCGTAGTGGTGTTGATATTATTCAACCTATTGGGCGGCTTAATTAACGTGACCATTCCAATTAACGCCCTCAATGCCTTGATAACGGGCGTACTGGGTGTTCCAGGCGTAATACTTTTGTTAATTCTACAATTTTTATTCTAGCTGATTGCTTGATTGAATTAGCCGCCGGCGCGAAGCCAGGCGGCTTATACGCGTTATATCACTTGTTAAAACTCAAAAAGAGGTTCTGTATGAAACGTATTTTAGGCCATATACGGCGCGCGGACGAGCGGTACTCAATGATAAAAGCGGGGGACAAAATATGTGTGGGCGTATCCGGTGGCAAAGACAGCCTGTTGTTGATGCAGGGCCTTGCGATGTACCGCCGGTTTACCGCAAATCCCTTTGAGCTATGCGCCGTAATGCTGGATCTTGGCCTCATTGAACAGGATACCGCGCCGATAACGCGTTTTGCTCAAATGATAGGCGTTAAACTGGATATCGTTGCTACGGACATCGGTAAAATAGTTTTTGAGGAGCGAAATGAAAAGAACCCATGCGCCATGTGCGCAAAGCTCAGGCGAGGCGCGCTTAACAACGCTGCGGCTGAAAGGGGATGCAACCTGGTAGCGCTTGGGCATAACCGCGAGGATGTAATCGAAACGTTTTTTCTAAGCTTGCTGTATGAGAGCAGGATCAATACGTTCGGGCCGGTAACGTATATGGATCGCGCAGGCGTTACCATAATCAGGCCGCTGGTCTTCATGCCGGAAAAATACGCGGAGGCGCTGGCAAAAAGGCTGGGTCTTCCGGTTATGCGCGCGAACTGCCCGGCGGCGGGGAATACAAAAAGGGAGGAAATGAAGGACGTCATACGCTTTTTCCTTAAACACGTACCGAACCCGGAGGAGCGTTTCATTAACGCGATTGCGGACACTGATAAGTACGGCCTCTGGGACAGGCTTCGGCTCCCTCCCGTAAGATAGCGGCTGCCCCCTCGGTATATCAACCGTTTAGTTAGTTTGTTTTCACAATCTAAAGCAGCCGGAAGGCTCAGCAATAAGCAACACTTGATCCTCTTAATGAAAAAGCCTGATTGCGAGCTTGCTGCATAAATTCAAATTATAAATACCTGCTTTATTGCGCGCCTGTCACAGCTATACGGGCCGAATCCTATTCGATTATATATATGACGCCTTTTCCTTACATTGGTTTAACCGATAAGAGACGAATTATTAATGCCGTTCCGATTAAAAATTCATTCTCAAAAACTGATTATTTCATAAAAAAAGCAGTAATGCGCAAAATACAGAAAAAAGGAGCGGTAAGTCATGAAAAGCCGATCGGTAATTACGATTTGTATTACAACGCTGATAATATTGGGCGCCTGCGTCGCGCTGTATTTTTTGGCAAAGGGCGGCGCCGGATCGGATTATCAAAAGGCTAAGCTCATTGATAATGGAGGGATTATGGAGAAGAATAAGGAAAGCGGCGGCCAGTTCTGCCTGCTGCCGGCTGTTGAGTTGATGGGAAACGCGGGCGGGAATACGCCCGGGGAGAGAGAAACCAGATATAGCGCCTATACGGAAAAACTAAGATGCCAGGGAGGTAACCAATATGGATGGGACGAATAAAAACGCGAAGAGTTATCAGTATCGCGTTAACGAAAAAATGCCAAGAAGCAAAACCGGTATTCAATGCGTCAACGCGTTTTGGGTTGGCGGCCTGATATGCTGCATTGGACAGCTGGTTAAGGATCTAGGCTCTGTGTGGTTTAACTTTGGCGAGGACGCCCTGTCCGCTTTTACCGCCATGGTCATGGTTTTCCTGGGCGCCACACTTACGGGAATAGGCGTTTATGACAAAATAGGTTCCTTTGCCGGGGCGGGCAGCATCGTTCCGATTACCGGCTTTGCCAACTCAATCGTGTCCCCCGCGATGGAGTATAAATGCGAGGGATATGTTATGGGCGTGGGAGCGAAGCTTTTCAGTATAGCGGGACCCGTACTCGTTTACGGTGTAAGCGCCTCGGTGCTGGTGGGCTTATTAACACTGCTTTTCCCAAGATAGGCTTTTGAGAGGTGAACTATGAGCAAACATATTGGAAAACAGTCTATGGGGTTCAACACTAAGCCGCGCATCCGTTCGTCCGGCTCAATCGTGGGCGAAGTCGAGGGCAACGGCCCCATAGGGAAATACTTTGATACCATACTCCAAGACGATACCTGGGGTGAAAAGAGCTGGGAGCGCGCTGAGAGGAAGATGTTTGAACAGGCTGTGAGGCTGGCTGTAAATAAAGCCGGATTTACGCCTGAAGGGCTGGATTGTTTGCTTGGCGGCGATCTGCTCAACCAAATAATATCGGCGAACTTTGCGGCGCGGGAGCTTCGTACGCCGTATCTGGGCCTTTACGGCGCTTGTTCGACCATGGCGGAATCGCTTATGATTGGGAGCATGATGATCGACGGAGGCTATGCAAACAGGGTGGCCTGCGTCGCTGGGAGCCATTTTTCCACAGCGGAACGACAATACCGTTTGCCTTTAGAAATGGGCGGACAGAGCACGCCGACCTCACAGCGCACGGTTACGGGCGTAGGATGCCTGGTACTGACAGATGAAAATGATTTCGATATCTTTACCGACCAGCGGGCGTTTGATAAGCGGATATGCGTTACATCCGCTACAATCGGGCGCGTCGTTGATTTTGGCATCACGGACGCGAATAATATGGGCGCCGCGATGGCCCCGGCCGCATTTGAGACGCTGGAAGCGCATTTTAGGGATATGGGAAGCACCCTAAAGGATTACGATCTCATCATAACCGGCGACCTCGGCGATTTCGGAACTGAAATGCTTAAAGAGCTTTGCATGGATAAAGGGATAGATCTTGGTGATAAGCATGTAGACTGCGGCAATATTATTTTTGAAAAAAGCGCGAGCATTATGTGCGGCGCAAGCGGGTGCGGCTGCTCCGCTGTAACGCTGGGTTCCTATTTGTTAAAGAGGATGGAGGAGGGAGACTTTAAAAAAGCGCTATTTATGGCTACGGGCGCGTTGTTGAGCCCTTCGACAACCATGCAGGGGGACAGTATACCATCTATCGCGCACGCGGTTGTAATAGAAAGGCAGGATTGAACATGAGCGGATTTATGGATTATCTATGGGCTTTTGTGATCGGGGGCGCTATCTGTGTGATTGGTCAGTTGCTCATAAGCCTTACCAGGCTCACACCCGCAAGGATACTGGTGCTGTTTGTAACGATGGGCGTTGTGCTTACGGCGCTTGGCCTTTATCAGCCTCTGGTAGAGCTTGCCGGCGCGGGAGCTACGGTTCCACTTACCGGGTTTGGCTATTCGCTTGGCAAAGGCGCTATAGAAGGCGCGCTTAAAGAGGGAGCCATCGGCGCGTTTACGGGAGGGATTAAGGCAACGGCGGGGGGCGTAGCCGCCGCAATCGTATTTGGTTATCTTAACGCTGTATTATTTAAACCTCGAACGAAGAAATAAGCACTATAACAATTGTGCCTTTTAATATGTCTCAACAAACGTCAGGCGGTCGATGAGAAATTGTAGTTAATTAAAAAAACCGGCTGCTATCAGGCCGTACCGTAGTATTATCCGGGTGCGGCCTTTAAAGTGTTTTATAAGTCTAATACTATGCAAGCGAAGTAATTACGCTTTATTCATAGTTGGCGTTTTACCCTAACGCGCGATAACATATAAACCTGTGAAGAGTGGGTACGATTCGGCAAGATGCTATCTAAATAATGATTTCAAGGCAGCCGAGGACAATCAGCATCCCTCCGCCGATAGCGTTCAGCAGTTTTGGGCGGATTTTAACCGCAGCGTTAATGCCCAGCCGGTTCCCTGCGCCGACGCACAGTACGCTGGCCAGCCCAACGGATACGGCCGCCCAAAGCGAAGGAATGCCTGTTAAACCCGCGGCAAACGCGACTGGCACGCAGTTAACGGCCAGCGCCGCCCCCAAGGCAGCCGTTTCTTTCCAAACGCATGGGGAGGGTGGTTTTTCCTCCTTCGCGGTTTTAGGCGTGCAGAACAGGGAGTATATGCCCAAAAGAATAATTATAAAGCCGCCCAAAACATTGGGGATTTTCCCCAGCGAAGCGCATAACGCGGACAGGCTGCAAAATAAAAAAGTCGCCGCGGCGGAAAACAAACCGATGGCTGCGTTTGATAAAATAGAAATACGTTTTTTTTGAAGCCCGTATGAAATACCGACTAACAAATTATCCAAATTGGTTGATATACCAAGAAATAGAATAGATAATACATGCACGATGGTATCTCACCCCCTGAATACCATATATATTCCGCATGCTAAGAATGTGTTTGCTATATGCGGGGAATTAAAGGCATCATCCGGGCGGGGGGAGAGCGGCGAAATAATATTGCGACATAGAAATGCCGCTAATATTATCTTTTTGGCGTGAGTTTTCCCGTTGAGGGCGGGAATAAATATTGTTTTGCTGTATCGTCTTGTGTCGCGCCGCTTAAAACGCCTGTCATGTTCTAATTCTCTTGAGGATTAAAAAGTACATTCTGTAAGCGTGGCAGAGATTAGATTCCGGGCCGCTTTAACATCAGCAACGAATGTGCATATTAAATCGCTTAAATTTAGTCTCGATATTCTATGTACTCAATATATGAATTCGTATTTGTTATGAAGCTTAAACAATTACGAAGCTTAAACGCTATAATAGCAAGTTTCCGCAATAAAAAAGTGAACAGCCGCTAAAACAACTGTCCACTTGGCACCCGGTAGGGGAGTCGAACCCCTGTTACCGCCGTGAGAGGGCGGTGTCCTAGGCCACTAGACGAACCGAGCTCAGTAATTCACGCATTTTATTATACATTAACAAGCCGATTTGTCAACATCAAAAATCATATATTGCGGGCATGACCAAAGGGCGGCGCTTCCTATATTTTAAAGACCGGTCTTGCTATTGAGCCGAATAAAGTGTAAAATCCGATGCGTGAGCTATTTACAAGGAGGATAATTTTAATGGATTATATTATAGAACAGCTTAAGAATTTAATGGCTATCGACAGCCCAAGCGGATTTACGGAAAAGGCCGCTCTATACGTAATGCGCGAATTGGAGGGGATGGGATACGGGCCGGTTTTGAACCGTAAGGGAGGCGTGCTTGTTGAACTCGGCGGGAAAGGCAACCCTCTCGTTCTTTCCGCACACGTTGATACGCTGGGCGCCATGGTGGCCGAGGTGAAATCGGACGGGCGGCTTCGCCTTACGCCCGTAGGCGGGTTGCAGCCCTCCAACGCCGAGACGGAGAACTGCCGGGTATATACGCGCTCTAACGGCGTTATCGGCGGTACGATGCAGCTTATCAACGCGTCCGTGCATGTCAATAAAGAGTATTCGTCCAAGCCGCGCAACTACGACACCGTTGAGGTTATACTGGATGAAAAGGCGTTCAGCAAGGAGGAAACGGAAAAGCTGGGCGTATCCGTTGGCGATTTTGTCTGCTTCGATACGCGCACCGTGATCACTGAATCGGGCTTTATCAAGAGCCGTTTTCTTGACGACAAGCTCAGCGTGGCTATCCTGCTTGGTTACGCAAAGCGGCTTAAGGATACCGGGTCGAAGCTGAATCGAAAGGTTTATATGCTCGTCACCCCGTATGAGGAGGTTGGGCACGGCGGGGCTGCCTTCATACCGGAGGACGCTGAGGAAATGCTTTGCGTTGATATGGGCTGCGTCGGCGAGGGCCAGACATGCGATGAGTTTAAAGTTTCGATCTGCGCGAAAGATTCGGTCGGGCCGTACGATTATCATGTCACAGGCGAGTTAATCCGCCGCGCGCAGGCGAAAGGGATAGATTATGCCGTTGATGTTTACCCGTATTACGGTTCGGACGCGGACGCGGCGCTCAGCGCGGGCCATGGCCTGCGGCATGGCTTGATAGGCGCGGGCGTGTACGCGTCCCACGGCTATGAGCGCGCGCATAAGGAAGGCGTGAAGAACACGCTTGAGCTAATTCACGCGTATACAGTTGATGAATAATATATTTAGTACATGTGTTGATTTTTTCGCATTGTTCTAATATAATATCCAATGGCAATATGCCAAAATACAGGAAAGGAGGTCGTAAGATGTTTATCGAGTGTGGAACAAGCGTAATGAACAAGGAAGGTATTACTGCATCTTTACGGCCTGCTGAGATGCTCTAAGCATTTGTATTGTTTAGAACTGCACGGCCACGGATGCAAATCCGTGGCCGTTTTGTCTCTTAAGAGCATACTGAGAGCATCCTGCAGGCTATTTGAAACGGAGAGGGGAGGGGATATGCCTTGGAGCAGCCCAAAAACAAGAAACGCATGAACTGGAAGCTGGTGGCGCTGACAATGCGCGGCCATAAGCGGTATTTACTGCTAGGCGCGCTGGCAATGGCCGTCGCCGTGGCCGCATCCTATATTATTCCGCTGGTTGTAAGCTTTACGCTGGATTTTGTTATCGGCGGAGTTGAAACGGATATGCCCGGCTTTATTCGCGGTTGGATTGAACGGCAGGGCGGGCGCGAATACCTGATTAATAACCTTTATATCTGCGCGCTGGCGCTCATCGGGCTTACGCTTATCAATGGGCTTGCAACCTTTGTGCGCGGGCGATCGGTTGCTATGGCTTCGGAGGGGATGGCCAAGACGATGAAGGATGAGCTGTATTGGCACCTTCAAAGCGTACCTTACGATTACCACAAGCACGTTTCCACGGGTGATTTGGTGCAGAGGTGCACGTCGGATGTGGATACGGTGCGCCGGTTCGTGGCGATTCAATTCCTTGAGGTCGTCAGGACAATCGTGATGGTTATCGTAGCGTGTTCCATCATGTTTTCCTTAAACCCGACCATGGCGCTTATTTCCATATGCGTTTTGCCGGTGCTGCTTGTATCATCCTTTGTATACTTTAGGCTTGTGAGAAAGCAGTTTACGCTCTCAGACGAGGCGGAGGGCCGTTTATCCGCGACGCTGCAGGAGAACCTGACGGGCGTGCGCGTGGTGCGGGCCTTCGGCCAGCAGCAATATGAAGTTGAAAAATTCACCGCATGCAACCGGGATTTCAGGGACGTTACCTACAAGCTTCTTAAAATGCTGGGCATCTATTGGGGCGCTTCGGACGCCATCGGCTATTTGCAGATTGCGATTACGTTGTGCGCGGGCTGTTATTTTGCCGCCACCACAGCGGATTTTACGCTGGGGCAGATGCTCGTTTTCACAACCTACACGAGCATGCTCACATGGCCTGTACGCCAGCTCGGGCGCGTACTCGCGGATATGGGCAAGGCGACGGTTTCCATGGGGCGACTGGATGAAATCCTTTCCTACCCTAAGGAGAAGGAGCCCGGCGAAGCGATTAAGCCGGAAATCAGGGGCGATATCGAGTTTAAGAACGTGTGCTTCGGTTACGACCGATACGACGATGTGCTTAACGATATATCCTTCTCGGTACATCCCGGGGAAACTGTAGCCATACTGGGCTCTACAGGCTCGGGAAAAACGAGCCTGGTCCAGCTTTTGCAGCGGCTTTATACCTGCACGGCAGGCTCTATAGAGATTGACGGGGTGAATATCAACGATATTGAGCACGGCCATTTACGTAGGAATATCGGCATTGTGCTTCAGGAGCCGTTCCTGTATTCTCGCACAATCCTGGATAACATCCGCATCATTAATCCGGACGCCCCGGAGGAGGCGGTCTATGAGGCCGCGCGGACCGCTTCGGTGCATAATGTTATACGCGAGTTTGAGAACGGATACGATACCATCGTGGGCGAGCGCGGGGTTACGCTTTCCGGCGGGCAGAAACAGCGCGTAGCGATTGCGCGCATGCTCATGCAAAAAGCGCCCATAATCATCTTTGACGATTCGATGAGCGCGGTGGATACGGAAACGGACGCCGCGATTCGCCAGGCACTGCGCACGCGCAGAAAGGATACCACGACGTTTATCATTTCGCACCGCGTAACCACGCTTTGCGAGGCCGATAATATACTGGTTCTTGAGCGCGGCAGGCTGGTGCAGCAGGGTACGCATGAAGCGCTCCTTAAGGAGGACGGCCTCTACCGCCGGATCGCCAAAATACAGAACATGCAGGAAGAAATGGATGAAACGGGGGGTGAACGAGCATGAGCAGCGCTATAAAAGAGCAGGAGTTTGACAAGAAAGTCGATCTCAATATATGGAAGCGGCTTTTAAAATACGCCTTTAGATACCCAAAGCTTGTTATCGGCCTCATAGGCGTGCTTTTACTGGTGGCGGCGGTTGATCTTATCTACCCCCTTCTCACCAAGTACGCTATCGATAACTTTATCACGAAAGGTGATATCGGCGGCCTGCCCGCTTTCGCCCTTATATACTTGGGCTTTGTGGCGATACAGGGGCTTGGGGTTTTCCTGTTTGTTTCCGGGGGAGGCAAGCTTGAGATGCGAATTTCCTACGATATTCGCCAGGAAGCGTTTGTTAAGCTTCAGGAGCTGTCCTTCTCCTTTTATGACAAGACTGCCGTTGGTTACCTGATGGCTAGAATGGTCAGCGACGTTGCGCGCCTAAGCGAGATGATTGCTTGGAGCATCATCGACCTGTTGTGGGCCGCCGCGTACGTTTTCGGCGTGATGGGCATACTTTTTACGCTCAACTGGAAGCTCGCGCTTATCGTCGTGGTCGTCATCCCTCCGCTGGCCGTGGTGTGCGGCATCTTTCAGAAAAAAATTCTCAAGTATCAGCGCAGGGTACGAAAAGCGAACTCGCGCATAACCGGAGCTTTCAACGAGGGGATCATGGGCGCGATGACGACAAAAACGCTTGTGCGCGAGGAGAAAAATACGGAGGAGTTTGTCGAGCTTACCGGGGAAATGCGCCGCGCGGCGATTAAATCCGCCGTTCTTTCCGCAATATTCATGCCCATCGTCATGATGCTTGGGTCAATCGGCATGGCTTTGGCCCTGTATGTCGGCGGTAAGGGCGTTTTCCTCACCAACATCGGCGATCTTCCCTGGATTGGCGCTATCGGGTTTGGTACGCTTGCGGCGTTTATATCATATACCACAAGCTTTTTTGAACCCGTACAGCAGATAGCCCGGATCTTCGCTGAGCTGCAAAGCGCGCAGGCGAGCGCGGAAAGGGTAATTTCCCTAATAGACACGCCGGTTGAAATAAAGGATTCAGAGGAGGTTGTATCCGTATTCGGCGACAACTTCCATCCAAAGCGCGAGAACTGGCCGCCTATCAAAGGCGAGGTTGAGTTTGAGAACGTATCCTTCGCCTATAAGGAAGGGGAGAAGGTGCTCAATGATTTCAGCCTGCATGTTAAGGCAGGCGAAACCATAGCGCTAGTAGGTGAAACGGGCGCTGGAAAGAGCACTATCGTAAACCTCGTATGCCGGTTTTACGAGCCGACCGGAGGGCGCGTACTCATAGACGGGGTGGATTATATGAAGCGCAGCCAGCTCTGGCTTCAGGACAGCCTGGGGTATGTGCTTCAGTCGCCGCATCTGTTTTCCGGCACGATAAGGGATAATATCCGATATGGAAAAAGGGACGCGACGGACGAGGAGGTGCGGTACGCCGCGCGCATGGTCCACGCGGAGGATTTTATCCTCAGACAGGAAAAGGGATATGATACTGAGGTCGGCGAGGGCGGCGTACGCCTTTCCACGGGCGAAAAGCAGCTGATATCATTCGCCAGGGTCATATTGGCGGATCCGCGTATTTTCGTGTTGGACGAGGCGACGTCTTCCATCGATACGGAAACGGAGCAGCTTATTCAGAAGGCTATAACCGAGGTGCTTAAAAACCGCACGAGCTTCATCGTGGCTCACAGGCTTTCCACAATCCGAAGCGCCGACAGGATACTGGTTATACGGGGCGGCAGAATAACTGAGGAAGGAACGCACCGGGAGCTTATGCGCCTCAAGGGCTACTACCATGACCTTTATACCAATCAGTTCCATGAAGAAGCTTCCGAGGCGATTCTAAAATAACAGAATCCTTTCCGGAAATAAACGAAAAACTTACATTTTTTGGGCGCGCGGGAGATGACACCGCGCGCCCTTTATGCTATAATCATATATATTTTAACAAAGGAGGCATTTCATGAAAAAGTGGTCTAAACTCTTTGCGCTGCTTCTCGTGCTCATTATGGCATTCTCCTTTACCGCCGTTGGGCAAGCGGAGGGCGACTCGCAAATCGTGATCTTGCATACGAACGACGTACACAGCCGCGTCGACGATAACCTTGGTTATGCGGGCGTCAAGAGCGTAAAGGACGCGCTTGAGGCTCAGGGCAAGGAGGTTTTGCTGCTGGATGCGGGCGACGCTTTGCACGGCCTGCCTTTAGCGAACCTTTCCGAGGGAATGAATATCGTTGAAATCATGAACGCTGTGGGTTATACCGCGATGGCTCCCGGGAACCATGATTTTAATTACGGAACGAGCAGGCTGCTTGAGCTGGAAGGGCAGATGAATTTTGATCTGCTATCAGCCAATGTAACTGTTGAGGAAACGGGCGCTCATGCGTTTACCTCATCTAAGCTGTACGAGGCTGGTAATAAAAAGGTAGGCATTGTGGGGCTTACAACGCCGGAAACCGTAACAAAGGCCGATCCAAGAAAGGTTGCGGGCTATTCCTTTAATCCGGACGAGCTGGCCGATATTCTCCAGGGAGAAATCAATAAGCTCAAGGGCGAGGGCGCGGATTATATCGTGGCGCTTGGCCACCTTGGAATCGATGAGGAAAGCCGGCCCTGGCGCTCTACGGATGTTATCGCCAAGGTAAGCGGGCTGGATATCTTTGTCGACGGCCACAGCCATTCCACGCTCGAAAGCGGGAGGACGGTAAAAGATAAGGACGGAAACGACGTTGTGCTCGCGCAGACGGGGACACAGCTGGCCGCTATCGGAAAAATAACCATTGACGACGCCGGCATCCGCGCCGAGCTTGTTACGGAAGCGGATAAGGATGAGGCGATAACGGCGCTGATCGGTGAAAAGATGGCTCAGATCCAGCCCCTTCTTGACAGGGTTGTGGCGAAAACGGATGTGCTTCTCAACGGCGAACGGGATCCAGGCGTGCGTACGCAGGAAACAAACCTGGGCGATCTGGTGGCGGACGCGCTTAAGGCGGCTGCCGGCTCCGATATCGCGGTGACAAACGGCGGCGGTATCCGCGCGTCGGTCGATATCGGCGATATTACCTATGGCGAGCTAAACGCGGTGCTTCCTTTTGGTAATCTGGTAACGAAAATTGAGGTTACCGGGAAGCAAATTGTGGAAGCGCTTGAGTTTGGCGCGCAGAGCTGCCCGACCGCAGCCGGCGGGTTTTTACAGGTCGCCGGGCTTGAGTTCGAGATCCACACCTACGTTGAATACGGCAAAGGTGAACGCATCCAAAACGTAAAGGTTAACGGGGCTCCCATTGATTTGAATAAAACGTATACGCTCGCCACGAATGATTTCATGGCTGCGGGCGGAGACGGATATGAAATGTTCGGCAGCTGCGTCAAGCTGGGCGAGTTCGGCGCGATGGACGAAGCGCTTATCAACTTTATCGTTGAGGATTTGGGCGGCAGCGTAGGCCAGGATTACGCAAAGCCGCAGGGCCGCATCGTGATTAAGAGCGAAGCGGGCCAGGTTAACCCGCCAGCGACCGGCGGAGCTTCACTGCTCGTATTTGCGGCCGCAATGGCCGCGGCCGGCGCCGGCGCGTTACTGCGCAAAAGGGCCGCGAAGTAAGGCGGGAAGGAAGCTAGCTGCCGTTTTGATTGAGTTGCGAAACACTCGATTCACGACGGAAAGGCGATACACTGCATAATTGAACGGCAGGCCGATAACGTAAGTAATTAGGAGCGCGTAGCGCTATAAGCTGGCAACATGAATGGGGCCGCCCTTTTTGGGCAAGGCCCCATAGCTTTATAAACTGCCTGCCTTTTACGCAGGTTTGAGCTGTATAGCTTAATCAAATTGCCTTTTTTCATTATACCCATACAAACACTGTCAAATTCCAATGCTGTGTAATTATTTACCAGAACTCTCTTGTATTGCCTTAATAAATAATTAACGTATTATTCGGACGGTTCCCGCTTTAATTATGATAAAATGATGTTATAACGCGTTGAATAAAGGAGGGCGGGGCGGCCAAAAGGCCCGTAATGGAATGATAGAATTACCAATTGCGTTTATAAACAGAATGAAAAGCCTGTTGGGAGCGGATTACGGATCCTATATCAAAAGCCTTGGCGATCGGCCTTCAAAAGGACTTAGGATTAACACGCTCAAAGTATCCGTCGAGGAGTTTTTGCGCATAGCCCCGTTTGAAATAAAACCCACGGGTATGCTCGACGAAGGTTTTTTGCTCAAATTAGGAGAAGGCAGGGCGGGCGTTCATGCGTTTCACGCCGCCGGGTTGTATTATTTACAGGAGCCCTCCGCCATGAGCGCCATTGAAGCGCTTGAACCGCAGCCCGGCATGCGCATACTGGATTTGTGCGCCGCGCCCGGCGGAAAAGCGGGGGGGATAGCGGCCAGAATGCGCGGGAACGGCCTTTTGGCCGCCAACGATCCGGTTCCTTCGCGCGCCAGGGTTCTGCGCGCGAACCTGGAGCGGCTGGGGGTTAAGAACAGCGTGGTAACATGTGCGCGCCCGGAAGAATATGAAAGAAGGTTCGGTGGGTGGTTCGACGCGGTGCTCGTTGACGCGCCATGCTCGGGCGAAGGCATGTTCAGGAAGGATGACAGGGCGGTTTTGGAATGGTCGCAAGAGCATGTGATCGCATGCGCGGCCCGGCAGTCGGCGGTTATCACAAGCGCCGCTCATTGCGTAAGGCCGGGGGGCGTGCTGGTATACGCTACCTGTACGTTTTCACGCGAGGAAAACGAGGACGTCGTCTTGCGCTTTTTAAATGACCGCCCGGATTGGAAACTTGATTTTATGCGGAGGTTTTACCCTCATACAAGCTGCGGCGAGGGGCATTTTGTGGCAAGGCTTAAGCGTGAAGGCGTGAGAGGGGAAGAAAAGAGGGCTCAAGAGATGAAGGGTCGAAAGCTCCCAATAAACCCTTGCGCGGATGAAACGTTTTTACGCGCGATGGCCGATATATTTGGGCGGCAGCCGGAGGGAGATGCGTGGCGGCTTGAGGATGGAAGGGTAATTCTATTAGGCTCGGATTTACCCGAGATATTTTCCGGGCTGCATATACTCAGCGCTGGAATTGAGGCAGGAAGGCTTGTTAAGGGGCGGTTTGAACCCGCTCATGCGCTGTTTATGGCGGCGTACGGCGGCATACCCTTGCATACGATATCACTTGAGGCGGATTCAAGAGAGTTGCGCGCGTTTCTTTCGGGCTATGAGCTTAACGCGCCCAAGGGCATGAAGGGGTACTGCGCCGTTGAAGCGGATGGGTTTACAGTGGGCTATGGAAAGGCGGGCTCGGGAAAGCTGAAAAACCATTATCCTAAGGGGCTGCGCCACAATTTGTCCCAAGCTTAGGAGGTAAAGTATCTTTATCGCATGCCTGCGCGGACGTGTCACCGGCGATACGCGGCGTATTTTGGCGAATGGCAAGTACATATAAAAGCATATGATGTAGGGATAATACAATGAAAGGAAAGGAGCTTATTATGGGATTTTTCGATAAGGTAGGGAACGCGGCGCACAATGCCGTGACAAAGACAAGCGACCTGGTTGAAATACAGAAGCTGAAAAGCGCCATAAACGGTGAGAACAAAAAGATTGAGGGCTTACAGCTTGAGCTTGGTATTTATATCTGGGGGCGGTACGCCGCTGAAAAAAGCGATCTGTTCGATCATACGGCCGTTGACCTTTGCGAGAAGATACAGGAGCGTTATCTGGCGATTGATGAGTTAAACGGCCAAATTAAGCGAATTAAGCTTGACAGGGCGCAGGAAGCAAATCAAACCAGCGTTTGCTCGCATTGCGGCGAAACGATTCCGGCGGACTTTGCTTTTTGCACCAATTGCGGCACGAAATTAGAGGATCAGCACGCGGAGGTTTTGGAGGAGGAGAACGCAACCCCAATTCGCTATTGTCAAAGCTGCAACGCGCAGCTACGCGAAAACAGCCGGTTTTGCGGTTCCTGCGGGGCTAAGCAGGATCCGGATGAATAGCGCTTGACATTATAAGGCGCGGCGCATAAACTGTTTTTATGTATATTGGCGAAGACGGAGAGGAGTACGCGCGTAATTATGCGTCAGAGAGGCCGCCCCACCGGCTGAAAGGGTTGCCGGCAAAAAGGCGCGGAACGTCGCTCCCGAGCTTTCCGGGCGATATGTAGTACGGAACGGGCGCATACCGTTATCATGCTTGAGTGGAATGTATTTTTGATGCATTCAACAAAGGTGGTACCGCGAGCCGGCCCTCTCGTCCTTTGAATGAGAGGGCTTTTGTTATATTTAGAGTTTGGAGGCTGAATATGGAAAGGGAAATGGAGAAGACGTATAACCATAGCGCGGTAGAAGGCAGGCTGTACGAATGTTGGGAAGAGAACGGCTGTTTTCATGCGGAGGCAAACCGCGAAAAAGATCCGTACTGCATAGTGATACCTCCGCCTAACATCACGGGAAGGCTGCATATGGGGCATGCGCTGGATGAAACGCTTCAGGACGCGATAATCCGCTATAAGAGGATGAGCGGTTTTGAAACCCTTTGGCTGCCGGGAACGGATCACGCGTCAATAGCCACAGAGGTAAAAATCGTTGAGGAGATGGCGAAGGAGGGGCTGACGAAGCAGGAAGCCGGCCGCGGCGGTTTTCTTGAGCGCGCGTGGGAATGGAAGCGCGAGTATGGCGGGAGGATAGTGGAACAGTTAAAGAAGCTTGGCTGCTCCTGCGATTGGGAGCGGGAACGCTTCACGATGGACGAGGGCTGCAGCAGGGCTGTTACAAAGGCGTTTGTTGACCTTTATCATAAAGGGCTGATTTACAGGGGGAACCGTATAATCAACTGGTGCCCGGATTGTAAAACGGCGTTGAGCGACGCGGAGGTTGAATACGAAGAGCAAAGCAGCCACTTATGGCATGTACGCTACGACGCGCCGGATAAGAGCTTTTCAATCGTATGCGCGACGACGCGTCCCGAAACCATATTGGGCGATACGGGCGTGGCCGTAAACCCGAATGACGAAAGATACAAGGGGCTTATAGGAAAAAAGGTGATCGTGCCCGTTGTGGGCAGGGAGATCCCCATCGTGGCGGATTCCTATGTTGAGATGGATTTTGGAACGGGCGCGGTAAAAATAACGCCCGCCCATGACCCGAATGATTTTGAGGTTGGCGCGCGAGCAGGCTTGCCCTCCTTATGCGTATTCACCGGGGATGGACGTATCAACGAGCTGGGCGGGGAATTTGCGGGCATGGACAGGTTTGCGTGCCGCAAGGCGTTTGTTGAGGCGCTCGAGCAGGCGGGGGCGCTGGTGAAAGCGGAACCATACGCCCATAATGTGGGCGGGTGTTACCGCTGCGGGACTACGGTCGAACCGATGATATCCAAGCAGTGGTTTGTTGATATGAAGCCCCTGGCCAAACCGGCGCTTGAAGCCGTGCGCTCCGGTGAAATCCGGTTTGTGCCTCAGCGCTTCGAAAAAACCTACTTTAACTGGATGGAAAATATCCGGGACTGGTGCATATCACGGCAGCTATGGTGGGGGCATCGAATACCCGCATGGTACTGCGATGGGTGCGGGGAAACAATCGTTGAGCAATCCGCTCCATCCTCATGCCCTAAATGCGGCGGAACGGTAAGCCAGGATGAGGATGTGCTCGATACCTGGTTCAGCTCGGGCATGTGGCCTTTTTCCACCCTGGGCTGGCCGGATGATACGGATGAGCTGGCCTATTTTTACCCGACCTCAACGCTGGTTACGGCTTATGACATCATTTTTTTCTGGGTTGCCCGCATGATCGTATTTGGTATAGAGGTAATGGGGCTTAAGCCGTTTGATACGGTATATATACACGGTATCGTACGGGATGATCAGGGGCGCAAAATGTCCAAATCCCTTGGCAACGGCATTGATCCTTTGGAAATTATACGGGATTATGGGGCGGATTCTTTGAGATTCAGCTTAATCACCGGCAACTCCGCCGGCAGCGACATGCGGTTTTACCCGAAAAAGGCAGAGGCCGCGCGCAATTTCTGCAACAAAATCTATAACGCGGCCCGCTTTGTTATCATGAACCTGGGCGAGGGGGTTTGCGGGAGCATAGACGCGAATCGAATGGATATCGCGGATAAATGGATCTTGCATCGGCTCGATTGCGTGATTCAGGACGTTACCGCTCATTTCAACGCTTATGATTTGAACTTAGCGGCTCAAAAGGCGTATGATTTTATTTGGAACGAATTCTGCGATTGGTATATTGAGATGGCAAAGCCGCGCCTTTACGGGCAAGATGAAGCGGACAAAGCGCATGTGCGGGCTGTTCTGGTGCGCGTGCTCGGCGATTCCATGAAGCTGCTCCACCCGTTCATGCCCTTTATTACGGAAGAGCTCTACTCATATTTGCCCAACGGCGAGGGCTTCCTCATGCTTTCCAAATGGCCTCGGGCTTCAGCGGATAATCAGTTTGTACGCGAGGCGGAGGCGATGGAGGGGGTAATGGATATTATCCGCGCAATACGGAATATGCGCGCCAAGATGAACGTGCCGCCCGCCAAAAAGGTTGAGCTGACGCTCGTGGCAAAGCCGGAGCGCGCCCAGGTCTGTATTATGGCTTCGGCCTACATAGCTAGGCTTGCGGGCGCGTCGCGAGTAAACGTACAGGAGGATAAACAAGGCGTGGAACCCAATGCGGTTTCCGTGGCAAGCGCGTTGGCAGAGGCGTATATCCCGCTTAACCAGCTCATTGATATTAAGAAGGAACGGGAGCGCATTGCGGGGGAAATGGATAAAACGCGCGGCGAGATAGCCCGTGCTGAAGGTAAGCTTAATAACGCCGGGTTTATCGCGAAAGCGCCCGAACGCGTAGTTGATGAGGAGCGGAAAAAGCTATTCGCCCATCGGGAGATGCTCGATACGCTTTCAGAGCGCCTGAAGCAGTTAGAAGAGATTGAATAAGGTTAACGTTTCAATGGATTCAAGGTAGCTGGATTGACTGATGATGAACACAAGCTCGACAAGGAACTGGCCGCTGTCTTCAGCTTTAGCAAGCTGAAGGCAGCTTTTTACCGCCTCCTCAAGTTCGTCGATATCCTCATGATTGATGAACAGCTTGAGCGGGTCGCGAGATTCCTCAAAACGTTTAACCATGGATTGTGCATTGCTCACGGCCTTTTCCCACTCTTCATTCTGCACTAAATCTATTGTTTCTTTCGATGTTCTTATCAGCTCCCCCGTCATTTTTTTTAGAAAGTAGCGAGGATAAATAAATAGAAACGTTAAAAACAGAACCGTAATTAAAACCGCAATATAGCTTTTTAAAGCATGTGAACGCACCTTATTCTTGTTCATAAACACGTTCACCCCCCATCTTCAACGTGCGCGATTGCCCTCCGTACTTTTTTTTATCCTGAATATACATGGAGCCTTCATTATTGAGGCTTGCGAGAAGTATCTCGTTAAAGCTGCGCCTCCCTGTTTTGTTTAACTGCGAAAGAAGCCAATCCGGGCTGTGCTTTATTCTCTTTAACGCTTTTTCGTTCAACTTACCGTCCAGTACCAATATGGCTGGAGGGTCGGCCTGCGGCGGCGTCAGGTTAAAATCCTGATAAGTGGGCTGCTGATATTGCCCTTTTAAAATTACGGACAGCTCGCCGTTTGTTTCTAAAACAGCATACTGAACCTGCCCAATATCGAAAATATCTTTCTCGTGCAGCTGTTCCAACAAATCGTTCAGGGTATATCTTGAAGCGCGCAGGACCTCTTCCTGCACGGTTCCGCCTGATATCACTATAAGCGGATGCCCGCAAATAAAGCCGCGCATTCGGTCGCTCTTTAATGATAGAAATGAAAAGAGCTGCTGCATTAAAAACAGGGCGAGTATCGGTACGATGCCGTACATCAGCGGTATGCGCATATCCGCCGCGGGTTCGGAGGCGAGATCCGCAATGAGCAAAGTAATTACCAAGTCGTAAGGCTGCAGCTCGCTCACCTGGCGCTTTCCTGTCAGCCTTATTATTACATATACAATGATATATAGAATTATTGCGCGTACAAACAATATCAGCATATTGCTTCCTCCAGAATGTTTTTCCGGATACGGATTACATGCGCGCGTCGTCACAGAACACTAACGCGCTCCACGGCAGTACCTGTTTTAATTAGTTTGCCTGAACAAAATGAAATAATTCCTGAATGGTGTTTTAAGCTTCTATTTCATTTATAGAAAAAAACAACTTAATTTTATTGACAGAAGGATCTATCTCTGTTAAAATACCTAAATGTTGGCGGGTGCCGGTTTATACAAGCCCAATACCGCAGCCGCGGCGTTATGTTTGCGCCTGTAGCTCAGCAGGATAGAGCAACGGCCTTCTAAGCCGTAGGTCCCGGGTTCGAATCCCTGCGGGCGCGCCAATTTTTGTGGTGGGTATAGTTCAGTTGGCTAGAACGCCAGATTGTGGCTCTGGAGGTCGTGGGTTCGAGACCCACTACTCACCCCATCTTTCAATAACGCCGGGGTTATTGGGGTGTCGCCAAGCGGTAAGGCACGGGACTTTGACTCCCGCACTCGTAGGTTCAAATCCTGCCACCCCAGCCATTTTTGACCCGTTAGCTCAGCCGGTAGAGCACTTGACTTTTAATCAAGGTGTCCGGAGTTCGAATCTCCGACGGGTCACCATTTTTCTATCTGTAAGCGGGCGTGGCGGAATTGGCAGACGCGCCAGATTTAGGTTCTGGTGCCAAAAGGCGTATGAGTTCGAGTCTCTTCGCCCGCACCATTTACCTTTTTCCTTGCGGGAATAGCTCATTCGGTAGAGCGCCGCCTTGCCAAGGCGGAGGTGGCGGGTTCGAACCCCGTTTCCCGCTCCAGAAAACGCGGATGTAGTGTAATGGTAACACATTAGCCTTCCAAGCTGAGATAGTGGGTTCGAGTCCCATCATCCGCTCCAGCAAAATATGGGCCGTTAGCTCAGTTGGTAGAGCACCTGACTCTTAATCAGGGTGTCCCGGGTTCGAGCCCCTGACGGCCCACCATTATTTATAGAAAAGGCTGCCCAAGCGATAAGCCGAGGCAGCTTTTTTTGAATTTAGTCATCCTCGCAAGCAGGGTTTAGGGAAATCATTTAAGGGTCATTTAGTGTTAAGGGTTTTTGGGGAACGGGAGAAGATGCATCCCATTACCAGGGCAGATTGTTGTCCGCTCTTCCAGAATCCTTTCACAAATCCTGCAATACTTCCACCAATAATGATTACCTGGAACGCCCAGCCTTGATTCGCACCCTCCGTCCTGCCATGAGCTTTTTATGCATTCATGATCTTCATTGGCAAAAGATGCGGCCGGTATTAGGGTTAAGGTAAATATCAGCGTCAATGTTAAACCTAATAATTTTTTCATGTTTTTATCCTCCTAAATAAATTCTGTTTGAAAAAAACCCTTCGTTAAGTATTTAAGCAAAGACATCAAGCCTTCCGCTTTTTTATTAAATTATATGTCCCCGTTATTCACATAAAGTAACGACAGAACTAAACTTTATTTAAATTCTCTATTTAAAAAACAATGAGGGGCGCATGGCTAACCCGTATGAGCCGCTTTCATTGTAACCGCAAACCAAGCATCAACTTTTCCTTCTTAACTGCTTCCGGGATTGTGGTGAGGGATTATTCATAGTGGGGGAGAATTTAAAAGCCGCCGTTTAAGCGGCGGCGATGAAACAGGTTATATTCAAAATATATTAGCCTGTTATAAAATTATGCGTAAGGATAAATCGGGGCGGGCGTAATATGCCATCCATTACCAAGGCATGTAGGGGTTAACTCCTGCAAAATTATGCCGCAAATCCTGCAGCTTCTCCACCAATAATGCTTGCCCGGGTGGCCAGGACTGGATAGACAGCCGCCGTCCTCCCATTCAGTGCTTATATGTTCATGATCCGCCTGAGCCATGGTAACGACAGGCATAAGGGATACCACAAAAATCAACGCTAATGTTAAAACTAATAATTTTTTCATTTTAATATCCTCCATGTTCAAGATTGATTAGAATAAACAAGAGATTTATTTATACAATCATTAGCATCAACGCCTTCCACACTACTTCATTTCATGGTATCCCTATTTTATGCTCAAAGTAACATAAAATCTGCAAAATATGATAGGCTTCAAATAAAATGTTTAATGATTGAAAATTTAAAAAGGCGGGCTCATGCGCCCGCGTAAAGTGCCAAAGCTATTTATATTTAATGTAATGTCAATCCTTAAACAATTCAATCGATACGCCCGCCTGTTCAAATATCTCCAAAGAGAATTCATCAGGATAGCCAACTCCGTAGATAACGCGCCGAATACCGGAGTTGACGATCATCTTCGCGCAAATAACGCATGGCTGGTGCGTACAATACATGGTAGCCCCATCAATAGAAATACCCAGTTTTGCAGCCTGGATGATAGCGTTTTGCTCAGCGTGAATCGCATAGCAAAGCTCGTGACGGGTACCGGATGCGATGCCCAGCGTGCGCCGCATGCATTCGCCTTTCTCAACGCAGCTTAATATCCCGGCAGGAGCGCCGTTATAGCCCGTGGTAATAATCCGCTTATTCTTTACAATAATT
This sequence comes from uncultured Eubacteriales bacterium, assembly GCA_900544555.1. Lineage (GTDB taxonomy): Bacteria > Bacillota > Clostridia > Christensenellales > CAG-138 > UMGS693. Next base: position 91,535 of record UQWD01000003.1, read on the forward strand.
GCGCCAATTTTACGGTTATCCTGATAACAGCTAGACCAGTTGGCAATGGAGGACGCAAGCTCCATAAATCGTTTATCCCATTTGCTCCATTTTAGTTCCATCATGTTCACCTCCCCGTACAGTATAACATACAGCGGCGGACATAGGAGCAAATGTGTTAGAAATGCAACAAATTTGGATATAATTTAAAATAAGCTGAAAATGGAAATAAAGGATATTGCATTTCCGGCTCAAGATGTTTATAATATGCCCTGTCAGCACTCCTAGACCTTGAGTGCTAACAATTAAGAACATAAGCGTTAAAATATTTAAGGAGGCATTAAGATGACACTTAAACCTTTGGCTGATCGAGTTGTGATTAAAAGCTTAGAGGCGGAAGAAACCACTAAGAGCGGTATTATCCTTACCGGAAGCGCCAAAGAAAAACCCCAAATGGCTGAGGTATTGGCGGTAGGGCCTGGCGGACTTGTTGACGGGAAGCAGGTTGAAATGTACGTTAAGCCGGGCGACAAGGTGATTTACTCAAAATATGCCGGAACGGAAGTTAAGCTGGACGGTACGGAATACATCATCGTTCGTCAAAACGACATACTCGCGATTGCGGAATAATATAAGGAGGGTTTTATCATGGCAAAACAGCTAAAATACGGCGAGGATGCGCGCCGGTCTTTGGAGAAGGGCATTAATGCCCTTGCGGATACGGTAAAAATAACGATGGGTCCTAAGGGCAGGAACGTTGTGCTGGATAAAAAGTTCGGCGCTCCGATGATAGCGAACGACGGCGTAACCATTGCCAAGGAAATTGAGCTTGAAGACCCGTTTGAGAATATGGGCGCTCAGCTGATAAAAGAGGTTTCAATAAAGACGAACGACGTTGCCGGAGACGGAACGACCACAGCTACGCTTTTAGCGCAGGCAATCGTCCGCGAGGGAATGCGGAATGTTGCGGCCGGCGCTAACCCGATGGTTTTAAAGAGGGGAATTGAAACCGCAGTAGAGGAAGCGGTAGAGGGTTTGAAAGAGCTTTCCAAGCCCGTTGGCAGCAAGCAGGCCATCGCGCAGGTCGCGGCGATTTCCGCGGGCGACGATAATGTTGGAAACCTGATAGCGGATGCGATGGAGAAGGTTGGAAACGACGGCGTAATTACCGTTGAAGAATCTAAGACCATGAAGACCGATCTGAATATCGTCGAGGGTATGCAGTTTGACCGCGGGTATGCCTCCGCTTATATGGTTACCGATACAGATAAAATGGAAGCTGTGCTGGATAACCCGTATATCCTGATTACGGAGAAGAAAATATCCAACATTCAGGAGATTCTGCCTGTACTGGAGCAGGTTGCGCAGCAGGGCAAAAAACTGCTCATCATTGCCGAGGACGTTGAAGGCGACGCTTTGGCGACGCTGGTTGTAAACAAGCTGCGCGGCATATTCACATGCGTTGCGGTCAAGGCTCCGGGCTTTGGCGACAGGCGTAAGGCTATGTTACAGGATATTGCCATTTTAACCGGCGGCGAAGTGATTTCGGATGAGCTGGGCATGGATTTGAAAGAAACTACCGTAGCGCAGCTGGGTACGGCCCGTCAGGTAAAGGTTGATAAAGAGAATACTACAATCGTAGAGGGCGCTGGCGATCCTTCGGAAATCAAAGCCAGGATTAACTCCATCCGCGCTCAGATTGAAGAAACCACATCGGATTACGACAAGGAAAAGCTTCAGGAGCGGCTTGCTAAGCTTGCCGGAGGGGTCGCGGTTATCGCGGTAGGCGCGGCTACGGAAGTTGAGATGAAGGAAGCGAAGCTGCGCATTGAGGATGCTCTCAACGCTACCCGCGCCGCTGTTGAGGAAGGCATTGTACCCGGCGGCGGAGTAGCCTTAATAAACGTAATCGACCGCGTTAAGGCTCTGGAAGCGCAGGCTGAGGGCGATAAGAAAACGGGCGTACAGATCATTGTACGCGCTCTTGAAGAGCCGGTACGCCAGATAGCGATAAACGCCGGTAAAGAGGGTTCCGTGGTTGCGGAGGCCGTCAAAAACAGCGATAGCGACGGTTACGGATACGACGCTGCCAAGGACGACTTTGGCATGATGGAGGAAAAGGGCATTATTGACCCGACGAAGGTTGCCAGAAGCGCGCTGCAAAACGCCGCTTCCATCGCCGCTATGGTGCTGACAACGGAAAGCCTAGTCTGCGACATTCCCGCGCCCGAACCCGCAGCGCCCGCGATGGGCGGCGGCGCGCCCGGCATGTATTAATACTTAACCGCTCTCATCTAGGGGATATGAAAAGGACCGGCCTAATTAATCAAGGGCCGGTCCATTTTTGTAGAGCGTATGCGAGAGAAAAGCGGGATTGCGGAGAAAACGGTTTATTCAGAAACCATGAACCGCAAAGATGAATATACGAGAATAAATGACGGAAGGTTATCCTAAGTCAAATTATTAATACATGACAAGATTGTGATGGATTTCTTCATTCAATTTAAAAGGACAATATAGTCATTACTTATACAAAATTAATCGGATTAGAAGTCGCACAGAAGGCATGAAGAAAAAATTGCGGATTTTTTCAAGATAATGGAGTTACAGCATTGGCGTGATTTTATGAAGACAAAAGATAATGAGCAGCAGATAACGAAGGCAAAGAGTTTGGATTATGTATTAAGATTCGGGCAAATCGTTCTGCGGAAAGGAATAAAAAGCAACATAACGGCGTAGCTTCCGCCACGCCGTTTCACGCTAACAAAGTTTAATTTCTGATTGATTGCCCGCGCTTAGCGGGCCTTCTTGTTCGCAGCCGCTCCATTAAAACGCATACATCACTCGGCCAACGAAAGCACCCTTAATAATTTTCCGCCTTGATTTCAAAATAGGCTCTGGGATGATCGCATACCGGGCAGATTTCCGGAGCCTTTTCGCCCACATGAATGTGTCCGCAGTTGGCGCACTTCCAAACCACAACGCCGTCGCGCTCGAACACAATACCGTTCTCAATATTGGAAAGCAGCTTATTATAGCGCTCCTCATGCTCTTTCTCAATTTTCGCCACTGCGTCGAACAGATAGGCAATTTTCGTGAAACCCTCATCCTTCGCTTCTTTAGCGAAGGTGGCGTACATATCCGTCCATTCATAACGCTCGCCGGCGGCCGCATCCTTGAGGTTATCTGTGGTTCCGGCGATACTGCCGCCGTGCAGAAGCTTGAACCACATTTTCGCGTGTGCCTTCTCATTGTTTGCGGTTTCCTCGAAAATAGCGGCTATTTGGTTGTAACCATCTTTTTTGGCGGCGGATGCATAGTAAGTGTACTTATTGCGCGCCTGGGATTCCCCGGCGAAGGCCGCCATCAAGTTCGCTTCGGTTTTCGTTCCTTTAAGTTCTTGCATGATTTTATTCCCCTTTCAAGTTTAAAGTTCTATATGTAAGCATTTCGCTCTACATGGAAAATTATTCTTGGCCCGCGCATTGCTCACAGAACCCGTGGAACAATACGTCGTACGACGTGATTTTACATCCGCACGACTTGCCGGCTAGACCAATGATATCCCCAAGCGCGTCCTTATCAATATCCGTAATCGAACCGCAACGGATGCATCGCATATGGTGGTGACCGTCGCAAACGCTGTCGAACCTATCCGCGGATCCCGGAACCTTTACCCTGGCCGCAAGGCCGAAACGTTCAAGCTGATTCAGGTTCCGGTATACTGTCGCAAGGCTTAGCTGAGGGTTATCAGGTTTTAATCTGCTGTATAGCTCCTCTGCCGTTGGGTGATAACCTTTTATGGATAACGCCTCGCGCAGCATTTCCCTTTGCTTTGAATAGATCATTTCAAGGAATTTCACCTCCTTATTAAGAATAATTATTATTCTTAAATTTATTATAAGACCGCCTCCATTATTTGTCAAGCTTTAATTTGCGGATTTTTTCGATTTAAGATATAATGTTGCGTGTAGTAATATAAAGAAATGGAAGGCAAAGAGCATAATGGAAGCTTTAAGGAAAAAGAAAGCCTTCATCTGCGATATGGACGGCGTAATCTATCATGGCGACAAACTGCTGCCCGGCGTTCATGATTTTGTGGATTGGTTGAAAAAAGAAAATAAAAAGTTTTTGTTCTTAACAAACAACTCCGGCCGCGTGCCGAAGGAGCTGCATCAAAAACTCGGCCGGCTTGGCATAGACGTGCCGGAGGATTGCTTTTATACCAGCGCTCTGGCGACGGCCTCGTTCCTGTACAGCCAAAGCCCGAACTGCAGCGCCTACGCGCTGGGCGAACCGGGGCTGTTCCACGCATTGTACGATGTTGGCATTACCATGAACACCGTAAACCCGGACTACGTGGTGGTGGGGGAGGCGTATAACCTGAATTATGAAATGCTAGAGCGCGCGACCTTTCTGGTCAATAAGGGCGCTCGGCTGATTGGGTGCAATTCGGATTTAACCGGCCCCACGGAACAGGGGTTGGCTCCGGCCTGCCGCGCGCTAATCGCGCCGATTGAGCTTGCCACGGGCGTTAATGCTTATTTTGTTGGTAAGCCGAACCCCCTGATGATGAGGCACGCGATTAAGCGGTTGGGAACCGACCCTGCGGATACGGCAATTATTGGGGATAGGATGGATACGGACATTATGGCGGGCGTTGAGGCTGAGATAGATACCGTACTTGTATTATCCGGCGTAACAAGCAGGGAAATGCTGCCAAAGTTCCCCTATAAGCCCAATTATGTGCTTAAGGGCGTTGGCGATCTTCCGCCGAAGGCTGAGTAAACCATTAGCGTTTAATCAGTTTAGCAATTCAAGCGGCGGGGATAATATATCTTTTTGTCTGCACCATCATATATGATCAGAGAAAGCCGTCGCAAGAGATTACAATAGTATGGATAATAATAACGAACCGGCCTAAGCGGGGCCGGTTCGTTTCTTATGGTTCTTAAATCGGTTAAATGTCGCCGCGGAGAAGGTTTTCCGCATAGTCCCGCATGTCCGAAAACGTGTTGACGTTATCCGCGCGTGAAGAGATCTGATCCCTAACATAATCCGGCAGCGCGTCGAAATATCCGCGCGCGTCCGCATCCTTTTCCATTAGCTCATACATACTGCGGTATGGGTTATCCATTCATATCCACCTCCATAAGGAATAGTATCCGCATTGCCCGCCGCGTTATGCGCTTTACTCGTTAACGCCCGAACAGCCGCGCCAACGGCTCCGCAACGGAGGAAAAATCGCTGATGGCTTTGTTGAGGGTTTCAATATCAATCGATTCTATGGCCTCTAGTGCGCTTTTTATGGTGCTGGCGGCCGAGGATATGGCCTCCTGCCCGTCTTTAATCAGCGAGCTTGTCGAATCCATTAAAGTAGGCAGGTTCGCTTCCTCAAGCTGCCCGGCAACGGAGTTGAGGCGCGTTACCGCCATTTCGGTCTGCGTGAGGATACGCTGCATGCTGGGGGCGAGCTTAAACACGAAAACGCCGACTATCACCAGCAGGGCGAAGCAGAAAATCGTTCTCAGGCGTGACAGCCTGAGCTGGGTTCGTTCATATTTATTCAGCGTTGATGCGGTCTGTGAACCGGGGCGCGTCGGGCGGGATCCGGGCATGGCTTACCTCCTGTAATAACAAACTAGCTTATTGTTAGCGTATTTACATATTTACCGTTTATGCCGCTTATAAGGCATTATGTTTATATTTTTACCGCTGGGGGGCGAATAATACAGCCTGATGCGTATAAATTGTTTTTTCAGGTTATATAATAGCGGGAAAGGGGGATTATTCTATGGATAATTGGGAGCGCCTCGCCAAACGCTTGATTTTCGCGCTTGAAAGCAGCCGTATACGGGAATACGCGAACATGCTGGGGAGTACCAGGCGGATAATCTGGGTGAGCTTCGTATCAGGGATTTTTCGCGGGCTCGGCGGCGCTATTGGCTTTAGCGCGCTTGGAGCGATAGCGCTTTTCATATTGAGCCGCATATTCGGTATTGAGTTTGGGGGATAGCCGTCCCGCGGCGGCTTTTCATGTATTGCTCTTATATGTAGAGACTCTTCAAGGTAACGGATGGATATATAAAACACCTTAATTCAACAGTTAAGGAACGCAGGCTAAGCATTGTATTTTACGCGAGCATTGCATGAACAAGTTAATATAAACCAAAGCCATAGATCAAAAGTATGCTGTTTGTCATATGATATATTTTTATATAAGTAATAGGAATTCACGAGCAGACTTAATTGGTTAAAACGCAACACTTCAAAGGTTCAATAGGAGTAGCGAGTCCCCGTATCCTGAAGCAAGAATTATTTTGCGGTTTCCAATCGGTATTTTTTCAAGGTTTAGCATATCGAATTGCCAAGCTGACCGCCGAGCATTAAAGCTTAATCAAAGGTATGTTTTCTTCAAAAACGAGTTAAAGGAATCCGGGCAAATCCGCAAGAGCGTTTATTTTGCTGCAGGAAAAGCGGGAACAACAGCCATGCAGGGCGCTAAACAAAGCGGCGGGATAGATAACAGCTATCCCGCCGCTTTGTTTTCTTCCATGCTCATTTTATTGTGTGTCACAACGGTTATGATAGAAATAAGAATAATGACGGCGTTAGCGATGAGGGTTCCCGCCCAAGTCGTTGTCATGGTGCTAAAGATAGGAGAAGCCGCATTGAACATGGTGTGAAATAGCACGCACATAAATACACTGCTTTTTCCTGATATTTTGCAGATTGCGCCGAAGAAAAACCGAAAAGCCATGCATTGAACGGCAAACATCCACAAATTAACTAGTCCTTCTCCATGATCTGTCCCTGGTATGAAGAAAAGGGGGATATGCCATAAAACCCAAATCAATCCAGTTATAGTAGAGGATAAAATAAAACCATACTTTCTGTTCAGTTCAGGCTGCAATATATATGCCCATCCAGCTTCCTCCAAGCCACCGATAAAAAGATTTCCCGGCAGAGAAAGAAAAAGCGTATAAAATGGAAGCGCAATTTCTGTACGTCCTGATGCTACTGCGTGAAAAGAAAAATACAATGCAAGCCCTAAAATAATGAACAAATAAGGATATATGTTATTTTTAGCATAGAAAACAGCCCTCAACCATACCTTCAAATTTGCTACTGTATTACTTTTCTTCAGAACAATATATGATGCAATAGCTGGCGACAAAATATAGATTGCGAAAGGAATATTCATTGCAAATTGCTTTAGTGTGTCAACCCAATTATACACTCTGTACCCGATTTGTCCGAGGACAATCAGAACACCTGATACAGCATAGGCTATGCAAAATGTCAGCACGACAAACTGCAATGTGATTTTTTTGCCTGTCATGACTTGTTCTCCCAGATCTACACTTTATCAAACAATTATATATAAAACAATAATTATATTGCTTTTACTCATTCAAACTTCTCCGCCGAAAGCGGGGAACAGGATAAGAAAATCTGATCCCCGCTTACGTCTGCTACATTATACAGCAGCAAAATCATCTTCACCGGAGCGTTGGTTTCGTTTGCCTTTAGCGGTGGCTCTGAACCCACGGACCCGAACTCTACCAAAGAACAAAGCGTGACAACGACAGGCAGACCGTACGGGAAAGCCTTGCGCATGCCGATTCTTTGCATCATCGTCTTTAAAAGCTTAATCCCGCCCTTATAAAGCGCTTCGTTAAAGCGACGGCACGCAGGCAATCAGGCGATCGCCTCTTCAAACTGGGAGTTGTACAGCTGCGCATAGAACCCGTTCCGCTCAAGCAGCTCCTCATGGCTCCCCTGCTCGACAATATCCCCCTCCTTCATAACTAGGATTAAATCCGCGTCTTTTATAGTTGAGAGACGGTGCGCTATCACAAAGCTGGTGCGCCCCTTCATCAGGTTCGCCATCGCCTTTTGGATGCGCGACTCCGTGCGCGTATCCACGGAGCTTGTCGCCTCGTCCAGTATCAATATCCGATTGTCCGCCAGTATCGCACGCGCTATGGTCAAAAGCTGCTTTTGGCCCTGCGAGATGTTTGTCGCGTCCTCGTTAAGCTCCATCTCATAGCCCCCGGGGAGCGTTTGAATGAAATGGTGTACATAGGCTGCTTTGGCTGCAGCGATAACCTCCTCGTCCGTGGCGTCGAGCCTGCCGTAGCGGATGTTCTCCATAATCGTGCCGTTGAAGAGCCATGTATCCTGAAGCACCATGCCGAACACCTCCCTCAGCTCGCTGCGGTTGAAATCCCGTATGTCATGCCCGTCAACAAGTATGCTTCCGCCGTTCACGTCGTAAAAGCGCATGAGGAGCTTAACCATGGTGGTTTTGCCCGCGCCGGTCGGCCCGACGATAGCCACCATCTGTCCGGGATTGACCTTTGCGCTGAAATCGTTAATGATGATTTTATCCGGCCGGTAGCCAAAGCGCACATTTTCAAAATCGACCCGCCCCATTATGGATTGAGGGGACACGGGGTTATGCACGGTTGAATCCTCCTCTTTTTCGGAAAGGAACTCAAATACGCGCTCGGAAGCGGCCGCCATAGACTGGAGCATGTTTGAAACCTGCGCTATTTGCGTGATGGGCTGCGTAAAGTTGCGCACATACTGGATAAACGCCTGGATGTCGCCGACGGTGATGGCCCCCTGTATAGCGAGGATACTGCCGGCTACGGCTACCGCGATGTACCCAAGGTTCCCCACAAACGCCATGATTGGCTGCATAAGGCCGGATAGAAACTGCGATTTCCAGGCGGAGCGATACAGTTCTTTATTGGCGCCGTCAAATTCCTCGATTACCTTCCCCTCGCGGTTAAACGCCTTTACTACGCGGTGGCCGCTGTACACCTCCTCAACCTGCCCGTTAATCTGACCAAGGTACGATTGCTGGGAAACAAAGTATTTTTGCGAACGCTTAACCACAAGCATGATAAGCGACCCGGCGATGGGGAGGATGACCACCGCGATTAACGTCATAAGCGGGCTGATGGTCAGCATCATCACCAATACGCCCAGCATCATGGTAACGGACGTGATAAGCTGGGTAACGCTTTGGTTCAGGCTTTGGCCAAGCGTATCCACGTCGTTTGTTATGCGGGAAAGGACCTCTCCGACCGTCCTCGATTCAAAATAATCCAGCGGAAGCCGGTTGATCTTCTCCGATATTTCACGCCGCATGCGATAGCATACCTTCTGCGTAATCGAGCTCATCATCCACCCTTGAATCAGGGAGAAACAGGAGCTGAGCACGTACAGGCCGAGTAAAGCGAGCAAGAGCGAGCCGATCTTATCAAATGGGATTCCGCCCGTTCCGCTGATCTTCGCCACAAGCCCGTTAAACAGCTCGGTAATTGCGGAGCTTAGGACTTTAGGGCCTACAATGCTAAAAACGGTACTCAAAACGGCGAACACGAGTACGAAGATCAACGCGCTTTTATGCCTGCCCATATAGGAAAGAAGGCTCCGTACAGTACCCTTGAAGTCGCGGGCCTTCTCGCCCGGCGCCATGCCGCCGCCCATATGCCCGCGCGGGCCGGCGTGTTTTTGCGTTGCACTCATAGTTTAAGCCCTCCTTCCAGCTCGTTCGCTGACAGCTGCGACCCGGCGATTTCCCGGTAGGTCTGGCAGCTTTGCATCAGGGAAGCATGACAGCCGACGCCCGCTATCCTTCCCTCGTCCAGCACGACGATTTGCTCCGCGTGCAAAATCGTGCTTATCCTCTGCGCCACGATGATGACGGTTGCGCCGGCGGTCTTTGTTTTCAAAGCCCTTCTGAGCGCAACGTCGGTTTTATAGTCCAGCGCGGAAAAGCTGTCGTCAAACAGGAATACCTTCGGGCCTTTCGCAACGGCCCGCGCGATGGACAGCCTCTGCTTCTGGCCGCCCGAAACATTTGAACCGCCCTGCGCGATGGGGCTTAAGTAGCCATCCGGCTTATCGTTGATGAAATCCTCCGCCTGAGCGATTTGGGCGGCCTCGCGCATCGCTTCATCCGAAATTCCATTGCCGCCAAATTTGAGATTCGATTCAATATCGCCTGAGAACAACACGCCCTTTTGCGGAACGTAGCCGAGCAGGCTCCTGAGCTTTTTCTGGGAAATATCGCGTATATCCACGCCGTCCAGCGTTATTCTGCCCTCGGTTACATCAAAGAACCTGGGGATCAGATGGATGAGCGTTGATTTACCGGAACCGGTGCTCCCGATAATAGCGGTGGTTTGCCCAGGCTGCGCGGTAAAGCTTATGTGCTCGAGGACATTCTCCTCAGCGTCGGGATATCGGAAGGATACATCCTCAAATGCGACAACGCCGTTCCACTGAGCTATGCTATCATCCTTTACTTCGCGCGCGTCCCTTATGCTCGGTTCCGTGCCCGTAACCTCGTCTATCCGCGCGGCGGCTACGCCCGCCCTCGGCAGCAGGACCGAAATCATGGTAAGCATCAGAAAAGACATAACTATCTGCATCGTATAGGTAATAAAGGCCATCATATCGCCCACCTGAAGGTTACCAAGCTCAATGCCGTGCGTACCCGACCAGACGATAAGTACCGTGATACCGTTCATCACCAGCATCATTGCCGGCATCATGAAGGACATTACGCGAGAGGTGAACAGCTGCGTTTTAGCGAGGTTTTCATTTGCGCCCGCAAACCTCTTTTCCTCGTGCTTTTCACGGCTAAAGGCGCGTATTACCGGAATTCCCGTAAGAATTTCCCTTGATATCAGGTTCAACCGGTCGACGAGCTGCTGCATCTGCTTAAACTTCGGCATGGCAAGCTTAACCAATACCCCAACGAGCAGCATAATTACGCCGACCGCCACGCCGATTATCCATCCCATACCCGTGTTGGTGCCGGATACCATGATGATGCCGCCGGCGCCCAGAATCGGGGCGTATATCACCATGCGAAGCAGCATAACGGTAACCATCTGCACCTGCTGGATGTCGTTCGTGCTCCTTGTGATAAGAGACGCGGTTGAGAACTTATCGATTTCCGCGCTTGAAAAGGAAACGACCTTTTTAAATAAGTTCGCCCTCAGCGACATACCGATTTTAGCGGCAGTTCGTGAAGCGAGCAGGCCGACGAGTATCGCCGAAAGCGCCATGAGTACGGTAAGCCCCATCATTTTAGCGCCGGTTGAAAGCAGATAATCGGTTTGAATACCGCCCAAGTCCAGGCCAAGCTGCTCATACTCTTCCTTAACAAAAAGCATCGCCTTTTGCGTAACCAGCGTGCCGCTCTCGCCGCCCAATTTCTCAACTACGCTATTACGCGCCTCAAGCAGCTGCGCCTTGGTAACGGCTCCCGCGTCAAGCATGGCCTTTATTCCGTCAATCGTGATTTCGCCGCTGTTTTTTAAAGTTGATAGCATAACGATGGCGGGGCCAAGTATGCCGTCAAGATTATCAACCGCTTCACCGCTCAATTCCTCAAGCTGATAATTCCCCGTATCATCCTTGATATATGAGCCGGATACGATTGAGGTTTCTTCATCGGTCATGAAAAGTTTAAGGTTTTCAAGCGTTGTTGCGCGTATCCGTTCGGGCGCTACATGCTCGATTCCGCCCTGTTGTATGCCGATATCCACAATATCGGACGTATATTTGGGCAGGGACAGGTCGCAAAACGCCTGTACGATTAACAAAAGTATGATTACGGTCACCTCAACCGCGTACCCTTTAAAATAACGAAATATTCTCAGCATTTCATTGCTCCCGCCATTATTTTTATCTGTGTTTCCATAATATCGGTCAGCGCGTTCCACAGCGCGACAAAGGCTTTCATTTTTTCACTGCCCATCTGCGTAATAACGCCCTCAAGAAAGGTTTCTATAACTTGTTCCTGTTCCTTTCGGGTTATATCGCCTTTTTCAGTAAGCGAAATGAGCGTATTGCGGCGATCCAAAGCGTAATCGCCGCGCACAATCAATCCCCGCGTATGCATCGCGCGCAGCATGCGCGATACCGCCGGGGGAGAAACGCCAAGCCTATCCGCGATTGCGGATACGTTCATACCCTCGCGATATTCCCGCATGTGCCCATACAGTAGCTCTAGCAGGAAAAATTCGCTTTTTGATACCCGATTGAACAGAACAGGCATGTTCAGCCGTCCAAAGCGGTTCATCGCCAGCATATATTGTTCCAGCAATTCAGTATGTTGCATCCGTTACATTCCTCCGAACTATTCATTAACATAGTTATCGATTAACGAATGTCCTTTATGCTAGCACGCTTGCCGGACATTGTCAATTAATCATCGCAGAGTTTAAAGCGATGCCGTAGCACTGAAATGTACATTATTATAACAACATAATAACATAGATATATTGCACAGCCTCATGTATAATTATTGAGTTACATTTAATATGTCGTTTATTAGCAAAAGGAAAGGACAATTCAGATTTGGAGGCTAAAAATGGAGAATTATGTGGAAACCGTCCTCATGAATATTGAATTTAAACCGTGCAGAAAAGGTTACGGCCAATTCGTCTGCGCCATTATGCTCATCATTCAATATCCGCATTTGCGCAAGGTAACGGCTGAAATCTATCCTATGGTAGCGAAAATGATGAACATTACCGCGTGCAGTGTCGAGCGTAATATACGAGACTTAATCAACGACGTTTGGAAGCACGGCGACGCGAAAATGTTTAAACAGATTTTCGGTAACTATGACGAGAATTACCCGCCGTACGGCAAAGATTTTCTTTTTACCATTGCCAGAAGGCTGGAAATTGAATGGCGGGGTAAAAATTGACCCCATAAGTTCGGGCGAAGCCGGGACGGGATAGAATAAATTAATACTAACCACTGAAACCATGGGTTTTGACGGTAGGCAATCATTTTTTAGTTATGATGTCTAACCCTTATCCGGTATGCGAAGCGTTTATCGTACAATATTAATTCTATAATAGGTAGCGGACTTGCTCATGACAGCGCCGTATTTCTATGTAATAAGCTTAGCTTCAAATAAACAGTATAATACCCGGGCGTTGCGAGAGCCCAGCATATATATGATTACCGTTTTATGTAAAGTCTTGACAAGCCTGCGCCGTGATGCTAAAATAAGCAAGGTTTACATCGCCTGGGTGTGGCGCAGTTTGGTAGCGTGCTTGAATGGGGTTCAAGAGGCCGGAAGTTCGAATCTTCTCACCCAGACCAGGGAAAGCCCTGAAACTCTAGGTTTCAGGGCTTTTTATTTTCTTCATTTGTATAGTGCGAAAATGTACGATAAAGCGTTACTAATAACGGTTTTTGTTGATTTTCGGAAAAACTTCATTTAAAAAAAGTATAGGTAAATGCGAAGGTTTTTGCTCAAAAAATTGGATGATCGTTATTTAAAACTATTATAAAGAACTATTGGCCTTTTATGTGTTTGAATTGTTTCAAAGCGTCAAAAGAGTTATGCTTATACGTTTTGAATTGTTTTAAAAGTGTAATATATCGGCAACAAACCGACAACAATAATGCCGAAACGGAATACAGGAGGTTTATTCATGGTGTTCAATAGGCCGGAAGTTCGAATTTACTCATCCAAACCAGGGAAATTTAATACGATATACGTTTCGTAAAGCTGGTTATTTTTTTTAGGAATACCCTTGACTCTCACATTATGGGAGGCATTAAGATTTATACGAGCTCAAAAATTAATCGGCACGGAGGTACCGCTATGCTGAAAATCGGAGATTTTTCAAAGCTGTCCAGAGTCAGTATTCGCATGCTGCGCCACTATGATGAGATTGGGCTGCTCAAGCCGGCTGAAATAGACCGCTTTACAGACTACCGCTATTACAGCGAGGCACAGCTGCCAATGGTCTGCCGTATTAAATCTCTCAGGGATATGGGATTTAGCCTAGCCGGGATAAGCGAGATAATGAATATCTATAACGACCGGGAAAGTCTTGACGCGTATCTTGCCGCAAGGCAGTCGGAGCTTGAAATGCTTTCGGCGGACACAGCACGGAAACTGCGGCTTTTGGAAGCAGCCAGAAAGAGATTGAGAAAGGAAGAAACCATGAATTATAATGTTACCATCAAAACTTTACCGGAACGTTATGCCGCTTGTGTTCGTATGACCATTCCGCGTTACGAGGATGAAGGATTGGTATGGGGTGTTCTGTGCGAGGAAACCGACCACATGAACCTGATTCCAGACGACCCTTGCCTTTGCAGCGTGACCTTCCTTGACGGCGAGTTCAAGGAAAGAGATGTGGAGGTCGAAGCGCAAAAAACAGTAAAAGGCGAATATTCGGATACCGAGCACGTCAAGTTCAGAACCCTCCCTGAAATCACGGTTGCAAGCTGCGTTTTCAAGGGAGGCTATGAGCAGATGAGCGAGGCGTACGCGGCGATAGGCGCATGGATTACCGACAACGGCTATGACTATGCAGGCCCCATATTCAACATTTACCACATCAGCCCTCACGAGACGCCCAATCCCGATGAGTTTGTTACAGAAGTCTGCTATCCCGTGGAAAGGAAATAATAAACAGACACATGCTTGTATGCATAGTCTAATCAACAAAACGCGCGCACTGCGCTATAAAGCCCTGAAATGTATTTCAGGGCTTTATACTTGCAAGCAAGAGTTTTGCGTTTCGTTTGCCGTACGTCGCTTTAGCCGCTTCCAAAGGCGATTCCTCCATACAGGAAAGCATCCTGGTTGTTGGATGCATTAAATTAGCCACACGGAACAAGACTAAAGCTCCGCATGTCCTTGAACTATATGTCGCCGGAACCCTCAAGTAATGAGTGCTCATAAACCTCTGTTGGTTCGTACCCCTTTTGATGGATAGCGAATTCGCTACCATTTTCTAAGTACGCTAGTTCCGTATAAATTAGCATAAGCCTATCATCCGTATAGCCGGGTATGTGATGCAGACGGAGGAAGAATTCACCGTAATCAATGTAAATCTTACACCCGTATAAAGGGCCGGGAGATAAGCTTGCTTCACCGGCCCCCGCTGCCTCTGTTTTCACTGCATCCATATATACAGCCTGATAATACCGCATTTCAGCTTCAATTCAATTGGGTGCCGTCGCCAACCAGAAGGAGCGGCTTTAAGCTTGTTTTCCCCTATAGAGAACACGTAAAGCAGGCCGGAGTGATGATTAAAAACCTTACACCCATCTAATGATATACATAGATTTATAGCGACGGGATTTACCCAGGCGAAGCCGTCATAAAAGATAAGCTCGTCTTTGTTGTCGCCGTCTATGTCTGCGAAGCTTACCTCACTGCTTAAAACATGATTATTGATTTTTAAAGCTGGGTTACAACAGTCACCGATGGCTTGTCAATATCTTTTATCCAGAAAATATGTTTTTATGCATTGTTTAACTTCGGCGTTTTTGTGGATAAAAGAAACACGTCATAAAATAAAATAATTTTTCGAATAATATTATTGACAAACAATAATTACGATGATACACTCCAATTAAAATTATTGTAAAACAATAAGTGAAGGGGGTATTAAATGAAACACAAGCTATTTCCAATACTGCTAGCGGCGGAAGCGGCGCTCTTAGTGATATTGGCGCTTATTGGTTGGTTACCTGACGGGGCATCCTCTCTTGCGGCTATAATGGCGTTTCCGTTTGAGCAGATAGGTATTGGCCTTCGGGCTCTATCGTTATCCGGCGCTTTGGGAAACGTACTGGCGATGATAGCTTATATTGCAGTTTGCCTATCGCCGCTACTTTTATTGCTGGCGCCGAGACGCCGAAGGCTGCAAGTGACGGACGCGCTGCTTATACCGCTGTGCGCGGGGCTTTTCTATGTGATTTATCATATGATTAACCCAGGGCTTCTTGTTGAAAACCTGCCCCAAATAGATATTTCAATTCATAAAGCGCTATTAGGGGCCGCAGTCTACTCAATACTGCTCGCATACTCTGTAATCCGGCTGCTGCGGTTATTTTATAAATCCAGCGCCGGCAAATCATATCAATACATAACTGCGCTGCTCTGCCTATTTAACGTTGTATTCGTCTATCTTATTTTCGGCGCGGGCGTAAGCGGATTGATTGAATCGTTTAAAGCATTGCCCACGGTAAACGCAGGAAGCGAGCTTGCGCTCAATTATGCTTTTTCAGCGTTTAAGTTCATCGCCGGCTATCTGCCGTACGCGCTGAATATACTAGTGGTTTTTGAGGGTATTGAACTCGTGCGCGAGCTGAGCGCCGACCGCTTCTCGGAAGAGGCCGTAAAACGCGCGCGAAGGCTCTCGAAATTATGCGGCTCGGCGCTGACCGCTACGGTGCTTCTAAACGCCGCGTTTAACATATTGCAGTATCTGTTTGCAGGAATGCTATACGGCATAAATGGATTCGTTTACTTCCCCCTGTTTTCAATCGCATTTGTCCTTATGGCGCTTTTTCTATCGCGCCTGATAGCTGAAAATAAGGCGCTTAAAGAAGATTACGACAGCATTATTTGAGGGCTCTTACATGGCTATTCGCGTTTATCTTGAAAAGGTGCTGAAGGAACGGGGGATGACCTCAAAGGAGCTGTGCGCTTTGGTGGGCATTACCGAGGCCAACCTGTCCATTCTGCGCAGCGGCAAGGCTAAGGGCGTACGGTTCGGCACGATCAATAAAATCTGCTGGTATCTTCAATGCGAGGTTGGGGATATTTTAAAATTCGATGGGATTCTGGAGGATGATAAAAATGAATAAACGGAAACGAATAATTACGGTATTGCTCAGTTTGCTGTGCCTTCTTGCCGTTGCAGGATGCCAGCTGGCCCATGAGGGGAAGGAAGAAAGCGGCAGCCAGGACAGAGACAAGTTTGTCGGGGTTTTTATAACATACGAATCGTTAGGGCAATTCGAAGCTGATGCGGATTACTTTAATAGAGTTACGGGCGCTAAGAACGGCTTTGACGAAGGCAGGTTATATGCTCGGCTCAAGGAAAAAAGCTATGTGGACAAACAAACCGGAGAAGTAATGAAAACGAAGGAGTATGTTTTTGAGGGCGTAGAAGGAATATCCTTCTTTTTCGCAATGGTTTACGAAACGGACGCCTCTGAAAACTATAGAATCACCGTAAGGGATGAAGCTGTAAGCGAAGGTTCGGTAAATTATGGGAATATAACGCGTTTGGAGGGTACGATTTACTTTACGCCCTGGGAACATGACGTAGTATTCTATATGAACCCGGTATACCAGTCCGCCGACGGGCAGGTTTATGCTTTAAGCGGCATGGGCGAAGCATACAGCGCGGATTTATTAGTAGGGGAAGCGCATTTTAGCGCCTTTACCCTTGAGGAGGTAATAACCGTACAAGAGGACGGGGCGGAAGTTAAAACAGGCGCGTCAATCATCATTTCCCTTGAAGCGGTGTTTAAGCCGGAGGAGATTGTTTTTTTGGAGATGGATGAAGCCAGCGCCGTTTTATCCCGAACACAATACGCGCCGGGGGAGACGCCGGCGTCGCTAAGACCAAGCGGCGACACGGCTTACATTATCGTTGAAACCCACAAAAGGGATAGGGATGGCCGCCCGTTTGCCACGCGTGAGTTGTACAGCGTGAAGGATGAGGCGGTATCCACCCTTATATACAGGGAGGACGGCATAAACATAACAAGGAAAACAGCGCTTGAATGGAGTCGCCCATAATAATACGTTATTGCATAAGTGATAAACGGTGATGCTCGGAACAACACAAGGTCAAATTTTTCGGACGCCGCATCAACAAGCAACTCATGTTTCAAAGCCAACGCTGTACTCGCTGATGGCGCGTCACAGATTTGGCTTTGGCTTATTTCACATAATCACGTTCCGTTAACGATATTTAGCGCGCCATCTTAAATCATACATGTTACTATTCATCCTCGCCCCAGGGCTGATCGCTCAAGCTTTTAAAACCGCGCGTCTAATTACGCCGCCGTTTCCTTAACTCTAGAAACTACATACGACAAAATGTATCATGAATGAAATACAAATAGGCAAGCTAACTAGTCAACAGTTCATTGTTTTTAGCAGGCGCCGCATTTCGCATATACCCTTTTTCTGAGATGATATGATTGCTTTTAGCAGCGGTATAAGCTCAGGGCAGAGGTTATATCGCAGCGCGTTCTCCGACATAAGTACAGCGCCCATGTGATGCGGTATCATTTCGCGCATAAAGTTTGCGTCAATACTGTTATTCGCGCATGCGCATTCCATCTCATAAAACATGTTTTTGATTATCCGCTCATTGACCTTTTCATAAGTTAGGAGCTGACGCGGAGAATTACGCGCAAACCTGCAAATCGGGTATACCGCCGTCATGTTTTCTATACTCATCCTTTGTGACGTAATGATATTTTGCGCAATGTTTTGCAGCGGTAAATTCGTGGTATATTGAAGCAGGTTTTCCGACATCTCAATTGCCGCCATGTGGTGCGGTATCATCTGGACAATGAAGCTGTCCGAAATGCTGTCCGTGAGCCTGACGGCCGACATATTATGGATCATTTCATTTAAAATGCAATTATATGCTTCTAAATATCGTATTGTATTATTGCTCAATGAATGCTTGCAGATCATAATATCACCCCTATGCAATACTATGATGGCGGCGCCGCTACCGTGAAAGGTTTGCGCGAATTTGTGAATCCGCTCGTTATGTTGGCGCCGGATAGAATATAGCGGCAGTTCTTGTACAACACAAAGGCAATTGGGGAGAGTTACGTCCAGCCAAAGGGGATACAACCAGACTTTGCTTGTTCAGCCGATAAAAGCCCGCTAAATGCATCAGCTTACGCCCCCATACCGCCTTTATCTTATCTAAGGGTTTACCGTTTGCCAAGCTGTAAAAAGCATCGGAAAAGGCAGAGCCACTGGACGTACAGGATGCCCCCCGAACGCTCTATCTGCGGCAGGCGCGCCATCGTTAAGGCGGTGGAGATTTGCTTTTTCGTTAACGGCGAACGGGAGGAGTACAGCCCGTATTTCATGCACCGCGTAAGGAAAGCGCGATAATCCTTTTTCTGTTCCGGACTTACGTCTGGTATGCTTTTAAAAATAAATTGAACGAGCACAGCATCCACTCCCGGCATTGGATGAAAATCCTCGCGCCTGAAGAAGTGCGCGATCTTGGCGTGGTAAAAAGGGAGTATTTCAAGCGAAGTTAAGCATCCGCCGCCAATGAGTCTGCGGGCGGCGTTACACTCCATCACGAGCCACATCGCCAGAGGCTTGTTATGTGCTTGTATGAGCTTTTTCATGATAGGCGTCGTGATGTAGAAGGGGATGTTTGAAAAAACCTTATAAGGCTCCAGGGGCAGCTTCGCCGCAAGAAAATCGCCCGGTATCAGCTTTAGCGACGGATTAGGGGTTAAGGAAGACCTTAATCCGGCTATGAGCTCGGGATCGATTTCATATGCGTAGACGGAACCGCAGCGCTTTAAAAGCTCCCTGGTAATGTGGCCCTTTCCAGCACCAATTTCGACGACGGAATCACCGGGCTGAATCGTTGTATAATTTAACAGGCGGCGGATGGTCCTTGCGCTTGTGAGAAAGTTCTGCGAAGCTTTATATGAAGGCTTAGCGCTATGATATTTTGACATAAAAAATACACCCCTTTGTTTTTCGTATTTGAAAACAAGGCGCAGCAAAACATGCCGGAGAGATTCCGGAAATGTCAGCGCGCCTAGTTAGCGAATACGAAACACACAAATACCCATGAGGCGTACCTGTCCTTGCCTAAAAGATGATTTCCGGTTTTGATACCGGCTGATATTTATTATATGGGAAACCACCCGTTTCGTCAATCAAGCAACGCGTTTAATCTACAATCATTACGGCCTTTTTTTGATAAGGCTCAAGCGTGTATAATAAATTAACAAAAAGCCGCCTCGGGCGTTTAAACCCGATTGCGGCTTTCGTTTAAGCTCTTGGCTTATGCGCGTGTCCTCGGTTCACCGGTATGCAAATTACATGCCGGTTTCCTGCTTGAGCGTTTGAATGCTCTCCTTAGCTTGCGTCACATCCTGAGATTGCGCGTTCTTTTGGTTATACATCTGGCGCTGGCGCATCTGATCAAAAATGTTGTATTGATCTTCAGAGCACTCGGTCATATTGCGTATCAGGAGCTGCCTGAGGTTCTGGCAGGAAGCCTCGGTGACATAGGTTGCATATGACTTAACAATCTGCTTTTCCTCATTAAGAAGATCGTTGAGAAGTTCTTTTTCACTCATGCTGGGATGGCTCATAATTATTTCCTCCTTTACTGATGGCTGTTGAGGTAGCTTTGCAGGGCGTCAAAATGCGCACGGTGGTGCTGTGCCGCCGCGTTCGCCATGTTTTTAAGCGTTTGGTCGGAGAAATACTCGGAATACAGGCTGCATTTCTTGTACGCCATCGCCTCATAATTCGCCTGATCCTCAATAATCGAAAGGTTCTTCGAGGTAATTGACATTTCGCCTGTCTCGGATTTCATGCTTGAAGCGCTGTTTTTATTGAACAGCGGATCATTATAAGGGTTTTTGTCGTTGTTGTTTTGCATTGGATGCCCTCCTCAGATTTTTCTTAATCCTAGTATGCGCAGAAGAACCCAAAATAAAATGGAAAAACGGGTTAAAACTTGTTATACTTTTTTTGAACTCCGGCGGAGGTGGTGCTATGAACAAAATAAAGGGCAAGGGAGAAAACTCCCCAATGTACGTTGCGGTTCGCTATTTGGCTTCAAAGCCCCGTACGGTTAAGGAAACCGCGCAATACCTGGATGAGAGGGGCTTTGGAGAATATGAAATCAGCGCAACTTTGGACAGGCTATTGGAATTAAACTATCTTGACGACACAGCCTACGCGGCAAGGTTCGCTTCCGCGCGCTTGAGCGCCAAGCCCATTAGCCGGGGCAGGCTTTTGGAGCAGTTGACGCGGCATGGTGTCGATCAGGACGCGGCGCGCGCGGCCGTCGACGAGGCGCTGCCGGAGGATGACGAGTTTGCCGGCGCATGCCGTACCGCACGTGAATTTCTTGTAAGATTTGCAGAACTTCCGCCTCGAATCCGATATGAAAGGGCTGCTAGGCGGTTGTATGGCCGTGGGTATGAGCCAGATGTTGTTTCACGCGCTCTATATGATGCCGGCTTTGATAAACCGGAGGTTTTGTGGGATGGAGAATGAGATAAGAATCCGCGTTGAACAGTTGCTTACGGATAATGTGGGCGTATTTGTTTCCGGCGAAACCATCAGCGGGGGGCTTGGTATTTCCCGCGCGGCGGTTAATAAGCATGTCGCGGCTTTAAGAGAAGGCGGCTTTTTTATAGAAGCGGCTCCGCGCCTCGGCTACCGGCTAAGGGAAATACCCGATGCTATTATCCCGGGCCGTATTGCGGGCGGGCTGAAAACACAAAGCCTTGGCCGGCGGCTTATCGTGCTGGATGAAACCGAGTCGACAAACAGCGCGCTCAAGGAACGGGCGCATGAGGGAGCGCCGCATGGTTCAGTATTAATAGCGAGATTACAGACGGCGGGGCGCGGGCGCCGCGGACGGGTTTGGCTGGATGAAAGCGGAACGGGCGTGTGCTTAAGCCTGCTGCTTCGGACGCCCGCAGCGCCGATTGAATTATCCCGCTATACGTTTGCGACCGCGCTCGCTATGTGCTTAACCCTGCGTGAAAGGGAGGCGGACGCGCGCATAAAATGGCCGAATGATCTGATGGTCGAAGGGAAAAAGATATGCGGTATCCTTGCCGAAATAGAGTCGGACGCGGAGTCGGTTCGCCATATGGTAATCGGCGTGGGCGTTAACGTGAACGCGGAGGCCTTACCCGAAAAGATCCGGCAAACGGCTGTATCTATGCGCGCGATTTGCGGAAAAATACTGGACAGGAACCATTTGATAGCGGATTTTCTCAATTGTGCAGAGGATCTCTATGCCCGATGCAAAACGGCGGAGGGGTTTCAATATATAATGGAGCGGTATGAAGGGCTATCGGATACGCTGGGGCAAAACGTACGCGTCGTCGGCGTAAACAGCGAGCTTACAGGCGTTGCGGAGGGGTTTGACGAGCTTGGCCGGATAAGGCTGCGCCTTTGTGACGGAAGGGAAGAAATTATCCATTCAGGCGACGTATCGCTTAGAAAGAACGAGGGGTTATGAGCGGGACGATTACGGAGATTACCGGCGTTAAAATAGGTCATTTTACGGACTCGGCGGCAGGCACCGGCTGCACGGTTGTTTTATTAGAGAACGGGGCGGCGGCGGGCGTGGACGTTCGGGGCGCGGCCCCTGGTACGCGGGAGACGGATCTCCTTCGCGGCTACAACGCGGTGGACCGCATACAGGCCGTATTGCTCACAGGCGGCAGCGCCTATGGCTTGGACGCGGCCGGCGGCGTGATGCGCTATCTTGAGGAAAGAGGGCTTGGAACCGATGTGGGCGTAGGCGTGGTGCCGATTGTTCCAGCCGCCGTCATATTTGATCTCGCATATGGCAGCGCGGCGGTAAGGCCGCGCGCTGCGGAGGGCTATGAGGCCTGTTTAAACGCTAGCCGCGAAGGCGTTCGCTGGGGCAGCGTCGGCGCGGGTACGGGCGCGACGTTCGGCAAGGCGTTTGGCCTGGAATATATGGATAAAGGCGGGGTAGGCACTAGCTGTATTACGCTTGACGGGGGCGTTAAGGTTGGAGCGGTAGCGGTGGTTAACGCGCTGGGAAATGTTTACGACCCTCAAACCGGCAGGATTCTGGGCGGGGCCAGCCGGAACGGCGAGTACCTGTCCTTAATGGATGGCGAGTCTGAAATGCGGGTCAGCCCCGCGTTCGGCAACACGACAATAGGGGTTGTGGCGACAAACGCCGCGCTGAGCCGGGAGCAGGCCAATAAGCTGGCGTCTATGGCGCACGACGGCCTGGCCATGACTATACGGCCGGTACATACCGCTTTGGACGGCGATACGTTTTTTGCCGTATCAACAGGGGAAATTAGGGGGGCTGAGTTTATGCCCGTCATGGTCGCGGCGGTTAACGCCGCGGCGGGTGCGGTGATACACGCCGTACGCGCGGCACGCGGGGAAGGATAACATCAATGATTATCGGAACGGGGATCGACCTTATCGAAGTATCCCGCATTGAGAGGGCGGTGAAGAAAGAGGCTTTTTTAAAGCGGGTTTTCACGGATAAGGAGCGCGAGGGCTTTAAGGCCGCAGGGCACGATATACTCAGGATTGCCGGATGTTTTGCCGCTAAGGAGGCGGTTTCCAAGGCGCTGGGCACGGGCTTTGGCTTGGTAGGGCTTAGGGATATTGAAATACTGCATGAAAGCTCGGGAAAGCCAACAGCGAACTTATACGGCAGCGCGCTAAAGCGGCTAAAGGATATCAACGGCGGGTCGGTGCATATTTCCATAACGCATATAAAAAGCTATGCGGCGGCCATTGCCGTTATTAATTTGGGGCTTGGGGATGAGAATACGGATTTGGCGGAATTGGGGGCCGCTATGAAAACAGAGCTTGAGGAGGAGGCGCATGTGCTGGAGCGTGAAGATGTTCTGCGCTGGCTGCCTAAACGAGCGCGCGATACGCATAAAGGCAGCTATGGCCGCGCCCTTGCGATAGCGGGAAGCGATAATTATATCGGCGCGGCGATTATGTGTTCGGCGGCGGCGCTTAGAGCGGGCTGCGGCCTGCTTAAAACCGGCTGCTTAAAATGCGTTCGGGAACCGCTTGCCGCCCGACTGCCGGAGGCCATGCCGGTTGTGCTTGGGGAGTACGGCTGGTCGGGCTTTGACAAGAACGCGCTGTTAAACTGTGTTGAATGGGCCGACGCCGTGGCCGCGGGTCCGGGCCTGGGCGCCGGCGACGGCGTGGAAGAGGTCATCCGGGCCGTGCTGTTGAGCGGAAAGCCCTGTGTTATTGACGCGGACGGATTAAACGCGGTTTCGAGGAGCAAAAAGCTCAAGGGGCTTTTGCATATGGGCTGCGTCATCACGCCCCACCCGGGAGAGATGGCCAGGCTTTGCGATCTTGACGTAAAAGACGTTTTAGCCGATCCGCTTACAGTTGCGAAGAACTTTTCCAGTGAATTTGGGTGCGTTGTGTTGCTGAAAGGGGCGTATAGTTATATCGCGCCGCCCTGCGGGCGGCCGGCAAAAAACGAGACGGGCAACGCGGGGCTTGCAAAGGGAGGGAGCGGCGATGTGCTCACAGGCTTTATCCTCGCTTTTTTATGTCAGGGGCTGGATGCTTTTAAGGCGGCGTGCGCGGGCTCTTACATGCTTGGAGCGTCTGCGGATGAAGCGTTGAAGCTCTTAGGTAACAGGATGCTGCTCGCTACGGATACGGCCGACGCGATTGCCGGGCTGCTCTTTCATGGCGGAGGTACGGCGCTTTTGTAAATAAAACGTAAATGCGCTTGAGAGATGCTATTATCAATGGTACAATATATGCCAATGTGATGGGATAACATGGAGGAATCGTGCGGATCATCGCCGGGGCTGCCAAGGGCAGAACGATACAAGCCCCAAAGGGGCTGGATACGCGGCCTACGCTTGACCGTGTGAAAGAAGCTATGTTCGGGGCCGTCCAGTTCAGGATAGCGGGCGCGCGGGTATTGGATTTATTCGCCGGGTCCGGGAACCTAGGGCTGGAGGCGCTGTCGCGCGGGGCTATTTTTGCGGTATTGAATGATAGATCAAGAACATGCTGCAAACTGATTGAGCAAAACGGGGATAAGCTCGGGTTCGGCGATAGAATGCGCGCGCTATGCCTTGATTATTCACGGGCGGCGGACACTCTCACAGGGAACGAGTTTGATTTGGTGTTTCTCGATCCGCCATATAAAGCAGGTCTGTATACCGGCGCGCTGGCGGCGCTAAGGCGCAACCGGCTGCTCGTGCCGGGCGCTCTAGTGATTCTAGAGCATAGCTGCGGCGAAGCGACGCCGTTACCGGATACGTTTCGGATATTTCGTGAAACGAGGCGATATGGCGAGGCGGCGATAACCATACTGGAGGGAGAATAGGCATGGCAGATATCGGCGTATATCCCGGCACGTTTGATCCTTTTACCGCCGGGCATCTGGACGTAGTCCGGCGCGCTTCACGCTTATTTGATAAAATATTTATTGCGGTACTTAATAACACCGCAAAAAAGCCTTTTTTCAGCGCGGACGAGCGCGTAGCGCAAATAACGGCGGCGATTGAGGCCGCCGGAATCACGAACGCGTCGGCCGACGCGTATTCGGGTATAACCGTTGATTATGCCGCGTCAAAAGGGGCCGCGTTCCTGATCAGGGGTGTGCGCGGGGTAATGGATTTTGACTATGAGCGGCAGTTGGAGTCGTTAAACCGCCGTTTGCGGCCTGAAATTGAAACAGTCTTTCTTTTCGCAAGGCCGGAGAACGCGGGCATAACCTCCACAGCGGTACGTGAAATCGCCTCCTTGGGTGGATGTATTGAAGGGCTTGTCCCTGATATAAATAAAATAATAATCGCAGAAAGGTTGTACGGCGATGAGTAATAATGATACGGCGATGCAGATATTCGACATCATCTCCCAGATTGAGGAGGCTATTGAAAACAGCCCCAGGCCCAAATTAGGCGGTTCGCAGAATAAGCGTACAGTGGATGTGGACGAGCTTTTTGACCTTTTGGGCGATTTAAAGGTGACGATTCCTGATGATATCCGAAGAGCCAACAGCATTATGGTAGAAGCGAACTCCATGATAGAAAACGCGGAGGATCACGCGAGAGAGATTGTCGAGGCGGCTGAACACAGGGCGGAAGCGCTTCTTAAAGACGCGCATGTAAAAGGCGAGAAAATGCGTCGTCAGGCAGAATCCGAGTTTGAAAAGCGCGTTAATGAAAACGATATTTATCTGGAGGCGCAGACACGGGCAAAGCTGCTGGCCAGAAAAGCCGAGCACAACGCCGCGCTGGTGTTTGAAAACGCGCGCCAGTATGCGGACGAGGTATTAGCGGATTTGGAGCGGTTCCTGAGCGAGTACCAGCATCTTGTTGTGGTAAACAGAGAGGATCTGGGCGCACAGGCACAATCGGATAAGGCGCCCCCTGTTGTTGAACGCGGGGCTGACCCCCGAGCGGATAATACGGCCGTTCGGGATAGAACGGCGTTTGTTGAAGAAGAAGAGTATGAGAGCGGATCCGCCGATGAACCGGAGGAAAAAGGCTCAGGCTCATCGTTATTGAACTGGTTTAAGCGCATTGGCGGGAAGAGCGAGCTTCCTGACGATGACGATTTTGACGACGAGGAATTTCTTGATGATGAGGATTCTCAATTAAAACCAAAGCGGCCCGGCCGGTTCAAGTCAAAGACCGCCGAGCAGGGCGGCGAGGGTGAAGGCGCATAATCATGGGTAATTATTGGCCGGGCGGTACATAGATTGCCCGGCCATCTTTGCGTTCGTCTAAGTATCGTTGTGTTTAATATCTTCATATTCGCGCATTTTACAGGTAGCGAATATGCCGGCGGGGGAGCGCGGGACTATAAGCCTAATCGGGCTGCCTAAGCGTATTTTGAGGCGGCGGGGATTACCCCTTTTCCAGATATAAATCTTTATTGACTTTGGTTACCGGCTTGAGCATTTTTGCGGGGCCGGTAAGCATTTTGATTTCGTTCGCGAGTACACGCGAATGAACCCAAAACAACCACGGGTATTATCCGCAAATGAAAAGCAAGAACGTTAAAAGGAGGCAAACCGCGCCGCTCTCCGCGCTTTTCAGTATTAGTATAATTGAGGTTGAACGCGTTCGGCGCACAAAGCCTTTTCAACCGCGGGGATAAGCAAATCAAAATCCGCAATAAGAGACGTCGGCTTGCCGTTGCAGTCATCCTGCCCGAAGGGAACGAAATAAACGTTCCGCACGCACATCAGCCCGCCGATATTGCGCGCGTTCATCGCAAGCCCATCGTTTGTGGCTGGCGCGAGCAAAAGCGGCCTCCCGTTCCTTAAGTGCGATTTGCAGGCCATTGTCACCGGCGTATCGACGATGCCGTTATACAGCTTAGCCAACGTATTTCCCGTACATGGCATTACAATCATCAGGTCGAGCAGCTTACGCGGCCCAATGGGCTCGGCTTCGGGGATAGAGCTTATAACGCTTCGCCCGCATATGCTTTCTATGCGCGCGATAAAATCCTTTGCGCGCCCGAATCGCGTATCCATTTCCGCCACGGCATGGGATATGACGGGTATAACCGAACAGCCGGTCGCGGCGAGTTTTTCCAATTGCCCAACAGCCTCGCTCAGCGTACAGAACGATCCGGTTAGGCCAAAGCCAATTACTTTACCTTTTAGCATATCCTATATTCCCCTTTCATGATAAGCCGTCCGGCGCGAGCCGGATTATGGCTTCAAGCATAAATTGCGCCGCGCTGTACGGGGCAGCCTTAGCCGGGAGCCCGGGAGCGAGTATAACGCGATGGCCCAGTTCCTCCGCAAGCTGAGAATCAAAACCATACGGTGGTGAAGACAGCTCGATTATGAGCGAATTTTCGGCTAACGCCTCCAGTACGGGGCGCCCGATAATCTGGGCGGGTACGGTATTGATAAGCACGGAGCAGCGCCTGAATTGATCAGCCATGCCGTTCACGCTGCTTACGCTAAGCCCCAAAGCCCACGCGCGGCTGACGGGATTGCGCGCGGCGACATGCACCTTTGCTCCGAGAAGAAACAACATGTTGGCCAACAACTTCCCTATGCGGCCAAAGCCGACGATAGCAATACGTTGCCCGCGGATGATTCGCGGGGTGTTTGCCAGTATAAGCTCAAGCGCGCCCTCCGCGGTAGGGACGGCGTTATGCACCGAAAAAGCCTCGTCTGCGGCGAGGTTTATGTATTTAACGCCGCGTTCATGTGCGCGCTCAAAAATTTGCTCAGCCATTTGACCGCCTATTAGGATAGACCCCGGGGCAAGGCTGTTAATATAGCCTAAGAGCGCATCCGGCTTTTCCGCTGGCGATACAATAAGGCATGCCGGCCCGATGGGTATATCACGCAGCGCTTTGGGCGTATACCCTTTCTCGGTTAACAGGCCGCTTAAATACTTCATGCGCGAATCGCTTTCTTTAATGAGACAAAGAATGATTGAACACCTCCAAAAAGCTCGAAATCAATATATTATATGTGGCGAAATTATCCTCATGCACGTTCACAATCACGCCATGGGATCATACGTATAAAAGTAGAAAATTAAGGGGCGGTGAAAGGCGTATGGACATTACACGGCGTTTTTTTGCGGGAAGCAATACGGCTTACGGTTTTCAGGGTTATTTTGACAGTATTATCAACATTGCGGATGTGGAACGGGTTTATATTCTTAAAGGCGGGCCGGGGGTTGGTAAAAGCGGGCTTATGAAGCGCATAGGCCAATACGCGAAGGAGCTTGGATATGAGCTGGTTTACTATCATTGTTCGAGCGATCCTGACAGCCTGGACGCGCTGACGATACCCGCGCTGAAAATCGCATTGATGGATGGTACGGCACCGCATACCGTTGACCCGCGTTTTCCCGGCGCCGTTGATGAAATAATTAACCTTGGCGAATTTTTAAGCACGCCCGCTCTAATTGGGCGGCGTGAGGAAATTTTTGACGTACAAACCCGAATAAGCGGTCGTTTTAATCGCGCGTACTGCTATACGCTAGCCGCCGAGAGTATGAGGACGGCGGCGAGCCTTGACTTAAGATGGAATACGGCAAAGACAAATCAATTACTGATGCAGATGTTTGAGGAACTTAACGCGTACGGCAGCGCCGCGGAACCCTTTGGTCGGGTCAAAGATCTGTACCTGTCTGCGATAACGCCGGATGGGATTGTCGACTTTACGAGTGATGCGGTAAGGAAAACCGTCTGGAGAGTACTGGCGCCATGGTATGCGGATATTACAAGCTGGTTAGACCGATACTGCGAGGTGGCCATTATGCAGGGAATGGATGTTATGCGCTGCCACGATCCGCTCAACCCCAAAAGGCTATCGCACCTCATTGTTGATAGTTCGCTTATGATTACGACTTCAACCAAGTCGGGTATCGCCGAGTTTGATGCGGATTGGGAAACGGATCTGTATCCTTATATCATACAGGGAGATTCTGAAAAAGGCCGCGATGACAAGGCGGCGTATGATTCGCTGCTCGCCGGAGCGGTAGAATCTCTTGCCGAAGCAAAACGCTTGCATGATGAGCTTGAACGACCTTATGCTGAGGCGATGAACTTCAAAGAAGTTGACGCTGTGCGTGAGAAATTAAAACATCAGATATTTCATAGGTAAAAGTAAAGTACAATTTAAAACCGTATGGAGCGTGCGGGCGGGGCCGAGCCCGCGCGCTGAACCGGCGGCTTACCTGCAACCTAGGCGCTAGTTATCTAAAAAATTATGATTATTCCGTGCTTTATATGGCGTTGAGAAAGTCATGCGCGTTTCTCCCATCGTTTACGATATGGATACCTGAGATACTTTGGAGGTACACGCTTTCCTCTCCGAAACAATCATGTTATCTTTCGGCCAGCCAATCAGCATAGGTGAAGCCGGATCGTGCCGATTAAAATTATTGTGCGCCGTCAATCGGTTTTTAGTTGCATAACAATATTTGCAGCCATTGAGGCAAGTACCATAAGCTCCGACATCCACGCTTTCAATGCAGCCGCATTCATGGCGCTGCCCTTTATCCTTATTTGAATTTAAGGAACAGCCGATTATCCGCTCTATTCGATTCTTATCAATACAGGAAGCCCGCTTAATGCCAAACTGCTGTAAATCTAATTTTTCGGAGCAGGTTGCAAGCTTTAAGCGGTGTTTTTTTGCTATTTCCGAAAAAGCTTTTCCGATGGCTTGCATTTGTTCAATACGAATATCCTGTACGATATTGCGAATATGAGAGTAGCTGTCAACGAAGCTAAAGATGCACTCGTCTACGTTTTTAATTTTCTCACACAGAGAATCAAATTGTTCAATATGATATTGCACCGAATATGTTTTGTCAAGTATAATCGGATCGTATCGCCATACAAGGCGATGTTTACCAGCCTTTTCAGATAACCTAAAAAACGAATCGAGCCGTTTTTCTAGTGAAGGCAGATTGCTCTCGCATACTTTTCCATAAGGGGTAAGCGTATACTGAAAATAGTAGTTGTAGCCTAAATCTGTAACGATATTAAGGTCATTAAGCATGGGCGCAGGGTTTTTCGTCCAAAACACAATGCAATCCGTTATATCAGGCGATAACCGCAGTTTTGATACACGCAGCGCGTTGTATGGATTTTGAACGAGTACATAGCCAGCAAGCAATCTATTGACAAACCATTTTCCATAATAGGATGGAATATCAGTGCGGCGGCTCGCGCTTATTATCATTATCCGTCCCCTCCCATAAAACTATTTTATCGCAATAAAAATTTTATTTGATTCTGTTCATTGTATCCCAAAATTAAAATCCTTTCCACAGCTATGCGAACAAGCCTGGGGTGCTTGCGCAGAGGATAGCTAGGTATTAGGCGCAGGGCAGAACTTATTGTTTTAGCGAAATCTAGATGGATATTTTTAATCCGAAAACAAAAAAAGGGCCTTTTTATATCTAGAAATGTTGAAGCATCACCGATAAACAAGCATCAAGCCTACTATGAAGCTACGCCACGGGGAAGTTAACGGAAAACCACTTTTCCTGTCTGCTGACAGGCTACGACACTTAACCCAAACGCTTGACGGGGAAATCGAATGGCTACAAGCTAAGATTGACCGGTAGAACACCGAACCGACAGCTTAAGGGCTGACAAGTTTATTGAACTTGTGAAGCGCCACACCGAGTTTACAGGGTTTTACGCTTCCCTTTTAATTGAGTTTGTGGAAAAGGAAATCGTCCATGAAGCCATAGAATGGCGGAGTGAGGGAGCGGGAAGTTAAATTCATCTTTTATTTTTTCTTTTGAATCCATAATATATAGCTATGCCGGCACATATTATCGCCGCTCCTATCGCTATCCACAAAGCTAAACTCATTGATATTCCCTCCTAACAAAAAATCCCGATTTGTTGATTAAGCTTTTTCGACAAAGGTGAATTGAATAATCACATTATACTGCATTTAACCGTTTCAAACAATGTCAAGTGATCTTTTCTCTATCCGTTCCACCTATCCAGCCCGTCAATGGACGATCACAAATGACGTGAAAAAATCTCCACCTTTAGAACCATTGACTAGCAGGATTTTTGCCGTGGCATTTCGCCGTTGAAAACGGGGAACAGGATAAAAAATCCTATCGCCCGTTTCCGTCCGCTTCATTTTCGGCAAAACCGGCTCCACTGGTGCGGCGGCAATTATTTGGTTTGACGGTGGGTCCGCCCCCGCACCCCCGGCCTAGCCCAAAGAACAGAATTAAGGGCAAAGCGTGACAATCAGATGCAGACACTTAGAATTTTTACGCAGCCGTCAAACCCGCATGGTTATGGGCTTCTTGTCACGCTTAAAGCCTTGTTTTTTAAGGGCGGTAAGGGTTTTATACCACCTACCCCCCGAAAACGGCTTCTAACCGTCTACGCCCCCTTTTTTTACCACCCCTAAAAAGTTCCTCTTGACAAAAGCCCTATGAGTTGTTTCTTGGCCGTTTAATTGAAAAGTGGCGGGAAGATTCTAAAATCGCGGGAGTATGATTATGTGATGAAACAGCGCCGCATAGGTTGATTTCACAATCGGCTGCGGCCGAACAGCTTTTCAGCGGTTAATTGCCCGGCATTAGTAAACGCTATTAGATGAATGTTCTTATATTTGTTTTATTTGCCGGAAAATGCACATATGATTTACAACAGGATTTGCGAATGGAGGCATTTTTATGAATAAACGTTGGATAGCTGTGCTGTTGGCTGCGCTGATGCTTTTATTCGCCCTTCAGGCATGCGCGCCGGTGGATCAGGAGGATGATGGCGGTAATTTAAACAATCCGAATGAATCATCTCAGGCAGGATGGAGGCGGACGGTATTATACTATCTCAGCGATGAAGGTTATTTGGTACCGGTTATGAAGCAGCTGCCCTGGGAGGAGGGTATCGGGAAAGCGGCGCTGATGCAGCTTGTCGATACGCCGCAAAACAGGGAGGGCTTGGCTAAAGCGGGCCTCAACCCGGTTGTGCCGGAGGGCGTTACGTTTGAGCTGAGCATAAGCGATGATGAGGTGGGCACGGTTAACCTTAAAGACCTGCCAGAGGTTACGGACGCCGCGGCTGAACAGAATATGGTGACGGCGGTAGTAAATACGTTGCTGGAATTCCCGACCATCAGCAGCGTGCAGGTGTTGGTCGACGGGAAAAAGGTTGAAAAGCTCGCCCATGGAACCTCTGTAAAAGGCCAACTGGGGCGTATAGCCCTTAATGTGGAGGATGGCGACCTATCGGTATTTTCAGGTGAGCCATACGCGTTTACGCTCTATCTTCCAAACCGAACCGGCAGCCTGAATATCCCGATTACCAAATACGCGGAATCAGCGCCCACGTTTGAAATGGCGGTGCAGGCGATGATCACCGAGGGAGGCGGCGAAGGGCTAGCGTCATTCCCAACCGGCACGGAATTAATAGATGCAGATATTGTTGACGATATCGCTACGGTGAACTTCTCCTCGGCCTTTAAGGACGCAATGGACACGGATGGCCTCACCCTGGCGCTATATGACGCGATTTATTTAACGGCGTGCGGGTTTGGGAGCGTTTCGGAGCTGCGAATACAGGTGGACGGTAAGGCGTATGAAATAGAAGCCGCGGCGGTATCCGCGCCCCTGTTTGTAAACGAGCTTGAAGCGCGTACGGAGCATGATGGATAAGGCGCGATTTACGTTGGCGTGACGGCTTAAGGACCTGAAATGTCGAGAAAATAGCCCGTTCTGAACCGTGTTGGCTTCCTATGCGTATTTGCTTAACGCAAGCCCGGCGGGAGTTAAGCAGTTAATTGGACACTGTTAAAGAGTTTTTTATTTCAATCATGCAAACTGTAGGCTTCGGGGTCATGACCCCGAAGCCGTTGGTAAATATACATGGCATTCGATAATTTTGAATATGCCGCCTGGATTGCATTACAGTCGCGAGTAGGCTGCATGACCCTCGCTTAGGGCAGGAGCGTTGTTCCGGGAACCATAAAAGAAATACCCAGTCTGTGACTGGGCCTTATTTTTTAACTGCGTTAGGAGTATATTACAAATTGGTTGACAATCAAAATTTATACTTGGTTTACTCACGGAGCCAAGTTTCATAATATCTGATACTACGGCGGGTGACGGTTATGACATACCGTGCATTATCAGTACACGCGCGCCCTTGCCCGCGAACGAAATCAATGCTATAATAAGGCGATTTTTTAGAAAAAGGGCGGGTGCGTTATGAGATTGGTTATCGCTTCCAACAATGGCCACAAGGTGACTGAGATAAAGGCGATTCTCGCCGGCTGCTTTGATGAAATCCTTTCGCTTAAAGAAGCGGGCATCGACATTGACGTGGTTGAGGATGGCGCGACATTTGAGGAAAACGCACTGAAAAAAGCGCGCGAGGTTTTAAAGGCTTGTAATGCGGATGCGGCTTTATCCGACGACAGCGGGCTGATGGTGGATTATCTTAATGGGGCGCCGGGCGTTTACAGCGCGCGGTTTGCGGGTGAAGGGCATGACGATGAAGCGAACAACCAAAAGTTGCTTGCACTCATGCAGGGCGTTCCGTATGAAAAAAGAACCTGCCGTTTCGTTTCCTCGGTCGCATTGGTAAAGCTGTCGGGCGAAGAGCTTGTGTGCACCGGGCATGTTGAGGGGAAATTGTTAACGGACCCCATCGGGGATAATGGATTTGGCTACGATCCCCTGTTTTATTATGAACCCTATAACGCCTCGTTTGCCCAGCTATCCGCTCAGGAGAAGAATCAGATCAGCCACCGTAAAAATGCGCTTCAGGCGTTATATGAAAAACTTAAGGTGAACCCGTGAGGATAGGCGTTATCAGCGATACGCACGGCAGCGTATACGCGGTTGAAAGCGTTTTAAAAGCGGCGGGGACGGTTGACGCTTGGATCCATCTCGGCGATCATTACAGCGACGCGAATTTGTTGAGGCATACGGGCGCTCAGGTATATGCAGTTAAGGGTAACTGCGACTTGATGCAGGGCGCGCCTGCGGAAGCTGTGATAGAGCTGGGCGAAATACGGATATTTATCGCGCACGGACATACTTATCAGGTAAAGAATACGCTAAGTCGGCTCGCTTACCGGGCGGAGGAGCTTTATTGCCGGGCGGCTCTGTACGGGCATACGCATTGTCCGGCTTATGAAATGCTCGGAAGCTTGGCGCTGCTAAACCCCGGGAGCCCGTCGCAGCCCCGCGGCGGTGGGATACGAGGAACCTTTGCTGTTTTAACTATTGACAAGGGCTTGATAACCGGAGAAATTTTGACATTATAATTGAGAAAACAGGAAATACGAGACGATGCAAATGTTAAATACCCATCAAATTATGTACTTGTATTTAGCGATGCTCCGTAATAGGCTCCATGCGCCGAATATTTAGTGATTAACAGCACATCCTAAACGTTTACTAAAAGGTAAATATATGGTTAAGCTTGGTTTTATGCTCAGGAACACGCATGTTTACTATACGATTATCATAAATACTTGTATTTATGATAGCTTTCGATTTTACAGAACCCAACTATCCCCTTAGCGGCTTCTTGCGGGTTAAAGCGCATCTTTTCGCGCTACCCAAGCTTTATTCCCTTCATAGCATAATACTTCAGAAGCTTTATTTAATAAAGCGGATTCGTCGCTAAAATAATCAAAAGCCATTGCATCCTGCGTCAGCCCATAAGCAAATTGCAGGCCGCCTTCCTCAATAATAAAAACGCTTACGCCTGTAGAGCCGGAGAATACGGAATACCATCGGCTATCGCCTGCAATTATTTTACCGCTGGAAATCTCTG
Organism: uncultured Eubacteriales bacterium; assembly: GCA_900544555.1. Taxonomy (GTDB): domain Bacteria; phylum Bacillota; class Clostridia; order Christensenellales; family CAG-138; genus UMGS693. The sequence continues at coordinate 126,387 of UQWD01000003.1, forward strand.
AATACTCTTCGTGTGAACTCGCGAGCAAATCCGATTCTTCGTCCTCTTCCGTTTCTACGCGGTATAATGTAAATTCCAGCATATTGTTATCAGATGAACCCCTGAGAACATGTTCTGATTGATACTGGAACTTTAATCGCCAGAGCTTGTCCTGAACGTTATAGTATATCATCCCCGATCCCGGGGATATATCGTATAACGTACCCGTAATCCTCATGCCACCGCTTTCAAATGAATTGAGCATGCCTACAGTGTTGTATATTTCAGAGAGGGCGGCCTGATGCCTGGTAAGTTCAAGCGAAAACTTGAGGATATCGGCAGCGCTGCCCGTTTCCGTCTGAGCGCCACCAAACCCATCGATACTTTTAACGCTTGCGTTCTGATAGGCTTTATAGAATGCATATACCGGATTAACATGCGTGGTTGGCGCAGGGGTTGACGCCGCGCCGGTTTGGGACGGGTGGTTAGTGGGCGAAGGGGAAGCGTTTTGCTCAACAGCATGTAAAAAAGTGCAGCCCATAGCCGAGAAGCTAAGTATCGTAATAAGAGCCATTATGAAAATGAACTTATGACGTCTGCTCATATTCGTAATAATGCAAAATGCCCTTGAATATGCCGGTTGCGCACGCTGCCTGATACGAATCGCGGTTCAGGCGAAGATCGTCGCTGGAATTGGACAAATACCCCATTTCAATTGCGATAACCGGCGTCTCGGACCAGTTAAACCCGGTTTGGTTGATAAGCGAACGGATGGGAAGCGGATTCGTCCCAGTGGCCACAGTATACTCGGCCATTATTGTTTTGGCCAATACAAGGCTTTTTCGGTATATCAGGGGAGTAATGGCTCTTGATGGTATCAGCGCACGCGCGCCGGAAACATCCTGAGAGGATGAAGCGTCGCAGTGCAGCCGAATCCAAAAATCAACCCCGGCCTCGTTCATCATAGTGGAGCGCTCCAGGTTCGATAATGAAACGTTATGGTCTGTTCTCGTCATTACCACTTGTGCGCCTTCACTCTCAAGAAGCGTTTTGAGCTTCAACGCTATCTGAAGATTAATACGGTATTCTGGAACGCCGGTTTTCACGCCGGTAGCCCCCTTGCTCATGCGCGCTTTTGTACGCTCAGAGCCGGGCGAAACAGGCTCAAGCCCAAGATCCTCAATCTCCTGATGCCCGGGATCAACGCCGATAACGCAGCCATTTAGCCGGCTGCCTGTTGAAGTGTTATCCGTCATGAGGTTTAGCCGACCGGCATGAATCGCGTCCAGGTAAGCACCCAGAGTCTCCTGACCGAACTTCCCGTCTATACGTACGCCGAGGAAACTCTGCAAATCCCGTACCGCGCTTTCGGTATCCGTATCAAAAATACCCGTTACGTTGCCGTCGTAGTAACCAAGCTGTTTAAGTTCGCGCTGAAGCGTTTCCACTTGCGGCCCATAAGATCCCAGCGATAAAGTACCTGTTTGGAGGTTTGGCGCGGCAACAGCGGCGGAAGCGGTAAACAGCAATACCGCCGACAATAGAAAAACGGATAAACGATAAACAAGTTTTAACATACCCAAACCCAACCTTTAAAACATTATGCCAAAAAGATATAAACCTTCTGTCTTTCATTGCTTGGACTTTTAAACAATTTTAAACGATTTACCCTTGATTCAAGCACGACCGTTAAAGCCGAAATTAAGATGCGGTCGTTATGCTGACGCGGGATTTACGTTAAGAAGATTTAATCAATTGTATCATTATTCACAAGGCTCCGTATCCCCTTCGGCATGAATAAAGTGTGAATTTTCCTCGCACATCATAACGAAGACGGCGGAGGATATGCGGTTAACGGCCCGGCAAAGCGCCTCGTCGGGATTCTCGCCGCCGCAGGCGACAAGCGCCCGCTCGGCGTCGCGAACGCGCGTGCGGATAACGTTCAGCCACGCGAGCGCCAGGCCCTGCTCGGGCTTGGGAATAAAATGAAAGCAGCCGAAGTATTTTTCAGGATTATGGGACATCTCATGCAGTGTTTCCATATCCCGACCGCCCACGTTAGGAAGCTCAGGTTCCATGCCCCGAACGTGCGCGCTCATCACCTGCATCAGGCATAAATTGATTTGCTCAAGTTTTTGCTGCAAGCCAGTATTACCGTCTTTTATAGCGAGCGCCGCGCCGAACCCTACGTCCGCCATCACGCCGTCCAATATACCCCGAAACACTATTTGCGGGTGATCCTTTCGCACCATAACCGATCCGTGCAGGTTTGTCATATGCTGAGCTTTAGCCACTGAAATGCGCCTCCTTATTCGTCTTTTCAAATTGCAGCTTATTGTCCTTTATATAAGCCGTAACATGATCGCCAAGCCTTATATTGCCTGAAAGGATCTCCTCGCTGAGTGAGTCCTCGACCTGATGCTGAATCGCCCGGCGGAGCGGGCGCGCGCCGTACTGAACGTCAAACCCTTCCCTGGCGAGATGCGCCTTGGCCTCGCCGGTTACGGTCAGGTAAATATTGCGATCCTTTAAACGAGCTATTACGCTTTCGAGCATCAAGCCCACTATCTTAAGCGTTTGCTCCTCCTCAAGATTATGGAAAATGATGATTTCATCAACCCGGTTCAGGAACTCGGGGCGGAATACTTTTTTTAGCTCCGAGAGCATGCTCTCCTTCATCCGCTCATAGGAATGGGCGGGATTGTCCGCGCCAAATCCCACCCGCCCGGTTTGGGAGGCGCGCGGAGCGCCGACGTTGGAGGTCATTATGATGATGGTATTGCGAAAATCCACCGTTCTGCCCTTTGCGTCGGTAAGCCGCCCATCCTCAAGTATCTGCAAAAGCATATTGAATACGTCGGGATGAGCCTTTTCAATTTCATCAAGCAGCAGCACGCAGTAGGGCCTGCGCCTTACACGCTCGGTCAGCTGCCCGCCGTCGTCATAACCAACGTACCCGGGAGGGGAGCCTATCAGCTTGCTCACGGAATGCGGTTCCATATATTCACTCATATCCAGGCGGATCATCGCGTCCTCGTCGGAGAACATTACATCCGCAAGCGCTTTTGAAAGCTCGGTTTTACCAACCCCTGTCGGCCCCAAAAACAGATAGGATCCGATGGGCCGTTTTGGATCCTTGAGGCCGGCGCGCGCCCTGCGGATAGCCCTTGAAACGGCGGTAACCGCCTCATCCTGACCGATAACGCGTTTATGCAGCGCTTCTTCCAGGTGCAGCAGCTTTTCGCTTTCATCCTCGGTCAGCTGTTTTACGGGGATGCCGGTCCAGGCGTTAACAACCTGCGCAATATCCTCCTCCTCGACTACGCACTCGGAATCGGAACGGCTTTGCTCCCATGCCGCGCGAAGCTTATCCATCTGGGCGCGCAGCGATTGCTCCTCATCGCGTATTGCCGCGGCGCGCTCATAATTCTGGTTGGTTACGGCTTCCTCCTTCTCCTTCATAAGGGAATCTATCTTTGTTTCGAGCTCCTTCATATCCGGCGGCGACACGTAAGCCTTGAGACGGACGCGGCTGGCGGCCTCATCCATCAGATCTATGGCCTTGTCCGGCAAGAATCTGTCGGTAATATACCGGTCGGACAGATCCACGGCGGCCTTTATCGCCTCGTCAGTTATGCGCGCTTTATGATGCGCCTCGTATTTATCGCGCAGGCCAAGTAGTATCTTCATGGTTTCTTCCCTGGTGGGTTCCCCTACGGATACCGGCTGAAAGCGCCTCTCCAGCGCCGCGTCCTTTTCAACATAGCGTCGATATTCATCAAGCGTTGTTGCCCCAATCACCTGTATTTCGCCGCGCGCAAGGGCGGGCTTTAAAATATTGGCGGCGTCTACGCTGCCCTCGGAAGCGCCTGCGCCGACGATTGTATGCAGTTCGTCGATAAATAAAATGGTCTGCCCGTTTTCCTTAAGCTCCTTTATCGCGTTGTTGATACGCTCTTCAAATTCGCCTCGGTATTTTGTGCCGGCGAGCATCGCGCCCAAATCGAGCGTGACAACGCGCTTATCCTTTAATAAGTCGGGAATCTCGCCGGATGCTATCAACTGGGCGAGCCCTTCGAGTATCGCGCTTTTGCCAACGCCCGGGTCGCCGATGAGCACGGGGTTGTTCTTGGTACGCCGGCTAAGGATTTGAATGATACGCTGTATTTCGTTTTCTCTGCCGATAACAGGATCCAGCTCGCCCGCGCGGGCAAGCTGCGTCAGATCCTTGCCGAACTTGGTAACGGTAGGCATCTTTTTGTCCGTGCCGGACGATCCCGCCTCGCCTTCTCCGTTGTGCGGGGAAGAAAGGGCTTTCCTCAGCGCCTCCGGATCCACGCCGAGCTCCGCCAATATCCTCGCCGCGACTCCGTCACGCTCCCGTATAAGGGCGAGAAGAAGGTGTTCCGTGCCGATATAGTTGTTTTTCAGCGTTTTAGCCTCGTAAAGGCTTAACTCTATGATCTTTTTCGTACGGGGCGTATAGCCGAAGCTGTCTGTAAAATGGTAATCCCCTTTACCAACCATGGATTCGGCGCGCTTTCTGACTTCGCTCACATCCACGCCGAAGCGTTCAAGCGCCTTAGCCGCGGCGCCTTCCTCTTCGTGAAGCAGGCCAAGCAGAAGATGCTCGCTGCCCACATAATTATGCCCCATTTCCTTGGCGGACTCCTGCGCTAAAGCGAGCGCCTTTTTCGCGCCCTCCGTAAAACGTTCAAAAAAATCCATACATCATTACTCCTTTTTTTCTCGCATACATTGCCGTACGAGTACCGCGCGGCGTATCGCCTCCTCGGGGGGGGTAAGCAGTTTGCCCTCCCTCGCGTTTAGAGACGCTTTTTGGCCGGATTGAAGCAGCCGGTTCAACTGGTTGTGCGACAGGCCGGGCAAAATCCCAAGGCTTACGCCGAGCTTCAGGTTGGATATATGCGTCATAAACTCGTTGTAATTCATCTGCTGCGCATATGCGCATACGCCGTAGGAACGCAGCACAAGGTCGTTAATAACGACCGGGTTGCGCGCGGCGAGCGCGCGGCGAAGCTGTAATTCCTGCTCCGATATTCGGGCGATAATCTGTTCCAGGCTGGATAGGATCTCCTCCTCGCTTACACCGAGCGTCGCTTGGTTTGAAATTTGGTAAATGTGGCCTGGTGCGTTGGTGTTTTCACCATAAAACCCACGTACGGAAAACCCAAGCTTCATCACGCTTGTGAGGAAGCCGCCGGCCTGTTTGGCAATGCCCAGCCCCGCCAAATGCAGCATGGCTGACGCGCGCATGCCCGTGCCTACGTTGGTAGGGCATGCGGTAAGGTAGCCGAGCTTATCGTCAAAAGCATAGGCAAGCGCTGCCGAGATGGTTTCGTCGGCGTCCTTTGAAAGCTTGTCCGCGGCCGGCAGATTCAAACCCGGAAGGATGGCTTGAATGCGAAGATGATCCTCCTCGTTTATCATGATAGCGAGGGTATCGTTTTTATTCACGATAAGCGCTCCCTTGGGATTGTTGATAAGCTCCTTGCTGCACAGATGCCGCTCGACCAGCATCATCCGGTCGTTATCGCCAACGTCCACCATGCGCATAAGCCGGTATTCTCCGCCGGGGCTGAACGCCTCGTACACGCGCGAAACGAGCGAGCTTGCTTGTTCAAGCTTCATGCGGTGGACGAATGGTAGCCCCGATACATTCCGCGCAAGGCGGACGCGGCAGCTTAAAACGATATCATTGCCGCTCATCTTCACCCTCCCCGTTTAACAAAGCACGTATTTTATCCCTGAGTTCGGCCGCCTTTTCGTATTCTTCGGCCTCAATGGCCTTCTTTAGCCGTTCGCGCAAGCGCGCGACTTCGTCTTCGTTCTGCCGCGCCAAAGGCTCGCCGGGCGCGTTTGCGGCTTTGCGGCCGATATGCGTATCCCGGCCTCGCTGGGCGCTTTTAATCAGCGGCAGAAGCTGATCGATAAACGTTGAATAGCACTTTTCACAGCCAAGGAACCCGGTTTTCTTAAACTCGGCCAGCGTCGTACCGCAAACACATGCGAGCTGAGGTTCTCCGGCGGCGGGCTGTATGCCGGACAATATCCCCATAAGTCCGGGCGGCTGGATAATATGAATGCCGCTTTTTTGCGCGCATTGCGCGCACAGGTGCACAACGCTCTTTTCTCCATTTGTAACGCTGATACGGTGAACTACAGCTTCGTGCAGCCGACATTCATCACATAACATGTTCACGCCTCCACAGTTTAATATCATGATAATTATACCACTTTTTGTTCGTACGGGCGATATGCTTATTGTATGAAAAATGAATGAAAAAACTCATGGAAATATGATATGATAAAACACGGAAAGCCCAAAATCCGCCTCTGACATATAATGAAAGAAGAGGCTTGCCTCAATGAAACAAATGGAGTGAATAGCATGATTTATCTTGACAACAGCGCTACTACCCGTACGCTTGATATAGCTGCGGATACGGCTAGAAGATATATGCTGGAGCAGTTTTTTAATCCTTCCAGCGCTTATTCGCCGGCGGTTGCCGTGGAGAGGGACGTTAACGCCGCCCGCACGCGGCTGGCGAAAGATTTGGGCGCCATCGCTGAGGAAATCGTTTTTACATCGGGCGGAACGGAAAGCAACAATATGGCCATGATGGGCACGCTTAAAGCGTCGCGCGGCCGCGGCCGCGTTATAATCAGCGCGGTCGAGCATTCCTCGGTATATGAAACGGCGATGGTTTTAAAGCGCTCCGGCTATGATATAGCCATCGCGGGAGTAGATGATAACGGATGTGTGGATATAAACCAGCTGGCGCAGCTGGTGAACGGGGATACTATGCTGGTCTGCATAATGCAGGTCAACAATGAGACGGGCGCCATCAACGATATGAGCGCCATTTATAAGGCTGTAAAAAGCAGAAACCCGTATGCGCTTGTGCATGTGGACGGAATACAGGCATTTGCGAAAATGCCCTTTGGACCGGTAAGCTGCGATACTTACTCGATAAGCGGACACAAGTTTCACGCGCCCAAAGGCGTCGGCGCTTTGTATGTAAAAAAAGGGACGCGATTCACCGGAGGCCAGACCGGGGGCGGACAGGAGCGCAACTTGCGTTCGGGAACAACCAACACGCCGGGGATAATGGCGATGGACGCGGCGCTCTCTTTTTACAGGGAAAACCATCAGATTATTTTGGAGACGATGTACGCATGCAAAATGCGGCTTGCCAGAAACCTGATGCAGATAAGCGACGTGATAATTAACGGGCCGGATATTATGCGCGGCATTCCGCATATACTCAACGCATCCTTTTATGGCGTGAAGGGCGAGGTGCTGCTGCACGCGTTGGAGGAAAGGGGAATATACGTTTCCACGGGTTCCGCGTGTTCCAGCCACAAAAAGGGTAAAAACCGCGTGCTCGAAGCGATGGGCGTGCGTGGGGAAAGGCAGGAGGGCGCGATACGCTTTTCGCTTTGCCCGTTCAACACAATTGAAGAAATGGACGCGGCCGCCGACGAAATAAGAAGGCAGCTGACCGTTCTAAGGAGATTCAAAAGAAGATAAAATTTCGGGCGAATGCCCGCAACTACAAAGGAGAAAGTATGCAAGACGTTATTTTGGTAAGGTATGCGGAAATTCACTTAAAAGGGCTTAACAGACCCTTCTTTGAACGTACGCTGGCAAATAATATCAAATTTGCGCTTTCACGGATGAACGTGACCGTTACGAGGGAACAGGGGCGCATGTACGTTTGGGGCGTCCAATCCGGGCAAATTGAAGAGGCGGCCCGCCGGCTGCGAAACGTGTTTGGCATACACTCAATCTGCATCGCGCGGGCTGTGGATAAAAAATGGGCGGATATTGAAGCTTCCGCCGTTGAGCTGATGGGGGAGTACATGGAAAATGAGCGGGGGAACGCATCGTTTAAGGTGTTTTCCCGCCGCTCGGATAAAGGGTTCCCCATGACGTCCGAGGAGATAAACAGGGAATTGGGGCATGCCCTGCTTGAACGCTTTAACCCCAGGCTTTGTGTTGACGTACGCAGCCCGCAAATAAAGATTTGGGTGGAGATACGCGAACGCGCGTTTGTGTTCCTGCGGGAAATTCCATGCCGGGGCGGTATGCCGACCGGAACGGCCGGGCGCTGCGCGCTGCTGCTTTCGGGCGGCATCGACAGCCCGGTTGCCGGTTATATGCTGGCCAAACGCGGGGCCGAGCTTAGCGCCGTGCATTTTTACAGCTACCCGTATACGAGCGAAAGGGCGAAGGACAAGGTGATTGAACTCACGCGGATTTTATCCGCTTATACGGGTACGATCCGCCTGCATTTGGTTCCGTTTACAAAGATTCAAACGACTATATACGAAAAATGCCCTCCCAAGGAAACCACCGTGCTTATGCGGCGGCTCATGATGCGTATCGCTCAACGCGTCGCTGAGGAGGACGGCGCGCTGGCCCTGATTACCGGCGAAGCGCTTGGGCAGGTAGCCAGTCAGACGCTTGAGAGCCTGGCTGTTACCGACGACGCCGTAACGATGCCGGTTTTCAGGCCGCTTATCGGCATGGATAAAGAGGAAATAACCACGATAGCCAAGGATATCGGCACGTTTGAAACGTCGATTTTGCCTTATGAGGATTGCTGCACTGTATTTGTGCCGCAGCATCCTGTAACAAAGCCTCGGGTATGCCGGCTGAGGCAAAGTGAAGCGATGATTGACTTTGAGGCTATGATTGGGGAGGCGCTTTGCGCTTCCGAGGTTTTATCTGTTCACATATAGTTAATTTGGCGATGCGGTTCGTTTATGGTATCATTCGCATATGGGCCGCGAAACTAAAATTTATTATCAAAGGGTACGAAAACGATTGGCGGGGGCGGCTATGCTCCCGCTTATAGTGGTCACACTCCTGCTGTGCTCATGCATAAGCGGCGAGGCGGGGCCGGCGGCCACGCACCCGGGGCCTGACGCTTCGCTCCCCGTTAAAACTCCCGGCCAGCTTACGGCAATGCCGGGGTGGGTTGAGCCGTTTGAATACACAATGCTTGCAAAGAGCACGGGAGAAAGCTATGTGGAGTACCCGAGCATCATGTGGAGCGGTGAATCCGGTTGGACATACGACCAGGTACGCGCCATCGACAACGCGCTGCTGGAACGCGCGCTTAAGCACGTTTCCGGCTTGTCCCACTATGTGCGCGGACAATGCTCGGTTAAGATGAATGAAAAAGGGATATGGTCTATTTACATGATGGATATCCGCGAGTTTGGAGGAGCGGATGTCGTAGGGGCTTTTACGTTTACGCTGGATGTTCAAAAGGGCAAGGTATGTACCATAGCCGACCTTTTTGAAGACGAGGAGGATCGCTGGCGCAGGGTTCTGCCCGAGCTCGTAACCATTCAGGCGGAGAAGATGGGGTTAACCCTTTTTGCCGACTTAATGCCCATCTCCGACGAACAGATGTTTTACATTCGTGGCGACAGCATCGTGCTTGTCTATAACCCATACGAAATCGCCACAAATTCTTTCGGAGAATGCCCTGAGTTTTTCATACCCGTAAAACAGCTGGAGGAGTTTATTCCAGCGCACAGCCTCCTTTCGCGTCTGCTTAGCTAGGAATAGATTTATGGAAGCTCAGTCGGTATCAGGTTGAGCATATCGTCCTGATTGGCCACGTCTGTATAAACCTCAGGCACTTCGCCGACTATAACGCTCTCCGCGATGGCGGCCTCAGTCTCCACGCTCACCGTCTCGGAAACGCCGGGGATGACCAGGCTGATACTGGCGGTAAGCTTTAATTTTACGCGGTATAGGGTTTGATTGATGCCCGCGGATACGAACTCTGACCGGAATTCGCTTTGCACGCTTCCCTCCGGCGTAAAATAAGCGTATACCACCGGGCCTTTGCCTGCGAAGATCGAAACGCCGGAGATGGTTCCGAGCGGAATGGATACGCCCTGCTCTCCAATGCGAATTATCTGAGAAAGGGCCATGTTTGCGCATTGGGCGGCAAAAAGGTTCATCCCGCGTGAATCGGCCTGTATCATGTAAACCCTTTCCCCGGTTTCCTTAACGTTAATGAGTTCCGTATGGGATTCGTCGCGGTTCATGGCTTCTATTACCGCATTATTCATCGCCTGCGCGGCCGCGGCCTTAACGCGGGATTCCGCTAAAGCCGCAAGCGCGGGGCGCATGTTCACGCTTAAGAGGTAAAAGCTAATGCATGTGACGAGTAAAAAAGCGAATACAGCTATTAAAATGCGCTTCTTGCGTCTGCTTGTTATTTTAAATTTCGCAAAAGGGTCCATAATTGTTTTATTCCTCCATAACTATGCGAAGCGGTCTTTATGTTTTATCATATGCGACAATTTTTTTATTGAACCGCGTTGCGCGAATTATGGTATAATGAAATTTAAGAATTTTCCTGACGGGAATAGATTAAAGCAATGAGCGCCATGCGCTTGGATAAGGAGAATGAATGAGTAATAAGGAGAATAAGCTCAAACGCTTTTGGCTGGATATTAAAGCGCGCATACGCCCGGGCGTCGTCAAAGATCCCAATCACGCGGATGAGCCGCTGCTGGTAAAGCGAACTAAGCGGCGGCCGTTGGCTCTGAGCATCGTGTTTACATCGCTTAGGCTTTTCATTGCGGTGTTCGTTTTAATCGCGGTTGCGGGCGGGGGGCTTGTACTCGGCGTAGCCAAAGCATATGTGGATACGACGCCGGAGCTGGATATCACTGCATTGACCAAATCCGACAGGACTTCATACATCTATGATAAAAACGGGGATCTGATAACCACGTTTGCAGGCATGGAATACAGGGACTGGGTAGATATTGAGGACGTTCCCGATATGCTTAAAAACGCGGTTGTCGCCGTTGAGGACGTGCGATTTTACAAGCATGAGGGGCTTGATTACAAGCGGCTTTTCTCCGCGGTCATCAACACCCTTCGCAATCAGAACACGCATGGCGGCAGCACGATTACGCAGCAGCTGATAAAGAATAAGATCCTGAGCAATGTACAATCGTATAAACGAAAGATTCAGGAAGCGTATCTAGCGGTTGAGGTTGAAAAGCTCATAGAAAAAGATGAGATTCTGGAAGCGTACTTAAACGACGTTTTTCTTGGCGAATCAAACTACGGCGTTAAAACGGCGGCCAAAGATCTGTTCGGGAAGCAGCTTTCTGAGCTTACGATTCGCGAATGCGCTATGCTCGCGGGCATGATACAGAAGCCGTATGAAACTGACCCGCGGGCAAACATGTATAAGCGCAAGCTGACCGATACACATAGGGAAGCGCTCAAAAGCTATTACGACGAGGGCTACATCACCCTTGAGCAATATAAGTTTTCTTTGGATAACGATAACCGGATGTATATAACGGATCGCCGGACCAATATCGTGCTGGAGTCTATGTACGATAACGGCCTTATCACGCGCGAGCAATATAACGCAGCTATGTCGGAGCAGGTGACGATACTTGAAACATCTGAGCAGAAGCAGCCTTACGATATGCCGCATTTTGTGGAATACGCCATATACGACGTTGTTACGCATCTGCTCGAGCAGCGTGAGATGCTCGATACCAAATCGAACAGGAGCGCGGTGGAAAACGAACTGCGTACCGGAGGATACCATATCTATACAACCGTTGATCCGGAGGTTCAAAATACGGTTCAGGAAACGCTTTCCACCTGGGAAAACTATCCTGAGCTGGCGAACCCGAATAACGCTGTCGACGAACAGACCGGGTCGGACGGAAAAACCATAGTGCTGCCTCAACCGCAGTCCGCCGCGGTCGTGATGGATTATCATACGGGCGAGCTGCGCGCGGTCGTAGGCAGCAGGGATACGCCTACAAGCAAAAAACAGTGGAACAGGGCATACCAGAGCGCGACAATGGTCGGATCTTCCATCAAGCCTATTGCGGTATATGGGCCGGCTCTGGATTTAGGGCTTTCGCCGGCGGACGTTATCATGAACTTTGCTGGAAAGATAGAGGGGTTTGGCGATTCGCCGAACATCGGCGATAAAAAATGGATAGGCCCGGTATCCGTCAGGCGGGGCGTCATATCGTCGCTCAACGTCGTTGCGACGCGCGTGCTGTTTGACAACGTAACTACGCAAACGTCTAGGGATTATCTTGTGAACCTTGGCGTTAACCCGGAGAAGATCAACGCGGACGGCCCGGGGCTGGCGCTGGGAACTTCGGGCATAACGCCCATTGAGATGGCGGCGGCGTACGCGGCGATTGCCAATACGGGCGAATACCTTGAACCTCTGGCGTTTGTACGCGTCGTGGATTCAGAGGGTAACGTGGTTATCAGCGCGGATGAGGTGCGGGAGAAGCGGCAGGTGTTTAAGCCCTCTACCGCTTATATGCTTATCGACATGCTAACGGACGCCGTAAACAGTGGAACGGGTACGCGCGCAAAAATTTCAGGGCTTACCGTGGCCGGGAAAACCGGTACGAACGACAATTATGAAAGCGCGTATTTCGCGGGGGTAACGCCTTATTACAGCGCCGTTGTTTTTGTAGGCCACGATCAACCGGTTAACCGACTGGTAAGGGGCTCGACCGGCGGTAAGGTCGCTGCGCCTATCTGGAAGGCGTTTATGGAGAAGGTGCATAGGGGTTTGTCCGACCGGCCGATCATCGACGCTTCACCGGGCGAACTGGGGCTGGTGAAAAAAACGGTATGTTCCATTTCAGGAAAGCTTGCGACGGACGCATGCCGGGCGGACGCGCACGGGCATACGCCGATAACGGATTGGTACGCAAAGGAGAACGCGCCTACGGAAACCTGCGATATGCATATTATGCTGGCCATTTGTACGTCTACCGGCAAGCAGGCGACTTATTACTGCCCCAATACCACACAAGTGAGCAAGGCGCTTATCAGCAGCGCCTCGCCCTATGCGAAGTTTGAACAGTCCCTGATCCTGCAGTATATACCAAATGCGATATTTACGGATATTCCCATTACGGAGTACGGAAGCAGCCATTTTGAAAACAGCGCGATTTGTCCTACGCATACGAGCTGGTGGAATGGGGATGATGAAAATGCGCTTGATAAGGCGATTAATGAGGCGAACAAGCTCATTAACCAAGTCAGGGACTATCTCAGCCGGGTTCAGAACTTACCGGCGAACGACAGAACTACGCTAGAAAACGGGATAGATTTATTGAACTCTGCCATAGCGAGCGAAGATTTGAACTCGATCTTGTTCTATACGGAACAACTCAAGTACAATCTTGACGTTTTAAAGAAGGCGTATCCGCCGTTGGATTATTTACCAGGGCCATGATAAGCATGGGTACTCTTACACTTTACTATGAAAAGGAACGAGTCCGCTTCGCTCGTCTAGCCGCCGGCGCGGCCCGTAAGGCGGGGGATTACGAACATCCTGTATTTGGAGAAGGTCCGCTTGGCGCCAAACTGATGTTTGTCGGCGAGGCACCCGGGGCCGAGGAGGCAAGCCTTGGCCGTCCGTTTATCGGAAGAGCCGGTAAACAGCTGGACGGGCTGCTGCGTGAGGCGGGTATCACGCGGGAAGATGCGTTTGTTACCAACGCCGTAAAATACCGGCCGGTAAAGGATGGCAGGCGCGGGCACTGCAACAGGCCGCCAACCGGAGATGAAATTAAAGACGGGCTTGCGCTGCTTTTACTGGAAATAAGCGCGGCGGCTCCGGAGATTATCGCAACGCTCGGCAATACGCCGCTAAACGCGCTTTTAGCGCTTGCGGGCGCGCCCCCGCAGAGAATAGGGGAGGTTAGCGGAAAACGCATGGATGTTATAATCAACGGGGATCAATATCGGTTGTTCCCGCTATATCACCCGGCCAGCATCATTTATAATACGTCGCTTAAGGCTGTTCTTGAGCGTGATCTTAGAGCGCTTAATGTTGAGTTAACTGGTTTAACACATCAGGAAGGAGAAACAAATGAAAAGCTTGGTTAAGACAGTATCGCTTTTGATTTGCGTTATGGCCGTACTATCGGCGATGCCTGCCGCACCTTCGGCACTATCGGAGGCAGAGCCGCAGTACGGTCAGATTGCCGCCGAGGACGTGAACCTTCGTGAGGAGCCCAACACGGATAGCGAAATTTTAAAGGAAATGCCGCTCGGTGAACGTGTTGAAATTTTAGCGCAAGACAACGGATGGTATCGCGTTATTTCCGGCGACGTTATTGGCTATGTCCGTCAGGATTATCTTTTTTTTCAATCCGTGGGGAGCAGGGCCGCTTACGTCACGGATGACGGCGCAAAGCTTAGGGGCGCGCCGTCGCAGACTGCATATTTGGTTAACCAGTTACGTGCCGGCCAGGGAGTGCAAATAAAGCAAATGGTTGGCGAGTGGTATTTTATCATAGCTAATGATGAATTTGGATACGTTCACCGTACCTACCTAACGCTTACTAATGCCGCGGTCGCTTCGGTTAATCTGCTCAAAAGCGGAATGGAAGGGCAGGAAGTGCGCAAGCTTCAACAGGAATTAAACCGTAGGGGCTTTTTAAATAAGGATCAGGTTACCGGCGTATTCGGCTCCATCACGCGTAAGGCTGTCGTAGAGTTCCAAAAGCTGGCCGGTGTTGCCGCGGATGGCATTGCGGGGAACGATACGCTCGATAAAATTTACGATACCTCGAATAACATCATGAAGGAGAATGCGACGTACAACCGCGTAAAGGGCAGCGTTATCCTGCTAAACTGGTTTAAAGGCGGCAGCGAATGGCTGCACAAAGGCGCTCGCTTTACAATCACGGATGTTAAGACCGGGCTTAGCTTTAACGCCCGGCGCTTCGGCGGCTGGTACCATGCGGACAGCGAGCCTATTTTAGCCAGCGATACGGCGACAATGCTCCGCATCGCCGGCGGTAAATGGTCATGGAACCGCAGGGCGATTTGGATAACGTATAACGGCAAAACGGTGGCGGCCTCCATGCATTGCATGCCGCATTTAGCGAACCCTACGCCTAGCAATAATTTTGACGGCCATTTTTGCATCCATCTTGAAGGCTCAAAGGTGCATGAGAACAGCAAAGAGTGTCCGCGTCATCAGGCATGCGTAAGGGAGGCTTACAGCGCTGGTAAAAGCAGAAGCTGATTTGGGGGGCTCGCTGCGCTGCGCCATAATAAAAATACCCCCGGCATAGCCGGGGGTATTGATTGTATCGAAAAAGTGGCTGCGCCACGTTTTTCGAGTTAACACGGAGCGCTTTTACATTGGCGCGGTCAGCGCCCCGTGCAAAGAAACCCTTGCCGCGCAAGGCATTCCGAATCTGACGCGAATGTCGTCAGGTTCGGTTAAAAGCCTATGGCGGTTGCGGCTCCGACCCTACCCCGGGTTTTTTTGACAGGCTGGAACCACGCCTAGCGAATGGTTTTCTATTGACAAATAAACGCCGTCGTCCCATAAGGGCGGCCGGCGTTGAACTGATTCAAAGTTTAACGAAAGATTACCTATCCTGGATCAAGCGCAGAGGCTTTCTCTTGACCATGTAGAAGGCAGCCAGCGAGGACGCCGCGGCAAGGACGATGAACTGAACCCCCGCCGCCATAAATACGGTTTCCGGTTTCTTTATCACGTCTATCTTCGCATGGTACGACCCCGTGGCTCCGCCGCCGCTGTATTCCGAGTTTTTATCGTCTCCCTTTAACGCGAGCTCATACGAGGCGTCCACCGCCTGTTCGTAGAACGTATACCCGACGGCGCTCCCAATGATGGACGCGGCGAGGGAAATGACGATGACGCAGGATAGGATATACCGGAACGATTGCGCCTGGCCCGTGCCGAGCGAAAGCATCACGCCGGTTTCCTTCTTCTGCCGGATGATGTAGAAATAGACGAACAGCATGGCGACGGCCGCCCATGCCGCGGCGCTTATGGCAAAGAGGATCCATGCGTTTTTTGTGAACGCGCTGACCGTGCCGCTCACACGGGAATACCCCTGATCAAAATACAGCATGGTGTCTTCAAGCCCGTGTTCCTCCAGCTCCGCCTTGAACCCTTTCAATCCGCCGTTATTGAGGATTATGGAGATGGTCTGCGGCGTATAAACGTACATGTTATCATCCATCGGGGAATCCCCGACAAACGGATAACCCTCTTTGGATTCAATAGATTTATCAGGAACGATAACCGTATTGGGCTGGATATAGAAGGGACCCTTCTCGTCTTCAGGGGTCGAGTAAATCCCCACCACCTCAAATTCGTGTTGCTCCGTATATCCATTGGCGGGATAAAACGTTTCAATCATCCAGAAATATTCGTTCCCGCCCATATTTTGCATTTTTTCGTATGTGAAGTTCAGCTTCATATCGATTTTATCCCCGATCTGAAGCCTGTTGAGCTGCGCGAAATGCGTGCTGATTACGCATACCTTATCGCCTTGATCATATTCGTCGTCTGTGAAACCTCGGCCGTCGACAATGTTCGCCGTACTCTGGTTAAAAAACAGAATGCTTTCGAGAGCGCCCGTGGTCATCACCTCGAAGGAATGGGTGTTTGCCTCAATGATATCCCGCCATACGGCCCCCTCCTGTGAGTGAAGGAACTCATCCACGCTGCCCTTTAGCTCCGCCACAGGCAGAAAGCCCACGCCTTCAATGACTTCCACCCATGTATATTTAACGCCGTCCACCACGGTGGATTGGCTTTGATTATTCATGCGGCTGGGCGTGATGGAATTCCATAGCCTATACGATACGGTTTTTGGGGGAAGATCCAACGCATTGGGTACAATTTGAGCCCAGACGATATAACGTCCGCCCACCTCAAAGGGCTGCTTTCCCCCCGAGCCCGCTTCGTATAAATCTTCCATATGCAATCGCGCGCGCGGCTCCAGCTTATGAATATCCGTCTGCCCAGAGAGCACATTATCGATTTTAAAATCCGCTGAATAGTATTTTACTTCAGCGTTGAGCACAGGAGAAAAGGAGGTTGTTTCAGATGCGAGTTCGCATGTTACCTCGAGCACAAACAAGTTCATGGCGTGATTGATTTCTTCGCGCATATACTCTACATACTCTCCGTCTATATACACTTTTTCAGCAGGTACCCAATAAGGAGAGATATCCGGGTTAACGCCGCGCAGCCTGCGCCGCACTTCCAACTGCCTTACATTTCGGGATTTTTCAGCGATCTCCAAAACCTGCGCCACAGTCGCGTCCGTCGCTAACGGAATTGTATTTAAGTTATCCATTGCCGGTTGGTCGGTCTCCGGACCAGCGGGTATTCTCGTGATGTTCGGCACGGCGATGGTGGTAAAGGCCGCGTCCACCTCAGCGGCGCTGGCCACGGCGCTAACGAGCATGCCCACGCTCACGCAAAGAAGCATACACGCTAATGCGAGCAGCAGGAAATATAGGAGCGTTTTAACCGGGTTTCGAAAAAGCTGTTTGACGCAGGTTTTAAATGCCATATTCGTTTTCCTCCTCATTGTCCCCGGGCGGCGGGGCGGGCGGCCGTCTGCCAGGGTTTGCGCTGAACGGTTCACTTAGATCGTTTCGATCAAAAGGAACTTACTTGGCCTGAATGATCGTGCTATAGGGCAGCACGTTACAGGGCGGGCCATAACAGGTATAAGGTATATCTTCAGTAAGCGCGTAATGGCACATACAGCACTCATACCGGTAATAGTGCTTACTACCCCCATGCCCCCTGTCTTTGAGAGTCCTCTGATGGGGAAGTGAATTCACTAACGTATCCTGATTCCAGGTATACCCGCAGCTCCGGCATTTACATACAACCCTGTAATATTGCAGGCACGAGTTGTAATTGGCGCTATATACGTAGTAGCTTCTGATACGATAATAGCTACTGTGGCTGCATGCGTCGGGCATGAGCGCATCCTCCCGCGCCAGCGCGCTCCCTGAGAAAGAGAACAGCAGAATCAAAAGCAGCGCGATAGCTAACAAGGGTTTCATGTTATTCTTCATGTTTGTCTCTCCTCTCTAATACAGTTAATCAGGTGTTAAATTTTGGCCGCCCGCCCTTATAACCCGAAGCAGAATCACTTATACGATTCTATAATATTTATGCTGAAAAAGCTATAAAAGAAACATGTAAATTAGTCTAACCCCAAAACTAGTCATTAATCGCACATATGTAATCAGTAATGTCGATTTGGCCCGAGCCAATATTCTAAAACAATCTAACTAAAGGCGATAAAAGGCACATAGACACTGATTATTATATATTAATACTATAACATACATAATCTCCCTATAAAACCATTTCTGAATATATATTTATATATATAAATACGGGTTTTCGTTATATAATTCCCATGCGGCGCGCCATTTTGCGCGAAACGCATTTATGGTGGCATGAGGGAATGCCTTTGGGCTGTTTCGCCTGCCGTGGTATATGCTATAATACAAGCGGAAATACAGATAGGTAAAGGGAGGTTCATAATGAAGGATTTAAGGCTTGAGCGGCTGGCTCGCATGCTGCTTACATACTCGCTCGATTTAAGAAAAGGGCAGCTTTTTCAAATTAGCGGCGGTTATCAGGCAAAGCCCCTGATAAAGTCACTGCTAAGCGAAGCGGCTGATATTGGCGCCATACCGTACGTTAAGATTACCGACGCCGAGCTTACCCGTCTAATATTCGGCTGTTTTGACGCGGATAACCCGGATGAGTGCGCGGACGTATATAATAAGCAGCTAGATTGGGAAACGGCTTATTGGAGGTGCTTAGCGGGCCAGGTGGTTATTGGCGTTGACGAAAACGATATGGAGCTCGCGGGCGTCGACCCGCGCAAGCTTCAGGCGCGCGCCAAAGCGCTCAGGCCCTTAAACGACCTAATTATCGACGAGCGGCGCTGGGTATATCTTAACTGGCCGACAATGGCCCAGGCACAAAAAGCAGGAATGTGCTACGATGATTTCTTCGAGTTCTTTATCGACGTGTGCCTGGTAGACTATCGCAAGATGGCGGAGGACTTCGTACCTTTAAAAGCTCTGATGGAGCGTACGGACTGCGTGCGCATCCTCGGGCCGAACGGAACGGATTTGGCGTTTTCCATAAAAGGGATTCCCGTAGTGCCATGCGCGGGGCTGTGCAACATACCGGACGGGGAGATATACACCGCGCCTGTCCGAGGGAGCGTAAACGGCGTTATCCAATATAATACCGTTACGAACATGCATGGCAAGGAGTTTAAAAACCCGAAGTTCACGTTCAAGGATGGAAAAATCGTAACCGCTGAATGCGAGAACGACACGGACGGTTTGAACAGGATTTTGGATACGGACGAAGGCGCGCGCTATATCGGCGAGTTTGCGCTGGGCGTTAATAACCGAATAACCCGCCCGTTCGGAAATACGCTTTATGATGAGAAGATCGGCGGCTCGTTCCACCTTACTCCCGGCAACGCGTACGCACAAGCGCCCAATGGAAACAAATCCGCAATCCACTGGGATATCGTGTGTATACAAACAAAGGAGTACGGCGGGGGCGAGATCTATTTTGACGGCGAGCTAATTAGAAAGGACGGGCTGTTTATCCCGGAAAAACTGAGAGGTTTAAACCCATGAAAAGGATCCACCCCTACATTCTCGACGCCGCTGCTATTTTAATCGGCTGTTTCGTGATGGCTGCGGGAATGGTCATATTCACCATACCGAACAATCTCGCGCCGGGCGGCGTATCCGGCCTTGCAACGGCGGTAGGGTTCATCGCCAACTGGCCGGTTGGCGTGCTGACATTCGCGTTCAATATCCCTATACTGTTAATGGGATTGAAGTCGTTTGGCTGGCGCAGGCTGGTCGGCACGCTGGCCGCCTCATTTATTTTCGCCGCGTTTATCGACCTGCTGCGCCCCTTTACGTTTGTTTATACAAACAACGTTCTTCTCGCCTCTGTTATGGGCGGGGTAATGCTCGGTATCGGGGTTGGTTTGGTATTTGCGCGCGGCTATACGACCGGCGGTACGGATTTGGTTACGATGCTTCTCAGGAAGCCTTTCCCGCTTCTTCCGGCAGGTACGCTTTTAATGGCGATAGACGCGCTGGTCGTATTGGTAGCGGTGATTGTTTTTAAGGATATTGAGGTAGCGCTGTATTCAGGCGTGACGATCTTTGTACAGGGAAAGGTCATTGACGCCATCATGCAGGGTATGGATCATGCAAAGGTGATGCTCATTATAACGGATCAGCCCGATATACTCATCCCCGTACTGATGGAGGAATCGGACCGGGGTATAACGGAGTTTGCCGCAAAGGGCGGGTATTCGCGAAAAAACAAATCGGTATTGATGAGCGTTGCGAGAAGAAGCGAGGTTGGGCGCATACTCAAAGCGATCAAGCGGCTTGACGAAGACGCGTTTATTGTAATGCACAACGCCACGGAAGTGCGAGGGAACGGGTTTAAGGAGCTGGAAGTATGACAAAACGTCTGTATTATGAGTTCCCGCAGCTCAAAAGCTGCACGGCTAAAACGCTCAAGTGCGTACAAACGGACGCCGGCTATGAGGCGCTTACGGATCAAACCGTTATCTACCCCGAAGGGGGAGGCCAGCTTTGCGACAAGGGGAGTTTATCGGGCCAAAGGATACTTCACGCGCGGGAGGATGGCGAAGGCGTATGGCACTTGATTGAACTGCCGGTTGACGAGGGAGCGGAGGTTGTCATCGAGGTTGACTGGGGAGCGCGTATGGATCACTCCCGGCAGCATACGGGCGAGCATATCTTATCGGGGCTTGCCAAATCCCTGTTCGGCGCGGTAAACGTCGGCTTCCATATGGCTCAAGCGTATTCAACCATCGATTTTGATCTGCCGCTTGGCCCTGACGAGCTCAATAAGCTTGAAGACGCGGCCAACATGGCGGCTCTTGACGACGCGCCTGTGAGCGTTGAAATCGTAACCCCTCAAGAGCTGGAGGGAATGGCGCTTAGAAAGCGCGCGAAGGAGCTTAAGGGCGATATACGAATCGTGCGCGTTGGGGGCGTTGACTCATGCACCTGCTGCGGTACGCATTGCCGCACCAGCGGGGAGGCGGGTCAGATTAAAATCACTGCGTATACTAAATACAAGGGCGGAACGCGGTTATGGTTCGTATGTGGAGAAAGGGCGCTCGACGCTCACAGGCGCGCTCACAACGCGTTGCAGGCGATTGCCCGCAGATTCAGCGTTAAGCCGGAGGACGCGGCAGCCGCGGTTGCGCGCCAGGGGGACGAACTCGCGTCGGCGCACAGGCGGCTTAAGCAGACGGCTGCTTTGCTTGCCGAATATGAAGCGAGAAACCTAATGCAACGCGCTGAGGCGATGAAGGGCGTAAAGCTGATTACGCATATTTCGCATACGTTTACGCGGTCTGAGTTCAAGCTGCTTTGCGACGCGCTCATGGCGGATGGCGCTGCGAAGGTGATGATGCTATTTGCCGTAGAGGGGGACGCGGTATACTACTGCCTTTCCTGTACTGAGGGGGTTCGGCTGAGCATGCAGGAGCTTTGCCAGGCCGTTAATTTTGCACTCAACGGGAAAGGGGGAGGCCGCGCAACGTTCGCCCAGGGCAGCGCGCCCAAAAGCGCGGCGCTCGAAGAAGCGGTAGAGCAATTGACCCAATACGCGGGGCGGCTGCTGAAATCTTAACAATTTGCTTACTTGCGGTTTTGCTCCATCCGTGAAATAATAACGCACATAAACCCGATTTTAGCGAAGCCATAACAGGAAGTAAGCGCTGTACTGGTTTTGAACGGGTGACGGGGGAAAGCAAAATGAGTAGATTTCGGTTAATAATAAGCTTTGCCATAATCGCGTCAACGCTGTTTATGTGCGGCTGCGTCACCGACGGCCGGCCGTCGGCAACCCCTTATGACGTTTCGCTTCCCGGTACGACGTCAATTCCGCCCGCGCAAAGCCCCGGAATGGATGCCGCGAATCTGCCGGAGCCTGTAACGAGGTTCCGCGCGGCATGCATGGAGTACCTCAATCTCAGGGAGGCGCCTTCACCCGACGCAAAGGCCATTGGCAAGGTTTATAAGGGCGCTGAGGTTGAACTGCTGGGGTACCAGGAGAAGTTCGCACATATACGGGATGCGCGGTCCGGTATGGAGGGGTATATACTTGCGGGATACCTCGTGCCGGATGAAGGCGCGCTTGGGCTTGAGATCGTTAAACCGGTTCTGGCATACACGTATGAGCGGATGCTTGAGGATATTGAGGCGCTAAGAAAACGTTATCCTGAAAGGGTTCGCGTGGAATCCATGGGCAAATCGTCCGAAGGCAGGGATATTCCGGTGGTGATAATAGGGGATAGTTCAGCGGAGCGTCACCTTTTCATACAGGCCGCAATACACGCGAGGGAGCATATGACGGCGCAGCTGGCCGTATCCCAGATAGAATATTACCTTAAGTACCAGTATGATGAAACCGCCTGCGTCCATGTGGCGCCAATGACCAACCCGGACGGGTGCGCCATAAGCCAAAGGGGTGTTTATACTGATAAACTGAGGGATATTTATGAAAAGGATCAGGAGCGCGGCTTCGCTGACGACTCGGGAGCCGAATACCTGTACAGATGGAAAGCGAACGCGAACGGCGTTGACTTAAACAGAAATTTTGACGCGAAATGGGATAGCGTACGGACGCGCCCGGCCGCATCAAGCGCGAATTACCGCGGGCCAAGGCCGGAGAGCGAGCCGGAGACGTTAGCGCTGGTAAATTATACGAAGCGGAATAGTTTTGGCGCGACCATCAGCTATCACGCGTTCGGCAGCCTGATTTATTATGAGTTTGGTCAAAACTCCCCCACTAATGAAATGTCGCGCAAGCTTGCTTTAATGATTTCAGCTATAACGGGCTACCCTGTGGAAGGGGATACGGGAACTTCCTTCGGCGGATACAAGGACTGGGCGATACAGGCTATGGGAATCCCGTCGCTTACGGTAGAGATTGGCACGCGTTCGGCGCCGCTGCCGGTTGAGGAGTTTTATACCATCTTTCTTAGAAACCGTGAAGTCATACCCGAGGCGCTTATGTGGCTTAAGCGGACGGAGGCTCAGTAGGAGGAGTTTATACTTTATAATTATTACGAACCGTTCGCTGCGAATTTTTCAGTTCTTGGCGTAAGCAAAACATGCCAGTAAATATGGATTTCTGAGGCTGATTTCAAGGCTGAATATAACCCTGATTTTGAACAGGCATATAAATATTTTAACCATTCGGTTAAAAACGCGAAAAGCGGCTGGTACGAGTTAAGAATCCGATCAATAAAATGGTTGACAAAAGGTATGGGCGTCATTATAATATTGATGTTCAAGCAGAGGCGTCCCGCCTCTCACCCGCCGGCTCAGTCGGGCGCGGTTAACGTTTACCGTATATATTCGGTTTATTTGAGGCGGGCGGCAACCCGCCTTTTTTGCGCCGTCGCTTGAATGAATAGAACATGGAGGTGTGCACTATTAGCATCCAGGATCTGATGATCAATGAGGAAATCCGAGACAGGGAAGTTCGGCTGATTGACGAAGCCGGAAATCAGCAGGGCGTTGTTTCCATTGCGGTGGCCACAAGAATGGCCGAGGAACGCGGGCTGGATCTGGTCAAGATTGCGCCGCAGGCGAACCCGCCGGTTTGTAAGCTGATGGATTATGGCAAATACCGGTTTGAACAGAGCAAACGTGAAAAGGAACAACGCAGGAACCAGAAGATCATTGAACTTAAGGAAGTTAGGCTCTCAGCGACCATCGACCAGCACGATATGGAGGTTAAGGCCAAGGCGTGCCAGAAGTTTATCGGTAACGGGGATAAGGTTAAGGTATCCATACGTTTCCGTGGCAGGCAGGCGACGCATGGCGAAATAGGCCTGGATGTTATGAAAGCATTCTATGAGATGGTCAAGGACGTTGCCGCCATCGACAGACCTGCCAAGCAGGAAGGGCGCAATATGTATATGATATTGACGCCGAAAAGTTAGCTAAATGAACAGAGGAGGATAACCCCAATGCCTAAGATCAAAACCCACAGGGGTGCTGCCAAACGCTTCAGCCTTACCAAATCCGGTAAGATTAAAAGGGGCAAGGCATATAAAAGCCACATCCTGACCAAGAAGTCGACCAAGAGGCTGCGCAACCTTCGTCAAACCGGCTATATCGCCGAATGCGAAGCCAAGAAGGTCCGCGATCTCATACCTTATAAGTAATTAGGAGGAATAAACAATGGCCAGGATAAAAAGGGCAGTAAATGCCGTTAAAAAACGCCGCAAGGTTTTTAAGCTTGCCAAGGGTTACTATGGCGCGAAAAGCAAGCAGTATCGCTCCGCTACGCAGCAGGTCATGAAATCCATGTCCTATGCCTACGTAGGGCGCAAGGTGAAGAAGCGCGAATACCGTAAGCTTTGGATTGCCCGTATCAACGCGGGCGCGAGAATATACGGCACCAGCTACAGCCGCATGATAAACGGCCTAAAGCTCGCTGGAGTAGACGTAAACCGAAAGGTTTTGGCTGATTTGGCTGTAAACGATATGAACGCGTTTAAGGAGCTGGCCGAGGTCGCCATGAAGGCCAGGGCTTAGTTTGAATCAACTTATTAGATGCGCACCGGAACCGGGCGCAAGCTAATACAAATATGCATAGCGGCCGCGCGCAATGAAGCTATTCGTTCCGCGCGGCCCGCAGGCTTTAGGGCTAAGATACGGCGGCGATTATACGCTCTCATATGCTATCATACATTGGTTGAGGATTTTATGGTTATAGAAAGCACGCGCAACGAACTGATACGGAGCGCCCGCGAGCTCTCAGGGCGAAAAGCGCGCCTAGAACAGGGGCTACATTTTATAGAAGGGGAGAAATTGATCCGGGAAGCGGTGATTTCCGGGGCCGAGTTCTCACATGCTTTTATTGAAGAAGGCCATGAACTGTTAAAGGCCGTGCTTGAAGGCAGCGGCGCTTGTGTACATATGGTTAAGCGCAGGGTTATGGAAAGCCTTACCCAAACCAACACGCCGCAGTGGGTCGCCGCGACTGTCCGAACGCCTGATACGTCCGTCCCGGATCATTATCCTGAGGGGCTGATCATTGCGCTGGACGGCATACAGGATCCGGGGAATGTGGGCGCCGTTATCCGAACGGCGGACGCTTTGGGCGCGGCCGGGATTCTGTTGGGAGAGGGGTGCGCGGATCCGTTTGCTCCAAAGCCCGTTCGCGCTTCCGCTGGTTCGGTTTATCATCTGCCGATTTGGGAGGGCCAGTTGGAAACGCAGCTTGACAGGCTTTCAGGTTCAGGTTATACGCTTATTTGCGGGCATTTACACGGTGAAAGTTCGCTGCCCATTATCGGGCGGTCATGCGCGCTCATCATTGGTAATGAGGGGAGCGGCGTTTCAGATTCCGTTGCGGCTAAGTGCGTGAAATACCGTTTGCCGATGTACGGGCTCGCGGAATCACTCAACGTATCCGTTGCGGCTGGTATCATGATTTATGAACTCGCCAGGAAGTTGAGGGATTAAAAGTTAAAAGTACTTGAGCCCAAAGTAAGCGCGCAGGCGGCTTTAACACGCTTTAAATGCGGAACTTACCCGCGCTGTTTGCACAAGCATAATGGCATGCCATAAACAAGTACTCAAGAAGAAGCGGTTATAAGTTTCAGCATCAGGGCTGCCAATCCGCGAAAAACAGACCGCGGCATGCTCTAAGGGACGGTAAATGGCGGCAATCTCGGCCGTTATACCCCGCGCCGAAAAAAGAGCATATCATTTACTGAGCAGATCGTGAAATTAGCGTGAATATATTTTTCTCCGAGCCACTTGGCGCGCGATTTTTGTTACTATAAAAAAAGAAATTATAGAGAAAAGAGATGTTTCAATGAACTGGAGAAAGGAATTGAACGAAAGTATAAATAATGTTGACGAACTGTACTCGTTAGGTTATGTTGATAAGGCGGAGGCCGAAGAACTCAGGCAAATATCAAAGGAGTTCCCCATTGCAGTCCCCAGGTATTATTTAGCGCTTATTGATAAAAGCGATCCAAACGACCCTATTCGCAGGATGTGTATACCCACAGTGCTTGAAACGGATTTGGAAGGGAGCTTCGATACCAGCGGCGAGCTTGATAACACGGTTTTACCCGGCCTTCAGCACAAATATCGAAATACCGCTCTGGTTCTATCAACCAACGTATGCGCAATGTATTGCCGCCACTGCTTCAGAAAGCGGCTGGTCGGCGTATCGGATGATGAAACGGTAAAAATGCTCGACGCGATAACCGACTATATTCAGGCACATGAGGAAATAGATAACGTACTCGTATCCGGCGGAGACGCCATGCTCAACAGCAATTATGTAATACTAAGAACGCTTGAGAATCTATGCGGTATCAAGCACCTTCGCTTTATCCGGCTCGGAACGCGCGTACCGGTCGTATTACCAGCTCGAATAACCGGCGATAATGAGCTTTTGAACATACTTGAATCGTTTGCGGATAAAAAGCTAATCTATATTGTTACCCAATTCAACCATGCGCGGGAGCTTACGGCAGAGGCGAAGGGCGCTATTAAGGCGCTTCGTAAACGCGGTATGGTCGTGAGCAATCAGACAGTGCTTTTAAGGGGCGTAAACGATACGCCCCAAGAGCTGGCGCGGCTGTTGAACGCGCTTACAGAGATGGGCGTTTTACCCTATTATTTATTCCAGTGCAGGCCGGTTTCCGGTGTAAAAAGGCAGTTCCAGATTCCGCTCCTTGAAGCGTCGCGAATCGTAGATTCAGCCATGAGCCTGTTAAACGGGCACGCCAAACGGTGCAAGTTTGTCCTTTCGCATGAAACGGGCAAAATTGAGATCGTGGGCAGGCTTGACGGCGAAACTATGCTTTTCAAATATCATCAGCCGAAATATGATAAGGATACGGGTCGTATTATGATACGCAGAATTGATAAACAACAATGCTGGCTGGATATAGATGCGGCGGACGCATCACCCCGCGGTTAATTCTAAGGTTAAGGTATTTTGTCTTTGATATGTGTTTTGCGGCTTGTTTTAATATGCTGCGTTACCTGCTGATTATAACCGCTCGAGGTATTGATGGTTGGCGCTTGCTCAAAGCGCTTTAGCCGTTATATCAGAAAAAACCTCCAGCTATTGTACGTTAAGCATCATAAGTATCATTAAGAAATATATTATTTTGCCATATCCTAAAACGGCGAGGTTTATATCACGCGTATATACATGCGGGGCCGCGAGCGAAAAGCTTACAAGGATGGGGCGCTGCCCACGCCAACTGAGAAAGGGCCAATGCAGCTTTTAAACGCTTGCGTAGCCGCTTTTTGACTCTTGAAACGTACAAAGCCGCTTATAACCGCGTTTCGTACAAAAAACCACCCTTTTCTATATATGCTGTTTGCGGTATAATTAAATGCAATGTTTAGAGGAGTTATAAATGGCGACTAAGAAAAACAACAGGAAAAAGCCGAGGAAAGAAACCGCTATAAAACGCGAAATCGCTGGCGTTGGCCTGATAGCGTTTGGCCTTTTTCTTGCTGTCAGCCTTTATTCAACAGCCGCCGGATTGCTGGGCGGTGCTATCAGCGGATTCGTATACGGCCTGATTGGGCTGGCTGGATATGCCGCTCCCGCCTTATTTGTATGTGCCGGCGTTTATTTAATAGCCGCGCCAAAAGCTCGCTCCAGCGTAAGAACGGTTCTGTCATGCTGCGGCGGCGCGCTGCTGTCGCTTGCCATCATGCAGCTATATATTAATCCGCCCCAAGGCAACCCGTTTTTCACTTATTTGACCGGCGCATACGAGTACAGCGAACGGTTGCGGGTAGGCGGGGGAGGGATGGGTGCTTTAATAGCATATCCGCTTACGCTGCTGCTCGGCGAATCCGGTTCGTATATCTTCTGCATTGCCGGCTTAGTGATTCTATTCCTCATTATAACGAAATTTTCGCTCAGAACCGCCGGGGAGAAGGTTGGGGAAACGATTAAAAGCGGCGTAACGCTGGCGTCGGAAAGGCGGGAACATAAAAATTCCTTTTATAATGAGAACATGCTAGTGGATGATGAACCCCCTGTGATAAAAAAAACGAAAAAGGGAAAGCGGGCGCAGCCTCAGATAATTGAAGAGCCAAACTCCGCTGGATGGGATGAGGATATAGAGTTTTTTCCCTCAAGCGGAATGCTGAAAAAGCGCAGCCTAACGGTTGTACGCCCTGAGAATTCGGCTGAGGTTCCGGATCTTTTTGCGGAGGATGATGAGTATAAGGATAATTCGGCGCCAATAGCGGAAGAAGCCGCGCCGGTAGTACCAGCCGCCGTTACGGAACCGTCGGCTCCGGACAGGCCCTCGCGAACGCAGCCGCCGGCGCCTGATCCGGATGATAACGTTACGCCTTCGAGCGCTCCTGCGTCCATCATGGAATATCAGCGGCCGCCCTTTACGCTGCTTAATCCGGCAAAAGCGCTGGGCGCGGGCGCTTTTGAATCCCCGGCGGAAAAGGCGCGGATACTCATTGAGACGCTGGCAAGCTTTAATATCAGCGCGAAAATCATCAACGTCAGCGTCGGGCCGGTGATAACGCGGTATGAAATACAGCCTGCGCAAGGGGTTCGCGTTAACCGCATAACGAACCTGTCCAATGATTTGGCGCTCTCTCTCGCCGCGCCAAGGGTCCGTATTGAAGCGCCGATACCCGGCAAGGCTGCGGTGGGCATTGAGGTGCCGAATAAGAACATCGCGATGGTCTTGCTGCGTGAGGTAATTGAATCCAAAGAATTTGCCGCCTCGCTCTCGCCCGTCTCGTTTGCGCTGGGCAAGGATATCGCGGGCAAGATCATTACCGCTGATCTGGATAGAATGCCGCATCTTCTCATAGCGGGTTCGACGGGCTCGGGCAAAAGCGTTTGCATAAACGATATCATTATAAGCCTTGCCTATAAATCCGCGCCTTCCGACGTGCGTTTGATTCTAATCGACCCGAAGGTTGTGGAGCTGAGCGTGTTCTCAACACTCCCTCATTTGCTCGTTCCTGTGGTGACGGATCCCAAAAAAGCTGCGGGCGCGCTCAAGTGGGCGGTTTTGGAGATGGAACAGCGCTATCAAAAAATGGCCAAGCTGGGCGTGCGCAACCAGGCGGGGTATAACGCGCTGGTAAGCGAGGAGGAGCGGCTGCCGAAACTGGTTATCGTTATCGACGAGCTGGCGGATTTAATGATGGTCGCGGCTAAAGACGTTGAGGAATCCATCTGCCGCATAGCGCAGCTTGGCCGGGCGTGCGGAATCCACCTCATCGTGGCCACGCAAAGGCCTTCGGCCGACATTATCACGGGCCTGATTAAAGCGAATATCCCCTCAAGAATCGCGTTTGCCGTATCATCCTCCATCGATTCGAGGGTTATTTTAGACGGTACTGGAGCGGAAAAGCTTCTGGGCCGCGGCGATATGCTTTTCCACGCGAACGGATCCGCCAAGCCCATCCGTATACAGGGCGCGTTCGTCTCGGACGAGGAGGTTGAGCGCATCACGCAGTATTTCGCCCAACAGGCCACGGAGCCCGCATACAATGAAGCCATATTGGAGGAGGTCCCCGCGGTTTCCGCAAGCGGGGCGCAGGGGTCGGGCAAGCAGGAGGATGATCTCCTGCCGGAAGCCGTTAAAATTGTGCTGGACAGCGGTCAGGCATCAATTTCCATGATACAGCGGCGGCTCCGCGTGGGTTACGCGCGGGCGGCGCGGCTGGTTGACATCATGGAGCAGAAAAAGATTGTCAGCGGTTTTGACGGGAGTAAGCCCAGGCGGGTTTTAATCGATCGCGTTGAGTATGAGCGGATGTTCGGGAGTGCGGCGGGGCAGGATCCCGCACAGGCGTAACGATAAATACGCAGAGGATATGATTGAAGGGGTGGGGGAATGAAGAACGCCGGCGTAATTTCGCTTGGCTGCGTAAAGAACCGTGTCGATACGGAACGCCTTTTGGGCTGCCTTAAAGCCGCAGGCTTGCGGCTCACGGCCGACCCGGCGGAATGCGACGTAATTATTATCAATACCTGCGGCTTTATAACGCCTGCAAAAGAAGAGTCGATAGATACGATTTTAGAGATGGCGCAGTATAAAGAGTCCGGGCGGTGCGCGCTGCTTGTGGTTACGGGATGCCTCAGCCAGCGTTATCCTAAGGAGCTTGCAGCTTCGCTGCCGGAAATCGATCTCATGTGGGGCGTGAAGGATCAAGCCGGGCTTACGCTGGAGATTTGCCGCCGATTGGGCTGTGAGCCCGGAATATGGCACGGCTCTCTGCCCGGGCGTACGCTTACCACGCCGGATTACAGCGCGTACCTTCGGGTTTCAGACGGGTGCGATAATTGCTGCTCTTACTGCGCTATTCCCCTGATAAGGGGCAAAAAAACAAGCGTGCCGATTGAAATGGCCGTGAAAGAGGCCGAAGAACTTGCGCGGTCAGGCGTTCGTGAGTTGACGGTCATCGCGCAGGATACTTCGGGTTACGGCACGGATTTATACGGCGCGCCCGCGCTCAGCCGGCTTTTAAAACGGCTGGCTCAGATTGACGAGCTTAGATGGATACGCGTGTTGTACACATACCCCGATACCGTAACGGAGGAATTGATCGATACAATTATAGGAAACGGGAAATTGCTGCGATACATCGATATGCCAATACAGCATATAAACGATTCCATTTTAAAGCAAATGAACCGAAGGGGCGGCAGGGGGGATATTGAACGCATCCTCCGCTATATCCGGTCGGCCGCGCCTGATTTCATCATCCGCACGACGGCGATTGTAGGCTTCCCATCTGAGACGGAGGCGCAGTTCGACGAAATCATGGCGTTTTTTAGGGAATATCCGGTGGATCGGCTGGGCGCTTTCACTTACTCGCCGGAGGATGATACGCCCGCCGCTTCCATGAGCGGCCATTTAAGCGAGGAGATAAAAAACGACCGCCTCGACAGGTTGATGCGCCAGCAAAAGCGCATTTCACTTACGCTAAATAAAAAGCGGATAGGGAGCGTATGCGAAGCGCTGGTGGAGAGGTTGGATACGGGCGTCGCCTGCGCGAGGACCTATGCTGAGGCTCCGGACGCGGACGGCAAGCTGTATATCCGTACGAGCGGCGCGGCTTTAAAACCCGGCGATTTTGTAAGCGCCCGAGTTACCGACGCGAGCGAATATGATATTGGAGGGGTTTTAGCATGAATTTAGCGAACCGGCTCACATTAATCAGGATTGCGGCAATCCCTGTTTTTATCGTGTGCTTCTACATCCCTTCGGTTTATCGTTACCTCATCGCCGCGACTGTATTTATTCTTGCTTATATAACGGATATTTTCGACGGACGGTATGCCCGAAAGCATAACCTTGTTACGGATTTCGGCAAGCTTATGGATCCGATAGCCGATAAGCTGCTTACCAGCAGCGCGCTTGTGTTCCTAACCGCTGAGAACATGGTTTCGCCAATTTGTACATTTATTATTATCGCCCGGGAATTTATCATAAGCGCAATGCGGCTTATCGCTTTGGAGAAAGGCAAGGTCATCGCGGCCAGCGGCCTTGGGAAAATCAAAACGGTATCGCAATGCGTCGCTATCTCCGCTGTTTTAATCAGCCCCAGTATTTTGCCCTGGATTACCGTTCCAGCCGCCGTTATTTTAACTTGGGCGGCCGCCGGATTGACGTTATGGTCCGGATTAGATTATATCATCAAAAACGCCGGTTTATTTAAGGATGGCAGGTGATAACAGTATGGTTTGCGAGATTATCAGCGTCGGCACGGAGCTTTTGCTCGGCCAGATAGTAAACACCAACGCGCAATACATCGCGCGGCGGCTTGCGGAAGTAGGCGTCTCCGTCTATTATCAGTCGGTTGTCGGCGATAACCAGGCGCGTCTTGCCGGCGCTGTCAGGGAAGCTCTGGATCGGGCGGATATTGTCATTACAACCGGAGGCCTCGGCCCTACCGGCGACGATCTGACAAAGGAAACCATAGCGGCTGTTTGCGGCCTTAAGCTTGTGATGGATGAGGCTACGCTTGAGGCGATTAGCGAAAGGTTTATTCGCCTAGGCCGTGAAATGACCCCGAACAACCTAAAGCAGGCCCTTATCCCGCGAGGGGCTCAGGTATTACCCAACGCGCACGGCACAGCTCCCGGATGTATCGTTAACGCCCCCGGCTTAAAGCAAATAGTTTTGCTGCCCGGCCCGCCGGGCGAGATGCGCCCGATGCTGGATACGCATGTGATTCCTTATCTGGCGGATAAAAGCGGAAAAACGCTTGTATCCCGGGTGCTGCGTATCTTCGGGATGGGGGAGTCGGCGGTAGAGTATGCGTTAAAAGATCTAATTCAAAATCAGGTCAATCCAACGATTGCGCCGTATGCCGCCCAGAGCGAAGTTACGCTGCGTATAACGGCTTTGTGCTCCGCCCGCGCGGAAGGGGAGCAACTTATCGAGCCGTATATAAAGGAGATTGTTAACCGATTGGGCGGCGTGGTCTATTCGCTCAACGATGAGACTCTCTGGCAGGTATGCGCGGGCTTGCTTAAAAAAAACGGGCTAAAGCTTGCAGTTGCTGAAAGCTGCACGGGCGGTATGCTTTCATCTCTTTTGGTTAGCGTACCGGGGTGTTCAAACTGGTTTACAGAGGGATGCGTTACATATTCGGACGAGGCCAAAGCACGCCGCCTGAATGTTTCGCAACAGACACTTAAGCGTTATTCGGCGGTCAGCGGACAAACGGCTTATGAGATGGCAAATGGTATTGCGCTTCGGAGCGGTGCGGACGCGGTGTTGGCTACTACCGGCTACGCAGGGCCGGATTCCGGAGCGGATACGGGGCTTGTTTATATCGCCGCAGGTTTGGGCGGAGATATATCGGTTCATTGCGAGCGGCTCAATGGAAGCCGTGAGCATATTCGCTACGCGGCATGCCTGCACGCGCTGAATTATTTGCGTAAAATGCTCGAAAAAACGGATGAATTCTGATATGATTAAGTAAGCATATAGTTGACGGAGGCGTATTTTACCTTCAAAGCGCCTTTGCGAATGTATGAAATAGAAATAGCGCGGCAAACGCGCGGATTATATCGGGATGATGGTTTTCGCTGTTGAAGCGCACGCGTTATAACTGTTTAGCGCGAGAATATTATCAGGTGTTGTTTAACCGAAGTTAATCCCGTTGTATATCGCAAATAACGGATGAATAGTTGGCGCGTACTGTTTAAAAACGTTTACATTCACGCCCTCCGGCGGAAAGGACTTGATTTATGATGGAAAAGGAAAAAGCACTGGAAATTGCATTGGCCCAGATTGAGAAACAGTTCGGAAAAGGCGCTGTGATGAAGCTCGGCGACGCCGCGGCTAAAATAGCGGTTTCAACCATCCCGACAGGATGCCTGGAACTGGATTTTGCGCTTGGAGTAGGGGGTATCCCGAGGGGCAGAATTATTGAAATCTATGGGCCGGAATCCTCGGGTAAAACGACCATAGCCCTTCATATTATCGCGCAGGCGCAGATGCTTGGAGGAACAGCCGCTTTTATCGATGCGGAGCACGCCCTTGATCCGGTTTACGCAAAGAACCTGGGCGTTAACGTGGACGAGCTTTATATATCACAGCCGGACACCGGCGAGCAGGCGCTGGAAATAGCGGAGGCGCTAGTACGCAGCGGTGCGATTGACGCCGTGGTTATCGATTCGGTAGCCGCGCTCGTACCCAAGGCTGAATTGGAAGGCGATATGGGCGACGCGCACGTGGGGCTTCAGGCAAGGCTGATGTCGCAGGCCCTGCGCAAACTGGCGGGAATTATCAGTAAATCCAATACCGTGGTTATATTTATCAACCAGCTTCGAGAGAAGGTAGGCATTATGTTCGGCAACCCGGAAACGACCACCGGAGGAAAAGCGCTTAAATTCTACGCTTCAGTGCGCCTGGATGTGAGAAAAATCGATACGCTTAAAAATGCCGGTGATATAATCGGCAACCGCACACGAATAAAAGTGGTTAAAAATAAAGTTGCGCCTCCATTTAAAACGGCGGAATTTGATATCATTTATGGAGAGGGTATATCAAGGGAAGGTTCAATTTTGGATCTTGCGGTTGATAAGAAGATTATCAGCAAGACAGGCGCATGGTATTCCTATGGGGACATGCGGATGGCGCAGGGCCGGGACAACGCGAGAACATTCTTAAAGGATAACGCCGAGCTGTGCGATGAAATCGAGCGGAAGCTGCGCGGCAAATTGGAGACGGCGGCAGCGGATGAGGCCTGATTCATCATATGTCGGATAAACAGGACGGAACAGTCGATTAACAGGGCTGGCGCGTCTTTTATCGCCAACCCTGTGTTTTAACTGGCGGAATATGTATATTGAAATTGAGGTGCTTTTATGGACACTAAAAGAATCGTCAAAGAATATTACAATAACTGTGTCGAAGAAGAATGGGAAAGAATCCATAATCAGCCGGAGTTCATGATTACTATCCGTTTTCTTGATAGATATATTCAACCTGGAGATAAGGTTTTAGATATTGGCGGAGGGCCGGGAAGATATTCGCTTTATCTTGCAGAAAAAGGCTGCGACGTCACCCTTTTTGACCTTTCTGAAGAAAATGTAGCTTTTGCTCGATTAAAAGCTGATGAACTCAACTTAAAACTAACGGGAATATGCGGGGATGCTTGCGTTATAAACGATATTGTAAAAGGTGAATTTGATCACATTTTACTTATGGGGCCTATGTATCATTTACTCGAAGAACCCGACAGGGTAAAGGCGGTTAACGCCGCGTTGTCGCTTCTAAAAAACAATGGGGTGATCTTTGTGTCGTTTATTAACATGTATGCGACTATGGTGTATTTAATGAGGGAAAATCCCGCCGCCATCATTTCTGACATTCCAGACGCGGTTGAATATTTTAAAGATCTTTTTAGTGGAAGAAGTTTTAAGGGCAATGCTTTCACGAAAGCGCATTTCATTGATCAAAATGAAATACTGCCTTTTATGAATCAGTTTGGACTTGAAATGCTTCATGTTTTTGGTCAGGAAGGTATGACCTCGCCTTGCAGGGACAATATAATGGCTCAGCCTGAGGAGGTCGTGAACGCTTGGTTAGCTTTTTGCGAGAAAACATGTGAACGCGAAGAACTCCTAAGCTGGGCAGAACACATAATGTATGTGGGGAGAAAAGTGGGAATTGCGTGATATATGCTTCAGTGTAATTATTGGTCGTCCATATTGAATCCTCTCGTAATTAGCATGCGGAAAGCGCCCAGCGTGAGTAAATGACGCTTAAAATAATGCTGATTCTTTAAACCGCGCGAAAACTATCAAGCATCGAACGAATAATTTCTATGCAAAGTTGAAAAAAACTGGTAAACGTCGTTCTCAACGCGTACATTGTTTTCTTGACTTTTTTTTTCAAAAAGGTTACAATCCTTTTAAGTTATATGCCGGTATGTAAAATTCATAAATTATTTTATGAAATGAACGGCCATGCATACCGAGCGATTTGCGCTCGGATACGTTTTATATATATTATGGAGGTGTAACCAGGTTCGTGGACTATAATACAATTATCCCAATAGCCGTTGGGGTTGTTTCTCTTGTCGCGGGCGCGACCGGGGGCTATTATTACAGGCGGAATATCGCCGAAGCCAAGGTCGCAAGAGCTGAAGACGCGGTTAACAAGATGATTAGCGACGCTCAGAAGAGGGCGGAAACGGTTAAAAAAGAAACGATTCTTGAGGCAAAGGAAGAAGTATATCGCATCAAAAGCGAAAATGAGAAGGAAATGCGTGAGCGCCGCAATGAGTTGCAACGTACGGAACGGCGGCTTTTGCAGCGCGAAGAGATGTTTGACAAAAAACTGCTCAATTTGGAACAGCGCGAGGAGAGTATAAGCAAAAAGCAGAGGGAAGCCGACGAGCTTGAGGCCGCTATAAAAGGCCTGCATGATCAGCAGCTAAAGGAATTGGAAACCATCTCAGGCATGTCCATGGAGGAAGCAAAGGAAATCTTGCTTGGCAATGTTGAACGGGAAGCGCGCCACGAGGCCGCGCTGCTGTTGCGGGAAATTGAATCAAAAACCAAAGAAGAGGCTGATAAGCGCTCGCGAAACATCATATCATTGGCGATTCAGCGCTGCGCCGCCGATCATGTGGCGGAAACCACCGTATCCGTCGTGCCCTTGCCAAATGATGAAATGAAGGGCCGGATTATTGGGCGTGAGGGACGCAACATCCGAACGCTTGAGACGGCGACGGGGGTCGATCTGGTTATCGACGATACGCCTGAGGCCGTAATTCTTTCGGGGTTCGATCCCGTACGCCGTGAAATCGCCCGTATTGCGCTTGAGAAGCTGATACTTGACGGCAGGATACATCCAGCCCGCATAGAAGAAATGGTTGAAAAGGCGCGTAAGGAAGTTGACAATCAGATCCGCGAGGCGGGTGAGCAGGCGATTTTCCAGACAGGCATACACGGCTTGCATCATGAGCTTGTAAAGCTTCTTGGCCGCTTAAAGTTCCGTACGAGCTACGGACAAAACGTTTTAAAGCATTCAATTGAGGTAGCGCACCTTGCGGGGATTATGGCGGCGGAGCTCGGCGCAAATATTACGCTTGCTAAAAGGGCGGGGCTTTTACACGATATAGGAAAGGCAATTGATCATGAAGTGGAAGGCCCGCACATTCAAATCGGCGCGGACATGGCCAAGAAATACCGAGAAAACAATCAGGTAGTAAACGCCATTATGGCGCACCACGGGGACGTGGAGCCATCCACGGTGGAGGCCGTGCTCGTGCAGGCCGCGGACGCGATTTCCGCAGCGCGCCCCGGCGCAAGGCGCGAAACGCTTGAAAACTACATTAAGCGTTTGGAAAAGCTCGAGGAGATAGCTAACTCGTTTGAAGGGGTTGACAAGTCCTTTGCTATCCAGGCTGGCCGTGAGATCCGTATCATGGTCAAACCGGACAATGTAAACGATGCGGATACCATAGTTATGGCCAAGGAAATTGTTAAGCGAATTGAGACAGAGCTTGACTATCCGGGGCAGATAAAGGTAAACGTTATTCGTGAGACTAGGGCTGTTGAGTTTGCGAAATAAATAAAAAACGGGAATGGATTAAGGATATGCTCACGAGCATATCCTTATATATATTCTCTCTCACTTATAGGCGGCTACCGTACGTAAACGCGGTTTAAGCGGGGGCATGAGAATTGAAGCGATAACAGCTTAAGAGCCATAGATTTTTTCTTTTTCTGTATGGCGGCGGCAAACGCATAAGAGGCTATAGGCGTTGCTCAGCAAGCTTTATTTACTTTGGCGCCGGGCTCCAAGGTTATCAGCTCCCCTTGCTGACATGAAAAATGCGGCGTAGCCGCTTAGCGGCAGCCATAATAGACGTATTGGAGGTATTTAGCATGGCGTTTTATATTGCGGATGCGCATTGCGATTTTCTCTACGGTATGATCAACCGCGGCTACACGCTCGATCACAGGCAGCCAAATCAGGCGGTTCATCTGCCGAGGATGATAGAGGGGGGCGTCGCGATACAGTTCTTTGCGGCATGGATGGATTCCCAGCTGAAAACGACTTTTTTACAGCAATTTTTAACGATGGCAGACGCATATTACCGTATGCTTGAGGAGCATGCGGATATTCTAACCCCGTTCTTTGCTGATTTTTTGCCGGGAGAGGGGAAGATTGCCGCCGTACTAACAATCGAGGGGGGGGAGGCTATTGAAGGGCGGCTTTCAAATCTGCGGATTTTCCGCAAGCTGGGCGTTAGGGCGATTACGTTGACCTGGAATGAAAAAAACGAGCTTGCCTATCCGGCCATAGGTAGAAAGAACAAGGGGCTTACGCGCCTCGGCAAGGACGTGGTGCGCGAGATGAACCGCTTAAACATAGCGCTAGACGTATCGCACTTAAACGATGCGGGGATTGACGACGCTTTAGCGCTTTCAAATAAGCCGATTTTCGCTTCGCATTCAAACGCGCGCGCGGTATACGATAACCCGAGATCGCTGTCGGATGCGCATATTTTGGCGATTGCAGAGAAAGGCGGCGTAATCGGGGTTAACTTTTATGATAAGCAGTTAGGCCCTGACAGGCCCGTATCGAGCGACGACGTACGAAGGCACATTGATCATATCGTGTCTATCGGCGGAGTAAAATGCGCTGCTATAGGTTCAGATTTTGACGGTATGAGCGTATATCCATTAGATTTAAAACACAGCGCGGATATGCCAAACCTTATCAACGCGCTGCTCCGCAGCGGATACCGCGAGGAGGATGTTTCGCGTATAGCCTATGATAACCTGAGGGATTACATCGTTCAATTTGAAGAGGAGGCTCCAACTTACGGCAGCGGCCAAATTGAAGAGAATGCCCAAGACAATTGAATATAATGTGGTTTTTAAAGAAACAGGCATTCATACGATTGAGTTACCGGCTGGAAATCACACATAGAGGTTCTGGCGCCATTTGAAAGTGCGGCGCAGCTGCTTTGGCGCCGGAGAGGATGAAAAAAAGAGCGTATGCAGCTCTGCTTTAAAACCGTAAATTTAGTATATTTATAACCGTTTAAATAAGGCTTGACTTACATAACATTACCATCTGCTTTATGGTTTAAGGAACGGCCTTGTGGCTGTTGATACGAATAACGCCGTCAAAGATCGCAAGGCATATAATCACTTCCAGCCCGTTCCCGATGTTGCGCGCGCTGATGCTGCCATGATGCTTATCCACAACCGTCCGTGAAACGGCAAGGCCGATGCCGCTTCCAGACGCGCCTGAAGCTGTGAAAAACCTTTCAAACATTTTCGGGAGGTATTCCGACGGAACCCCGCCTCCATCATCCGATATGATAATGGATAAGGAACTTGACCCCTCCTCAAGGCGTATATGGACTTCCCCACTTTTTGGGGAGTGCCGGCAGGCGTTTTGCACCACATTGAATATGGCCTCGCTCAGCCAGCGTTCGTCGCAGCGAAGTATAAACGTGTTAACCTTTGCGGTCAGGCGGTGATTAGGATAAATCGCTTTAATCCGTACTATTACCTGATGGATTAACTCTTGTATATCATGCGGCGCGAATTCCATTTCAAACGCGCCTGCGCGCAGCTTCTCAAGGCGCAGCAGCGTATGGATGAACTCCTCCATATGCTCGATAATTTCCAGCTGTTTTCCAGCCCTTTGGTTGCCCCCTTCTTCTAGGCTCATTTCCGTATACAGCCGGAGGGATGATAGAGGAGATTTCAATTGATGGGAAATATCCGCGATGTAATCATAGGTTTTGCGCTTTTCACGGGCGATATTGGCGCGCTCCAGCATTATTTGCTCCTCAAGGCTCGCTAGATCGTTTTCTAAGATAGCCAGTTCGGAGTCCTCAATACTGAATCTTGGCGGTTCACCGCCGTGAAGAAAACGCTGAAGGTGTTGGCTTAGATTATCAAGTTTATCCCTTTCACGTCTGCGGCGCGCCAAGAGCGCAATCAAGCTTATTATGGACAGGATCCCAATGAACAAGCCGATAATAATCAGCGCTGCCCTGCTTAATTCGACCAGCGCGGTCAACAGGCCGAGCAATACAAGCGCCAATAGGCATAAAACGACTGCGCGCATACAAAACCCTCACAAGAAAATATCCGCGCCGGCTAAAAACAAGCGCAAAATGGAATTAACGGGCGATTTCATCCCGCGCGTTAATCCATTGGTAACCGACGCCCCTAACCGTAGCAATCCGGCTTGGGCCTACCTTTTCACGGAGGCGGCTGATATGGACACAAAGCGTATTATCGTCAACATAAACGCCTGCGTCGTCCCAAACGGCACGCATGAGTTTTCCCCGGGAAACAACCGCGCCGCTCCGGATAAGCGTTAAGAGCAACTGGAACTCTGTCGGCGTAACATATAACTGAGCCCCATCTTTTGTAAGCGTCATCCGAGAAAAATCGATAAACAAGCTGCCGTCGGAATATTGGTTGATGTTCCCGCGCCTCATATGTGCGCGGATCCTAGACAACAGCTCGCGCAGGCGAAAAGGTTTTGTTATATAATCATCCCCGCCCGCATCTAATCCACGTACGATTTGTATTTCATCGCCGCACGAAGTGAGGAAGAGGATAGGCGCCGCAATTCCCGACTTACGCCATTTAGTGCAAAGATCAAAACCGCTGCCGTCAGGCAGCATCACGTCTAGAATAATCATATTCAGGCCGGCACTGCTTACTTGAGCGCAGGCTTCCGTACAATTTGCTGCACAGATTACATCGTATCCTTCCTTGATAAACAGCTCATATAATCCTTCCCGCAGGAATGAATCATCTTCAACTATCAAAATTGCCGGCATATGCTTACCTCCTGATTGTTACAGTATAACATGCCAGATGCATATTTGGACGATTCTTACGAATTTTTAAGTGTAGGTAAATCATTCATAATTGGAGATAAATGGTTGACAAAAAAAGCCGCGTAAATTTTAACAAACCATATATTAATGGCGGAAATCAATTACTTTTTATTCGTACTGGAGGTTGCGTTATCCCAATCGTGTAACACAGAAAGGGGGATTATTAAATGAGAGAAGATACCGCTATGCGTTTATAGAATTTTTTGATACAGCTCAAAATATTCCAAGCCATAATGACCATAGCCTAAGTCAACCTTATCAATAAATTGAAACCCATATTGTTTATAAAGGTTTATAGCCGGCTTGTTCTTTTCATAAACGTCTAAGCGGATCGCTTTGATATTATTTTCCTTACCGTATTCAAGTATAAAGCCCATCAGCTTTTTTTCCACGCCGCGCTTTAAAAATAGCGGATGCACAGCTAAAGTATGAACAACAAGAATGTCGTCATAACTTAAATCAACATCCAGTCTGCCTGAGAATAGGCGGGTTCCGGTTCGTGCCGCAGTATAACGGTTCCGACAATACGGTTTTCGATACGGGCAACAAATAAGCCGCCGCATTCAATACCATCAGCAGCGGTTTGCCTTACGGGGTATATCCCCTTTTTCCAGCCGGGGTAATTCGTATGACATTCAAAATAATAGTTTAAATCATTATAGAGCAGTTCAAGCTCGTCTATATCCGATATCTTTCCTCTATCTATTACTATCATGGACTATACTCCTTCGTTTAGCATGATTGATTATTGACATGGGATAAGCCATTGCTCGGGTTGGTTCATGAGCCGCTGTAAATCATTCATGAAAACATGGATATGGTACCCATCCGCAGCCGCGTGATTGATGGTGATGGATAGCGGCATGAATGTATCTCCATTTTCCTCCCTGAAGGCTCCCGAAACGAAAACGGGCAGATAATAACCTTCAACATTCTGCATGTGAAATGAAAGCCCGTTGAAGGAAAACCAAGGAACGCACGATATAATATAACAGTTCCCCGGCGGGCTTCCCTTTGGAAGGATGAGGTCGGCTCTATTGCCGTAAAGCCGCGCATCCTCCATATAGCTTTCATGAAAACGATTAAAATCTTCAACATATTCAGTCCATAAAAACGAAAAGGTCTTGCTATTTTCATGGAAAACAGGATATTGCGGGGTAAGATAATTCCAACTTCCAAGTTCACCGTCCTTTACGGCCAACCTGAACTCCCGCTGATTAAGGATTGCCCTTGAAACGGCATAGAGATAGGCAGGGAAGAACTTTAAATTTCTGTTCTTTGCAGCTTTTCTTATGCGTGTAACGTTAATATCGATATTTACGGTATAGGAAATGGGCGTTACAATTTCCGTATAATAATAAAAGGACTGCGCCCTATGCCATGTTCCCATATCGATTTTTTCAAATGTTAAGTCCATTTTTTATCCTCGCTGTTTTTTACTTTCTATCGCGATTAACATATAATTGGGTAGTTCGTTAGAATCTAACGTATAACCTCGCGCGGGGCGCCAGTTCCAGTATACCTGCCGGTGTGATAACCATCATTCTTTGCCGAATAGCGTGAGAAATACTTAAGGGAAAGAATATTTAAACGCGGTTACCGTATAGTTTACCCAATTCGCTTTATAAATCAATCATATAAATTTCCTCCTCCAGAACCCTTCCGTCGGGCGTTTCCACATATTTTAAAGATTCAACCGGAATCCCCCCGTAATAAAGCGGTATCTTTTTACTTGGCACGTTTCTCCTGTCAACGGGATAGTAAAGTTTTTTTATCCCCAGGCTGCCGGCGTATTGAATTAAACCGCCCACGGCCTCTCTTCCATAATGATTGCCGTGCGCTTCAATTTTCGTCCAGACGCCTATCTCAGGCGTTTCGTTTT
The DNA here is from genome assembly GCA_900544555.1 of uncultured Eubacteriales bacterium. Taxonomy (GTDB): domain Bacteria; phylum Bacillota; class Clostridia; order Christensenellales; family CAG-138; genus UMGS693. The sequence continues at coordinate 168,611 of UQWD01000003.1, forward strand.
TTAAGCTGTGCAGCCCGCAAAGGCCGATGAATTCCCCGCATGGCTTTAGGGTAATCGCGTAAACGTAATCGGTACGCATTTCCCGCTGTTCGATAAAACGGCTCACGACCTCGCGCGTTTCGCTTATATCCTTAGCCGGTGCAGGGAACATATATGTGGTAATTCGTTTGTTAAAATGCTCAAAGATATCCTCAATATGTTTTTCAGAAACGGGGACTAGCTTTAAACGTTTGGTTTCAATATCCATATACCTTCCTTATACCTTCCTTTTATTCCTATTTTTATAGTGTTTTACGCATACAGAGATTATACCATTTCCGTAGCATGTTGAAAAGAAGTTGATGCGAATGGAATGCTTCATTCAGTTTCAGGGGGAAGCAAATACGTGTAAAATATATCTGTTTTTTCCTGTTGACAGGGTATATAAAAATCACTATAATAGCAGAAATGCGTAATTTCAACGCATATAGGAGGGAGGGGAAACCGTGCATTACCTGTTTTCAAAAGCGCGGGTATACCGCGGCGGCCGCTTTGGCAGCTGGGACGTAGCCGTTGAAGGGGACAAGATTTCAGCGGTTGAGGCGTACATTTCTCCAACTGGTTTTGATCGAATTATCCCCTGTGAAGGGTTGAGCTTGGTACCGGGTTTCGCAGATGTTCACGTTCATTTGCGGGAACCCGGTTTTTCTTATAAGGAGACAATCCGTACCGGTACGGAGGCTGCCGCCCGCGGCGGGTATACGGCTGTATGCGCGATGCCGAACGTCGAACCCCCTCCCGATTGCGCTGAACACCTTGAACAACAGCTTCATTGCATAACGGATTCGGCCTTGATAAATGTATACCCTTATGGATGCATCAGCAGGGGGCGCGAAGGAATCGAACTTTCGGATATGCCCGCGCTTGCCAAGAATGCCGTGGCGTTCAGCGATGACGGCAGCGGCGTGCAAGAAGCCGGGGTTATGCTTAAAGCGATGGAAACGGCTGCTGGGCTTGGCAAGCTTATCGCCGCGCACTGCGAGGATCTGTCTAAACTAAGCGGCGGGTATATACATGCGGGGGAGTATGCTAGGATAAACGGGCACAGTGGGATACCCTCTATAAGCGAGTGGGCGCAGATTGAACGGGATATCGCGCTTGTACGAAAAACGCGGTGTCGTTATCACGTCTGCCACGTCTCAACCAAGGAAGGCGTAGAGCTGGTGCGCCGCGCCAAGGAGGAAGGGCTGCCCGTTACCTGCGAAACAGCGCCACATTACCTGACCCTTACGGATGCGGATATAAAAGACGATGGGCGTTTTAAAATGAACCCCCCCCTGCGCTCGGCGGCAGATAAAGATGCGTTGATTCTTGGGATCGCGGATGGTACTGTGGACGTTATCGCCACGGATCACGCCCCGCATTCGGAAGCCGAGAAGAGCGGAGGGCTTCGCTCAAGCGCGATGGGGATTGTAGGCCTTGAAACCGCGTTTCCGATTCTATATACGCGTTTGGTGATGACGGGCGTAATCCGTTTTGAACGTCTCGTAGAGCTTTTGAGCGTCAGCCCGCGCAGGGTTTTCAACCTGCCGGGCGGTCTGATTGAGCCGGGCTGCGCCGCGGATATGGCTCTGCTGGATACGCGGGCGCTTTGGCGGATAAACCCGCTTGAGTTTTACTCTAAGGGGCGCAGTACACCGTTTGCGGGGTGGGAAGTTTTTGGGCAAACGGCGCTTACGATGGCTGGCGGTCGAATCGTATACGAAAGGCGGGTCAATGGGAATGCGTAAGCATGGTATGTTTGAAATAATTGAGAACCGCGCTCTCACAAGCGATATTTTCTTAATGCGGATGGCGGGGGACACGGGCGCGTGTAAAGCGCCCGGGCAATTTATCAATATCCTTCTCGACGGCGTTTACCTTCGCCGTCCGATTTCGGTATGCGATTATCAGGAAGGAGAAATAACAATTATTTATCGCGTCGTCGGCAAAGGCACGGCATTGTTGGGCGAAATGAAGCCGGGCGGTATGCTGGACGCTCTGACCGGCTTAGGCAACGGATACAGTATTCCGGGTGAGATTAAAGCTCCGCTCATCATCGGCGGGGGCGTTGGGATACCTCCGCTGTACGGTCTCGCGAAGGCACTGTTGAGAAAAGGCCTAAAACCAGTTGCTGCGCTGGGGTTCGCGAACAGCGGTGATATTTTCTTTCTAAAAGAGTTCGAGCGGCTTGGATGCCGGCTAATACTGGCAACGGACGACGGCTCCGCCGGGTTTTGCGGGTATATAACCGACGCGGTGCTTGCGGATGGAGCGCAATATGATTACGTTTATTCCTGCGGACCAAAGCCGATGCTCCACGCCGTATTCGATATGGCGCGGACGGACGGCCAATTCAGCTTTGAGGAGCGCATGGGCTGCGGGTTTGGCGCGTGTATGGGCTGCACATGCAATACGAAACACGGCCCCAAGCGGGTTTGCGCGGATGGGCCGGTGTTCTTGAAGGAGGAGATCGTATGGTAGATACATCCGTTGAGCTTAGCGGCGTCCGGCTGGATAATCCCGTTATCCCGGCGAGCGGCGTTTTCGGATACGGCTTGGAGTATTCCGATTTTTACGATATCAATATACTCGGCTCCTTCAGCTTTAAGGGTACGACGAAGGAACCACGGGCCGGCAACCCGACGCCGCGAATCGCGGAATGCGAGAGCGGCCTATTAAACGCGGTGGGTCTCCAGAACCCGGGCATCCACAGCGTAATCAACGAGGAGCTTCCAAAGCTGAAAAAGGTATTTCATAAGCCGATTATAGCGAATATCAGCGGCTTTAGCGTTGAGGAGTTTGAATACTGCTGCGCGCTCATTGATGAACAGGAGCAAGTTGGGATTATCGAGGTGAATATCTCCTGCCCCAACGTCAGCCACGGGGGTATGGCATTCGGCATGCTTCCTGAAACGGCTGCCGAAGTCACGCGCGCCGTGCGTGCGGTTACGCGTAAGCCCATTTATATGAAGCTAAGCCCAAACGCCGCGGATATCGCAGCGGTCGCGCGGGCGTGCCGCGACGCTGGCGCGGACGGCGTAAGCCTCATCAACACGCTCTTGGGCATGCGTATCGATACCCGGAGCGGACGGCCCCTGCTGGCGAATATAACGGGCGGGCTCTCCGGCCCGGCGGTGTTTCCGATTGCCCTGAGGATGGTGTATCAGGTCGCTCAGGCCGTGGATATCCCCATCATGGGCATGGGGGGCGTACAGAGCGCGGCGGATGTGATTGAGATGATGATGGCGGGCGCATCGGCGGTGCAGGTAGGCGCGGCGAACCTCAGGAGCCCCTTTGCGTGCAGGGATATTATTGAAGGGCTTAAGCCCGAAATGGAACGGCTGGGGATTAACAGGCTCAAAGACATAATCGGGCGCGCGGCGCCCGGGCGCAATTAAAGCGAGGGAGGTACAGGATGAGCAGGGACGTAATCATTGCGTGCGATTTCAAAAGCGCGGGGGAAACCATGCGGTTTCTCGACCAATTCAAGTGCGTAAAACCGTATGTCAAAATCGGCATGGAGCTTTTTTACGCGGAGGGGCCAAACGTTGTGCGGTCAATAAAGGAACGGGGCCACAAAATTTTTCTTGATTTAAAGCTGCATGACATTCCAAATACCGTTATGAAGGCGATGGCCGTGTTATCAAAGCTGAATGTGGATATGTGCAACCTGCATGCCGCAGGGACCGTGGAGATGATGAAGGCAGCGCTTAGGGGGCTTACCCGAGAGGATGGGTCACGGCCCCTGCTTATCGCGGTCACGCAGCTAACCTCAACAAACGAGGAGCGGATGCGGCGGGAACTTTGGATAGACAGGCCGATGGCGGAAACGGTAGAGCATTACGCAAAAAACGCGGCCGAGGCCGGGCTTGACGGGGTGGTATGCTCGCCGCTGGAGGCAGCCCGGGTAAAGGAGGCATGCGGGTCCGGGTTCCTCGCAGTAACGCCGGGTATACGGTTTAGAGACGCCGACGCGCAGGATCAGGCTCGCGTAACCACGCCCGGAGAAGCAGGGAGGCTTGGAGCCGACTTTATCGTGGTTGGGCGGCCCATTACGGCGGCGGCGAATCCGGTATCCGCGTATGAAAAGTGCTTGCGTGAATTTTTAAAGGTTTAAGGGGGGCGATAGATTGGAAACGATGTTTGCTAAGGATCTGCTTCAAATTCAGGCCGTGTTCCTAAGGCCGGACGAGCCGTTCATATGGGCCAGCGGAATTAAAAGCCCGATTTACTGTGATAACCGGCTTATCCTGACAGCGCCGGAGGTGCGCGACCGCGTCGAAAACGGGCTTGTGGGGCTGATACGGGAGAACTACCCGGAATGTGAAATCCTGATGGGTACCAGCACGGCCGGCATTGCGCACGCGGCGATTACCGCACATATAATGGGTCTGCCCATGGGCTACGTACGCTCGGGCGCAAAGGATCACGGGCGGAATAACCGGATAGAGGGAAGGCTTAAACCCGGCCAAAAAACGGTTGTAGTAGAGGATTTGATTTCAACCGGAGGCAGCGCGGTGGAGGTGGTTGAAACGCTCAGGGAGGCGGGGGCCGAGGTGCTGGGCATTGCGAGCATATTCACTTACGGCATGAAAAAAGGGTTGGAGCGGTTGGAGTCCGCCGGGGTGAAAAACGTGAGCCTTACCAATTTTAATGCGCTTACCCGCGCGGCTGCTCAAGAGGGGTACATCAAAAGGGAAGACATTGACCGGCTGATACGCTTCAGGGACAACCCGGCGGACGAGGGTTGGATACTTTTTTAATACAGGAGGAGGAGTACGCGATTATGAGACACTTAATAGACATCTGCGATCTATCAATTGAGGAAATTGACGGCCTGCTGGCGCTTGGGGACGATATTATAGCCAACCCGGGAAAGTACGATGAAGCCTGTAAAGGCAAAAAGCTCGCCACGCTCTTTTTTGAGCCGAGCACGCGTACGCGCCTGAGCTTTGAGGCGGCCATGCTCGAGCTGGGCGGCAGCGTGCTGGGCTTTTCATCGGCGGATTCGAGTTCAGCGGCAAAGGGAGAAAGCGTATCGGATACCATACAGGTCGTTGGCTATTACGCGGATATTATCGCCATGCGGCATCCGAAAGAGGGCGCGCCGGTCGTTGGGGCAAGAAAGGCAACCGTGCCGATAATCAACGGAGGCGACGGCGGGCATAACCACCCCACGCAAACGCTGACGGATTTGATGACCATCCACCGTGAAAAGGGCAGGCTCAACGATTTAACCGTCGGCCTGTGCGGAGACCTCAAGTTTGGAAGGACTGTACACTCCCTCATCGCCGCCATGTCCCGGTATGAGAATGTACGGTTTGTGTTGATTTCGCCCGAGGAGTTACGGATTCCCAACTATGTGTTGGACGATATTTTGAAACAGCGCGGATGCCAATACAAGGTAGTGGAAACGTTGGATGAGGCGATGGGTGAGCTGGATATCCTGTATATGACCCGCGTACAGAGGGAGAGATTCTTCAACGAGGCGGATTATATCCGGCTTAAGGATACGTATATACTGGATATGGAGCGGCTTGCAAAGGCAAAGAGCGACCTTTGCATAATGCATCCGCTCCCAAGGGTAAACGAAATTGCCGTTCAGGTGGACGACGACCCGCGCGCGTGCTATTTCAAGCAGTCCCAATACGGCAAATATATCCGCATGGCGCTGATTCTGATGCTGCTAAATGAAGCAAAGCAGCGCCCCATAGTACACGTTTAACAGAAAGGCAGGTTATTTATTATGAATATCGACAGCATTTCAAACGGAATCGTACTCGACCATATAAAGGCCGGTAAAAGTATGCAGATTTACCGATACCTGCACTTGGACAAGCTGGATTGCAGCGTAGCTATCATAAAAAACGTAAAAAGCAACAAGATGGGGCGTAAGGATATTATTAAAATCGATGAAGATATTGAGGTTAACCTTGATGTGCTTGGGTATCTGGATCCCGATATTACAGTTAATGTTATCCGAAACGGCACGCGGGTTCAAAAGCTGAACCTCGCCCTGCCTAAAAGGCTTTTGAACGTTATCAAGTGTAAGAACCCGCGCTGCATCACAACGGTGGAGCCCGCGGCGGATCAGGAGTTTTACCTTTCCGATGCGGAAAGGAAGGTATACCGGTGCCGTTACTGCGACGCCGCGTATAAGGCGAATAAATAATGAATTCTTCTTAGAAGTGTGAATGAACCTATATCCACGCTTCAAATCAAAACTGTATATGAATTAATAACGCCGGCGCCAAGCGCTCCGGCGTTGCTTTATAATTAAAACGTTGCCGCGTATATAAACACGCTATCCCGGGTTGTGCTCCCTCAATATGGAAGAAAGGCCTTGCTTATAAGCTTCTCTTCTAGGCAAAAAAAGCGGTAACCATAGAGCGATTCCTGCCTCAGCACCGCAGGCGTTAGCGGGTATGTCATGACCCGATAAAACGTATTTAAATGCTGTTTAACAATTATCCTTACGAATATATCCCCGCACAACTTCAAATAGCTCAAGCGCAATTTCAAAGTATGGAGCTTCCCAATAAGCGGCTTTTTTATGAAACTCCCCTCTCCACGTAATATGTTTGGGAATATCGAAATGATATTTATCATCCAATTCCATAGAACATTTACAATATCCGTTCATTTCGGCTGCTGTTTTCTTATCATAATCCTTCAGTGCACTAAATACTCCTTCTCGAATGAGGGGATTAGTTTCAATACAGCTCGGTTCCCACTTGTGAAGCTTGTCCTTTACCGATATACAGCCTACTTTCGAAGAGAGCTCTAGAGCCTCTTTATGCGATGCGGCGCATCCAATATTCGCAATATAAGGTACTCCCCGAAAGCTCAATACACCTATCCCTATTTCGCCAATATTTAATTCATTAACCCAAAATGCTTTGATAGGCGGCGTCTGCACCGTATGTGGGAAATATGCGTTCGGCTCTCCGAATCTGGCATGCTGCCCAACCGTTATAATGCCAAAAGGATTCAACAATGCCTGTCCCCTGATCCGCCTCCAATGAGATTCCCTGTTAGGGACGTCAAATACTCGTACATTCCGCGGGAGTTTATCTAACATAACATTAAACTCATCACAGCCGGCAAAATGACCGTCATACAGCATAATCTCATCAATCCCAAAATTATTTGCCGCTTCACACACTGCCAGCACGTCGCTTGTAATGCACCCGCGCCCAAAATCTCTCCATAACGTTTTTTTTGTATAGATTTCCTCGTGATAACAGGCTTCTCTGTTACTTTCAAATATACCGCTGGCGCCCTCCATGTCCGCAATAATAATTAGTTGTCTCATGTCAATACCACCTCACCTCGTTCATCCGCTTACAAACCGCTTTAAAAAACTATTTATCTACAGGTTCTTTGTAATATAGCTTTTCCAAAAGCATACGGACACAAAGCGTATCTGTCCGCAAATTGACACAATGGCGGCTGCGATACCCGTCGCGGGGGAAGAGTAGCTTCCCCTCGCGACGGCTGAAAGCGGCAAACACGCTCCAACGGCATGCGAGGATTCTTCGGTCTTTCACCTGTGTCAAGGCTTTGTGCATCCTATTATACTAGCTTTGTTACGGAACCGCAACTAAATCTGACGATACCGAGCGACCCATAAATTTGCGGCTCCGTTATTTTACTGGTGTTTGCGCTTATGTACATAGCAGGGGCAGCATCGCGCCGATGGCGCTGCGGCGAATCCTAATACTGCTATCTTTGCGGCTTAATCCAATAGAAGAAAGCCGGGTTTAATCTAGTATAATAGAGTATTACGCCCGTTCCGTTCCGGTTATTGTGGCCGATAAGCGCCCCCTCAACCAAAAGCGCTCCGCCGATGATAGCGCCCACCTCAGGTATCATACAGATTAGTATGCCCGCGATATTATATCCAAGGGCAACTTTCTGGGCCGTCTCGCTATCAAGATACAGCTCGTAACCATACCAATGCCAAACAACCTTGTTCACGCCGCTGCCGTTTAGGGCTGGATTATGCAGGGTTAGCGCGTTATCCTCTGCCCCGACGAAGTATTGCCCGCCGTTTTTAGCGGGCGGCTGATAATTATTTATCTGATTCTGCGCATACTCAAGATATTGCTCGGTTATCTCCAGCACGCCTATCTCATGTTCGTCTGAACGAAGGTACCCTTGACGGATCATCGGATTAATCCGCTCTTCAATTTGAGTCTTTACGGTATGATACAGTTCGTCGTCAACTATGCCAACGGCTCGCGCTATATTAAGGGTTCCGTCGCCGTTGCGCATGAGGAAAGGCTTCATGAACTCCATTGCTCTGTGATATTCATTAATGGCATTCTCCACCGCGATATCATCATACGGATCTACCGGTGTGTTCGGCGGATTATACTTTGTTACAGGCGCTTCTGCTTGCGGGCTGTCTGCAATGGCGGCAAGCGTGTGGCCAAACGCAAATATACTAATAACGGCGCTTAAGAGTATGCAAATCATTTTTTTTTTCATAACTAAATCCTCCTAAAACATACAAAATTACTAACAAAGATTAAAAACAGCCTCTAAGTCCGTATACCAAACTCAATCAATCAAACGCATCAACTCCAAGTACAATAATGCTTACAGAGAAACTAATATAGAAACTAATTATTATATACAATAAAACTTGTCTCCCGTCAAGCTTGTTATGAAAATAAGTCAAAAATTAAATAACAATATCGGATAAGATTATAGATAATAAAATGATAGTAATCTCTAAAATCCGTTGAATAACATGGATTAAATCAGAAATAAATATAAATTAATACATAAAGGAAGATAAAATTAATAATTAAATTACATTCTGTAATGCTAATATGGTAGAATAAGCGTATGAGCTTGCGGTTAACGTTATTTGTCGTCATATTAGACTCAATGGAGCATATAATTTGCTCACTTTACCTCGCTCAAATTAATAGGTGTATTCATTAAGCGCTTAAGGTTGTAAGGAAACTATTTAGACATAAAGTTAATATCATGAAAAGGTAACGCTAAGCTGCTAAAAACGAAGCCTTTTGTTTGAGTCGCGCATTGGAGCTTTCGCCGTTGGCGCTGATGTAGCTCATGCAGGGTAAGTACTATTCGCATATGTACGCCAAAGAATAAGCTTTTAAAAACCTTCTTTTAGCTTTTAAGAGGGGGGAAAGATAAATCGGCGTCCCTTCACTATAAGGGAAGGGACGCCGTTGTTGAGCTTGTACAATTCCGTTATGGCGCGATTCCGTTGATGTTGACAAGGTTCTCCCGCGCGACGGCTTCTTTTTGCGTGTAATAGTACGTGATAATTTCCTCGATTGCAGGAGCGCTGGAGCTTCCTGAAAATCCGTTGGGTACGCATACCGTTATGGCGATTTCCGGATTTTCACGCGGCGTATACGCGATAAACCACGAGGTGTTCTCAATGTCTATGGGATTATTGCCTATCTGTGCCGAACCGGTTTTACCGCTTATCATATTCAGGAACCCTGCGTTTTGAAATTCCTCTGAAAAAGCGTCGGAAGCAGTTCCGCCGTCCTCAGGTGATACAACGCCCTTGATTCCTTCCTGAATCGCGTCCCAGTACTCGGCGGGCGCGTCTATGGTTTCGAATACCGAAGGCTCCATCTCAAGCACCGTGTTGCCGTCCGCGTCGAGTATTTTACTCACGATATGCGCGTTATAAACCGTCCCCCTGTTCGCGACGGCTGAGAAATAGCGCGCCACGGCTATGGGCGTAACCAGCATAACGCCCTGGCCGATGCCTGTACGGATGGTAAACGTCGGCTTCCATTGAATTTCGCTTAAGGAAGTCATGATTTCCTGAACCCAGTTGGTGGCGGATGTAATGCCCTCGGGAATGCCGAGCTCCTCGCTCATGATGCGGCGCACCATCGGGCCCTTGTCTCTGAGATCCCCATCTTGAAGCGTGAGGATACGGCTGGCGCAAGACCTGACGGCTTCATCGTCAATTTCCATATTGCGTAGCTCGAGATATTTTCTTAAATTGCTGCATATCTGCCTGTAGACAAGGCGGGGGAGGCTGGTGCGCTGCAAGTCAAGCTCCTTAGTATTATCATACATGTCCGTCTGGCCGCCGATGATGCCTTCGGCCTCGCCGGTCAGCTCAATTTGAGTGGAATCCGCGAGCCCGAAACGCTCGGCCCATGTGCGCAGCCTGTCAATTCCAAGGCGGTACGATACGTCGAAGAAGTAATAATTGCATGAATTGGACAGCGCCCTTACAATGTTTTGCGCGGCATGCTTTGAGGTGTTTTTCTGCCAGCAGCTCGGCGCGCCGGTTTTGATTTCCGTACCGTCCTCGTTGACGATGATATAAGGTGAATTATCGTCTATGGTCGTTTCAATATCGATAACGCCTTCCATCAAACCGGCCATACCCGTTATCATTTTAAATATTGATCCGGGGGCGAGCGTAGCTGACACGGCTTTGTTCCACATAGGAGTGGTATCCGCGGCTTCCTCGCCGTACAGCGCTTGCGCCTGTTCGTCCGAAAGGCCCTTAATGAACCAGTTCGGGTCGTAGGATGGATAAGAGGCCATTGAAAGCACGTCGCCCGTATTGACGTCCATCACGATTATCGCGCCGCTTACGGCTGTATTGATAGAATCTAAATCGCCGTCCGTGGCATTTGAGTATTTCTCATCCTTATCCTCCTTTATGAGATCCCGCTCCTTCTGCGCAATAGCCGCAATCAGGTTTTCAAGCGCTTTCTCCGTAACCTGCTGGAGCGGAAGGTCAATGGTGAGCATTACGTCGTCGCCATCCTTGGCCGGTGTGCTGGAAAGCTCGCGAATTTGCGTACCGTTCTTATTGACCTCGATGACTCTGGATCCCTGATGCTCGCTTGTGGCCGCCGTTAGGTATTCCTCCATCACTGCTTCAATTCCTGAAACGCCGATATAATCGCTGTAATCGTAACCCTGTTCTTCAATCATTTCATCCGTAACCGTCCGGCTCAGATAGCCAACTATATGCGAGGCGGCGGTCCCCTTGGGGTACACGCGCGTTGTACTCTGTGAGGTTTGGATGCCGATAAGCTCGTCCGCGTGCATCTCCAGTTCGGCCACTACCTCCATGCCGACGTCATAGGCGATGGTTACGGGAACATAGGCCATCCAGTTGTTTAATAGAACCTCCTGCCGTACGGACATGATCTTCACGGCCTCCTCATACGGCATCTCCTCCGGTATACACCAGCTGATCCTCAGTTCCTTATAAGCGTCTTGAGCGGATTTCCAGGTATCAGGGTCGTTCTCGTCCGGCATGTTGAACCCCATCGCTTGACAGAAGTTCTTGTACCGCGCGATCTGGGATTCTTTGGCCTCAACGCGCCAGTCGTAATAAAACCCGCCGTTTTCATCCATACGTATGTAGGAGGTATCGATCACGGTCCCGCCGCCGGCCTCTATAATTTCAATGGTTTTAATGAGGGATTCAGTATATTTCGCGCTGTAGTACTCGGTGCGCTGATCCGGGTTGCGCAAAAACTCGACGTTGTAGCTGGATTGGCTGTACGCGAGCACGATGCCGTTCCTATCCATAATACGCCCGCGCATGCCCTTTACCGATACGGTGCGCGTACGCTTGTTCACCGCCTGCTCGGACCAGGACACTCCCTGCGTCACAGTCAGTTCGCTAAGCTGGTAAATCAGCGCGCTCATCATAAAGAGCATCGCCAGTGAAAGCGCTATAAATCTCCATCCTGTTTTTTTCATTTTCCGCTCCTTAAGTTCCGGTCGCTTCTCCGGTTAAAGTTTTTAATCACCGCAGGCTTGAGGGCTAGGTGCGTTAACATGCAAACGCATGCCGTTATCAGCACGCCGGGCAATATATAGCGCGCCAGCATCATGCCGTAGTGATATGAAGCGCCCATAATGGTAACAATACCGGCCATGACGTTTTCCTTAATAAACGAGCATATCGCCGCGGTAGCTATGGGTACGATGATATTATCCGCATAAAACTTTCGGTAAAAAAAACCCGCAGCCGCCGCGCAGCCCGCGTATAGCAGCGCGTTTAGGCCGATGAATTTGCCAAAGAGGATATCCGTCAACAGTCCCAGGCATCCCCCCACGATCATTCCCGGGAGCCTGCCGCGGAGTATGCTGTACGATACGAGTACGGCGAGAAGCGTATCGGGAACGATACCAAAAAGGTTTACGTTTGGAAACAGAACGTAATCCATATAGATGGCCAGTACAAAACATATAGCCGGTACGAACCGTCTCATTGAGCCTCCTCGATGCCCGTAATAACCATAACCTCTTCAATCTTTGTAAAGTCAACGGCCGGCTGAATAAGCGCGTTATAATCGGAAAGCCCTTCGGTTTGGTGCGAAACCTCGGTTATAACGCCGACGGTTATGCCCTTAGGGAAGACTCCGCCGTATCCGTTCGTTACAATTTTATCCCCGGGCACCAAATCGCTGTTGGCGGGCATATAGTAAAGCTCAAGCAGGTCAACGCCGCCGTTGTCGTTGAGCGTACCGCGTATCATACCGTTTTCGCGCGTGCGTTCGACCATAACGCTCACGCTAACCCTCGGCTCAATCAGCGCCGTTATCTTACACCAAGTAGCGCCAACGTCCGTAACCCGGCCTACGAGCCCATGGGCGTTTACGACGGGCATATCCACCTCGATCCCGTGATTGCGGCCGGCGTTTATGGTGAAAATATCAAACCAAACGCCCTGGCTTTTACCAATAACGCTTGCGGTCACATACTTGAGGTCGGATGAAAGCTCGGAGTAATTGAGCAGCTCCTTTAAGCGCTCGTTTTCGCGTAAAACCGCTTCATATTCGTTCGCCATCCCCTCATACTGGGCAAGCGCGGTTTGCAGGCGCTCGTTCTCCTGATGAAGATCCGAGGAGCCGAACAAATTTTTGAAGAAGCCTACGATGCTGTCGGACGCTTTATACGCAAAAGTCTGCACGGGCTGGACTACGCTCCCCACGGCGCTTTCGATAAAGGACATTGTCCGGCTGCCGGAGGTTAAAAGGATCATGATAACCATCGCCAAAACCGCAACGATGGTGATGAGCAAAGGTTTGTTTTTTAACAGCTTACGCATGAGCCTCCTCCTCGCATGGCGTATGTATGAACATACACGTTAATTATAACCGCCCGAGCTTACATACGCAACCCGGGCGGTTAAATGTCACAGTATGTTAACGGCTCGCCGGAATTTAGCCAGCCTGATTAAGCTGTGAATAAGCATCCGCATCCTCCAGCGTGCGAAGCGCGCCGATAGCCACGCATTCAATAGCCCTTTCCGCTACAAATACCGGCATGCCGGTTTCCCGAGCTATCAGCTCGTCAAGCCCTTTAAGCCCTGCGCCTCCTCCGGTGAGCGTTACGCCCGTATCCAACAGGTCCGCCGCAAGCTCGGGCGGCGTTGCTGAGAGCGTATCCTTTATGGCCTGAACGATTTGAGAAACCGGCTTTTTCAAAGCATGATGGATTTCCGCGGCGGTGAGCGTAATGGATGTGGGCAGGCCGCTATCCAGGTTCCTGCCGCGCACCTGCATTTTTTCGCTCCTGCCTGAAGTGGCGCCGAGCGACAGCTTTACCTGTTCCGCCATACTGGCGCCCACAAGCAGCCGATATTCATTTTGAATAAATGCGGAGATTACCTCGTCAAGGTGGATGCCGCCGGTGCGCACGGAACGGGAAACCGCGACGCCGCCCATCGCGATGACGGCCACGTCGGTAGTGCCGCCGCCAATATCCACGACCATGGACCCGACAGGTTCCCGAACGGGAAGCCCGGCGCCGATAGCCGCGGCCATGCTTTCCTCCATTAGGTGCGCGTCGCGGGCGCCCGCGCTTCTAGCCGCCTCCTCGAGCGCGCGCCTTTCAACTTCGGTAACGCAGCCGGGCACGCAAAGCAGCATGCGAATCCCCAGAGCGCCGACTTTTTTGCCCAAGGCTTTTTCTACAAAATACTTTAACATGATTTCAGCAAGCCCGTGATCGGCTATCACGCCGTCGCGCATGGGAAACGAAGCGCGCACTCCGCCGGGAGTCCGCTGCATCAGCGCCATGGCCTCATTACCTACCGCAATTACGTTATCCCTTTCATTCATGCTTGTCGCCACAGCGCTCTTTTCTTTAAGCACGATTCCCTCCGCGCCAATCCCAACTATGGTATTGACGGTTCCCAAATCAATAGCCACACCTTCTAAAAGCAGATTACGAAGCTTATTTGCAAACATCTTAACCATCCTTACGCGCGCGGCGCCATTATAGAATCCGCGCTTGATTTTTTTACTATTATTGCCAGAGTTGGCCATATCCATGCTTGGTTTACGTACAATCAACAACGCGGCGCATGCGTTGCGCTTTTAGAATCATGGAGTATAATAAATTTAAAATGGAAAAATCAGATAGGAGTATTGAAAATGGAGCTGATTCTTGCCTCCGCATCCCCAAGAAGGAAGGAACTGTTTAACATGATAGGCCTGGTTTTTAGGGCTGTGGCAAGCGACGCGAATGAGGATATCCCCGTTATGGAAGCATCAAAATATGTGGAGCGGCTCGCGCTTGTCAAGGCCCAAAGCGTTAAGGCGCGCTATCCGGGCGCCTGCGTCGTGGGATGTGATACGATTGTTTTTCTTGATGGAAAAATAATTGGCAAGCCGCGTGATGAAGAAGATGCATATCGAATTTTATCACAGCTGAGCGGGCGAACTCATTCAGTTTATACAGGGCTTGCGGTAATTACGGATAATACGTTGAGCGTTGAGCATGATGTGACGAATGTAACGTTTGCGGAGATGGGCGCTGATGAAATACGTTCTTATATACGTACGGGAGAGCCGATGGATAAAGCCGGCGCCTACGGGATTCAGGGGATGGGCGGAATCTTTATTAACCGTATTGAAGGGTGCTATTTTACGGTAATCGGCTTACCGCTTCCAAAACTTTACCGCGCACTTTTAAAGGTCGGCATATATCCTGATGGAATGGCGAAACAAGATACGGCGATATAAACAAAAATGAATTATGTTGACATATTTAATAAACAGAAATATAATATGTTGATAGGAGGTGGCGTATGGCAGACATTGAAAATATGAGCGTTGAGGAAATTAAGCGTGGATATCGATATTATTTGGAGAATGAGGAGTATGTTTGCCTTGTTTGCCAACGAGCGTTTCAACAGGGCGAGATATACAGGATTGAGGACCGCTTTTTTGAGGCTCGGCTCGCTGTGAAGGAGCATGTAAAATCCCACGGGAAGAGGCTTGACGCGCTTCTATGTCAAGACAGCCGTTATATAACGCTAACGGATAATCAAAAGGAGCTTTTGCTCATGATGGGCGAGGGCGAGCCGGATAATGAAATTGCGCGTAAAATGGCCGTAACCCCAGCTACGGTAAGGAGGCAGAGGTTTTCGCTGCGTGAAAAGGCTAAGCAGGCAAAGATGTATCTGGCTATCTATGAGCTGGCGTCCAATCGGAAGGACGGTAAAGAGCAGGAACTAATTTCAGTGCATGGAGGCGCTACTATGATTGATGAAAGATATGTAATAACCGAGCAGGAACGTGACAAAATACTTCGCATTTCGTTTGAAAGCCTTGAGCCTCTGCGGCTAAAAATGCTTTCAGCAAAGGAGAAAAAGAAGGTCGTTGTACTTACAAAAATTGCCGAGCAATTTGAAAAGGGCAGGATTTATACCGGAAAAGAGACGGATCAAATCCTTAGGGAAATCTATGATGATTATGTAACGCTGCGCCGGTATCTGATAGAGTATGGGTTTATGGACAGAAAGGCAGACGGCTCGCAGTATTGGCTCAAGGATTAAACCGCCTCAATGTTCGCTGGCAATGTGTATCAAAGCCGCTGAACCGGCAGATATTCGGTCAAGAGGCAAAAAATGAGATAAACCGTTTATTTTTTGCTTGCATAAGGGAGGCTCGCATGGTATAATTACCGCTGTTCGAGTAAAAAGCAGGGGGGTGAATTGCATTGGCAAACACGAAATCCGCTATGAAGCGCGTGAACATTACAGCTAAAAAAAATATGCGCAATCGTATGATTACGTCTGGCGTCAAAACCGCCATAAAAAGGTTTGATAGCGCGATGGCGGCCGGCGATAAGGCAGCTATCGATCAGGCATATATCAACGCGGTCAGCAAAGTAGACAAAGCGGCTGTTAAAGGCGTTATCCATAAAAACGCCGCCAACCGTAAAAAGGCTCAGTTGGCTATCAAGCTTGCGGCCAGGTAATTCAACTCCATAATAAAGATAATTATAAAAACCAACCGGACGGTTGGTTTTTTTAGTCTTCACCGTTAAACGCGATTACACATTGCACAGCTTATTATCATGCTATCAAACTTAACCAGGCGTATGCAACCGGCCCTGGGTAAGCTTTCTCTCCAAAAACGCAACGCTATAATACATGAGCGCGGCTAACACGCACAGGATTACAATGCTGGCCATCACCAAATCCAGCTGAAACACCTGGCCGCCGTACACAATAAGGTATCCCAGCCCCGCCTGTGATACTAGGTATTCGCCAACGATAACCCCCACCCAGCTCATGCCCACGCTGATTTTAAGCGCGGATATAATGGTTGGAACGCTGGCGGGAAGTACAACCTTAGTCAATATTTGCAGTTTGGAAGCGCCGAGCGTACGCATGAGCAGCTGCTTTTCCCCGGTTATCTCTAAGAAGCCGGATAGCACGCTCATTACAGTCACAATAACTGAAATCAATAAACCCATAACGATAATGGAGCTTACGCCCGCCCCAATCCATACGATCAGAATTGGGCCCAGCGCTATTTTGGGCAGCGCGTTAAGAACAACCAGATATGGGTCTAAAATGCGTGAAAGCGTTGGGCTCCACCAAAGCAGAACGGCTATCAGCGTGCCGACAACGGTTCCAAGCACAAACCCCACTATGGTTTCATACAGCGTTACGCCAATATGTAAAAACAGCTCGCCGTTTTGATATAACGCCCAAATTGAGCGTACAAGCCTTGAAGGACTGCTTGTAATAAACGGATCAATCCACTTTAGTTCCGCGGCAGCCTCCCATAAAACGATAAAAGCGATTAAAATCGCATAGCGCATGCATGTTACAAACCATTTTTTACGCTTGAGCCTGGCCAAATACTCCAGATGCTCAAGCGAGCAGTTATCTTTTTTCACCCATATCCAGCTCCTTCCAAATACTATCGAAATAATCCTTGAACTCCGGGGCGTTGCGCCTGGCGATGGGCGAATCAGCCGCTGATGAAAGGCGTATATCATATTCGCTTTTGAGTGAGGCTGGGCGCTGTGTGAATACGAGAACGCGGTCGCTCATCGCGATTGCCTCAGAAATATCGTGCGTTACAAGCACGGCCGTTTTACGTTCCCTGCGAATGATCTCATATACCTCGTCGGCGATGGTGAGCCTAGTTTGATAATCCAGCGCTGAAAAAGGCTCGTCGAGCAGAAGAAGCTCGGGGGAGAACGACAGCGTACGTATTAACGCGACTTTCTGACGCATCCCCCCGGAAAGCTGGCTGGGGTAATGAGTGCGAAACTCCATCAACCCATACGTATTGAGTAATCCCAGAGCATAGTCCCTTGTATCGGAGTTGAGCATACGCTTGACCTCAAGGCCAAGCAGGATATTACCCTCAATCGTACGCCAATCCAGCAGATGGTCCCGCTGCAACATATACCCTATACGGGAACCTGCCTGGCTTGCGGGCTTGCCCAATATACGGATTTGGCCTGAGGACGGATTTATTATGCCGGTAAGAAGGGAGAGCACGCTGGTTTTGCCGCAGCCCGAGGGGCCGACAATGGATACAAACTCCCCCTGTTTTACCGAAAAGCTCAAATGCTTAATTGCGGTCGTTTCAGCATGGGGCTCATGGTAGGTTAGGCATACGTTTTCTACCTCGACAATTGCTGCGCTCATTTTTTGCCTCCCGGACTTTATACTCTAACTTATTCTCCAGTACATTTACGTGTGAACCGATAAGCGCGTTCATACGTATGATAAAGCAGGAGTTAGCCTGCAAGCGGCAGGGGAACCGGGGAGGTAAAATGCATGAATGGGGACTGCAATCTGCGCAGCACAAGGGTGCGTTCAAGAGTAAGAAGAAGAAGGCCTATGCTTGGGTGCGGTTGCTTGGCGCTGGCTGTGCTGATACTTTTTTTGTTCGGGCCCAGATGGCTGTTTTGCGTTTGCTCAAGCGGAACGCTTGTGGTAATCGGCATTTTTCTAATAACCGCCAAATAATACGCCGCTAGCGTTAAGCCAGTAATGGGGCGCGTATGTATGCCATAACTTTCGTTGAATTATATGAACTTACGCTCTAACGCATCGGCTATTCATTTAGTTATGCCTGCAAAAAAAGCTCTTGCGTAAAAGCGTATTGGCGAGCAGCGGATTACGCAGATTAAAGCTGGTATGACTGATGAATATGAATTAAATTAGCGACTTAAAATTTACTCGGCTTGCGCGTTCCGCCCGGCTCAAAATAGATTGGTATATTCATGGCTTGAGAATCGTCGGTCGAATAAAAAAAAGCATGAAAACTATTTCGTTTGGTATGTATATATTTCCGTTAAAAATAAAGTGCACAAAAGTATCGCTAATGTATATTAGCAAGATGTTCCGCTATATAACAGAATCCGCAGAAATGAACATATTACATAGCGCGCAATGCTAATTTATGATGGATGTATTAACGTTTGCTCCTGGGCTATTTTGCCGAGCGTACAGCATTTGCGCTCCTATCGATAAATCACATGAATATTTGAATAGCCCTATCATTCACCAGATAACATAAAAGGCGATACCATAGTATCACCTTTAACTCTCACAAACGCGAAGTAATATCCACATTATATATACGCATAAGTCTAATTAGTTACCGCGCTGTACCTTGCCGGAACGAAGGCAGCGGGTGCAAACATCCATCTTACTGGGCGTACCGTTTACAACTACCGTTACGCGTTGTACGTTGGGGGCCCAAACGCGCCTGGTTTTCCTGTTGGAGTGGCTTACCTTATTCCCAGACATCATGCCCTTTTTGCATACCTCGCAGAATTTACCCATCCTTAACACCTCCTTACCGACTACTCAAACAGTACAATTCTAGCATGGGTCGGAAGGTTTTGCAAGAGAAAAAATGGATCAATGCTCATTCTTTTGGAATACGATCTTTCCATTGATTATGGTATACATGATTTTTGAGAATACATCGAGTGGGTTTCCGTCGAAAATAGCGATATCCGCGTCCTTTCCCACTTCCAGCGAACCGACCCGGTCTGCGACGTTACAGATTTGAGCGGCGTTAATGGTTATTGCCTTAAGCGCCTCATCCTTCGGCAGCCCCTCCTTCGCGGCCAGCGCTGCGCAAAGCGGCAGATATTGTATTCGAGAAACCGGATGATCCGTCGTAATTGCGATTTTAACCCCGTATTCGTTTAAAACGCCCGCCGTTTTAAAATCCAAGTTTTGCACCTCGATTTTATTTCGTGAAGCAAGGCTTGGCCCTATGATCGCCGGAAAACCTGATTGCGCAATTTCATTTGGTATCAGATGCCCTTCGGTACAATGGTCCAGCGTCATTTTTAAGTTAAACTCGTTGGCGATGCGTATAGCGGTTAAAATATCATCCGCCCTGTGAACATGCGCTTTAAGCGGTATATCGCCGTTTAAAACGGGTAGATAACATTCCATCATAAAATCCTCTTCAAACGCATCCCCATTATCTAAAGCGGCCTGTTTGTTCTGCATGTATTGAGTTGCCTTAACCAGGTTTTCTCGAAGCATGGCTGCTATACCCATTCGCGTGGACGGCGTATTACCGTTATCGCCGTAGCTGGTTTTTGGGTTTTCGCCAAACGCCACCTTTAATGCGGCGGGTGAAAGGACCGCCATATTATCGATGCAGCGACCATACGTTTTCATAAACAGGAATTGGCCTCCGACAACATTTGAGCTACCCGGCCCTACCATGACGGAAGTAATCCCGGCTGCGATCGCGTTATGAAAGGCGCTGTCCATTGGATTTACAGCGTCGATGGCACGCATTTGCGGAGTTATTGGGTTCGTAGACTCATTGCAGTCGTTACCCTCCATACCTTTTTTCTCCTCGCTTATACCTACATGGCAATGCGCTTCAATAAGGCCGGGTATAACTGTTAATCCTTCACAGTCTACAACCACGGTATGGTATGGCAATTTTTGATTCATCTCTTCGCCGATATAGGAGATTTTGCCACGGTCATCCGCTATTAGGTTGCCTTTATTAAATTTTTTCCCATCCATTGTCAGTATGGTTCCATTTTTTATCCACAACATAATATCAGTTTTTGCATATACCGCCGCTTTATACTGGTAAAATCGGCATTGAATATTTGTGTATTAACGAACAAATAATAAGAGCAAGATCAAAAGAAAGGAGGACGTTTTGATGCATTACGATGTTTATAACCCGGTAAATAATAACCAGAACAACAATAACCAGAACCGGAATAACCAGAACAACAACAATAACCGGAATAACCAGAACAATCAGAACAACCAGAATAACCAGAATAACAACAACAATCGTAACAACCAGCAGAACCGCAACAACAACAACCGCAATAACCAGTTTTAATTGGTGAAATAAATGGTTGTTAAAAGTTTGCTAAAGAGCCGCCGGCACAGCCGGCGGCTCT